>NZ_CP097263.1:7937500-8565000 GCF_028622115.1 Kutzneria chonburiensis
GGACGGGTCGGCCGACCGGCCGCGGTTCCGGCACGGCGGCAACGGCGCGATCCGCTGGCAGGTGGACAACCTGGGCGTGGAGATGGACGCGGCCGGCAACGTCAAGCCCAGCAAGAAAACCTCAGGCGACAAGATCGACGGCGTGGTTGCCGCGATCATGGCGTTGGACCAGGCCACCCGTGCCGCTGGTGACGCGCACAGCATGTACGACAGCGCAGATTTGCTTGTCCTGTAAGGAAAACAGAACAGGGGTTGTGCCGTGTGGTCACAGCGGGATCGGCTCATGCGGGCCGCCCTGCGCGCGCGGTTCCTGGTCTTCCTGCGCGACGGCGGCAGCTTCAGCGGCCTGTTGGTCGACGTGGACGACCGCACGGCGATGTTCACCGACGTGAAGTTGGTGCAGGCACACGGAACCCTGCCGGCCGACGGCACGGTGTTCGTGGACCGCGCCCGCATCGCCTACCTCCAGGACGGTGGCTGATGCGACTGTCCAACGGCGACGTCGTCCAGTTCGCGCCGCAAGCGCTGGCCGAAACGACGCCGATCATGTCGACCGGCTATTGGTACGCCACCGACGGGTTGACGCTGGAGCGCCTGCACGCCACCTACAGCGCGCTGTACCGGGCGCAGCCGTGGGTGGCCGCGGTGGTCGACAAGGTCGGCAAGCTGACCGCCCGGCTGACCCTGCGCACCTGGGACACCACCCCGGCCACCGGCAAGGTCCCGGACACCACGTCCGACTTCGCGCGGCTGATCGCCAGCCCGTGCCCGACCATGGCCCCGTTCGCGTTCTGGCGGTGGATCGCCTGCACCTACGAGCTGTACGGGGAGACCTACCTACTGAAGGTCCGCGACCGCAACGGCATCGTGCGCGGGCTGCTGCCGATGCACCCGACCCGCACGGCCATCGAGCGCGACCAGGCCGGCGACGAGTGGTACGTGTTCACCCTCGGCATTGCCTCCACAGGGATTCTGCGCGCGCCGGCCGCCGACGTGGTGCCGTTCCGCCGGTGGAACCCAGACAACGTCATGCGCGGGCTGTCGTGCCTGGAGCCGTTGCGGTCCACGCTGCTCAACGAAGACGCCGCCCGGCGGGCAACCGCGGCCTGGTGGCGTCGCTCGGGGCGGCCGTCGGTGATCCTGTCCACCGACCGCAAGCTGTCGCCGGACGGGCGGACCAACCTGAAAGCCGCGTGGGACGCGGCGCAGGGAGGGGTGGACAACGCGGGCGGCACGGCCGTGCTGGAGGAGGGCGTCACGCCCACCATCGTTCAGCTTTCGGCCGAGGAGATGCAGTACATCGAATCCCGGCGGTTGAACCGGGAGGAAGTGTGCGGCGTCTTCGACTTCCCCGCCCGCGTTGCACATCCTGGACCACGCCACGTTCTCCAACATCTCCGAGCAGATGCGCAGCGTGTACCGGGACAGCATGGCCCCCAGGTTGGAGGACCTGGAATCCGTTGTGGACTTCTACGTCCGCGCGGAGTTCGGCCCCGGCAAGGCGGCCAGCTTCAGCTTGGACGAGGTGCTGCGCGGGGACTTCGAGACCCGCGCGACCGCCGTGCAGCAGCTGGTCACCAGCGGCGTCATGATGCCGTCGGAGGCGCGGCCGATGTTCGACCTGGCCGACGCCGGGCCGGTCGCCGACCGGCTGTACGCCAACGCCGCGCTGGTGGAACTGGGCAGCAACAAGCCCACCCCGCCAACCATCGACGCCGGGAAGCCGGCGCCGGAGCTGCCGGCCGCCGCACCGAAGCCGGCCGGCGGCAACCGCGCCTACCGGGCGCTGATGGGTCGGCTGGGCCGCGTCAAGGCGGCCGGCGCCGGCCCCGCCCGGCAGGCCCTGGTGGACGAACACCGCCGCCAGCTCGGCGCGTACATCGCCGCCCAGGCTGTCCTCGCGCACACCGCCGTGTCGTCCGGGTCCGCCGACTTCGGCGGCCTGGCCGACGACGACACCAACGCGGAGCTGGCCGAGGTGCTGTTGGCGCTGTCGCTGGCCACCAGCAAGACGTTGGGCGACCAGGTCGCCGACACCCTGGGCGGGTCCTACGACGACGGCGTGATCCGGGACTGGGTGAGCGCGAACGCGACGGAATCCGCGGGGCGGATCAACGCCGCCACGGTGGACGAGCTGGTGGCGCTGGTCGACGACGCCGACGACCCGGCCGCCGCCGTCGCCCGCTACTTCGACGAGGGCATGGGCGGTCGCCTGGACCAGATCTCGCAGTCCCGCGTGGGCGTCGTCGGTGGCCTGGCCGAACAGGTCGCCGCCCGCCAGGCCGGCGCGATCACGAAGACCTGGACGGTCACCAGCGCCCGGCCGCGCCCGTCGCACGCCGCCATGCACGGCCAGACCGTGCCGCTGGGCAAGCCGTTCAGCAACGGCATGGACGGCCCCGGCGACCCCGCGGGCGGCGCTGACGAGGTCGCCGGGTGCACCTGCACACTCAGTTTCAGGGGATGAACCATGGGCGTACTGGTCAAGGCCATTGCCACCATCACGCCGGGCGACGACGACGCCGAACAGCCCTCCGGGTCGTTCCACGTCGTGCTGTCCGCGCCGACCAAGGACCGTGACGGGGAGACGCTGCTGCCGGAGGACTGGAAGCAGCCGTTGCCCGACCACGTCACGTTCGACACCGACCACGGCATGAGCGTGGCCACCACCGTCGGGTCCGGCGTGCCGTCGCTGGAGGATGACGGAACCCTGCACGTGCGCGGCACCTACAGCAGCCTCAAGCGGGCGCAGGAGGTGCGCACGCTGGTCAACGAGGGCCACATCCGCACCACGTCGGTTGCCTACATGACCGACAAGGTGCCGCAGGACGACGGCAGCACCCGCGAGGTCCGGGAGCTGCTCAACGGCGCGTTCGTCGCCGTGCCGTCCAACCGGGACGCGCTGGTGTTGGCGTCCAAGGCCCTCAAGGAAGGCCGGCGCAACAACACCGCCGACGCCGAGACGATCCAGGCGATTCACGACCACGCCGCAAACTTGGGTGCCTCGTGCGCACCCTCGGGCAAGTCCTTGCACGGCAAGGAGACTGCCACCACGCACGACGAAGACCCGGACGAGGACACGTCCGCCGCCACGGAGTCCGCCGCCGCTACGGCCGCCGCCGCTGACACCGCCGCCGCCGACGAGGTCGAGGTTCGGGCGCTTTCCCTGCGGTTGCAGGGAATGGCCACCTGATCAACCCCCTCATGCACCTGGAGGGACCATGTCTCCTGTTCTGGAGGCACGTACGGCCATGCGCGCACTGGCGCTCAAGGCCAAGCATGTCGTGGATGACAAGGACATGGCGATGGCGGACAAGAAGTCCGCCCTGGTCACCCTGTCCGAAGAGATGCAGAAGCACAGCGACACCATCGAGGTCTACGAAAAGGCCGCGCTGCTGTGCAAGGGCGGGGACTCCGCCGAGGACAAGGACCACCCGCTGATTCCGGCGCAGCGCCGGTCGCTGGGCGAACAGCTGGTGGCGTCCAAGGGCTACGCCGAGCTGGCCGCCGCGGTCAGCCCGGACGGCGGCCGCAAGCGGTTCGGCACCACCGTGGAGGTCAAGTCCACGCCGACCCCGCCGCCGGTGATCAACGAGGGCACGACCGTGGGAGCGGGCGGGTTCCTCGACGGGGTCGCCGCGCCGCTGATCCTGCCGAACTACCAGCAGCAGATGGTGGAGCTGCTGTTCCCCGAACTGAACATCGCCGACCTGTTCGCGCAGGGCAGCACGTCCAGCCCGATCATCACCTGGGTTGAGGAGACCGAGTTCGTCAACGCCGCGGCACCGGTCGCCGAAGGCGAGCTGAAGCCGACCTCGTCCGACGCCGTGGAGCGGCTGTTCGAGCAGGTGGGCAAGATCGCCCATTTGCTGCGGATGACCGACGAGATGGTGATGGACGCCGAGCAGTTCAAGTCCTTCCTGGACTCCCGGATGAACCTGGGGATCCGGCTCAAGGAGCAGGACGGGCTGATCAACGGCACCGGCTACCCGGGTATCCGCGGCCTGCTCCAGCACGCGGCCGGCTTCCAGACCGCCATGTCCGCCAACGGTTCCACCAACGTGGCCGTCACCGCGGACACCATCTTCAGCCAGATCACGGCGGTGCGGTGGAAGGCGTTCATGGAGCCCGACACTGTCTTGATCAACCCGTTCGATTGGGAACACATCAAGCTGGGCAAGGACGCCAACGGCCAGTACTACGCCGGTGGTCCCTTCCAGGGCGCGTACGGCGTCGGATCGTTCACGAACGTGGATTCCCTGTGGGGTAAGCGAGTTGTCCTGACCCCCACCCTGGCGCAGGGCACCTGTGTGGTCGGCGCGTTCAAGGCCGGCGGCCAGATCTTCCGCCGCCAGGGGATCGTGTCGGAGATGTCGAACAGCAACAACGACGACTTCGAACACAACAGGGTGACCATCCGCGCTGAGGAGCGGCTGGCGCTGGTCATCTACCGCCCCGCGGTGTTCGGCATCGTCAACCTGGCGTGGTCGTGATGGGCGAGCGGATCGCCACCGAGCCGGCGAAGCCGTCCGACGAGCACCCGCCCACGGTCTACCAGTCCACCCGCTACGCCGCCAGCACGTCGGCGCAGGACAAGGCAGAGACCAAGGTCGTGTCCGCATCGGACAGTGAGCCGAAGGCGTCGCCGGTGACGGTGGAGACCAAGAGCGAGGACTGATGGAGACGCCGTTCGCGGAGCCGTCGGCGCTGGTGGCCTACTTGGGCTCCACCCTCAGCCTGGACCGCGCGGCCATGCTGCTGGCGCACGCCTCCGACATCATCCGAGGCGTTGCCCGCCAACAGCTCCACCTGGTCGAGGACGACACCGTCACGCTGGACCCGCTGGGCCAGGTGGTGCTGTTGCCGGAGCTGCCGGTGCTGGCGGTGTCGTCCGTGGACGTGCTCGTGAACGGCATGTGGTCACCGTTCGCGGGCCGGTGGGTGTGGTCGGCCACGGGGACCGTGCGCGCTGTGCCGTCGCACTGGTGGCCGACCACACCCCGCTCTGTCCGGGTCACCTACGACCACGGCTACGACCCCATCCCGTCCGACCTGGCCACGGTGTGCGTGTCCCTGGCCGCGCGCCTGGCGGTCAACCCTGTCCACTTGCAACAGCAGACCGTCGGCGGCGTACAGGTCCGGTTCGCCCCGTCGGCGGCCGGCGAAGGCGGCGTCCTGGACGACGTCGAGCAGGCCATCGTGGACCGCTACTCGGTCGCCGGGGTGGCGTGATGCCCCTGCCGCTGGGCAACCAGACCGTCACCCTGGTCCGCCGCGTGCGCGCCGGCACCGACGACTACGGCGAAGACGTGTTCACCACCGAGCGCGTCATGGTGGAGGGCTGTTCGTTCCAGCCGGTGTCCAGCGCCGAGCAGCTGGGCACCGCCGACCGCGTCGTGACCCGGTATCGGCTGTTCGCCCCGCCGGGCACCGACCTGGACGCCGTGGACGCGGTCGAGGTCGCCGGGCAGTCCTGGGAAGTCGACGGCGACGCGGAGAACTGGCCGGACCTGGCCGGCGCCGCGCATCACGTGGAGTGCTACCTACGCAAGGTGGAGGGCTGAGCGGTGGCGTTCGAGTTCAAGCCCGACAGCGCCGGCCTGCGCGAGTACCTCAAGACCAACCCGGAGCTACGGGCCGTGCTGGAACGGGTCGCCCGCACCGGGCTGGCTTACGCGCGCAGCATCGCCCCCGTGGGCGACCCGGCCACCGATCCGGACTCCGGCGCGTACCGCGACAGCCTGTACGCCGAGATCCACGTCAGCCCGTCGCGCATGTCCGTGCGGGTCGGCAGCACCGACTACAAGCGGTACTGGGTGGAAAACGGCGCAGCGCACATGCCCAAACTCCGTGTGCTGGGCCGGACGCTGGACCACATGGCGAAAGACATCTGATGTTCGCCGATGTCGAAGCCGTGGTGGTGCGGTACCTGTCCGCGTTGGACATCGGCCGGGTCACCACCCGCACCCCCGCGAACCTCGCCGACGTGCTGCCGCTGGTGATGGTCAACCGCGTCCCGGGCGGTGGCGGGGACGACGGGATCACCGACGTGGCGCAGCTGGACGTGGACACGTTCACCGCCCGCGACCCGTCGGCCCCCGGCCGCGGCGCCGCACACGACCTCGCCGAACAGGTCCGCGCGGCGATGCTCGCGTTGCGACACAAGGCGGTCGGCGGCGTGCTGGTGGACACCGTGGAGACGCTGACCGCGCCGTGTTGGGTCGACTACGCCGACGACCGCCTGAACCGGTTCGTAGCCACCTACGAGCTGTCGCTGCGCGCCCCACTGTTCTGATGTCCCAAGGAGATCCTCGTCATGCCTACTGCAACGTGGGACTCGCTGTTCGACGGCCGTCCCGAGCTGATCCGGAAGATGCTGTTTGGCAGCGTCTTCGTCAAGGACTACGACCCGGCCACCAGCCTGGCCACCTTTTCCCCTTCGACGCCACCACCGGCGGCCTGGACGCCACCGCGCTGGGCACCGGCTGGACCGACCTGGGCTACCTCGATGAGTCGGGCGTGGAGTTCACGCCGACGTTCACCACCGCCGACACGATGGCCTGGCAACTGCGGCTGCCCGGCCGCACCGACGTCACGGCGGACAACGAGTCCGCCAAGATCGTGTGCCTCCAGTCGGACCCGGCCGTGGAAGCCCTGTACTACAACAAGCCGCTGGCCACCGCGCCGACGCTGGGCACTTCCGGATACAAGATCACCAAGGACAAGACGCCCAACCTGATCTACCGGAGCGCGCTGTTCATCGGCGTGGACGGCTCCGGGGGTTCCGTGCAGTACGCGGCAAAGCTGTACCCGATGTGCCTGATGACCAAGCCAGACAAGCAAAGCTGGCAGGCCAAGACCGAGAACCAGTTCACGATGACGCTCACCCCGTACTGGGACTCGGTCGCCGGCTTCGCCATCGCCACCTGGCACGACGGCCCCGGATGGCGCGCATACGCCACCCCGTGATCTTCCCTACCTGGGTGGGGCGCGCATCCCTGGCGGGTCGGTGCGCGCCCTGCCCGGCTGACCCGCCGAGAGGAAAACCGTTGTGAGCAAGCCGAACCGGCGCAGGATGCGCCGCGAGGAACTACACCAGCAGGTGTCCGAGGCCACCGGGATGGAACCCGGCCTGGACCTGGAATGCGACGACGGGACGGTTGTCACCGTGCCGCACCCGTTGTTCCTGGGCGACGACCACCAGGCCGTGCTGGACGAGCTGCGGCAGGCCGGCGCGGGCACCATCGCCATGGCCAAGGCCATCGTGGGCGAGGCCGACCACGCCCGGCTGCTGGAATCCGGCTACGCGTCCACGGATGTCATGCTGGCCTGGTTGCTCATGCAGCGTGACATGTCCGGGGTGCTACCGGACGGCCGCCCTACACAGTCGCCGATGTCCTCGGCGACCATCCCGAGCGCGTAGAAGCCGACCTCGCCCGGTTCTACCCGCGCGACGCCGACCAGCTGGACGCGTTCTGGCGCGGGGAGATGTCGTTGCGGCGCTTGCGGGTGTTGGTGCAGAACCTGCCCGCCGAGTCGGCGACGGCCCGCGCGGTCATCGGGCACGACTGGACGCCCGAGGCGCTGCTGCTGGCCGACCTGGTCGACGTCGTGCGGTTCCTGCGCGCCGAGTGGCTGATGGCGCACGAGGCGAACCCGGACCGGCCCGAGCCGATCCTGCGGCCCGGCGTCACCACCGCGCAGGACCGCCGCGACGCGCAGCGCGCGGCACATGATCACGTGATGTCCCAACTACATAGCAGGGGCGTAAGCGATGTCGTCGAAGGCCGGCAGCCTCTACGTTGAGGTCGTCCCGGTCGTCGTCGGCGTCGCCGAGTCCATCGTCCGCGACGCCGCCCAGCAGATCACGCAGGCCGGCAGCGCCCTGGGCGAGGCGCTGGGCGGACGCATCGTCAGCGCCACCACGGAATCGTCCAAGAACCTCGGCGAAGTCGTTGCCAAGCAAGTGATCTCGGTCGCCGAGGCCACGGGCGTCAAGGCCGGCGACGAGCTGGCGGACGGCATCGTGGCCGGCGCGACCAAGGCCGGCGACACCGCGGGCAAGAAAATCGCCGAGGGCATCGGCGACGGCGCGACCCGTGCTACCGCGTTGCTCAAGCAGGTCAACAAGAGCTTCGACGACGTCGGCGTGACCTCGGCGGCGTTCAGCGAACGCCTGTTGCGCCAGGCCGGCCAGACCACGTCCGCCATCGGCAGCGCCAGCAGCTCGGTGGACAAGCTGGGCGTGGAGATGACCGGCGCGGCGTCGACCACCGAGAGCGTGTTCGCGCGCATCGGCAGCGCCATCCGCACCGGCGCGCTGGCCCCGCTGACCTCGGCGCGGGACACGTTGCAGCAGTACGGGTTGACCGCGGGCACCGCGTTCACGCTGGCCGGGGTCGCGGCCGCCAAGATGGGCATTGCCTTCGACGCCGCCGAGGAACAGTCCCTGGTGGCGTTCACCACGATGTTGCACGGCAGCCAGGCCGCCGCGCAGATGGTGGACCAGCTCAACACCTTCGCCGCCCAGACGCCGTTCGAGCTGGGCCAGGTCACCACCGCCGCCCAGCAGCTGCTGGCCTTCGGCTTTCAGGCCAAGGATGTGCTGCCCACCCTGACCGCCATCGGCGACGCCGTCAGCGGTCTGGGTGGCGACGCCGGGATGATCGACCGCGTCACGCTGGCCATCGGACAGATGGCCGCCAAGGGCAAGATCCAGTCCGACGAGATCTTGCAGTTGACCGAGGCAGGTATCCCGGCGCTGCGGATCCTGGCCAACCAGATGGGCATCACCACCGGCGCCCTCCAGGACATGATCAGCAAGCCCGGCGGCCTGGTCGACGCCGGCAAGGCGATTCCCCTTCTGCTGCAAGGCATCGAGAAGGGCACGACCGGGGCGGCAGGGTCCACGCAGGCGTTCGCCGGCATGATGTCGGCGCAGGCCCAGACCCTGACCGGCATCTGGTCCAACTTCACCGACAACGCCAACCGGGCGCTGGGCCAGCTGTTCGAGCCGGCCATGCCCGCCATTAAGGCCGGGCTGGGACTGCTCACCGACGGCCTGGGCCAGGTGCCCGCGGTCATCACCGCCGTGCGCACGGCCGCGGCGCCGGTGTTCGCCTACCTGTCGCCGGCCTTCGCCGACCTCGGCCGCTTCGGCGGGCAGCTCGTCGTGGTGTTCGGCAACATCTGGTCGGCCGCCCGGCCGTTCGCCGAGCTGCTGGGCGGGCTGCTGCTGTCCTCGCTGCGCCAGGCCGGCGCGCTGCTGGCCGACGTCGTCGGCCCCGCGCTGGAGCGGGTGTCCGGTTGGCTGCGCCCGCTGATGCCGCTGGTGGTCGCCGTGGCCGCCGCGTTCGCCACCTGGGCGGTCTTCGACACCACGTTGACGTTGCTGGCCAAGGGCTTCCTGCTCGTGCGCTCCGCCGTGACCGGGGTGACCATCGCGTGGCGGGCGCTGGCCATCGCCTTCGACGCCAACCCCATCGGCATCATCATCCTGGCCGTGGCCGCCCTGGTGGCCGGCCTGATCTACGCCTACAACAACAGCGAGACGTTCCGCGCTGGCGTCCAGGCGGTGTTCGGGGCGCTGGTCACCGCGGCCGTGGCGGTCAAGGACGGCGTGGTGGTCGCCCTGCACGCGGTCGGCGACGCCGCCGTGTGGGTCTGGCGGACCATCCTGGTGCCGTTCTGGGACTTCGTGCAGTTCGGCGGCCAGCTGGTCGTTGCGGGCGTGCGCGCCTACCTCGGGCTGTGGGTCGCCGGCTTCCAGCTGGTCGCCGCCGCCGCGGTGTGGCTGTGGCGCACCGTCCTGGTCCCGGTGTTCGACGCCATCGGCCTGGTGTTCCGCGTTATCGGGGCCATTCTGTTCACCATTCTCGTGGCCCCGTACGTCATTGCGTTCCACCTTCTGCAGGACGCCACGATGGCGTTGTGGACGCACGCCGTCAAACCGGCGTTCGACGCCATCGGCGCATTGTTCGGCTGGATTCACGATCACGTCATCGCGCCCATCGTCGCCAAGATCCGAATGCAGCTGGAAATCTGGCAGATCGCCATTCAGCTACTGTGGACGCAATACGTGAAGCCGGCGCTAGACGCCATTTCCGACGCCTTTCACGTGGTGGCCGATTGGGTCGGCCGGCGGGTGGACGACGTCGTGGCCGGCTACCGCATGTGGCAGGCCGCCAACCGCGAATTGTGGGAGCGCTACCTCAAGCCCGTCCTGGACGCCATCGGCGACGGCTTCCGCGTGGTCGCAGGCTGGATCTCCGATCGGGTCAACGACGTGGTCGCCGGATACAACCAGTGGCGCGACGCCATGGGCGACCTGTGGACAAATCACGTCCGCCCGATCCTCCAGGCCATCGGGGACGGTTTCAACTGGCTAGTTGATCACACGATTAAATTCGTGGTGGACGGCGTCAAGTCGTACCTGGCCGATTGGGGCCTGGCCGCCCGGCTGCTGTGGGAGGACTGGCTCCAGCCCGCGTTCGCCAAGATCGGCGACGCGGTCGGCGTCGTGGGCCGCGCTTTCGATTCCGCCGTCAGCTTCATCAAGACGTGCTGGGACAAGCTGGTGGATATCTGCCGGACGCCGATCAAATTTGTGATCGACACCGTCTATAACCACGGCATCGTGCCCACCTGGAATTACATTGCCGGCATTTTCGGGCTGGGCAAGCTGGACACGTACCAATTCGCCGGGGGCGGTGTCGTGCCCGGCTACGCGCCCGGCGTGGACAGCGTGCCGGCCTGGCTGTCGCCCGGTGAGTCCGTGCTGACCCCGGAGGCCACGCGGCTGCTGGGCGTGGACTTCATTCTGGCGCTCAACGCGATGTCCGGCCGCCCGCCCGGCGGCCTGGTCGGCGGCGAAGTCCATGCCGCGGGCGGCATCGGCGACTTCCTGGGCGGCGTCTGGCACGACGTGACCGGCGCGGTGTCCTCGGCGTTCGGGTGGCTGGCCTCGATCGCTGGCGACGTCACCGGCGGCGTGCGGCAGCTGTTCGCCAGCGTGCTGGGCGACGCCGACCGCACCCCGGGCACGGACAGCCCGTGGCGGGACGCGGCGAAGTCCCCGCCCGGCAAGGTGGTCAGCGCCGTCATCGACAAGGTCAAGTCCTGGTTTGCCAGCTCCGATTCGGGCGGCACCCCGTATGCGGGGCCGATCGGGTCGGGCGTGCAGCAGTGGGCGCCGCTGGTGTTGCAGGCCCTGGCGATGCTCGGGCAGCCCGCCACCTGGCTGGACACCGTGCTGCGCCGGATGAACCAGGAATCCGGCGGAAACCCCAACGCCATCAACAACTACGACATCAACGCGCAGCGTGGCGACCCGTCGCGGGGCCTCATGCAGGTCATCGGCTCCACCTTCGCCGCCTACCGCTCCCCGGCGCTGCCCAACAACCTCTACGACCCGCTGGCCAACATCTACGCGGGCATGAACTACGCCATCCACGCCTACGGGTCGCTGGCCGGGATGAACCGGGCGGGCGGCTACGACAACGGCGGGATGCTCCAGCCCGGATTCACCTTGGCATACAACGGAACCGGCCAGCCCGAACCCGTGCTGACCGCGTCCCAATGGGACAGCGTCCGCACCGCGGCCAACTCCTCGGGCACCACCAGCCTGACCGGCCGCCTGTACCTGGACTCCGGGCAGTTCCTCGGCGTCGTGCGCGGCGAAGTCGGTGCCGCACAAGACGCGCTGGGCACCGGAATCGCTCACCGCACCCGCTAGCAAGGGGTATCAGCCATGACGTACGAACAGCGGGCGCCGCGCGACTACACGTTTGGCACGCTGGGAACCGCGGTCGCCGTGTCCGACACGACGGTGTCCAGCACCGCCTTGGCCACCCTGGGCACCGGCTACTCGGCGACCCAGTACCTGCCGCTGGTCATCCATGACCCGTCGCGTGGCGCGTACGAGATGGTCTGGGTGACCGGCCACGCCGCGGCCAGCCAACAGGTCACGGTCGTGCGGGGTCGCGAGGGCACGACAGCGCAGGCGTGGGCCTCCGGAACGCAGCTGGTTGCCGGACCGTCCACACGCGACGGTCTCCAGGCGCTGACCCGCGCCACCTTGCCGGCCGATCCGCACCTGGGGATGCGGGCGCTGGTGGGGGACGAAAGCGTGGTTGTCGAGCGCACCGTCGGCGGCTGGCAGCCGTCGGTGGGCATCGCCAACCCGGCCGACGTCGGGCCGATCATCAATGGTGGCAGCGCCTACCCGCCCGCGAACGCCGTGATTCTGGTCCGGGGCGGCTACTGGAACGGCCCGTCCGACGCCAACGGCAACAGCACGGTCAACTACCGGACCCCGTTTCCCAACGCGACGATTGCGGTCACGATCCTGTCTAACGCCTACGTCTCCGAAGGCCCGTTCGTGACGTGGGCGTCGAACGCGGCGGGGTTCAGCATCACGTCGTTTCAGGCGTCCACCGTGCGTCTGGCCAACGCCACCGTGTCCATCAGCTACATCGCCATTGGCTACTGATCATGGCCTGGGACGACTCGGCCTACGGCGTCGGGACCGTCGCCGGCACCATCGCCAACCTGGCCGTGCCTGGGCAGCAGCCCGCCCCGCCGATCCCCGGCGGCACCACGCTGTTCACCTACACCGCGCAGACCCCCGTAGCCCCCTGGTCCTACTGGGGATGGTCGGCCGGCGGCGTCGTGGGGCTCTACCCGGGCGGGGGCGTGGTCGTCGCGCCGGCGCCGGCCAGCGGCACCGTGTCGGTCACCGCCTGGTGGCCCGACGCGCCCAACGTGCTGCTGGTCCGGATCACCCCCGACGGCACCCGCACGCCGGTGCGCGGCGCATACCCGCTCACCGCTGGAGCGAGTCGCCGAAACTACAGCCCCAACCCCTCGTTCGAAGCCGGACTCAACGGCTGCGCCGCGGGCACCGGAAACCCGACGCTGACTCAGATCAGCCGTACCGGTGACCCGACCGCTGGGGCCTACGCCCTGCGCGCCACCGTCGCCGCGGCCGGCACCGACGAGGTGACGCTGCCCAGCGCGCTGTCCGGCGGCGTCGTCGTCACCGTCGGCGTGGACCTGCGGCTGTCGGCCCGGCCGACCGCGCTCACCATCACCGTGCAGTGGACGAGCGCGACCGGCACCGGCCTGCCGTCCACGTCGGTCACGCTGACCGCCGACGCCGTCAACCCGTCGGTCGCCCAGTGGGCGCGGCAAGTCGTCACCGTCACCCCGCCCGCCACCGCCGCAACCTCCGCCCTCAAGATCACGGCCACCGGGATGCCGGCCGGCGGCACGCTGGACGTGGACCGGGTCACGCTGGAGCAGGCGGCCACCGACGGGTCCTACGTGGCCGGCGACTCCACCGGCGGCGTGTGGACCGGCACCACGGCACTGTCCACGAGCGTCATCGCCCCCGTGCTGACCGTCGCCGACGGCGAGGCCCCGCTGGACATCGCGCTCACCTACGAGGTGTACAACCCGGCGATCACCGGCGGCCGGGTCAAGGCCACCCCGGTCGTACTGGCCTCGACGGACACCGCATGGTTGACGCACCCCGCCACCCCGGCCGCCCCGCTGGCCTGCCAGCCCACCGTCACCCCGGCGCTGGTCCGCGGCCTGGACCAGGCCGTGTTCCGCGTGCTGGGCCGCGCCAACCCGGTGGTCGTGTCGGCCGCCAAGCGCGTGGCCCCGTCGGGCACCTTGTCGTTGTCGGTGACCAGCTTCGCCGCCCGGGACGCACTGCTGGCGCTACTGGCCGACGGGTCGCCGCTGCTGCTGCGCACGCCCAGCGCCTACGGCTACGGCGCCGGCCTGTGGCTGGCGTTCGCCGACGTCACCGAGGACCCCGGCCCGCTGGCCACCTGGCAGCAGACGCGCACGATCACGGCCCCGTTCCAAGTCGTCGACCGCCCCGCCGCGGCCAACTCGGTCATCGTCTGATGTGGCCACTGACCGCGCTTGCGGCGCAAACCCTGACCAGCAGCCACCAAATCGCCGTCCGCGGCACCGCCTATACCGCGGCGCTCGGGGTGCTGACCGACCTGCCGATCAGCGGCGGGTCGGTCACCGTCGCGTCCACCTCGCAGGTCCGCCGCACGGCGTCGGTCGACATCGCCGACCCCGCGCTGTGGCCCGCCAACCCCCTGGACATCTTGAGCCCGTTGGGGTCTGAGCTGGCCATTGAGTACGGCGTGGTGTTGCCCGGCGTCGGCATCGAGTGGGTGCCGCTGATCCGCGGCGTCATCAACTCCGCCTCCCGCACCCGCCCGGTGGCCTCCGGCCAGGGCGCGGTGACGCTGGTCCTCAACGACCGCTCCAGCCGGGTGGCGGACGACCGCCTGGACTCGCCCGCGCAGACCATCGCCAACGCCACGGCGGTCTCCGAGATCACCCGTTTGATTCAGCTGACGTTGCCGTCAGTGACCGTCACCGACCGGACCGGGTCCAGCCAGGTGGCGGTCACGCTGGACATCGCGCGGGACAAGTGGGCCGACGGCGTGGAGAAGCTGGCCGACTCGATCGGCGCGGAGGTCTTCGCCGACCCCCTGGGCAACTTCGTCATCCGCAACCAACCCCAGCTCACCGACCCGTCGGTGTGGACGGTGGCCACCGGCCGCGGCGGCGTGCTGGTGCAGAAGGACGAGACGCTGACCCGCGACCTGGTCTACAACCGGGTGGTCGCCAGCGGGGCCACCACCGACGGCACCGCGCCGGTGTGGGTCGGCGTCTCGGACCTGGACCCGAACTCGCCGACCATGTACGGCGGGCCGTTCGGCCGCAAACCGCGCTTCTACACCAGCCCGTTGTTGACGACCACGGCGCAGTGCCAGACCACCGCGGCGGCGCTTCTGGCCCGCACCAAGGGAATCCAGGCCACCGTCACGCTGGCCACGATCACCAACCCCGGCCTGGACGCCGGGGACGTGCTGCTGGTCCGCGACGGCATCACGGTAGAGGCGCACATCATCGACCAGGTCACCATCCCGTTGCGGCACACCGACATGCAGCAGATCACCACCCGGGTGATGACCCTGCCCGCGGAGTCATGACATGGATCCGATCAAGGCGTTGGACGACCGGTTGAACGCGCTGCGCGACAACCTGGTGACCACCGCGACCGTGTCCGGCACGTCCGGCACGAAGGTCATCGTCACCATGCAGGGCGCGTCGCTGACCCTGCCGCGGCTGACGTCCTACACCCCGACCGTCGGGGACGTCGTGATTGTCCTGACGGCCTTCCCCGGTGCGTGGCTCGTGCTCGGCAAGCCCGCCTAGCCACACCGCATCCGGCGTCCGCCGGTGCTTCACCCTGACCACCCCAAGGAGCTTCACCATGGCATCGTCCCTTGCCCAGGTTGCCTACCTGGCTGGGTTTCCCGACTTCCTGAACCGCATCGAGGCCGCCATGGTCACGGCCGCGGTCGCCATCGGCAACGAGGGCACCAACGCCGGCACCGAGTACGAGCGGCTACGGCAGGCCCTGGCGACCAACGTTCTCCAGAACCGCGTCCACTACGCCGACGCGTTCGCCTGGCCCGTCGCGGCCAACCCGGTGATCACCGCCGACTCCTCCGACAACGACCTCCAGTACACGGTCAACAGCGTCTGGGACGCGGTGGCCGGCGCGGGCATTCCGCCCGCAACCCAGTCTGCGTAAGGAAAAACGCATGGACTACGGCATTGACGTCAGCATGTATAACGCCATCGCTGACGCAAACGCGGTGCGCGCCAACAACATCACCTATGCCTGGTGCAAGGCGACCGAGGGCGTGGGATGGGTGGACCCGTCCTTCGCCGCCAAGGTCGCCCAGCTGCGCGCGGCCGGGATCGTGGTCGGGGCCTACCACTTCATGCGCGCCGGGGACCCGGTCGCGCAGGCCCAGGCGTTCCGGCAGGTCGCCGGGGACGCCGGCTGCCTCAACGTCGGGGCGCTCATGCCGATGGCGGACATGGAGGCCGCCGACGTGCAGGGCAACGCCAACGACATGGTGACCCGCTTCTACGACGCGCTGGGCGTGCAGCCGGTCGACTGCTACGGCAACGTCAACTGGTGGACCAACTACCTGGCCCCCGGGGCGTGGGGTAACCGCAACATCCTGGGGCACATCGCCCAGTACAACGGCGACCCCGGCAACACCTCGTGGAGCTACGACCACGCCGCGGTCCACCAGCACACCTCGGCCGGGGTCGTGTCCGGGATCCCCGGCAACGTCGACCGGGACGCGACGCTGGGCGCGTACTCGTTGCAGGCCATCACCATCGGCAACACCAGCCCGCCTCAAGGGCCGGTCGACGCGCCGACGCAGAACCGCTCCGACGCCGACACCTGGACCGTGGCGGCCGGGGACACCTTGTCCCGCATCGCCTCGGCGTGGGGCGTCACGGTGTCCGCGGTGGCCACCGCGAACGCCATCCCCAACGCCGACCTGATCTACGTCGGGCAGGTCATCCACCGGCCCGGCACGGCCGGCGCCGCACCCGCACCGGCAGCCAGCGCCGACACCTACACCGTCGTGTCCGGGGACACGCTGTCGGGCATCGCCGCGGCGCACGGCACATCGGTGGCCACCCTCGTGCAGCTCAACGGGATCTCCAACCCCGACCGGATCTACCCCGGCCAGGTGATCCAGCTCCCCACAGCGACGGTTTCTGCTGCGCCGCAACAGGTCTACGTCGTGCAGTCCGGCGACACGCTGGGCGCAATCGCCGCGCGGCTGGGCTACCCCGGCGGCTACCCGGCGCTGGCCGCCCGCAACGGCATCTCCAACCCCGACCGGATCTACCCCGGCCAGCCCATCTACTACTGAACGGGGGTCCACGATGGACAGCGCTACCCGCCCGCGTCCGATCCTGGCCGCCATCACCTCCGGCGGAACCCTGATCACCGCCGTGGGCACGCTGCTGGCCGGCCTGGTGGCCTTCGGCGTGCTCAACAGCGAACAGGCCAGCGCGATCAACAACCTGGTCGCCGCGGTGCTCACCGTCATCCCGCCCGCCACGGCCGTACTCGTGCAGCTCCACATCCTGCGCACCGCCGAACCGCAGGTGACGCCCGTGGCCGATCCGCAGGACACCGACGGCACCGCCCTGGTCCGGCCGCTCGCGGCCCCGCCGAAGTAAGGCCGGCGCCGATGACCAACCCTGATGTCACCGTGCTGTCGCTGGGCGCGGGCGTGCAGTCGTCCGCCCTGGCGCTGCTGGCGTGCGAGGGGCAGCTGCCCAAGCCCGACGCCGCCATCTTCGCGGACACCCGCTGGGAACCCCGCGCGGTGTACGAGCACCTCGACCGCCTGGCCGTCGCGCTGGACCGCGCCGGCATCCCGCTGTACCGGGTGTCGTGGGGCGACCTGCGCGCCGACACGATGGACGAGACCAAGTACCTGCGGCTGCCGGCCTTCGTCAAAGGCCGCGACGGGCGCGCGGCGATGCTGCGCCGGCAGTGCACCGAGCGGTACAAGGTCGAGCCGGTCAAGCGCCAGATACGGCTGTTGCTGGGCGCGAAGCGCTCCCGCACCGGGGCCATCCTGTCCCCGCCCGCTGGGCGCACCGCCGTGCAGTGGATCGGCTTCAGCACCGACGAGATCGGCCGGGTCAGCAACCACCACGGCACGCCCTACCTGACGTCCCGGTACCCGCTGCTGGACCTGGGCTGGTCCCGGCAGGACTGCGAACGCTGGCTGACCAGCAAGGGCTGGACGGTGGCGAAGTCGGCGTGCATCGGCTGCCCGTTCCACGGCAACCGGACGTGGCGCGAGCTGCGCGACCAGCACCCCGCCGAGTGGGCCGACGCCGTCGCTTTCGACCACGCCCTACGGGCACGCACGTTCGTCGGACCCATCCAGCAGCCGTACCTCCACCGGTCGCTGCTGCCGCTGGACGAGGCCCCTATCGACAAGGTCACGGCCGCCGAGTTGCAAGAGCGGCAGCTGAGCCTGGCCGATGTCGAGCTGGAGGAGAACGGCCCGGCCGACGGCTGCTCGCCCTACGGCTGCCGCTCTGGCGACTCCGTCGATTGAATCTCTTCAGCTACCTCCTTACTACGAACAAATCGAATAATTCGCTTTTCTTCACCTTCCACGGATGTTGTCGCCGCCTCCAGCGCCCACCCGCCGGGCAAATATATTTCACCCGGAAAGAGCATGCTAATTCTGGCGTCACTAAAGTCTGGCATGTCACGAAACTTTGCGGCATAAAATTTTGGGGGACCCTCAAACGTGGCGTTGCGAAACAGGCTCGCTCCGGCAAATATGGCACCTTCGAAGCCGGCGACCAAGGTAACCGTTATTTCAGCAAAAGAAACATCCTTCTCGAAAGTCGCCATATCAAATCTGGCGTTCAAGCCAAAGGTGGCACCTTCGAATATCGCCACGTCCGCAAATCTGGCTCCGCCAAACGTTGTGTAGCCACGAAACTGAACACCGTACAGGTAGACTGGGGCTAGAAATTGCGCCTTCTCAAAGGTTGCCTCATTTGCAATCCAAGCCCCGCGCAGCTCTGTCGACCGCCCTTTAAATACTGCGCGGTCGAAGTTGACGGTCTTTAGTCGGGCATTATGCAGGTTGAAGTCAATCAGTGTCGCTCCAGACAGGTCCAACTCAAGCCAATCCCAGTACTTGGGGTTCGGTTCACGGTCAAGATTAAGGATGTGCATACTTGCCCGTACATGGTCGTATAGTATTCGCTGGGCGGCCTGCCGCACGTGATGTTCTTGATCGAAATTATCCTGAATTGCCCGCCATTCGGACTTGGAAAACCCCTCTGCCTCCGGCAGCTCGTAACGCATTCGAAGGTATGCGCATATAACGTTTACCACCGTCTGTCGTAGATGCCGGTGGTCTGCACCGAGACGCTCAAGCGCGTATAGCCCGCCCAGTCGCACCGCGGCCTTGTCTGAGCCTAGTTGCTCGACCGCGCGGCCGTACAATTCGGTAATTCGTCGTTCTGTCGCATCTCGCTCGGTGGCCACCTGGGCGGCATAGCGATCCTCAGAGTCACGCTCCGCTGCGCGTTGGCGACGTACACCGAGCCACAATGCGAACATTGCGCCGAGTCCGCCAGCTACGGTGAGACCGATCTTTACCGCATCGAAACGCTCAGAAGCGTGCTCTGCGTCCGTAAGGTGCTCAAAGTTGTCTAGCTCCAACCACAGTCCACCGGTAATCGCAATAGCGATGAGCAGTGCGACGCCGATCGAGACCGGAACGAGGTCCCGCCGCATCGGCGCTAGATGACTTCGACTCTGCGTCGCCGGCGCCGCTGACGAGTCCTTGGTGGAGTCGGATGCTGCCATGCCCACATGGTCGCAGGAGACGCTCCGCGTGCTACGTCATCTGACACACACGGTCTTGGCCGAGCTGTGTCAGTCGGTGATCAGATGGAAGCCGGCGAACTCCGGCATGTCCGGCGTCAACCAGTCCGGCAGCTGCCGCACCTCGAAGCCCCACGGCTGCCACTGCACGCTGGTGGGCTGAGCGCCCGTCACAATGTGTTCGGCCATCGCGCGCTTGGCCTCGGCCGGCGGCAGGTAGGACGACCGCGGCCAGTACATCGGCGGGTCGTTGTCCCCGTTGTCCACCAGCAGCGGCGCATCCTCGAACGGCTGGGGGTTCAGGCTGCGTTCGGCCGTGCCGGTCCACGACAAGGCCACGTAGCCGGTCGCCGGAGCCACCATGAACTCCACCCCGTCCGGGGCGTCGGGCCGTCCAAGGACACCGTGGTTCCACCGCTCCGGGTCCTCGTCGGGCGTGCACAGCACGGTCAGCAAGTCCGCGACCTCGGCCGGGCTGGGATCATGGAGCACCCAATCGCCGCTGCGGTAGTAACGCCGCCCGACGTTTCGCAATACCTCAATGTCCGCCATCCTCAGCCCTTCTTCCCGCGGCCCCTGATCACGAGCGGTTTCGCCACGCCACGCCGCCACACCCGCATCCGGTACCCGGCGGGCAGGATAGCCGCGGCGGCCTGTGCGCACCCGGGCGGCTTCCGTCGGTTGCCCGGCGCGTAGTCGTCGCCGCAGACGAAGTCCCTGTTGGTCACCACGTCCACGTCCTTCTTGCCGTTGGCCGCCGCCCACACCGCCGCCTTCGTCTCCGCGTGGCTGGCAGCGTCCCGCATCGCCGTACGCTCCGCGCTGTCGGTGACGGCGTTCCCGGACGTGCCGACCTCGCCGTTGGCAATCATGCGTTCGATCACCTGCCTGGCGGCGGCAGTTAGCGCCGGGTCGACGCCGCTGTTGACCTGCCAGTCCGCCCCAGCCGCGTCGAACACCAGCGCCTCGGTGGGGCGGCCGTCTTTCCATTCCGTGAGCTGCGCGCCAACCCGGGCAGCCCATCCATGATCACGCTGTTCCGGGGCGGCGCCGGGGAGTTGGCCGGGTGTGCCCTGCCCTCGATCGGGGCGCGTGCGGCCCGCGCGCCCGGCGGCACGGTGGTGCCGTCCGGGTTGATCAGCGACCCCACGATGGTGCTCACCTTGCCGAGGATGGCGTGCAGCGCGTCGTCCACCTCGCCGGCCTTGCTGATGGCCATGGCCATGTACTCGGTGGCTTCTCGGGCGTCCTGGTCGTGGCTGCCGGCCGTCGCTTCGGTCAGTCCCGTGTAGGCGTTTCTGAACGCCGTCTCCGCCTCGCCGGTGGCGCGGCCGGCGCGCTCGACAGCACCGGCCACTTCGCCCAGCGCGAACAGCACCTCGCCCACGTTCGCCACAGCTGCCCCCAGTCACCGACGCACGGGCATCGTAAGCGGTCCGAACAGCGTGCACACGACGCCGCCCCCACGTCCACAAGGAACGTGGGGGCGGCGGCATCGTCCTACTCGTAGATCGGTCGGAGGTCGTGGTCGCACTTGTCGCAGTGAATCCACTTCCGGTCCATCGGGTCGTAGGCGGTGGTTAGCCAGTCCTCCGGGTGGTCACAGTCGGGTCCGTCCTTGGCCACTGCTCACCGCTCGTGAAAGATGACGGTCTCCGGATGCTTCCCGGTCCCGTCGCAAATCTGGCAGACCCCGCCACTGCACGCTCCGCACGCCTTCGGGTCGTGGGGTGTGCCGTTGCCGCAACATGAGCACGTGTCCCCCTTGTTGGCGACGACGTCGCCCTCTCTCCACCAGGTCACAGTCTTGTCTTTCGGTCTGGGTGGCTTGTCTGGCCTACGTGGATAGTCCGCCTAGCTTGCGGTGTGGATGCTTCTCCGCGAGCTCCTCACATTGGGCGTAGTAGACGTCCATGATCTTGGCGATTGCTTCCGGCGGCAGTGATGTGCGCGAGTCGCACACCGGAGCACCATCCCCAAATTCCCCGTATGCATCGCCCGGCTCCCACACCAGGATGCTGATGGGAACGAGCCCGTCACCGCCTTCGGCGGCGAGCCGTTGAACCAGCTCGTTGTGATGGTTGCGCATGTTTTCGGCCTGCCGCCCCTCAAGCTCTTGGATGTACGCGGGGTACTCGGGCGAATCCCACTCGCGTGGGGTTGGCATGGCGGTGGCCCTTTCGCTGGTTGGGTTGGTGTTGCGCGTAACCGGCAGCGCGGGGGCGCTGCTCACTTCGCGCGCCTCTGGCTATCGGGGATCGTCCGCTTCTCGCCGCCCTCAAGGACGGTCCACCGATCGCTGTTGCCGTCCCTCGTCCGGCGCAGGAAACCGCCACGCTCCAAGGCGTTCGCGCACGCCAGCACGTGAGTTACCGTGTTCAGCCCCGGCGGCGGGCCGGATAGGTGGTCTGGCCGCGTCCACAGGTTGACCATCTGGACAAGGTCAACCCTGCCGACTGCGCCGTCGGCCACCTTGCACAAGATCGTGTAGAGATCGTAAGTCCCTTCCGGGTATGACGAATCGCTTAGCTCGCTTGATATCCACGCTGGGATCGAACACAAGAGGCTGTGCTGCATCGCTGCACCCTCGGTCGGTTCGACATACGGTGTCCAGTCGATGATCATGCGGGTCCCTGCGGTCGACGTGACTGGTTGTGGGGCCGGTGCGGCGTTCACACGCTGGGCAGCACGCCCACCGGCCTGCCTCGTCGCCGCCGGTTGCTGAGGTTTCCCTTGACCTCCACCGGATCCCTGGTCGACATGCTGCGCCTCAGGTACTCCCCGACGCCCTCACGGTCAGAGCGCAGCTTGGTCAGCGCCTCGTTCACCATGGCCTCCAGCTCCTCCGGGCTACGCCGCTCCAGCACGGTGTCCAAGTGGGATGGTCGGCGCTTCTCCTTTGTGTCGTGTACGTCGTCGACCATGACGGCGGCCAGGTGCGCGGTGATGGCGGTGACGCTGTGCTGGGCGCACTGCCACTCCAGCGGCACCTCCACTTCGACGTTGTCGTGCAGACGAATGGTGAACTCGTGCGCTTTGCCGCTGCGACCGCCCTCGCACATGTAGGTCACGACCTGCGACGGCTGGCGGTCCATGTATCTGCTGATGTCGTACTCGCGCAGGTGTGGGACGTTGTCCTGCACCTGTGTGGCTGTTGCCATGCGCGCCAAAGGATTCCTCCCCAGTCATGTGGATTGTGCTAGTTCCCGGGCCAGGATGTTCATGGTCCAGCACTCGCTACAAGGTGCACCGTCCATAGTGGTAACTCGTTCGATTTCGCCTGGTGCAAAAGGAATCCCGCACAGCGACACCATGCGCGACGGCGAGGCCGACTCCAGCGTCAATGGGACGGTGTGGATGGTCCGCAGGCTCTCGTCCTCGCCGTCCAGCTGATCGGCCTTGAGGCGGACGTAGATCAGGGGCCGCAGGTCGTCCTTGGCCGGCACAGGAAGGGCTTGCGGCAACGCGCCGTTCATTCGCGCGTACTCGGCGGGATCTGCCTCCGCACGTTCGCAGTCAGGGCACCGCTCGGCTTGCGGCCCAACGTCGCCGTCGGTCATGACGTAGACAATCCGGCCGCACAGGCAGTCGTAGAAGTCGGCCGATAGTTCGCCGTCGCCTGCGATGCGTACGGCGTGCGACTTCGCGGCCTCGTTCGCCGGGGCCAAGACCACTGACGTGGCCCATCGATACTCGGGCAGCACAGTCAGTCCTTAATCGTTGGTACGCCGGGGGCGCACGGGTCCGCCGTCATCACGTGCGCCCCCGGCGTGGTCTGGGTGCCGCCCCGGCCGTGAGCTGCGCGCGCACAGGTACGCGGCTTCATACGCGCCGAGCGACGCGCCGGGGCGGCGTCCACGATGGCGTCCGTCCTAGGTTTCGGAACTGCCACAGCGGACTGACCGGACGTCGACCCCTCGGGGGGCTTGGGAGCCACAACGACGTCCGGGGTTTGCGCCTGGTCGCCCTGTACGGGAGAGCACGCCGCCGCCACGCCGTGCGGCGGCTGGGCGACCAGGCCGGAACGGACGCACGCGCGACCGAGACGCGCAGCGTGCGGCCGGAGGTATTGGCGGGCGCGGCGGAGCTGCTGGCGCAGGACGCGCCAGCAATGCGCCACATATGCCCGCTTGTCGCCGGGCCGGTGCGCGGCCGGGCAGTGCACCCGGACCCACACGAAGCCGGCCAGGCCGATGCAGAGCGCGCCCGCGGCACCGACGGCCAGGACGGTGATGAACGGGGACACGGCCTCATCGGGCATGGCGTGCCCCAGGCCGCTCGGGCGCAGGCTGTTGCCCTGGCTGCTCGGCGGACTCGTCCAGCAGTTCGTCCACGCGCGGGCTGACTGCGCGGAGCTTCTTGATCACCGCGACGATGCCCAGGCCGGCGACATAGACGACGGGCGCGGCGAGGCCAACCCCTATAACGAGGGAGACAGCGTCCCGGCCCGCATTGGAGTATTGATCAACCGCAGCCGACAGGACGCCGGTGAGGTTGATCAAGCCGGCCATCGTCGCCCCTTGCATCGTCGCTGGTCAGTGGTACTGCTGCGACGAAGCTAGGGTCGTTACTAGCGAGTAACCCGGACTGTCAGTCTGGGTAGACGGCCAGTACGGTTTACACAGCGATGCCAAACTTCGTAGCGAAGGCGACACCTTGTTGAGCGACCGTGGAACGCCCGCGGTGGACGATGGTGCTCAAGACGCGCTGCGCTGCCGGGCGGTACGACACGTCCTCGGGGGCTTCATCGCCAGCGGTCTGAAGCGTCACCAGTGCGCTGCCGTAGTCACGGCGTAGTTCGTATCCCCTGGCCTGCTCTAGCAGGAACGCAACGCGGCGTTCGATCGACAGGCTTGCAGGCGGCACGATCCGTTCGGCCAGACGAAGGGCTTCTGCCACTTCTCCTGTTTCGTTCTCCACACTTACCGCACCTATCGCAACGCTGGTTGGCCCGAACGCGGTCCATGCCGTGTTGCGCTCCCCGGTTACCTTCGCCAACTTGTCGGCATCACGTAGACGGTCTCGGGCGGTCCAGCCTTGGCCGAGTCGAGCGCCGGCCACCGCCGCCACGGACAGCAACGCGCCCTGAAGAGCCAGTCCGTCCAACGTTGCTCCGGCGTCGTCAGCCTGAAGTTTGGAAAGTGCTTGAATCGCAACAGTTTCAGACCCCTCCGCATCGTTCTCGGCGAGGAGCACGTGTGCCATATTCCAAGCGGAAGCAGCACGTGGCAACGGTCGTCCGAGCTTCGAGGCCGCCTGTTTCGCGCGGTCGGCGGCGAGGAGCGCTGAGTCTGTTCGCCCGAGCCGCTTGCTAACCGTCCGCACCAGGCTGTACAGCTCGATTGCGGCGAGCGTCGCCATGTCTTGGTCTTCATCATCGCGAAGTAGCAACTCGGCGTTCGTGATGAGTTGTGGCAGCGCACCACTCACCTTGCTGTACCGCTGGTGTGAGTGCTGCCAACTGTCCCAAGCGGCGTGAACCTCGCTCCGAAGTTCCGCCGACGTGTCGAAGCGGCGCGTCTCGGGCAACGGCAGGGTCAGGGCTCGATGGATGTTCCTGGCAGCTTCGACCGGACGGACCGGCGGCAACGAACGCGACTCCTGTTCGTTGAGCAGCGCACCCGCTGGCTTGCCGAGCGCCTTTGCGATGGCCAGCAACACCTGCAAGGTCGGGAGCTTCTTGCCCCGCTCAATTTGGTACAGGTAGTCAGGAGTGATGCCACTGAGTCCCGCAACGACGACCTGCGTCTGGTGGTTCGCCTCCCGCTCGAAGCGGATCCGCTCACCGATCAGCCTAGCCAGTTCGTTGTCCATGTTCTTGATCCCTCGTCACCCCAGTTGACCAGGGAATACCGTACGCCCACGGCTGGGCTGAGGGAACGATGGCACACTGATCGACATGTCCCTTCCCGGAGAGATGCCCAGTCCACTCCGTCAGCTGGTGCTTTGGGACATCGACCACACCTTGATCGAGACGCGGGGCGTCGGAGGCGACATCTTCAAGCGCGCGTTTCAAGAGGTCACGGGCAAGGGCCTTACCAGGCGGGCCGACATCTCCGGGCGCACGGAACTCGACATCATGCGAGAGAGCCTGGCCGTCAACGGTATGGAGCCGACCAATGAACTCGTCGCGCGTCTCGCAGACGCGTTAGTCGACGGCTACGAGGCACGTCGAGACGAGCTTGGGCAGGTCGGCCGCGTGCTTCCAGGGGCCAGGGAAACCCTCGCAGAACTTGCCGACGAGGAGACGGTGCTCCAGACCGTGCTCACCGGCAACTTGCGCAGCGTGGCCCGCATCAAGTTGGAGGTCTTCGGGCTGGACGGTTTTCTCGACCTGGCCGCTGGGGCCTACGGCGATGACGCTTCAGACCGCGCGCAGTTGGTCTCAATCGCCCAAGAGCGGGCTTCCGACCGGTTCGGGTCGACGTTCACCAACGACCAGACCCTCCTCGTCGGCGATACCCCGAACGACATCCGCGCCGGGGTCGCTGCTGGCGTGCGCGTCCTGGGCGTGGGCACCGGGAAGACGCCGTCCGCTGACCTGCTCAACGCCGGAGCGTCGGCGGTTGTCGACTCCTTGGTTGGGGTGAGCGCCAGGGTTCGGCGCCGGCCAACTGGCGGTACCGGCTGGCTGGCGTGATGACGCCGATAGTTGCGATCTTGACCGCCAGAGACGGAGACTCGCACACATGTTCGATGATCCGTCCGGCGAGTGGCCATCCTTCGCGACCAAGTACGAACAGCCAAGGGCGGCCTGGCTGAAGACCGGGCAGTTCCTGCCGGAGGATCCTGACGCCAGCTATCGCCCCGACCCCGACGGACTGACTGCCCAGTACGACGTACCCGCCCTGGTCCACGGACTCCTGCCGTCGCACTACGGCAGCAAGATCGCCATCGTCTCGTTCCAGTTGATCACCGAGTCGAAACAATGGGGCTGGACGGCCACGGAACAGCTTGTGCCAACCCGGTACCTCCAGCGGCGGATCAGTGGCAGGCAGCGCCGCTAGCGACCCCGCCGGGCCGAGCACCACCCCGCGTTAGGCCAACGGGGTGATACTCGGCCCGAGAAGGGCACAAGATGATTACGAGGATGAACGTCAGTAAGGGGCCCTTCCTGACAGCTGGCTAGCCGACCTCGGGGACGGCGGGGCCGAGGAGGTCGTCGGCGTCGACGATCTTGTAGGCGTAGCCCTGCTCGGCCAGGAAGCGCTGCCGGTGCGCCGCGTAGTCGGCGTCCAACGTGTCCCGGGAGACGATCGAGTAGAAGTGCGCCTGCCGGCCGTCACCCTTGGGCCGCAGCAGCCGGCCCAACCGCTGCGCCTCCTCCTGCCGTGAGCCGAAAGTGCCCGACACCTGCACGGCGATCGACGCCTCGGGCAGGTCGATGGAGAAGTTGGCCACCTTGGACACGACCAGCGTCTTCAGCTCGCCCCGCCGGAACGCGTCGAACAGCTCCTCGCGCTCCTTGTTCTTGGTCGAGCCCTGGATCACCGGGGCGTTCAGGCCGGCGCCGAGCTCGTCCAGCTGGTCGAGGTAGGCCCCGATGACCAGCGTCGGCTCACCCTTGTGCTTGTCCAGGATCGCCTGCACCACCGGGAGTTTCGTACGCGCGGTGGAGCAGAGCTTGTACCGCTCCTCCGGCTCGGCCGTCGCGTACTGGAGGCGCTCGTTGTCGGTCAGCGTCACCCGCACCTCGACACAGTCGGCCGGCGCGATCCAGCCCTGGGCCTCGATGTCCCGCCACGGCACGTCATAACGCTTGGGGCCGATCAGCGAGAAGACGTCGCCCTCGCGGCCGTCCTCGCGGACCAGGGTGGCGGTCAGCCCGAGACGGCGACGGGACTGGAGGTCGGCCGTCATCCGGAACACCGGCGCCGGCAGCAGGTGCACCTCGTCGTAGATGACCAGGCCCCAGTCGCGGGAGTCGAACAGCTCGAGGTGCTTGTACTCGCCCTTGGTCTTGCGGGTGATCACCTGGTACGTGGCGATGGTGACCGGGCGGATCTCCTTGCGCTCGCCCGAGTACTCGCCGATCTCGTCCTCGGTCAGCGAGGTGCGGGCGATCAGCTCACGCTTCCACTGCCGGCCGGCCACGGTGTTCGTCACGAGGATCAGCGTCGTCGCCTGGGCCTCGGCCATCGCCGCCGCGCCGACCAGTGTCTTGCCTGCGCCACAGGGCAGCACGACGACGCCCGAGCCGCCGGCCCAGAACGACTGCGCCGCCAGGCGTTGGTAGTCGCGCAGCTGCCAGCCGTCCTCGGCCAGCGCGATCGGGTGCGCCTCGCCGTCGACGTAGCCGGCGTGGTCCTCGGCCGGCCAGCCCACCTTGAGCAGCGCCTGCTTGAGCCGACCGCGCTCGCTCGGGTGCACGACCACCGTGTCGTCCCCGACCCGCGCCCCCAGCATCGGGTTGATCTTCTTGTTGCGCAGCACCTCTTCCAGCACCGCGCGGTCCAGCGAGACCATGGTCAGGCCGTGCGCCGGGTGGTTCACCAGTTGCAGCCGGCCGAACCGGGCCATCGTGTCCACCACGTCGACCAGCAGCGGCTGCGGCACCGGGTAACGGCTGTACCGGACCAGCGCGTCCACCACCTGCTCCGCGTCGTGACCCGCCGCACGGGCGTTCCACAGCGCCAACGGCGTCACCCGATACGTGTGCACGTGCTCCGGCGCCCGTTCCAACTCCGCGAACGGCGCGATCGCCGTCCGCGTCTCGTCGGCGAGCGGGTGGTCGACCTCCAGCAGCAGCGTCTTGTCGGACTGGACGATCAGTGGTCCGTCGGTCACCGGCCGTGCTCCTCACATCGTGGTCAGACCCAGTGTCGCAACCGGGGGAACCCGATTGCCAATTCCGCCCCGGCCGGTCGGCCGCCGGGCGGTTTTGTGATGTGCGTCACGGCAAACGGGGGCAGGGCGGTTGCCGGTGCGCCCGCCGTCACATAACCAACCGATAAATACGCCGCCGCCCAACCTTTGCCCTGGTTACAGTCCGCGCATCGGGGGTTGGTCAACGCCTGGGGCCAGGCGTTTCGTCACGAGAAAGACCCAGAGGGGAACCATGAGCACTCCACCCATGCCTCCTGCCGGACCGGGCGGTCCGCAGCAGCCCCAGGGACAGCCCTACCCGCAGCAGCCCCAAGGCCAGCCGTACCCGCCGCAGGGGCAGCCCTACCCGCAGGCCCCGCAGGGCCAGTTCGCCGGCGGTCCCGTCCCGGGCACCGGCCCGATGCCGGGTGCGACGCCCGGCGGCCCGCAGCCGTTCCCGCAGGCCCCGGTGGGCACCCCGCCGAAGAAGGGCCGCCGGATCCTGGCCAGTGTCTTCAGCGTGGTCGGCGTGATCGTCGTCTACATCATCATCCGGGTAGTCATCAGCCTGGGTGTCGGCACCGCGGTGAGCAGCGCCGACGACGCGCACAACACGGCGGTCGGCGACTGCGCCAGCGTCACCGGCACCACGACCAAGCCGAGCTACGACAAGGTCGACTGTGGCTCCGGCAAGGAGAACTACATCGTCGGCATGGTGATCAAGGCCAGCGAGAAGTGCCCGGACGGCGGCGGCTACGACGAGTACTACGAGGAGGGCACGCTCAACAACGTGCGGCTGTGCCTGGCCCCGGTGCTCGCCGACGGCAAGTGCTACAACCTCACCTCCTCCGTCCCCAGCACCGAGATGGGCTACCCGGCCGTTGCCTGCACCGGCCCGTCGGCAATTCAGATCAAGGTCGTGAAGGGCAAGGCGGATCACGGAGCTTGTGAAGATCCGGATCCGCAGCATTCTCTTGTGTACGACCCGCTGAAGCTCACCTACTGCTTGAGCCAGCCCAGCGGAAGCTGACGCTCACCCAGCGTCAACACGACGACGGCCGGGTCGGGAGAAATCCCGACCCGGCCGTCGTCGTTTTCGTCAGAATTTGGCGATCATCAACTGTTCTGCTGTGTCGGCGGCAGCATCGACTGCGCGTCCAGGCGGTTCCCCAGCATTCCGGACGTCTCCATCATGTCGGCGACACGCTGGAGGCGGACGGCGTTGAGCGTGGTCGGGAAGTTGCCGACCGAGATCAGGTCGGCGGTGCCGGCGTCGACACCGGCGTAGTCCTTCAGCACGCTCTGCACCTTGAGCCGGTCCGAGGCCTGCTCCTGGGCCTGCTGCAACGCCTTGCGGAACGCGGCCATGGTGTTCGGGTTGGCGTCGGCGAACTTCTTCGACGACGCGTAGCCGGTCATCGGGAACTCCTGGGTGGCGCCGCGGGCGGCGTCGGTCAGGATGGTCGCGCCCAGCTGCTGCTCGGCCCGGGTGATGAACGGCTCGACCATGAAGGCCGCGTCCACGGTTCGGTTCTGCAGCGCGGTGATCATGTCGTTGAAGCCGATCGTCTTGAAGGCGATCTTGTTCTGCGGCACGCCCGCGGTGTCCAGCACCGACTTCGTGGTCAGCACGCCGAGGTCGTTGTCGGCGTTGACGGCGATGGTCGGGTTCTGCTTGGTCGACGGGTTGTTGTAGCCCAGCGACGGCAGTGTGACCAGGGCCATCGTGTTGGTGCCGGCCTGGTAGGCCTCACCCTGCAGCTCAAGCTGCGCGCCGTTGGCCTCGGCCTTGAAGAAGCTCACGTGGGTGGCGAAGGCGATGTCGAGCTGGCCGCTCTGCACCTGCTTGATCGCCTCGTCGTCGCTGTTCTCCTGCACCAGCTCGATCTTCAGGCCGGCGTTGTCGAACAGGCTGTTCTTCACCGCCATGTACAGCGGCGCCACGTCGACCTGGGCCTCGTAGCCCACCCGTAGCGACGGATGCTCCAGCGTCGGCGAGTTGGAAGATCCGGATCCGGGCAGCATGCTGCAGCCGGCCGCGGAAGCGACCAGACCCAGCGCTCCCGCGAGCGCCGCAGCGGTCCGTCGTACCGCTCCGATGGCCATGCGCACCTCATTAATTTGATCTACGGGCCCCCCAACCGGGCCGCTGGCATCAAACCACGATCGATACCAACATGCGGGGATGGTAGCCACCCGGACGTATGAAGGCATCCCCCACGGCGGATACCGTGAGTGCATCTGGAGTCTTCCCGTCCGACGTATCCGCCACTACGCTTCTTGGGCTAGTGGATGTGGTCGGCGCGGACCACAGAGAAGGAAGGCGGCGGGGCCGTCTGGCATTACGCCCCGTGGTTGTGCTGCAATTCGGCCCACTTCGGAACCGTCTTGGTCCGGGGAGGGACTACAGACACTGCTGCTGGAATGAGGAAGCCCAGGGTGGCCCGTCGAGACAAAGGCCCCGGCCGACCAGGCCTTGCTGGTCCGGCGCGTTCGGGTGGCCCCGAAAAGGGTGAAGGACCGGCTGCGCAGCGTGATGCGGACTTGAGCGGCGAAATCACACACAACGGACAGAACGTCGCCTCCGGCGATGTCGACCGGGACGCCGACGGCACCGGCTCGCGCTGGCGCCTGCAGAACTGGCGACTGCGCACCAAGCTGCTGGTCGTCCTGCTGATCCCGACGATCCTCGCGCTGATCCTCGGTGGCATCCGCGTCCGCGCCGACGTGGCCAACCTCACCGACGCCCAGCGCCTGGCCAAGCAGGTGCAGCTGCAGACCTCGGTCGCCGAACTGGTGCAGCAGCTCCAGCGTGAGCGCGACCTGACCGCGCAGTTCGTCGCGGCCAACCGCACCGGCGACCAGGTCAGCCTTGACCGTGAGCGTGAGCGCGTCGTCCAGGACATCACCGCGTTCCGCAACCTGGTGACCACGCTCGGTCCCGGTCTGTCGCCCGACGTCGAGTCGCGGTTCAGCACCGCGGCCGAACAGCTCTCCCGCCTGACCAACCTGCGCAAGGCGGTCGGCGAGTCCAAGTACCCCGCGAGCGCGACGTTCAACGCCTACAGCGACTCGATCCAGAACCTGCTCGACCTCGGTGAGCAGGCCATCTCCACGATCTCCGACCCGAGCCTGGTCCGGCTCCAGCTGGCCACCAACGCGGTGGCCCGGGCCAAGGAGCAGGACTCCCGCAAGCGCGGCATCCTGCTCCAGGTCTTCCAGAACAAGAACTTCCCGTTCGACCAGTACCGCGCCCTGCTGGCCGCGGACGCCGAGCTGGAAGCGGCCAAGAACGACTTCGCCAAGTCGGCCACCCCCCAGCAGCAGCGCATCTTCGACGACACGGTCACCGGCCTGATCGTCGACGACGCCAACAAGCTGGAGGAGTCCGCGCTCATCCGCGGCACCAACAACCAGGACCTCACCGGGCTGACCACCACGCAGTGGGACATCGACTCCACGCTGACGGTCAACCTGACCAACCAGGTCCAGCAGGCGCTGCTGCAGCAGCTCCAGACCCAGACGAACGACCTGGCCAACACCTCGCAGGACTCCGCGATCCGCAACTCCGCGCTGGTTCTCGGCGCCCTGTTGCTCGCGCTGGTGACAGCTTTGTTCGTGGCCCGCTCGCTGCTGCGCCCGCTGCGCGTGCTGCGGCGCACCGCGCTGGACATCGCCGACCACCGCCTGCCCGAGGAAGTGCAGCGCATCCTCACCGACCCGAACCCGGCCGAGGCGGCCAGGGAAGTGGTCGACCCGGTCCCGATCCACACCAAGGAAGAGGTCGGCCAGCTGGCCCGGGCCTTCGACGCGGTGCACGGCGAGGCGGTCCGGATGGCGGCCCAGCAGGCCCTCCTGCGGGACAACGTCAACGCCATGTTCGTCAACCTGTCCCGCCGCTCGCAGGCCCTGGTCGAACGCCAGCTGGGCCTGATCGACCGGCTCGAGCAGGACGAGCAGGACCCGGACCAGCTGGCCAACCTGTTCGAGCTGGACCACCTGGCCACCCGTATGCGGCGCAACTCGGAGAACCTGCTGGTTCTCTCCGGCACCGACCTCGGCCGCCGGCTGACCCGGCCGGTGCCGGCCGGCGACGTCGTCGGCGCCGCGGTGTCCGAGGTCGAGCAGTACGCCCGCATCCAGGTCGCGCCGACCCCGGAGCTCACGGTGCAGGGCCGCGCGGTCAACGACCTCGTGCACCTCATCGCCGAGCTGCTGGACAACGCGACCGCGTTCTCCGACCCGAACACCAAGGTCACCGTGCGCACCGCCAAGACGCGGCGCGGCGAGCTGGCCATCGAGATCCACGACCGCGGCGTCGGCATGTCGGCCGCGGACGTCAACGAGACCAACGAGCGCCTGGCCGACCCGCCCGAGGTCGACGTGGCCGTGTCCCGCCGGATGGGCCTGTACGTGGTCGCCCGGCTGGCCAAGCGGCACGACATCAAGGTGCGGCTGCGCGGCAACGAGGACATCGAGGGCGGCATGACCGCGCTCGTCGTGGTGCCGGGCTCGCTGGTGCTGGCCCCCGGGGCCGACGTCAGCACGCCGCCGTCCGGCGGCGAGCGTCCGGCCACCCAGGCCGGCGGCGGCATCGCCAACGCGTTCGGCATGTCCCGCCGCCCGGCCACGCCGCCGTCGGAGCCGATCCCGGTGCAGGAACCGGCTGGCGACCCCGGCGTGCCGGTGCAGTTCGTGTCCAGCGCCGGCAGCCCCGAGCTGGGTGTCACCGGCGTGCCGCGCTGGTCGCCGAACGCCCCCGCGGCGCCGGCCCAGCAGCCCCAGGAGAGCACCGCGACCTGGTTCCCGTCGCTGGAGGACTCGGCCGCCGGCCAGCCGGTGGACATGTTCGCCGGCTTCCAGGAAGCGCCCGAGGAGCCGAAGGTCGCGCCCCCAGCGGTCAACGGCAGCCTGAACGGCAGCGGCAGCCTCAACGGGCACGCCGCGCCGCCGGCCGCCGTGCCGGCCCCGGCCCAGCCGGAGGCCAGCGCCTTCCCGTCACGTGATCTAGATCACGAACTGGACGCGCCGACCGAGCGGCTGCCGATCTACGAGGCCGTCCTGTCGCAGTGGTTCCAGGCCGTCGAGGACGAGACCCCGGATCTGGTCGAGGGCCCGTTCGGCGTGCCGACCCAGGGCGGCGGCGCCGACGACGCGGTCGCCGGACCGGCCACCGCGACCATGTCGATGCAGCTGCCCGAGGTGCCGGAGCAGGCTCCGGAGCTCGCTCCCGAGCAGCCGACCCAGGCCCTTGAACAGCCCAAACCGGCAGCCGAGGCGCCGGCGGCCGCCGTGTCGCCGACCGAGGAGAAGGCCGCCGCCCCGGCGCCGGGCACCTCCTCGCTGCCCAAGCGCACGCCGCGGGCGACGTCCGGCCAGCGGCCGGGCGCCACCTCGGCGCCAGAGTCCGAACCCGCCCGCCAGCAGCAGCCGGAGACCCCGGCGGCCCGCAACGGTTCGGCCCCGCTGCCCACCAGGCCGGCCCGGCCGGCAGCGGCCAGGAGTAACGATTGGTCTTCCCCTGGCGACGAAGGATGGCAGGCTGCTGAGTCCTTGTTGAGCCAGGCGCCCGATGCGCAGACCCAGGCGGGCCTGCCGAAACGGGTTCCGAAGGCGCACCTGATCCCCGGGTCCGCCGCACCGAAGAGCTCGACCGCAGCGTCCACCAGGGCACCGGCCGCACCGCGGTCGGCTGACTCGGTGCGGGGTCGCATGTCAAGCTACCAACAGGGCGTGCGCCGTGGCCGGCACGCTTTGATAGACGCCTACTCTGGTGATGCGTCCACATCGCCGCAGAGCAGTGAAGACGAGGAGCAGGAGTGACTACCGCGTCTGTACAGCAGCCCGGCAGTTTCAGCTGGCTGATCACCGACTTCGTCCGCCGGGTCCCCGGCGTGGCGCACGCCGTCGTCGTCTCCGCCGACGGTCTGCTGCTGGCCGGTTCCCACGGCCTGCCGCGGGACCGCGCCGAGCAGCTGTCGGCGGTGTCGTCCGGGCTGATCAGCCTGACGCAGGGCGCCGCGCGCTGCTTCGAAGGCGGCTCGGTCAACCAGACCGTGGTGGAGATGGAGCGGGGGTACCTGTTCCTGATGTCCATCAGCGACGGCTCGTGCCTGTCCGTCCTCGCCGCGCCGAACTGCGACATCGGTCTCGTCGCCTACGAGATGACCCTGCTTGTCGAACGGGTCGGCCAGCAGTTGACGCCGGAACTACGGGCGCAGCTGCAAGGCGTGGTCCGCAGATAGGTCCGGGCGGGGGTGAGAAGTGATGGCCAAGGGTTCTGGCGTACCCGGCGGCCGGTTCGGTAAGAAGTTCGACTACCAGGCCTGGGCCGCCGAGGGCTTCAGTTTCTCCGACCCCGATTCGGAGAGCGCCCCGGAAGCCGAGGACGACGCGCACTACGAGCTGGATGAGGTGCTGGATGACCCGCCACGACACCAGCTGCACGACGCACCCCGACAACCCGGCGCCGGTCGGGCCTTCGGCACCGCGGGACGAGGTCTAGGCGACATGGCAGCTCACGGTCTTGACGACCCACCCCAGCACGGGCTGGACGAGGTGCCCAACCGGTTCGACATCGACGGGTACGGCAACGGCCTGTTCGGTGGACCGGGCGCCGACCTGTTCGGCGAGCACGGGTTCGTCGACGGGCCGCCGCAGCGCAGCCGGGGGCCTACGGCCTGCCGGAGGAGATGCCGGGTGGCGGTGCGTTCGGCTTCGCCGAGGAGCGGCCGGGCGAGCGCAGCCACCCCGGTTACCGGGGCGGCCCGCCGTCGGGACCCATTTCCGACCCGATGTCCGGCCCGCTCTACGATGCCGACGGCTACGAGGTGCACTTCGTTCAACCGCCGGACCCGGAACCCGAACCGGATCCGGCACTGCACGAGCCCGTGGTCGAGACGGGTTCGCTGGTTCGTCCCTACACCAGGACCGGCGGCCGGACCCGACCCGATTACGACCTGGCGATCGAGGCGTTGGTGTCCACCAGCGACCACGGCCGTGACAGGGATGCCGCAGTGACCGCCGAGCACCGGTCGATCTGCGGTCTGTGTGTGGAGACCCGCTCGGTCGCGGAGATCGCGGCGCACCTGCGGCTGCCCCTCGGGGTGGTCCGGGTGCTCATCGGTGACATGGCCAGCATGGGTCTAGTCCTGATTCACCAAAGCGGCCTGGTCGTGGGGGACAGGCCGTCCATTGAATTCCTGGAGAGGGTGCTCAGTGGGCTCCGCAGGCTCTAGTCCCCAGATCGCCCGGCAGGCGACGACATCGGCGAAGATCGTGGTCGCCGGTGGGTTCGGTGTCGGCAAGACGACGTTCGTGGGGTCGGTGTCCGAGATCGTGCCGTTGACAACGGAGGCGGTGATGACCGAGGCCAGCCTCGGCGTCGACGACCTCTCGGCAACGCCGAACAAGGTCACCACGACGGTGGCGATGGACTTCGGTCGTGTGTCGCTGGACAGCGATCTGATCCTGTATCTGTTCGGCACGCCCGGCCAGCACCGGTTCTGGTTCATGTGGGACGACCTGGTCCGCGGCGCCATCGGCGCGGTGGTCCTGGTCGACACCCGGCGGTTGGCCGACGCGTTCGCGTCGATCGACTTCTTCGACGACCGGCAGCTGCCGTACGTCGTGGCGGTGAACTGCTTCGACGGCATGCTGCACCACCGGATCGACGACGTGCGGGACGCGTTGACCATCGACCAGTCGGTGCCCATCGTGACGTGTGACGCCCGTAACCGGGAGTCGACCAAGCAGACGCTGATCACGCTGGTCGAACACGCCATGCGCCAGTGGATGTCGGTCCGCGCGGGCTGATCTACAACGTTGCAGACGGGGCTCGCCACCAGGCGGGTCCCGCTGTCATGCTTTGTCACATGCGGTCCGGATGTGCCTGTTGAAGGCAAGTCCGCGCCGCATGTGACATTTCAGGGGTGCTCGACGAGGGCCGCTGAGGTGATCAGGTGCACGGGGTAGCGGCGGATCTCGCTGCCGTCCACGCCTTCCAGGATGCCGCCGGCGACGCTCACCGGCGTGACAACCCGCTGCGTGGCGACCCCGCGTGAGTCGACAAAGCCCAGCCACACGCTGCGCCCCTCGCTGGCCGCTGCCCGCAGCAGTTCCAGCGTCGCGGCCACGGCCGTGCCGCGGGGCGACGCCGCCGCCCGGTCGCCGGCCCTGAGCTGGTCGACCAACGTCCCGAGCTGCTCGTCGGCCACCGCCGTCGGGGCCGGCCCCCGACGGGACGGCCGGGTCTTGGCCGGGATGCGGCGGCCCGGCGGCCGCAGGTCCAGCACGGTGCCGTCGGCGCCCTCTGCCGCCGGGGCGAAGCCGGCGGCTCGCAGCTCGTCAAGCACTTCGATCAGCGGCAGCGGGCTGACCAGCACGGTTGGCGCGATGCGCCGCAGCTCCAGGTGGGCCGCCGCCGGATTGGCCAGCACCTCGGTGATCAACACCGGGTCGTCGCAGCGCAGGAACGAGCCGGCGGCCCCGCCGCGCAGCCGTCCGTGCCGGCGAGCCACGTCGTCGATCAGGTACGTCAGGCCCTGCGGGACCGGCGTGCGTGATCGAGTGCGGAACAGTTCGTGCAGCTCATCGGCGGTACGGCCGGCGTCGAGGGCCCGCCGCACGGACGCGTCCCCGACCCGGTAGACGGTCGCCCCGCCGGCCGATTCCACGTCGGCGACCAGCGCCATGTCGGCCGCCAGCATCGGCTCCAGCGGTCCGGGGGCGACGACGGTCAGGTCGGCCTGCACGAGCACGTGGTCCAGCGGCTCCGGCATCGCGTCGGCCATCCGCTTGGCCGCCATCGCCGGCCCCTCGGCCAGCAGCGCCCGCGTCGCCGAGCTGACCGCGCCGAAGGCCATCACGCCCAGCGCCGCCGCCTCGGTGTACGTCCAGCGCACGACGTCGTCGCGAAGCCGCCCGCCGCGGCGCGGCGCGCGCCAGGCCAGCAGCGCGGCCACCTCGTCGGCGCTCGGCACGGACGAGCCGGCCGGCAGCTCGGCCAGCGTCTCCAGCACCCGACGGCGTTCGCGCGGGGCCAGCGGCCGGCGCAGCTCGTCGGTCAGCGGCCCGATGGCCTTGTCCTTCTCGTCACGGGTGCCGATCAGCGCCGGCAGCCGCGGCAGCTCCAGCCAGCCGGTGGCCAGCGTGGCCCAGCGCTGCTCCGGACTGGCCACCAGCCAGCCGTCGGCCAGCGTCGTCGGCACCCACTCCGGGTCGACGCCCTCGCTGTCGGCGACCAGCCCCGCGCCGACCACCAGCTCGGCCAGCAGCCCGGCCCGGGCGTCATCGACGTCCAGCGCCTTGGCGATGCGGCGCACCTCGCGCACGCCCAGCCCGCCGGAGCGGAGTACCGGCGCAGGCTCGTCCGACCACAGTCGCAGCAGGCCCTCGACGTGGCGCACCAGCTCCAGCGCCTCGCCGGCCGCTGTGGTGTCCACAACGGACGGATCGCGCAGGATCGTTGTGAGAGAAGGCTCCTTGGCCTGGACCATCCCGAGTGGACGGCGGCCGCGGACCGCCATGCCGACCTCGCGCGGCAGCTCGACGGTCTCGTTGTCGCGGCGGGCCAGCAGGCCCATGGCCAGCAGCCGCTGGGTCGGGGTCTTGGCCCGCTCCAGCGGCACGACCACGCCGGCGTCCTTGGTCAGCCCGATCGGCGAGTCGCCGGCCAGCGCCGACAGCAGCCGCCGCTCCGGCTCGTCCAGACCGGCGATGGTCTCGGCCAGGTCCTTGCCGACGAGATGCGGTAACGACCGGCCGAGGCCGGCCGGGTACTGCGGGGCCACCTCCCGCGCGGCCGGCACCGCCGACACCGCGTCGTCCGCACCCCACACGATCGCCCTGGCCCGCAGGGCCCGCACGGCCGCGGTCACGCGGGTCAGCGTCGCGTCGGCGGCCAGCAGTTTCGCCACGTCGCGGACCGAGACCGGCGAGCTGTCGGCATCCAGCACCAGCAGCGCTTCCAGCACGGTCAGCGTGAAGGTGTCCAGTTCTTCGCAGGCCCGGGCCACGGACGCGCGGATACCCGCCCGCGTGGCCAGCACAGTGCTGTCCGCGGGCGGCGGTGTCGCCAGGTCGGAACGGGCGCGCAGCAGCGCGACGAGCGCGTCGTCGTCGAGCGCCCGCAACCAGTCCGCGAGTGAGAGGCCGGCCATCATGCACCACGTTAGCCGTGCGGCAGGCTGGATGTGCAGGTCGGGCGGTGTCGGGCCCGCGGCACCGGGTCATACTGTGCGGGTAGGACCCGCACTGAGGAGGAACTGTGGCGAAGGACCGCTCCGCGCGCATCGATCCCGCGTGGCCGCACATCGAGGGTGAGAAGCACCCGGTCAGCGAGTTGGCCACCGACGTGCAGGGCGCGCTGTCGCCGTTCGGTGACGTGGCGTTCCCGGTCGACCCGGAGTCGCTGCCGTACACGCACCCGAAGACCGAGATCAACCGCTGAGGGTTTCCGAGTCGCTCTCGTTCCGGAATTCGACGCGGTTTAGGCTCGTTTCATCGGCCGTCGGCCGCGTCGAATCTGGAGGAAAGCCATGCCGGTTCCCGGACCCGGATATTCGATCACCATTCGGGTCGAGGCGCCGCCGTCGGCGAGCGCTGCCGGCGACCTGACCAGCGCAGTCGGCCGGGTCGGCGGGGTGATCACCGCGTTCGACGTGGTCGAGTCACACGCCGATCGGGTCGTGTTCGACATCACCTGCAACGCGATGTCGGCCAATCACGCCAAGGACATCACCGACGGACTCGACGCACTTCCGGGCGTGCGTGTCCGAAAGGTGTCCGACCGCACATTCCTGGTCCATCTCGGTGGCAAGATCGAAGTCACCTCCAAGGTCGCGCTGCGCAACCGTGACGATCTCTCCCGGGCCTACACGCCCGGCGTGGCCCGCATCTGCCAGGCCATCGCGGCCAACCCCGAGGACGCCCGCCGCCTGACCATCAAGCGCAACACGGTGGCCGTGGTCACCGACGGCACCGCCGTGCTCGGCCTCGGCAACATCGGCCCGGCCGCCGCGCTGCCGGTGATGGAGGGCAAGGCCGCCCTGTTCAAGAAGTTCGCCGGCGTCGACGCGTGGCCGGTGTGCCTGGACACGCAGGACACCGAGGAGATCATCCGCGCGGTGGAGCTGATCGCCCCGGTCTACGGCGGCATCAACCTCGAGGACATCGCCGCCCCGCGCTGCTTCGAGATCGAGGCCCGGCTGCGGGAGAAGCTCGACATCCCGGTCTTCCACGACGACCAGCACGGCACGGCCATCGTCGTCGTCGGCGCGCTGCGCAACGCGCTGCGGGTGGTCGGCAAGGACATCACGAAGTGCAAGGTCGTCGTGTGCGGCGTCGGCGCCGCCGGCTCGGCCATCATCCGGCTGCTCCAGCACCAGAAGCCGGGCGACATCCTGGCCGTGGACGTGAACGGCATCGTGCACCCGGACCGGGGCGACCTCGACTCCAACCTGGAGCAGATCGCCGCCTCCACCAACGTGGAGCGCAAGGCCGGCACCCTGCACGACGCGCTGGTCGACGCGGACGTGTTCATCGGCGTCTCGGCGCCGAACCTGTTCGGCGCGGCCCAGGTGGCCACCATGAACGCCGACGCCATCGTGTTCGCGCTGGCCAACCCGGACCCGGAGATCGACCCGGTCGAGGCCCAGCAGCACGCCGCCATCGTGGCCACCGGCCGCAGCGACTACCCGAACCAGATCAACAACGTGCTGGCCTTCCCTGGTGTGTTCCGCGGCCTGCTGGACGCGCACGCCACCTCCATCACCGACGCGATGCTGGTGGCCGCGGCCAACGCCATCGCCGACGTGGTCGAGCCGGCGCAGCTCAACGCGTCGTTCATCGTGCCGAGCGTGTTCGACAACGCGGTCGCGCCGGCGGTGGCCGAGGCGGTCAAGAACGCGGCCCAGGCGAATTGAGCATTGCGGCGAACTAATATTCGACCGTGAGCGAGCTGAGTCACGTCGACAGTGCCGGCGCCGCCAGGATGGTCGACGTCTCGGCCAAGGACGCCAGCGCCCGGGTCGCTGTCGCGACCGGGGTGCTGCGCACCACCGCCGAGGTCGTCGGCCTGCTGCGGCGGGACGGCCTGCCCAAGGGCGACGCGCTGGCCACCGCGCGGATCGCCGGCATCATGGGGGCCAAGCGCACCCTGACCTCGTGCCGCTGTGCCATCCGATCGCCATCACCGGCGTGAAGCTGGACCTCCAGCTGGAGGACGAGGCGGTGCGCATCACCGCCACCGTGAAGACGACCGACCGCACCGGGGTCGAGATGGAGGCGCTGACCGCCGTCGCGGTGGCCGGCCTGACCCTGCACGACATGGTCAAGGCGGTCGACCCGGCCGCCGTGCTGGACGCGGTGCGGGTGGAGCGCAAGGACGGCGGCAAGACCGGCAGTTGGACCCGACCGGAGGATCGATGAGCAGGCGGGCGCGAGTCGTCGTGGCATCCAACCGGGCCGCGGCCGGGGTCTACCCCGACCGGACCGGCCCCGTGATCGTCGACTGGCTGCGCGATCGCGGCTACGACGTGCCGGATCCGGTGGTCGTGCCCGACGGCGATCCGGTGGCCGCCGCGTTGCGCACGGCCGTCGCCGACGGCGTGGCTGTGGTGTTGACGACCGGTGGCACCGGCGTGACGCCGACCGACCGCACGCCCGAGGCCACCCGTTCGGTGTTGGACTACGAGATTCCCGGCATCGCCGACGCCGTGCGGGCCGCCGGGCTGCCCAAGGTGCCGACCGCCGTGCTGTCCCGGGGTCTGTCCGGGGTGGCCGGCACGACGTTGATCGTGAACCTGCCCGGCTCGACCGGCGGCGTGAAGGACGGCCTGTCGGTGTTGGCCGGTGTGCTGGACCACGCCGTGGAGCAGTTGGCCGGCGGCGACCACGTGCCGGCTGCGGCTCCGGTCACCGAGACCCGGCTGCCGGCCACGGTGGTGCGGGCCGAGATCAGCGAGACGCCGGTCTCCGCCGAGGAGCACGCCGCGTTGGTCAACGACCGCGCCGCCGGCGCCGTCGTCACGTTCGAGGGCGTGGTCCGTGACCACGATCACGGCCGGGGCGTGACCGAGCTCGAGTACTCGGGCCATCCCAGCGCCAAGGACGTCATCGCGGAGGTGGCGGCCGAGGTCGCTGCCCGGCACCCGGAGGTCCGGGCGCTGGCCGTCAGCCACCGGCTCGGTCACCTGGCCATCGGCGATGTCGCCCTGGCCTGCGCCGTCGCCGCCGGCCACCGCCGCGAGGCGTTCGTGGTCTGCGCCGAACTCGTCGACGAGGTGAAGGCCAAGCTGCCCATCTGGAAGCGCCAGGTCTTCACCGACGGCAGTGACGAATGGGTCAACTGCCCGTAGATACGCCTAACGGGCAGGGCCGAAGTCGGCCCTGCCCGTCGAGCTTTAAGCGAACGTCACACTCACTTCGTGGTCAGCTTCTGACCGACGAGGATCAGGTTCGGGTCCGAACCCACGACGTCCTTGTTCTTGTTGTACAGGTCCTGCCAGGTGCCGCTCAGGTGCAGCTTCTCCACCAGGCCGGACAGGGTGTCGCCCGCCACGACGGTGTAGTCGCCGTTGCCGTCCAGCTTCGGAGCCTGGTACGGGGCCTGGGCCTGCGGGGCCGGGGTGGCCTTGCGCTGCGGGGCCGGAGCCGCCTTGCGCTGCGGGGCCGGGGCGGCGTTGCCGCCGGCGGTGACGCCACCGGCGCCACGGGCGTAGCAGACCGGCCACGCGTGGGGGCCCTGGCCGGCGAGCACGCGCTCGGCGACGGCGATCTGGGCCTCACGGCTGGCCTGCCAGGCCTGCGGGGCGTACGCCGTGCCGCCGTAGGCGGCCCAGGTGCTGTTGGTGAACTGCAGACCACCGGAGAAGCCGTTGCCGGTGTGGATGGCCCAGTTGCCGCTGCTCTCACACTGCGCGACCGCGTCCCAGTTGGTGGTGGACGCGTTGGCGGTGCCCGCCGCGATCGCCATCGGGGCGGCGACAATCGCACCGGCCAGGGCAACCTGGGTCACGGTACGAGCGACGGTGGACTGCTCACGGTGCTTGCCGCGGTAAGAACTCATTGACCTCTCGCCTACAGCGCCTGCGTCACGAGCTCACCGGCCGTACGAGGCACAGGCGTGCCCCACACGATGGCCGGCATGGGTACCGGGTGATGCTCACTCCCGCTGGGCGGTTCTCGGGCGCCCAGGGGTTGGTTCCCCCGCCCCTGTTCGGTAGTTGTCTCTCGCTCGGGGTTGGTGCCGGGGGACCGCCGAACAGGGTTTGGCGCTTCGGTCCCTCGGGTACTGCCAGCCGTTTCGGGTTCGGCCGAGAAGCGACACTAGGTAACGAATCCGCGAACGCCAAATGCTGATGGATGTGACCGTCATCACAGTAACGCGACGCAACCTGGCCCGATCGCCCCTGTTTGCGCAGGTCAGGCCGTCGTTATCTGGCCGTTTCCAAGTCGAGATCGATCACCCAACGTGAGGTGTGGGTCACGTGGTTTAGGCCAAATTCCCCGCCCTTCGCGCAACCGAAAAGTTGCCCGGAAAACCCTTGCGCGGCACGATCTGTATCGATACAGCACCAAGTCACGGCCCGCTAGGCTCTCTGGCGATACCGACGGTCGAGGGGAGGGGCGCCGATGGCGGGCGAGATCGAGTTCCGCGTGCTCGGCCCGCTCGAGGTCCTCGTCGACGGAGTGGCCCGGCCGCTGCCGGCGGCCAAGCAGCGGCTGTTGCTCGGCTCACTGCTGCTGCGGGCCAACCGTGCGGTCTCCGCGGCCGAGTTGGTGGACGTGGTCTGGGGCGAGCGGCCGCCGGCCGGCGCGCGCAACACGCTCCGGACCTATGTCATGCGGCTGCGCCAGCAGCTCGGCCCGGCCTGCGCGCTGCGCACCGCCCAGGACGGTTACGCGCTCGACGTGCCGGCCGGCGCGCTGGACGCCACCCGGTTCCGGGAACAGCTCGTTCGGGCCCGTGAGATCGAGGATCCGGCGACCGTGTGGACCCTGCTGACCGAGGCGGTCCGGCTCTGGCGCGGGCCGGTGCTGGTCGACGTTCCGCTGGATCCGTTGCGGCACAACGAGATTAACCGTCTTGAGGCCGAGTGGATGGATGCTCGCGAGCGCCGCATCGACGCCGGCCTCACCCTCGGCCGGCACGAGGAGCTGGTGCCGGAACTGCGCGAGCTGGCCGATGCCAACCCGGCCCGTGAGCGGATCTGGGCCCAGCTGATGATCGCCCTCTACCGCTCTGGCCGACGCGCCGAAGCACTGCATGTATATAGAGAGGTGTACGAGTACCTCTCCGACGAGCTCGGGGTGGACCCCGGCGCCGAGCTGCTGCGCGTGCACCAGGCCGTGCTGTCCGATCATCCGAGCCTGCGAAGCCCGTTGGGGGCCAAGGCTTCCGTGCCGGCTCAGCTGCCGCCGGAAGTGATCAACTTCGTCGGCCGGTCGGCGGTCGCGGCGTTGGTCGCCGAGCGGCTGGCGCCGGCCGAGCCGACCGCGACCCCGGTGGTGGTGCTGACCGGCCCGCCCGGCACCGGCAAGACCGCGCTGGCCGTGCACGTCGCCCACCGGCTGCGCTCCCGTTTCCCCGACGGCCAGCTGTTCGTCGACCTCCGCGGCCACGCCCGCGGCCCGGCGCTCGGCCCGGACCAGGTGCTGGCCCGGTTCCTGCGGGCGCTGGGCGTGGCCGCCGACGACGTGCCGACCGATCTCGACGAGCAGTCGGCCGCGCTGAGATCCCTGTTGACCGGCAAGCGGATGCTCATCGTGTTGGACAACGCCGCCCGTCCCGGCCAGATCCGCCCGGTGCTGCCCGGGGACCCCGGCAGCGCGGTGTTGATCACCAGCCGGGACGCGCTGCGCGGGCTGGTCGCCGAGCAGGGCGCGAGCCGGGTGCACGTCGGCGGCCTGACCCCGGCCGAGTCGCACACCCTGCTGGCCCGCATCCTCGGCGACGAGGTCGTCCGGGTCGAGCCGGCGGCCGCCGCCGAGCTGGCCGAGCTGTGCACGCATCTGCCGCTGGCGCTGCGGATCGCCGCCGCCAACATGATCGGCGACGACCAGCCGCGGCTGGCCGAGCAGCTGGTCCGGCTGCGCGAGGGCAGTCGGCTGGCTGCGCTGGCCGCCGACGGGGACGAGACGGTGACCGTCCGAGCCGCCTTCGACCTTTCCTATGAGGCGCTGGCCGAACCGGCCAAGCGGGCCTTCCGGCTGGTCGGCCTGGCGCCGGGCCAGGACCTCACGCCGGCGGCGATGGCCGCGCTGGCCGACTGCCCGCCGGAGCAGGCTCGCCGGCTGCTCGACCAGCTCGCCGCGGCCAACCTGGTGCAGCAGCTGGCCCCCGGCCGCTACCAGGCGTACGACCTGCTCCGCGTGTACGCCCACGAGCGGGCGCTGGCCGAGCCGGAGGACCGGGCGCTGTCCCGGCTTCACACCTATTACTTGCACGCCGTTGCCGAGGCCGCCGGTCTGCTCGGCCCGGAAGTGCCGAGCCTGGTGCCGCTGCCGCCGCGCCAGGGCCCCGACCGCTTCGGCGACCGTGACGAGGCACTGGACTGGATGACCGCCGAGCTGCCCAATCTGGTGCCGTTGATCCAGCAGGGCCGCGGCGAGATCGTCTGGCAGCTGGTGGACTCGCTGCGCGGCTTCTTCTACGCACAGCGGCTGGCCACCGAGTGGCAGCTGGTCACGCAGGCCGGTCTGGCCGCCGCGGCCGAGGCCGAGGACGGGCTGGCCGAGGCGGCGATGCGCTACAACCTGGCCGCGCTCGACTGGAGCCGAGGCCGGGCCAACGAGGCCGCCGACGGCTTCGCCCGCGCGTTGGAAGTCTTCCGCCGCACGGGATTGCGGGTCGGCGAGTACTCGGCGCTGACCAACCTCGCCATCGCACTGTCCGAAATGGGCGATCTCGACGGCGCCGCCACCCGCTTCGCCGACGCCATGGCGCTGGCCGAGGGTGAGCCGACCCGGCTGGCCCCGGTCCTGTTCAACCTGGGTCTGGTGCAGGTCAGCCTGGGCGAGACCGAGGAGGGCTTCGGCTACCTGGCCCGGGCCCGAGCCATCTGCGCAGAACTGGGCATCGAGCACGGCGAGGTGAACTGCCTCAACAACCTGCTCAACTTCAGCCGGCACATGGGCCGGTTCGAGGCCGTCGAGGAGTACTTCGAGCACGGCGTGGCGATGAGCCGGCGGCTGGGCAACCAGGAGAGCGAGTCCGGGCTGTTCAACGCGATGGCCTTGGTGCGGCTGGACTTCGGCCGCCAGGACGAGGCCGAGCGGATGGCCGCGACGGCGCTGGAGCTGGCCGACTCGCCCAGCATGTTCCGCTCGCGGATCGACGCACTCAACACGCTCGGCGACGTCGCCCTGGTCGGCGGCCGCCCGGCCGAGGCGATCGAGCACTACCGGCAGGCGCTGGACCTGAGTCGCCAGCGCGACCTGCGGTTCGGCGAGGTCGAGGCGCTGATCGGGTTGACCTACGCGATGCGCGACGACATCCAGGCGCTGGCCCACGCCGAGGAGGCGGTCGAGCTGACCGCCCGGCACGAGCTCCGGCTGTGCCAGGGCCGTGCGCTCCTCGCACAGGCGCACGTGCATCTGCGGAGCGCGGAAGCCGACGCCGCCATCGACTTCAGCGAACGGGCGTTGGCGCTGCTGCGCAAGACCGGCCTGCGCCTGTGGGAGCCCCGCGCTTTGACGCTGCTCGCTGCGGCTTACCGGGTCGCGGGCGATGTCGTGGCGTCCGAGCGGCACGACGCGGAGGCCGCGACGCTGCTGTCCGCGATGGGACTCACGCCGCCGTCGAACTAGACTCCGACGTTCACCGGCGGGAAGTTCCATTTTCGCTAGTGGACACCGCGGCACGCTCCTAGGCTGAACGACAACTGCACGGCCGAGAGGAGGCTGGCATGTCCACCGACATGCGCTTCCGCATCCTCGGCCCGCTCGAGGTGTCGCTGGCCGGCCGGCCGGTGCCGATCCGCGCGGCCAAGCACCGCACCCTGCTGGCCAGCCTGCTGCTGCGGGCCAACCGGGTGGTTCCGGTGGACGCGCTGGTCGAGCGGCTGTGGGCCGGCAATCCGCCGGCCCGGGCCAAGGGCACGCTCCAGACTTACGTGCTGCGGCTGCGGCAGACCCTCGGCGACCCGGCCCTGGTCCGGACCGCGCCCGAGGGCTACTACATCGACGTGCCGCCGGGATCCGTTGACCTGGAGCGGTTCCGCGAGCTGTCCGACGAGGGCACGCGGGCCGGCGACGCCGGCGACCTGGCCGCCGCGGCCGCCGCCCTCGACGAGGCCCTCCAGCTGTGGCGCGGGGCCCCGCTGGCCGACGTGCCGTCGGAGGAGTTGCAGCGCAACGTCGTGCCGCAGCTGGTCGAGCAGCACCTCCAGGTGCTGGAACGACGTATCGACATCGATCTCCAGCGCGGCCGGCACCAGGCGCTGATCGCCGAGCTCCAGTCGCTCACGGCCAAGCACCCGACGCGGGAGCCGTTCTGGGGCCAGCTGATGCTGGCCCTGCACCGCAGCGGCCGGCAGGCCGACGCGCTCGCGGCGTACCGGGGCGTGGCCGGCTATCTGGCCGACGAGCTGGGCATCGACCCCGGCGAGCCGCTGCGCCGGCTGCACCAGGCCATGCTGCGAAACGACCCCGAGCTGATCGCGCCGCTGGCCGCCGACGCGGCGCGGCCGGTGGTCGTGCCCTCGCAGCTGCCGGCCGACATCGCCGACTTCGTCGGCCGCGAGAAGCTGATCGACGAACTGGTGGCCCGGTTCGAGCTCGGCACGCCCGACGGCCCGGTGGCCGTGATGGGGCCGCCCGGCGTCGGCAAAACGGCCTTCGTCGTCCACCTCGCGCACCGGCTGCGGCCGCGTTTTCCCGATGGCCAGCTCTACGCCAACCTGCGCGGCTACGCCCTCGGCCCGGCGTTGAGCACCGCGCAGGTGCTGTCTCGGTTCCTGCGGGCGATGGGTGTGCCGCCGGAACAGATCCCGATCGACGTCGACCACCAGGCGGCGGCCTTCCGTGGACTCGTCGCGGGTAAGCGCATTCTGATCGTGCTGGACAACGCCGCCGCGGCCGATCAGATTCGGTCGCTGTTGCCGCCGCCGGAAGGCTGCGCGGTGCTCGTGACCAGCCGCAACGACCTGCGCAACCGTTTGCCCCATGTGGAGACGGTGCTGCTGGAGCCGCTCACGCCGGACGAGTCCAGACAGCTGCTCAGCGCCGTGCTCGGGCCGGAGCTCAAGGACGTGCCAGCTTCGACGGAGCTGGCTCGGCTGTGCGCGTACCTGCCGCTGGCCCTGCGTATCGCCGCCGCCAACCTGGCCAAGTCGCCGCCGTCCGGGCTGGCCGACTACGTGGCCGAGCTTCGCAACGGTAACCGGCTCTCGGCGCTGAGCATTGCCGGCGACGAGGGCACGGCCGTGCGGGCGGCCTTCGACCTTTCCTATACGACGCTGCAACCGCGGGCCCGTGAGCTGTTCCGGCTGCTGGGTCTCGTGCCCGGGCCGGACTTCACGCCGCAGGCCGCCGCCGCGCTGCTGGCCACCGATGCCGACGACGCCGCCGAGCTGCTCGACCAGCTCGCCGCCGTGCATCTCGTGCAGCCTGGGCAGCCGGGTCGATTCCAGTTCCACGACCTGATCCGCCTCTACGCCGCGCAGCGTGAGCACGAGGAGAACACCCGTACCGAGCGGGACATCGTGGTGCGGCGGCTGCTCGACCACTACCTGGCCGGCGCGATCGGTGCGGCTCACGTGGCCTATCGGGACCTGGTGCGGCTGGTCGTCGGCAAGCAGCAGGGCCTGGTGTTCACCATCGAGGCCGACGCGTTGGCCTGGCTGGATGCCGAGCGGCTCAACCTCATCGCGGCTTTCGGCTACGCCGCCCGGCACCACCTGGCCGACCACGCCGTCCGCCTCGCCGACGCGCTGCGCGGGTATTTCCTTGCGCACCAATACAACGTGGACTGGTTCGCCACCGCCTCGACCGCCGTCACCGTGGCCCGGCGGGCCGGCGACCGGCGCGGCGAGGCGGCGATGCTGTTCAACCTCGGCACCGCGCAGTGGAACATGGACCGGCAGGAGGACGCGATCGACAGCTTCCTCGCCGCGGCCGACATCTTCCGTGAGCTCGGGGCCGACGACGGGGCCGCCGCGTCGCTCAACAACGCCGGCAACTCGCACCTGGAACTGGGCCAGTTCGACGAGGCCGCCGGCTACTTCGACGAGGCGCTGGCGTTGGCCCAGCGATCCGGCCTGCGGGACGTCGAGGTCATCGGGCGGGCCAACATCGGCTTCGTGCTGCTGGAACTGGGCCGGCTCGGGGAGGCCGTCGAGCACTGCCGGCGGTCCATCGAGCTGTGCCGGGAAGCCGGTCTGCGGCACTGCGAGGCGCACAGCGTGGCCAACCTCGGGGCCGCGTTGCTCGAACGTGGGCATCCCGTCGAGGCCATCGAGCAGCTGACCACCGCGTTGGCCATGTTCCGGGGCTTCGGCGAGGTCACCGCCGGGCTGGAAGTGTTGCACCGCTTGGCAACCGCGTACCAGATGACGTCACGGGTCGAGCCGGCGCTGGAGCTGGCCCGCGAGGCGCTGGACAGCGCTCGTCGCACCGGCAGCCACCGGGCGCAGGCCATGAGCCTGTCCGCGCTGGGCCTCACCCTGCACATGGCCGGCAAGTTCCCCGACGCCATGCGGTGCTTCGACGAGGCACTGGGCATGCTGGACGAGGTCAGCCACATGCGCACCCGGCTGTGGGTGCTGATCGGCGCCTCGATGGCGATGATGCCCGTCGGCCGGCTGGAGGAGGCGCTGACCACCGGCCGCCGCGCCCTCGACCTCGCCGCCCCGCTGCCGCTCTACCGGGCTCGCGCGCAGTTGTTGTTGGCGCACCTGCTGATCGCCCGTGGCGGGGAGCAGGACATGGCCGATGCCTACGCGTACGCCGTGCAGGCGCGGGCGATCTTCGAGAAGGCCGGCAATCCCAGCGGTTCCGCGTGGTCCCTGCACGTGATGGCCCAGGTGCGGAAACACCGCGGCGACACGGCCGCGGCCGACCGGCTCAACCGTGAGGCCCTGCGCAGCATCGACGGCCGCGCCTGGGCCGAACGCATCCGCGCCGCGATCACCGCTTAGCCGTGATGCAGGGAAGGCGTCCTTCCCTGCATTGGCGGCGGCGCTGCGGCGGGGTGGGTCAGCCGCCGGCGAAAGGCGGCAGCACGTCCAGCTCTCGGCCGCCTGCGACCGAGATCTTGGTGTCCCGCACGGCGATTCCGTCCAGCAGCAGGCTGGAGGCGGTCAGCACCCGGGTCAGCGGCTCGCCGTGCTTGTCCCGCACCAGCTTCAGCACGTCGTCCACAGTGGACTCCGGCGGCAGGCTCAGCTGCTCGTCGTCCACTCCGGCGGCGGCCTTGGCGCCGGCGAAGTAGCGGATGGTCAACAGCACCCGGTCAGCCTCCGATCGCGCTCATCGGACGGTCCGGCTGGGCGAATCCGTCGTCGTTGATGCCGTGTCCCTTGGCCTTGCCCCACATCGCCGCCCGCCACAGCTGCGCGAGCTCCTCGTCGGAGGCGCCGGCGCGCAGCGGGCCGCGCAGGTCGGTCTCGGTGGTGGCGAACAGGCACGTGCGCAGCGCGCCGTCGGCGGTCAGCCGGGTACGGTCGCAGGCCGCGCAGAACGGCCGGGTCACCGACGCGATCACGCCGACCGTGGCCGGGCCGCCGTCGACCAGCCAGCGCTCGGCCGGCGCGGCACCGCGGGCGGAGCTGGCTTCCGGGGTGAGCGTGAAGCGAGCGCTCAGCCGGTCGAGGATCTCCTCGGCGGTGATCATCGTCGTGCGGTCCCACTCGTGCTGCGCGTCCAGCGGCATCTGCTCGATGAAGCGCAGCTGGTAGCCATGGTCCAGGCAGAACTGGAGCAGGTCCGGGGCCTCGTCCTCGTTCACGCCGCGCATCAGCACCGTGTTGACCTTCACCGGCCGCAGGCCGGCGTCGTGCGCGGCGCCGAGGCCCGCGAGCACGTCGTCCAGCCGGTCGCGCCGGGTGATCGTGGCGAAGCGGTCCGGCCGAAGTGTGTCGAGGGACACATTGATGCGGTCCAGTCCGGACAGCTTGAGCTGACCGGCCTTGCGGGCCAGTGAGACCGCGTTGGTCGTCAGGGACATGCGGGGCCGTGGCCGCAGTTCCGCCGCGGCCGCGAGGATTTGCGGCAAATCCTTGCGCAGCAGCGGTTCCCCGCCGGTGAAGCGGAGCTCGCGGATGCCGAGTCGGTCGACCGCGATGCGGATCAGCCGGATCAACTCGGTCCCGGTCAGCAGATCGCCGCTCGGCAGCCATTCGAGGCCCTCGGCCGGCATGCAGTACGTGCAGCGCAGATTGCACCGGTCGGTGAGGGAAACGCGCAGGTCAGTGGCGACGCGCCCATAGGTGTCGATCAAGCCCGGCAGATCGGGACGCGTCGAGACGTCAGGGGTGCTCCGCACGCCCGGAAGGCCTAGCTCGACGGGTGCCATCACGATCAGGGTAGTCGCTGGTAGCCCTAGGCTGGATCACCGCGGAACGGACATGCGGTAACTCAGACGCTTCGCGGTTATGATGTCTTGTGGGCCGAGTGTCTTAGCAAGTAAGCAGGTGATGGGGTCGTGTCGGAGACGGCAGAGGCCAGGACGGTCTATCCGGTCAGCGACGAGGAGCTGGAGCGGTTCTCCTGGCTGGGTCGGGACAGCAGCCTGGTGACGGTCATGTTCCACGCGCGCATCGCCGAGCAGCTGGGCCTGTCCGCCACCGACCACAAGTGCCTCGACCTGGCCGCCCGCGGGGTCAGCCGATGACCGCCGGCCGCATCGCCGAGCTTTCCGGCCTGTCCACCGGGGCGGTCACCGGCGTGATCGACCGGCTGGAGCGCGCCGGCTACGTCCGCCGCGTCCGCGACCCGCACGACCGGCGCAAGGTGCTGGTCGAGGTCACGCTGGGCGCGCAGGACCCCGAGCGGTTCAGCCTGCTGTTCAAGGGACTCACCGAGGCGACTGCGCGGGTACTCGCGCACTACACGCCCGAGCAGCGGGAACTGCTGTACTCCTACGGCGCCGAGATGCTGGACGAGATGCGCAAGGAAGTCCACCGGATCGGCGAGAAGGGGTAGCGATTCCGCATCTGCGGAGTCTTTCCTCTTCTTGTTCCGCACGAGCGGAGTTAGTCTCGGCGCGTGACTCGACCTGACTCACCCACCTACCGGGTGTCCGAGGCCGCCGTGCTGCTCGGCGTGAGCGACGACACCGTGCGTCGCTGGCTGGACTCCGGCCAGCTCACCGCCGGTGTCGACACTGCCGGCCGCAAGGTCGTCGACGGCGCCGAGCTCGCCGCCTTCGCCCGGTCCCAGGCCAACGCCGTGCCCGACCCGTCCGGGGTGGGCCGCTCGGCCCGCAACCGGTTCGTCGGCCTGGTCACCGAGATCGTCGAGGACAAGGTGATGGCCCAGGTCGAGATCCAGTCCGGGCCGCACCGCGTGGTGTCGCTGATGAGCACCGAGGCGGTCCACGAACTCGGGCTGACCCCCGGCATGCTGGCGGTGGCCGTGGTCAAGTCCACCCAGGTGATCATCGAAACGCCGGGAGGCATGTCGTGAGGAAACTCGTCGTCGCCATCGGGTCGGCCGCACTGCTGCTGACCGCGTGCGGTGGCACGCAGCCGTCCTCGGCCGGTACGTCCACGACCAGCTCGGCGCCCAAGGAGTCCGGCACGCTGACCGTGCTCGCCGCGGCTTCGCTGACCACCTCGTTCAACAAGATCAAGGTCGACTTCGAGTCGGCCCATCCCGGCGTGACGGTGAGGATCACCTACGACGGCTCGTCCACGCTGGTGCAGCAGATCACCAACGGCGCCGCGGCCGACGTGTTCGCCTCGGCCGACCAGAACAACATGGACAAGGTCACCAAGGCTTCATTGAACGACGGCACGCCGCAGCTGTTCGCGCGGAACAAGCTGGAGATCGCCGTTCCGCCCAGCAACCCCAAGAACATCGCCTCGTTCGCCGACCTGGCCAAGCCCGGCGTCGTCGTGGTGGTGTGCGCCGACGCGGTGCCGTGCGGGGCGGCGGCGTTGAAGGTCGAGGCGGCCACCGGCGTGCACATCTCGCCGGCCAGCAAGGAAACCGCCGTCACCGGCGTGCTGTCCAAGGTCGAGTCCGGTGACGCCGACGCCGGCCTGGTGTACCTCACCGACGTCAACTCGGCCGGCAGCAAGGTCAAGGGCGTGCCCTTCCCCGAGGCCGACAAGGCGATCAACGACTATCCGATCACCGTGCTGAAGAACGCGCCGCAATCCGCGCTGGCCAAGGAGTTCGTCGCGTTCGTGCGGGGCGAACAGGGCCGCAAGGAGCTCGGCGCGGTGGGCTTCCAGCTGCCGTGAGACGGTCCGTCCCGGTCCTGCTCTGGGCGCCGGCGGCGATAGCGCTGGCCCTGGTCGTGCTGCCGGTCATCGGTCTGGTGGCCCGCAGCGACCTCGGCCGGCTGCCGCAGCTGGTGACCAGCCCGACCGCGCTGGAGGCCCTGTGGCTTTCGGTGCGGACGGGTGCGACCGCCACTGTGTTGTCGGTGCTGCTCGGCGGTCCGCTCGCGGTCGTACTGGCCCGTGGGCGGCTGCCTGGGTTGCGGGTGCTGCGGGCCGTTGTGTTGTTGCCGCTCGTTCTGCCGCCGGTGGTTGGTGGTCTGGCTTTGCTGTACCTGTTGGGGCGTAATGGCTTCGGTGGTCAGGTTCTGGCGGTGTTCGGGTTGCGGCTGCCGTTCACCACGGCTGCCGTGATCATCGCGCAGACGTTCGTGGCGATGCCGTTCCTGGTCATCGGCCTTGAGGGCGCCTTGCGGACCGCCGGCGAGCGCTACGAGGCTGTGGCCGCCACTTTGGGGGCCGCGCCGTGGACCGTGTTCCGGCGCGTGACTGTGCCGTTGTTGTTGCCCGCCTTGGGTTCCTCTTTGGTGCTGGCTTTTGCCCGGTCGTTGGGGGAGTTCGGGGCCACGATCACCTTCGCCGGCAACCTGGAGGGCACCACCCAGACCCTGCCGCTGCTGGTCTACGTGCAGTCCGAGTCCGATGTGGACGCTGCCGTCGCGGTGTCATTGTTGTTGGTGGTGTTGGCGATCGTGGTCATCGCTGTCGCTCGGCCGCGTTCGATCGAGGGACGGCTGTGACTCTCGACCTCGACATCGCTGTTCGTCGCGACTCCTTCGCCCTGTCCGTGCAGCTTTCCGTTGGGGCGGGCGAGATTGTTGCCGTGCTTGGCCGTAACGGCGCCGGCAAGTCGACCTTGCTCGGGGCGTTGGCCGGATTGCTGCGTCCTTCCACGGGGCGGATCTCGTTGAGCGGCCGGGTGTTGACCGATGTCGCCGCCGGCGTTCATGTGCCGCCTCACCTGCGGGGCATCGGTTTGCTGGCCCAGGATCCGTTGCTGTTCCCGCATCTGACGGTTGCCGCCAACGTCGCCTTCGGTCCTCGTTCGCGGGGCATTTCTCGTTCGGCGGCCGACGAACTTGCGTCGCGCTTGTTGTCCGATGTGGACGCTGCGGAGTTCGCTTCTCGCCGTCCCGGACAGCTTTCCGGCGGCCAGGCCCAGCGTGTCGCCGTCGCCCGTGCGCTGGCCGCCGCCCCTGACCTCCTGCTGCTCGATGAACCCCTTGCCGCGCTTGACGTCGACGCCGCCCCCGCGCTGCGCACCATGCTCCGGCGCGTGCTACGCGACTCCGGTCGTACCGCGTTGCTCGTCACCCATGATCCGTTGGACGCCCTCGTGCTGGCCGATCGTGTTGTCGTGCTCTCCGACGGTGAGATCGTCGAGCAGGGCGAGACCCGGGCCGTCTTGTCCCGGCCCCGCACCGCTTTCACCGCCCGTATCGCCGGCTTGGACCTCGTTTCCGGCCATTTCGGGCCGTCCGGGCTGGTCGTCGACGACTTCGTGATCAGCGGGCACGTGCCCGCACCCATCGCCGACGGCGCCCCGGCCGTCGCCGTTTTCGCCCCTGCCGCCGTCGCCGTGCACGTCGAGCCGCCCGGCGGTAGCCCTCGCAACGTGTTCGGCGCCGTTGTCGGCGGGCTCGAACCGCACGGCGACCTCATTCGACTGCGGGTGAGCCGGGCCGTCGACGGTCCGTCCTGGGTGGACGGCCTCGCCGCCGACCTCACCGCCGCCGCCGTCGCCGACCTCGGTCTCGAGCCCGGTGTTCGGGTCTGGTTGGCCGTGAAGGCCGCTGAGGTGGCTTTGCACCCGGTTGCCGGGGGATCATGAGGGCATGGTCTGGAACTACCTGATGGACATGGACGGCGTGCTCGTCCACGAGGAGCACATCATTTCCGGTGCCGACCAGTTCCTCGCGGAGCTGCGGGACCAGGGTGTGCCGTTCATGTTGTTGACCAACAACTCCATCTACACCCCTCGCGACCTGCGGGCGCGGCTGCTGCGGACCGGTCTGGACGTGCCCGAGTCGTCCATCTGGACCTCGGCGTTGGCCACCGCGAAGTTCCTCGACACCCAGCGGCCCGGTGGCTCCGCGTACGTCATCGGCGAGGCCGGTCTGACCACTGCGCTGCACTCCATCGGCTACGTGTTGACCGACAGCGACCCCGACTATGTGGTGCTCGGCGAGACCCGGACCTACAGCTTCGAGGCCATCACCAAGGCCATTCGCCTGGTCGACGCCGGGGCCCGGTTCATCGCCACCAATCCCGACGAGACCGGCCCCAGCCGTGAGGGTCTGCTGCCCGCGACCGGCTCCGTCGCCGCGCTCATCGCCCGGGCGACCGGCCGTGAGCCGTACTACGTCGGCAAGCCCAACCCGTTGATGATGCGTTCGGCCCTTCGGGCCATCGGGGCCCATTCCGAGAACACCCTCATGATCGGCGACCGGATGGACACCGATGTCCGTTCCGGTCTGGAAGCCGGACTCCAGACAATCCTGGTCCTTTCCGGCATTTCCGGCGCCGACACCGCCGAGCGTTTCCCGTACCGGCCGACCCTGGTGATCGACTCCATTGCCGACCTCATCGGTCGGGCGACGGACCCGTTCAAACGTGACTGAGTGACTGTCCGTGACCGCCCGTTCGCGGACCGCTCGAAACCGTGAATCCGCAGCTCACGGAGATCATTTCGATACGCTCCGGTGACCGGTCCGGTCGGCGCGCCGGGTGGTCGACCGCCTATCGTCTCTCACCGTGGGCGACGACGAACGAGATGAGTCGGTGTTCGTGGTCGGTGATGTCCATGGCCACCTCTCCGAGCTCATCACCGCATTGCACGATGCCGGGCTGACCACCGCCGAGGGGCAGTGGTCCGGTGGGCGGCACCGCCTGTGGTTCCTCGGCGACTTCGTCGACCGCGGGCCCGAGGGCATCGGCGTCATCGACCTCGTCATGCGCCTGGCCGACCAGGCCGACCGCGCCGGCGGCTTCGTCGGTTCCCTCCTGGGCAACCACGAGGTCCTGCTGCTCGGAATGCACCTTTTCGGCGATACTCCCGTTCCGTCCGACTACGGCTTCCGCAGCTTCGCCCGATCGTGGCATCTCAACGGCGGGCAGCTCTCCGACCAGACCCGCCTCACCGACCGCCACGTCCGCTGGCTCACCGACCGCCCCGTCGCCGTCGTCGTCGACGAACACCTGCTGCTGCACTCCGACACCACCGCCTACCTCTCGTGGGGCGATTCCGTCGAGGAGGTCAACTCCGCGGTTCGGGCCATCCTCCACGGCCAGGACCTCGTCTCGTGGTGGGACTGCTGGCACAAGATGACCACCCGCTTCGCCTTCCGCGGAGCCACCGGCGCCCAGACCGCCGACGAGATCATGGGCAAGTTCGGCGGCAAACGCATCGTGCACGGCCACAGCATCATCGCCGACCAGCTCGGCATCGAGCCCGACCAGGTCGACGGCCCCCTGTCCTACGCCGACGGCAAGGTCTTGGCCGTGGACGGCGGCCTGTTCGACGGCGGGCCGTGTCTGGTGGTCGAGCTCTGATCGACCGCCGGCTTTGACTCGGAGGGCCGGTACAGCCTTGCGTGGGCGGGAACGCCGTGGCTCAGTCGACGGCTCCTTGGCAGAAGACGGCGTGGCCGTGCTTGGTTCTTGTGCCCCACCCACCCGCCCTTTTGGGCCTGGCGGACCCGGTGCTGCCCACATCCGCCGTGAGCACTTAAAGTGACTATTGATAGACGATAAGTGACCCTGGTCGGTGTGGTGACATAAGGGTATCATTATAGTTGCTGGGTGTGGGATGTAGAGCTCGTCGACGAGGTCGATGCGTGGCTGCTGGCGCTTGCTCGCAGTGACCCGAACACTGCCAACCAGGTGGAAGCGGCGATCGACATGTTGGCGGAGGGAGGGCCGGGGCTTGGGCGACCGCTGGTGGACCGGATCAAAGGGTCGACGGTGCATAACCTGAAGGAGCTGCGGCCGGGTTCCCGAGGGGCTAGCGAGATCAGGATCTTGTTCGTCTTCGACCCGGGGCGCCGGGCTATCTTGTTGGTGGCCGGGGACAAGGCGGGCGACTGGAGTGGTTGGTACAGAAAGGCTGTCCCGCTGGCCGAACGACGTTACGCGGTGCACCTGGCGATGGCGAAGGGCGAGGAGGGTTGAGACATGGCTCGTTCCTGGAGGAAGTCAAGGCGGACAAGGCGGCCATCGACCGTGCCAACGGCCGTGACGTCGAGGCTGAGCGTGCCGTCGCGCGAAACAAGGTCGAGGCGTATGTGCTCGGGTTCAGGCTGGCGCAGCTCCGTGAGCAGGCGCGCGTGACCCAGAGCGAGCTGGCTCGCCGGATGGGAGTCAGCCAACCGCGGATCAGTCAGCTTGAGCAGGGAGATCCGAATCAGCTGACCGTCGACACGGTCCGCCGGTACGTGGAGGCTCTTGGCGGTCAGCTGAAGATTGTCGTCGACTTCGAGGGCCATGACGTCACCGTCTCCACCAGTGAGGCCGACCGCGACCAAGTTTCCGCGTGACGTAGACGGCACGACTGTACGGAAATAGCCCCGCGCCAGGTGGGCGCATAGCTGGACGGCGTGCGCGGTTCTTGTGCCCCACCCGCGCGCGAGTTCTGTGCCCCACCCACCCACCCTGCCTCGGTCTACCGACTCCGCCCACCCCCGCTCGGGGGTGGCAGTGGCCCGCGTCACAGGCGAGGATGGGCCGCATGGTCGCGCTGCCTGCTTACGCCTCGGGAACCTCGGATGTGCCGCTGCTCGGCGACACCATCGGCGACAACCTTGACCGGACGGTGGAGAGGTTCGGGGACAGGGATGCGCTGGTGGAGTGCGCCACCGGCAGGCGGTGGACGTACGGGGAGCTGGCGAAGGATGTCGACGCGGTGGCGTTGGGGTTGCGAGAAAACGGGGTGGGGAAAGGCGACCGGGTGGGAATCTGGGCGCCGAACTGTGCGGAGTGGGTGCTGACGCAGTACGCGACGGCCAAGCTGGGGGCGATCCTGGTCAACATCAACCCGGCCTACCGCGTGCACGAACTGGAGTTCGTGCTGAACCAGGCGGAAGTGGGGACGCTGGTCGCCACGCCGACGTTCAAGACGTCGGACTACGAGGCGATGATCAACGAGGTGCGGCCGAACTGCCCGGGGCTGGAGACGGTGCTGCTGATCGGGCGTCCGGAGTGGACGGACCTGGTCGAACACGGCCGGACGAAGGACCGGGAGCTGCTCAAAGAGATCAAGCTCTCGCCGGACGATCCGATCAACATCCAGTACACGTCGGGCACGACGGGGTTTCCGAAGGGTGCGACGCTGTCGCACCACAACATCCTGAACAACGGGTACTTCGTGGGCGAGCTGTGCGGCTACACGGAAGCGGACCGGGTCTGCATCCCGGTGCCGTTCTACCACTGCTTCGGCATGGTGATGGGCAACCTGGGTGCGACGACGCACGGGGCCTGCATGGTGGTGCCGGCGCAGGCCTTCGACGCGAAGTCCACATTGGACGCGGTGCAGAACGAGAAATGCACCTCCCTGTACGGGGTGCCGACGATGTTCATCGCGGAGCTGGCCCTGCCGGACTTCGACGACCACGACCTGACCAGCCTGCGCACGGGCATCATGGCCGGCTCGCCCTGCCCGGTCGAGGTGATGAAGCAGGTGATCGACCGCATGGGCATGACCGAGGTGACCATCTGCTACGGCATGACGGAAACCTCGCCGGTGTCCACGCAGACCAGGGCGGACGACTCGCTGGACCGCCGGGTGTCGACGGTCGGCCGGGTGCATCCGCACCTGGAGGTCAAGATCGTCGATCCGGCAACGGGTCTGACGGCGGCCCGGGGCGAGCAGGGCGAGCTCTGCACCCGCGGCTACTCGGTGATGCTGGGCTACTGGGCCCAGTCGGACAAGACGGCCGAGGTGATCGACGCGGCCCGCTGGATGCACACGGGCGACCTCGCGGTGATGGACGACGACGGCTACGTGGCGATCACCGGCCGGATCAAGGACATGGTGATCCGCGGCGGCGAGAACGTCTACCCGCGCGAGGTGGAGGAATTCCTCTACACCCACCCGGACGTCCTGGACGCGCAGGTGATCGGGGTGCCGGACGAACGCTACGGCGAGGAGCTGATGGCGTGGATCCGAATGCGCCCGGGTGCTGAGCCGATCACCGCCGAACGCATCCGCGAGTACTGCACGGGCAAGCTGGCGCACTACAAGATCCCCCGCTACGTGCACGTGGTCGACGAGTTCCCGATGACGGTGACGGGCAAGATCCGCAAGGTCGAGATGCGGGAACGGGCGGTCGAGATCCTCCGGGCGAACCAGACGAACGGCGGGTAGTCAGGCGCACATACCGTGTCGGTATGGTTACGCGGCGCCATCCGACGTGAGGAGCCGCCATGAGGCCACGCGCCCTGATCCGCATAGCCGCCGGTGTTTCCGCCGTACTGCTGCTCGTCGGGACGGCCTCAGCGGCCGCCGGCGACGACACGCCCGTGATGTGGCAGGTGCCCATCAGCGGCAACCAGGCCGGCCAGCTGGTCGCCGCCGGATTCGACGTCGCCGAGACGGGAGCCGAGGGCGTCGCCTACGTCACCGGCACCGGCCAGACCGCACAAGCGTTGCGGGACCTGGGATACCGGCCGACCAAGTACGACACGATCTACAAGGAGCTGCCGGCCGGGCAGCAGTCGCGGGCGGTGGCCACCACCTTCTACGGCGGCTACCGGGCGGTGCCGGACCAGGAGCAGCACCTCAGCCAGGTCGCGAGCGCCCACCCCGAGCTGGCCACGCTGTACGACATCGGCGACTCGTGGCTGAAGACGAAGGGCAAGGGCGGCCACGACATCGAGGCCATCTGCCTGACCAAGAAGAAGTCGGGCGACTGCACGCTCAGCACCACCTCGGCCAAGCCCAAGTTCACGCTGATGGCCCAGATCCACGCCCGCGAGATCGCCACCGGCGAGCTGGCCCAGCGCTGGATCGACTACCTGGTCAACGGTTACGGCTCCGACGCGACGGCAACGTCCATTCTGGACACCACCGAGATCTGGGTGATCCCGATCGCCAACCCGGACGGTGTCGACGTGGTGTCCTCCGGCGGCAACTCGCCGAAGATGCAGCGCAAGAACGTGGACAACACCCGCGGCGGCTGCACCGGCACCAACATCGGCATCGACCTGAACCGCAACTCCACCTACAAGTGGGGCGGCGACTCGAACCAGGCCTGCTCGGAGACGTACCAGGGTCCGAGCAAGGGCAGCGAGCCCGAGGTGACCTCGCTGGAGAAGTTCTTCCGGTCCATCTATCCGGTGCAGCGCGGCACGGGCGACAACGACCCGGCGCCGGTCACCGCGCGCGGCACGATGATCACGCTGCACAGCTACGGCAACGACATCATCGTGCCGTGGGGCTACACCGAGAAGACCTCGCCCAACGACGCTCAGTTGCGCGCCCTTGGCAAGAAGATGGCTGCCTCCAACGGATACGTCGTCGACACCAACGGCGGCACGGTGGGCTACGAGACGTCGGGCACCACCGACGACTTCACCTACGGCGTGCTCGGCGTGGCCAGCTTCACCATCGAGGTCGGCCCGGACAGCGGCACCTGCGGCGGCTTCTTCCCGAAGTACTCCTGCCTGGACAGCAAGTTCTGGCCGGAGATGAAGGGCGCCTTCACCGCAGCGGCGCAGGCGGCCGCGGCCCCGTACAAGCAGTAGCAGTTCACGGCCGGCGGGCGGCCACGGTCCACAACGCGGGACCGTGCCAGCGAACGGCCGGATCCACCAAGCGGGTCAGCACCCGTGCCAGATCGGCCTCGGCCGCGCCGAACGTCAGTAGGCGCGGCCGAAGTCGTTGGTAGGTCATGGCGAGGATGGCCGGGGCGGCCTCGCCACCTTTCTGCACGTGCTGGTGGCAGGTCGCCCGGACGTCGTCAAGGCCGGCATCGTCGATCATGGACAGCAGATGGGCACCCAGATCCGGCTGCCACCCGGCATCCCGCACCGCGGCGTCGAAGGCGGCCTGGATCCGATCGAACGCGGGATCGGGCTCGGACGGTCGCACGACCGTGAAGTCGATGTCACCGATGACAATGTGCCCGTTGGGGCGGACAGTGGTGACGAGTCGAGCGAGCACGGCCGCCCGTTCGGGCAGGTGTTGCAGCACGAGCCGGGTGTGCACCAGGTCGAATTCGGCTTCAGGCAAGGGATCCGTGCGTACGTCGTGCCGCCGCACCGACAGGTTCGGGCCCGGCGCCAGCCGCGTGACGTCAAGGTCGGTGGCCAGGGTCGGCCCCACCTCAGCGGCCAGCCACCGCGCGATCGACCCGCCGCCGGCGCCGACGTCCAGGCAGCGCCAGCCGGCGGTGACCGGCAGCGCCCGCAGGACCTCGACGGTGAGCGGGTCCTGGTAGTCCTGGATCAGCATCAGCCGAGCGGCCTCGTCGTCCGGCGCGACCGACGCACGCAGCACGTACTCGTTCACGCAGCACCCCCTCTGTTGCCGAGTATCCGGCATGGTGAGCCGCGGTGGACGAGCTGTCAACCAGGGTTCGCCCTCACTGTCCGAAGTGGATGATCACCCTATCTAGCGATACAGACAAAGCTGACGACGCGGGCGGACTACACGATGATCACGGTGTGACTCATCGGGACCTACCGGCCAGCGGTCGAGGATGCTTCGCCGCGGTGATGATCGCGCCCATCGCCGCCTTCGCCGGCCTGATCGCGCTCACCACGCTGCTCAACGGCCAGGACGACCCGAACGCCGGCCCGGCGTTCGGGTTGCCCCATCCGACCAGGGCCAGCCAGACCACGCCGTTGGAGACCGACGAGCAGGAGGCGCCCGGCACGACCACGATCGCCGAGCAGCCGCTGGCCCTGCGCAAGCCGGTGACCAGCGCCAAACCGCCGGCTCAGACCACGAGTGTCACCGTGCCCACGACGGTTGTGGTGCCCTCGCTGACCACGTCCAGCGCGTCGAAGACGCCGTGCACCGGACGGACGTCGCCGAGCGCCACGACCTCGTCGCCCGTCACCACGACAACAACGTCGTCGACGCCACCGCCGCCGGCGAAGACGCCGCCGACCAGTACGGCATCGACCGCCACAACCACTGTGGCACCAACGACATCGCGCGTCACGCCGACGACGTCACCGCGTGATGCCGGTGTGCCCAAGCGAGTACCGCCCCGGCTGCGGCCACACGCATAGGCCGTGCGGCTGGTTGCCGACCGGGATCTTCTTCAGCAGCGAACCGTCCTTTGTGGACAGCACGTAGATCACCTTGTCGTACCGGCCGGACAGCCACAGCTGCGAGCCGTCGGCGGTCACGTTGCCCATGTCCGGGCTGCCGCCGCCGGGCAGCCGCCACTTGGCCAGCTCGACGCCGGTGTACGAGTCGAGCACGCTGACCGAGCCCTCGTGCCGGTTGGTGACGTACAACTGCTTGGCGTCACGGGAAAGATAGAGCCCGTGCGCGCCGCCGCCGGTCGGGATGAAGCGCAGCACCCTGGTCGCCGCGCCGTCGAGCACCCACAGGCCGTTGGCGTCCGAGTCGGCGATGTAGTAGACGGAGCCGTCCGGCGCCAGCTTGATGTCCTGCGGCCCCATCACGGTGTGCCGCTGCGGCATGTCGATCATGCGCAGCAGGTGGTGCGTCGCGATGTCGATGACCGCGACCCGGCCGGCGAACTCGCAGGTGAACACCGCGATCTTGCCGTCGGGGCTGAAGTCGGCGTGGTCGACGCCGGCGCAGTCCGGCACGGCGGTCTCGCCCTGCTGCTTCCACGTGTGCGGGTCGTACCAGACCAGTTTGCGTAGCCGCTCGGCCACCGAGATGGCGGAGCGGCCGTCCGGCGTGAAGTACATGTTGTACGGGTCGGTGACCGGGATCTTCTGCCCCGGCTGGCCGGTTTTCGGGTCGAACGGCAGCAGGTGGTCGCCCTGGTCGTCGGTGGCGTAGAGGGTGCGCATGTCGTACGAGGGCACCACGTGCTGGAGTTCGATGCCGGCCGGGTACTTGGCCACGACCTGGAAGGTCGCCGGGTCGATCACCCACACGTCGCCGGAACCGCTGTGCGGCACGTAGACCAGCGGCTTGTCCTGCTTGAGGGCGTCCTGCACCATGTTCGCGCCGGCGTCGGCGTACACATTGTGCTTGTCGGTCACCGGTGGCATGCCCGACAGACCGTCCACAAGGGACTTGGTCGTGGTCGGCGGCGGCGTGGTGGTTGTGGTCGTGGTCGTGGCCGCCGTGGTGAGCGGCGGTTCCTCGGCGGCCGGGGCCGATGAGCACGCGGTCAGCGCGGCGACGCATGCGAGCGCGAGCAGCGCCCGTCCGTGGAAGGGCAACTTCTCACCTCAGCAGTTCGGTCGCGGTCACCGGGGTCAGCCCCCGGCCGGCGAGATCGGTCAGGATGCCGGGCAGCGCCTGCACGGTGCCGGGATGGCCCAGGTGCATGCTCACCACGCTGCCCGCGGTGGCCTTGGCCACCTCGCGCCGGATCACGGCCGCGCCGGGATCCGTCCAGTCCAGCGAATCCACGTCGTAGGACAGGGTTCGGGCGTAGCCGGCGGTGCCGGCCGCGGCGAGCTCGCGCGCGGTGGCGTGTTGGCCCTGCGACTGACGGAAGAACGTGCCCGGTGTACCGGCCACTGTGGACAGTGCGTCCCGGCAGCGTTCGATCTCGGTCAGCATCGGGCCGGGCTGGTAGCGCTCAAGGTCCGGATGGCTCCACGTGTGGTTGCCCAGCTCGTGGCCGCCGTCGCGGACCATGCGCGCGCCGTCCGGGGTCGAGGTCAGCCCAGGTGCCGACGGCAAACACCGTGATCTTGGCGTTACTTTTGGCCAGCAGCGCCAAAACCTGGCGGGTGATGGCCAGTGGGCCGTCGCCGTGGAAGGTCAGCGCGACCTCGGGACGGCCGCTCGATGCCCGCACCACCTCGACCGCCGGACCGCCCGGTGCGACGGTTGTGGTTGTCGTGGTTGTCATCGTGACCGGCGGCGTTGTGGTGGTGGAACGCGTGGTCGCGCTGGGGGTGGGAGCGGCGGTCGGCGGTCCGGCGCACCCGGCCAGGGCGGTGGTCGCGGCGATTCCGAGCGCGGCTCGACGAGAAATACGCCGGGTCACGCCGTAAGTATGGCTAGTGCCACGTTGAGCGCGATCACGACCCCGGCGATCAGCGCAGCTAGGACGGTCGCCGCCGGGCCGTGATCACCCGCTCGAACGGTCGTTGGCCCGCGCGGTTCTGCACGGCCAGCAGCGCTGTGGACACCGCGCCGGTGACGATGCCGCCGAGCAGTAGCGGCAGTCCGAACAGGATGCGCAGGGCGATCGCGCCGCCGAGCGCCTCGGCCAGGTCCGTGGCGATCGCGACGATTTCCGCCTGGGCCCAATAGAGCAGTCGGGTGCCGCGCGGCAGGCGGTCGCGCGGCAGTTCCGGCAGCGAGCGTCCGGTAACCAGGCCCAGCTTGGCCGACAGGTACTGGACCAGGCCGGGTCCACGTAGGCGATCGCCGCCACGAAGGCCGGGCCGATCAGCACCGCCCGGCCGCGCAGCCGGGACGCCATCGAGACCATTGTTGCAACCTACTTGCAACAGCTAGACCTGAGCCAGTGCCGCCGCATCCTCGTCGCCGAACTGGTCCTCCAGCCGCTCCGGCGTGTAGTCCAGGTCGATCCGGGCCACGTCCGCGCCGCGGGCCGACTCGATCGCGCCGAGCCGGCGCTGGGCGCGATCGCCGGCGTAGCCGACGAACTCGGTCACCTCCAGGTCGAAGGCGGTCTGGTCGACGTGATCGAGAACCCACTGGATGGCGCCCAAGGCATGCGGGACCAGCTCGCCCATGCGCTGCGTGACGATGTCCCAGTTGGCGTCGTCGGCTGCCACGTGCCGGCGGCAGGTGAAGGTGCCCCAGGCCATGTGCCGGCGCTCGTCGTCGCCGATGCGGCGGACCAGCTCCTGCATGCCCGGCAGGATGCCGCGGCTCTTGCAGACCTTGTTCCAGGCGTAGTAGCCGGTCAGCGCCAGCATTCCCTCGACGACGTGGTTGTAGGTGACGCTGGCCCGGATCTGCGCCGCCGGGCTGTGGTCGACCTCCAGCTTGCGCAGCGACTCCGGCAGCTCGTCGTAGAAGATCGTGCGGTAGCCGGGATTGTCGGCCACGTAGGCGTGTAGGTCCTCGGTCAGGCCGACGGCGTCCATCCAGCGGCGGAAGACCTCGGTGTGCCGGGCCTCCTCGAAGGCGAACTGGGTGAGATACATCTCGTCGCCGATGCGGCCCTCGGCGGCCATCGCCCGCAGGAACGGCTGGATGTCCTCGGTGACCGCCTCCTCGCCGGCGACGAACATCGCCACCAGGTAGGTGGCGTTCTCCCGCTGCGCGTCGGTGAGCCCGGCCCAGTCCTCGGCGTCCTGGCTGAAGTCGATGTCGGCCGGATTCCAGAACTTGGCGTTGCCCTTGGCGAACAGCCGCAGCGGCAGGTGGTCCCAGTCGAAACGGCCTTTGAGGGAGTGGAATCCGGTGCGCTGGTCAGTCATCGGGAGCCTCCGGGATCAGTCGGCGCATCAGGGCGGTGATCGTGGCGACGGCCTGGTCGACCGGGCCGGTCGGTGTCAGCAGGTGGCTGACCGTCAGCCGCATGCCGGTCTCGGCCAGCAGGCGGATCTCGTCGTCCGGCAGCCACGGAAGGCGTGGCCGCCACAGCTCCGTGAGCAGATCGACGGCCGGCAGCAGCACCGGCTGGCCTTTCGTGGTCAGCAGCGGCAGCAGATCCTCGGCGTCCGCGCCGGTGAGGATGGCGTTGACCAGGCGGTTCTCTTCCGCGTGGACGAGCGTGTGCCGGACCGCCGCCGCTATACCGGTGTAGATGTCCGGCGCCTGCTCGATGCGCTGTGCGATGCCGTCCAGGAAGTCTTTGACGGTGTCCGCCGCGACCGCGTCGACCAGGGCTTCCTTCGTGCCGAACTCGTTGTGCACGGTCTGCCGGCTGACCCCGGTCGCCGCCGCCACGTCGGCCATGCGCAGTCCGCGAAACCCTCGCTCGGCCAGCAGGTCCGCCGCCGCCGCCAGCAGCTGCGCCCGCAGCGATTCGCGCACCCGCTCCGTGAACGGTGTGATCTGCTTCACTTCTCTAGCTTGACATTTGTTAGCTTTGTGTCAAGTGGCTGGACGTGAAAAGGGCTCGTGTCAACAGCTAGGGTGCGAAGCGTGGCACTGACCGTCGGATTCGACCTGGACATGACCCTCATCGACGCCCGGCCCGGTGTGGCCGCCGCCATCGACCAGGTCGGCGCCGAGTTCGGCGTCGACCTCAGCGGCTCCGACTTCGCTTCCCACCTCGGGCCGCCGTTGCAGGACATGTTCCGCGACGCCGGCATGGACGAGGCGTTGATCCCCGCCTTGATGGACCGCTACCGGGCGCTGTATCCCGCCGTCGTCATCGCCACCACCGTCGCCATGCCCGGCGCCGACGAGGCCATGGCCGCCGTCCGCGAGCTCGGCGGGCGGGTGCTCGTCATCACCGGTAAGTACGAGCCCAACGCTCGGCTGCACGTCGAGGCCCTCGGTTGGTCCATCGACCACCTACGCGGCGAGCTCTGGTCCGCCGGCAAGGGCGTTGTCCTGCGGGAACAGGGCGCTGCCGTCTACGTCGGCGACCATGTCGGCGACGTGGCGGGCGCTCTGGCCGCCGACGCCGTTCCCGTCGCCGTCACCACCGGGCCTTGTGACCGGCAGGAGCTTGTGGATGCCGGCGCCGAGGTGGTCCTGACCAGCCTTGAGCAGTTCCCCACCTGGCTCTCCGACAACGCCTCCCGCTTCGCCGAACCGATGGCCGGCTGAGTCAGGCCTCCGGGGAGCGGCGGCGGACCTGGAAGTAGACCGCGACCAGGCCCAGGGCCAGGCCGACGGGCGTGAGGATCACGCCGGCGAGGTTGAGCCACAGGGGCAGGTCGCCGGCGCCGCTGGCGTAGAGGGAGAAGATCACGGCCAGCGCCACAAGGCCCAGCGCGAAGATGACCATGGACAGCGGCATCAGCTTGCCGCCCGGCGCAGACCTCGTCATGCCGTCAGCGTAACTCGACCGGGCACTGCGGCCGCCGCCGATGCCCTACCCTTGAAGTTCGCGCCCAGGGCACGGTCCCCGGGCGCGTTCGTTGTGTGCAGCGGAGGTGAGTGCAGTGCCGACCGGCAGGGTCAAGTGGTACGACACGGAAAAGGGATTCGGCTTCGTCACCCAGGACGGTGGCGAAGACGTCTACGTGCGTGCTTCCGCGCTGCCGCCCGGGATCGAGGGGCTGAAGACGGGTCAGCGCATCGAGTTCGGCATGGCTGAAGGCCGTCGTGGCCCGCAGGCGCTGTCGGTGCGGCTGGTCGACGCCCCGCCGTCGGTCGCGGAGGCCAAGCGCCGCCCGGCCGAGGAGCTGCACGGCCTGATCGAAGACATGATCAAGGTGCTCGAGGCGAAGATCCAGCCGGACCTGCGCCGCGGCCGCTACCCGGACCGCAAGACGGCGAAGCTGATCGCCGAGCTGGTCCGCGGCGTGGCCAGGGACCTCGACCCGTAACCACGATGTCGGAGCGCGTGCTCGCGGTCGCCCGGCAGGAGGCCCACGCTCAGGTGAGCAGCGGGCATCTCCTGCTGGGCCTGCTCCATCCGGACGGCGGCAACCTGTTGCGCCGCATCGGACTGACCGTCGGCCTGGACGGGTTGCGGGAGCACGTGCGCGTATTGACGGCCGGGCCGTCGGATCCGCACTCCCGGCTGAGCGACCGCGTCAAACGCGTGCTCACGGATCACCTGTCCCCACGGGACATGCTGACCGCGCTGCTGGACGACCCGGAGTCCACGGCGGCGCGGGCGCTGGTCCGTGCCGGCCAGGACCTGGCCGGCCTGCGCCGCCGCGTGCGGGAGATGCCGAACACCGGAAGGGCGAGCCGGCACATGAGCCAGGCGTACCACCCGCCGCCGCCGGAGATCCGGCGTCAGCCCTGACCGGGGACCGTCAGCACCCAGTTGGCCCCGATCACGAACTCCGGCTCGCCGGTGTCCGGGTTCAACGTGAGCACGCCGGCGTAGCGCTGCACCGCGGCGGTCTCCAACTGCGCCCCGGCGGGCAACTGGAGGGTGTATGCCAGCCGCTCGCCCCGGCCGAACACGGAGGTGCGGCCCTGCTCCTTCTGACCGTTCAGCGTGTACGTGAACTCGACCTGCCAGGCAGCGTCGCCGACTTCGGTGGGCACGGAGATCTGCAACGGCTTGTTCGGCGGCACGGCCAGCGTGGCCGCCGCGGCCGGGTCGGAGGCGCACTTGGTGACCTTGAGGTCGCAGTACTTGGTGGGACCGGTCACGGCCGTCTGGTTGACCGAGAAGAAGGTCACCTGGGGCAGCGGCGGCGCCGAACACGCCGAGGCCAGCACACCGGCGCCGGCCAACACCAGCGGGACAAGGCGTTTCACGCTCACGTCCGACGAGCCTACGGGCCCGGTGGCGCGGCCCCGGGGCTGGGGCGCTGGTAGCTGGGCCGGGTGACCGGATCGGACTTGAGCGGCCGCCGACGGCCGAGCCACGGCAGCAGCGTGCTGTCCCGGTTGACCATGACGGTCTGCGCCAGCCCGGCGGCCAGCAGCAGTCCGACAACGGCGAAGCCGATCCAGTACTGGGCCGGCAGCAGCACGCCCAGCGCGCCGCCGAACACCCAGCCGAACTGGAGGATGGTCTCGGACCGTCCGAACGCCGACGCCCGCGACTCCTCGGGCAGATCGTCCTGGATGGTGGCGTCAAGGCTGATCTTGGCCAGGGCGCTGCCGACCGCACCGACCAACGCCAACGCGACCACGGTGGGCACGCCGGGGATCAGCGCGGCGACGACGGTCATGCCGAGAATGGCGCTCAACGCACCGATGATCACTTGGTCGGGGCGGCCGAACTGTAGGCGCGCGCCGATACCGTTGCCGAGGAAGTTGCCCAGCCCGGCGGCCGCGCCGATCATGCCGAGCAGCAGGATCTGTTCGAACGGGGCGTGGTCGCGCTCGGTCTGCGCCTTGATCACGAACGCTGCGAACAGCGTGAGGAAGCCGGTCAGCACGCGAATGGTGCCGTTGCCCCACAACGCCATCACGACCTGACGGCCCAGCGGCTGCCGGGTCTGCTGCTTCGGCTGGGCCCGCAGCGAGGTCGGCACCTCGCCCTCGGTCACCTCGACCCAGGCCGGAATTCGCAGGCACAGCACGGCATTGGCGACACACAGAATGGCTGTGAACCACAACGCGCCGGGGGAGTTGAACAGCTTGGCGAAGCCGACCGCGACCGCGCCGAACACACCGGCCGCGGCGAGGCCGAACACGGTGAGCCGGGCGTTGGTCTTGACCAGGGTGATGTCCGGCGGCAGCACGCGCGGCGTGACGGCGGCCTTGAGCACGTTGAACGACTTCGACAGCACCATGGTGCCCAGCGCCGCCGGGTACAGGCCCCAGTCGTCGAAGTGCAGCGCCATCACCACGGCCAGCAGCGCCTGCCCGAAGCACGAGATGGCCAACGCCAGCCGCCGTCCGTGCTGGATGCGGTCCAGCATGGGGCCGATGACCGGCGCGATCACGGCGAACGGCGCGACAGTGATCAACAGGTACAGCGCGACCTTGCCCTGGCTCTCGCCGGTCGCGGCCGAGAAGAACAGGGTGTTGGCCAGCGCGACCGCCAGCGTGGCGTCGGTCGCGTAGTTCATCATCACGGCCCACGTGAGCGCCGCGAGCCCGGACTGGTCGGCGCCGTCGGCGTGCAGGGCCCGCCGGAACGCGTCGACGCCGCGCTGCCCGAGCTGCCGGCTGCGGAACATCGCGACCCGGGTCACGGTCAGCTTCTTCGGCGTGCGGGGCCCGCTCGTCGGCTGCTCAGGCGGCACGAACCGGTGCTCCTGCTGCGGAGGCGGGGGCGGCGGGCTCTGCCGGCGCGTCTGCTCCTCGTAGCGTGGACGCTCCTCATAGCGCGGGGCCGTGCGATAGGTCGGCGGCTCCTGCCCCTCCTCCTGCCACGGGTACCGCGGCATCGGCCGCGTCGGCGGCTTGGGCGCGCGCGACCACTCGGCCACCAGGTCCGGGTCGTTCTGCACGGACTCCTGGCGCCGTCTGCTGCCCCCGCTCCAGCCGCGACGGGCCCGGCCGGGGTCGGAGTGATCGGCGGTCACCCCTCAATCCTGCCGCACTCTCAGTCCTCGCGTACGAACCTCACCCGGTAAACAAGGGGCCAGCGTTTGCCGGTGACCAGGAACTCGCCGGCCGCCGGGGCCACCGAGATGCCGTTGAGCACGTCGTCAGGGGTGGTGTCGTCCTTCGGACCGAGCGCCGACAGGTCGGCCACGCCCTGCACGGCGCCGCTGCCCGGATCCACCCGAATGATCGTCTTGGTCGGGTACACGTTGGCCCACACCGAGCCGTCCGCGCACTCCAACTCGTTCAGCTGGCCCTGGTAGTCGACCTGCACGTGCCCGGTCACGGCGAACGTCTTCGGGTCGCGGAAGGTCAGCAGCGAGGTCCCGTCGCTCATGATCAGCCGCTTGCCGTCGTAGCAGAGGCCCCAGCCCTCGTCCTGGTAGGACGCGGTGCTCAGCTGCTGGAGCGTGCTCCGGTCGCGCAGCATGGCCACGTTCTGCTGCCAGGTCAGCTGCCAGATCCTGTCCCCGACCACGGCGATGCCCTCGCCGAAGTACTCGGCCGGCAGATCGACGCTCTTGAGCACCTTTCCGGTGCCCGGGTCGACCGCGCGCAGGGTGGACGAGCCCTGTAGGCCGGTGCTCTCGTACAGCACACCGTCGGCCAGCTCGTAACCTTCCGTGAAGGCCGAGGTGTCGTGCGTGACCGTGCCGAGCACCTCGACCCGCAGTTTTTCCGGCCCGCCGGGCGCGGCGCAGCCCGTGAGCAACACCACGGCAAGTAACAGCGGGGCTGCGCGCATCTCAAGAGCGTGACACGTGTGCATCGGTGTTCCACGCGTGCGGCACAATCGACGGGTGACCGCACCGACCACCAGTGAGCAGCACCCGAATCCGGTCCTCGCATCGGTTGTCGAGCTGGCCAGGGCCGCCGCCCAGCAGGAGGCCGGCGACGAGCCGATCGGCCCGCACTCCGGCGTCCTCGCCGAGGACGAGGCGTCGGTCACACACCTGTTCGAGGCGTCGCACCCCGGCTACGACGGCTGGCGCTGGGCCGTGACCATCGCGACCACCGGTGGCGACGAGGACCCGGTGACGATCAGCGAGGTCGTGCTGCTGCCCGGGCCCGACTCGCTGGTGGCTCCGGACTGGGTGCCGTGGGGCGAGCGCGTGCGCGCCGGCGACCTCGGCGTCGGCGACCTCATGCCGACCACCCCGGACGACCCGCGGCTGGCGGCCGGCTACCTGGAGTCCGACGACCCGGCGGTGGAAGAGGTGGCCCGCGAGGTCGGCCTCGGCCGCGTGCGGGTGCTGTCCCGGTTCGGCCGGCTGGACTCGGCCCGCCGCTGGGAGGGCAGCGACTTCGGCCCGCGCAGCGACATGGCCCGCAGCGCGCCCGGCCGCTGCGGCACGTGCGGCTTCTACCAGCAGATCGCCGGCAGCCTCGGCGCCGCGTTCGGCGTCTGCTCCAACGAGATCACGCCGGCCGACGGCCACGTCGTGCACGTGGAGTACGGCTGCGGCGCGCACTCCGAGGCCGAGGTGGACACCGGCTCGCCGGTGCCCGTGGCCGAGCTGGTGTACGACGACGCGGAACTCGAAGTCGAGCAGTGAGCGATTTCGGCGTCACCGACCTGCGTACTTCCGTCCTCCAGGCCTGGCGCGGCTCGCCGACCCGGTTCCGTGAGGACGCGAATGCCGAAGAGGACCTGCGCCTCGGCGGCTACCGCGACCGGCTCCTGGTCGAGCTGGCCCAGAACGCCGCGGACGCGGCCGAGACCGGCGGCGTGCTGCGACTGTCCGTTGTGGACGGTGAGCTGCGCGCGGCCAACACCGGCGCGCCGCTGACCGAGGCCGGGGTGGCCGCGCTCGCTTCGTTACGGGCGAGCGCCAAGCGGGGCGCCCGTACCGTCGGTCAGTTCGGCGTCGGCTTCGCCGCCGTGCTGGCCGTTTCCGACGAGCCGCGCGTGGTGTCGACGACCGGTGGCGTGGCGTTTTCCGCGGCCCGGACCCGAGAACTCGTCGGCGATCTGCCCGAGGTGGCCGAGCGTGACGGCGCGGTCCCGGTGCTGCGCTTGGCTTGGCCGCTCGCCGACGACGAGCCGTCGGTGCCCGAGGGCTTCGACACCGAGGTGCGGCTGCCGCTGCGCCCGGAGGTCGACGCGGCCGAGCTGCTGGCCGAATGTGCCGCGGAGGCCCCGGATCTGCTGATCGCCCTGCCCGGGCTGAGCCGGATCGAGGTCGGCGAGCAGGCGTGGTGGCGTGAGGACAACGAGGACGGCACGGTCGTGCTGCACGGCCCGACCGGGCGCGTGCGCTGGCTGCTGCGTCGCTCGTCCGGCGAGCTCGACGCTTCCGTGGTCGAGGGCCTTGGCGTCGAGGCGCGGCAGCGGCCCGAATGGGTCGTGTGCTGGGCCGTGCCGCTCGACAGCGAGGGTGTGCCGCGTCCGCTCGACGAGGATGTGCTGCATGCGCCGACGCCGACCGACGAGCGACTTTCCTTGCCTGCCAGGCTGTTGGCCACGATTCCGGTCGAGGCGTCCCGTCGGCGGCTGATGCCCGGTGCCGCGGCCGACGCCGTGTTGGCCGCCGCCGCGCGGGCGTACACCGACCTGGTGTTGGCCGTGCAGCCGGAGCATCGGACGCTGCTGGTGCCGTTGCCGGACTTTCCCAAGTCCGAAGTGGATGGTCAGCTGCGAGCGCTGCTGATCTCCGAGTTGCGCACCTCGGTGTGGCTTCCGTTGCAGGAAGGCGGTTTCGGCACCCCGGCCCGGTCACGGGTGTTGGACGTGCTCGCCCCGTCGCTGGCCGACATGCTCGCGGACATCGTGGACGGCTTGGCCAGGGCCGAGCTCTCCGGCGTGCAGCACGCACGACAGCTTGCGGCGCTTGAGGTTCCGCGGCTGCGGCTGGCCGAGGTCTCGGCGATCGTCTCCGGTCAGGACCGCGATCCGGCGTGGTGGGCTCGGTTCTACGCGGCGCTCGATCCCGTGGCGGAGCTGGATTCCACCGCCCGCGAGGAGCTCGGCAACCTGCCCGTGCCGTTGATCGACGGCCGTACCGTCACCGGTCCGCGGGACGTGCTGCTGCCCGACTTCGACCAGGAGACTCTGGCCGAACTCTCCACAATGGACGTTACTGGGCTGCGGGTCGCGCATCCCGATGCCGTGCACCGGTTGTTGGAACGCCTCGGCGCGCGGCCGGCCGGCCCGGCCGACCTGTTGGACGCCATGCGGACCGCCGTCGAGCGGAGCATGGACGACGCCGAGTCCGGTGTGGACACCACGTCGCTGGTCGACACCGTGCTGTGGCTCACCGAGTCCACCGGCGCGCGGCGGGGCGAGCGGCCGTGGTTGGGCACCCTGGCGTTGCCCGATTCCGACGGCGAGTTCCGGCACGCCGACGAACTGATCCTGCCGTCCAGTCCGCTGCGTTCCGTCTTCGACGAGGACGTGATCGGCAAGGACTCGCCGCTCGGTGTCCTGGCCGACGAGCTCGCCTCGCGGTGGACGCCCGACGTGCTCGCCGCTGTCGGCGTGATCGACTCGTTCGTGGTCGTCTTCGACGACTCGCCCGGCGGCCCCGATCACGAGCTGGCCGACGAGGAGACGTGGTGGGCCGCCATCGACGGCGACCTCAACCCGCCGTCCACCTTCTCCGGCGTCCGCGATCTCGATCTTGTCGCCGACGACAGGTGGCCCGACGCCCTGCGCCTGTTGGCGGCGGAACCCGAGACGTGGCAGGCCATTCTGCTGCCCGGCGGCTACACCTCGTGGTGGCTGGCCCGCAACGCCCGTCTCGCCGGCGCTTCGCCGCGCTCTTGGCGTCTGCCCGACGCCGACGCCCTCGTCGGCCTCTACGACCCCATTCCCGAGGTCGGCGTTCGCACCGATCTGTTGGCCGCCATCGGCGTTCGCGACTCCTTGGTCGTCACCGATGTCGCCGACGTCACCGATGTCTTGCAGCGCTTGGGTGATCCCGCCCGCGCCGTCCCTTCCGGCGTCGCCATGCGGGCCCATGGCGTCTTGGCCGAGGCCGTCCGCTCCGGCGCCATCGACGCCGGCGACGTCGAACTCGACGAGCGCGTCCGGGCCCTCTCCGGCGCTTCCGTCTCCGGTGAGCAGACCGTCGTGCTCGATTCCCCTTGGCTGCTCGCCGCTTTCACCCCCGACCAGGTCGTCGCCGCCGACCCCGACGACGCCGAGCCCCTCGCCGAGCTCCTCGACCTCCCCCTGGCCGCCGACGAGGTCGATGCCGACGCCCTCATCGGCAACGGCCAGCCCGTCAGCTGGTCCGACCTCGGCGCCGTGGTCGCCGCCTCCGAGCTCCTCGACCGCCCCGTCCCCGACGGCCTCGTTGTCGTCTACGACGAGCTCGCCGTTCGTCGGGGCGACACCCGCTACCACGTGGCGTGGTGGGTCACCGAGGACGGCGTCATCCACGCCGAGGACACCCCCGCCGGCCTCTCCCGGGCGCTGGCGTGGGCCGTCGACCGTTGGCACGACCGCCACCTGTTGGCCGCCTTGTTGGACGACCCCACCGCGGCCACCTACCTGTCGTGAGCGTCCGGGCCGTCATCCGGCATCTGTCCACCCCGGACATCGACCCGGACACCTAAAGTGGCGGAGAAGCTCAGCCGCTACGGCCTCTGGGAGTTCGAGGACTACACGGCGTAGGTGCCACGGCTGTCCTCTTGCCGACCTTCGTGTGGATCAGCGGCTTCGCCCGCCCGTTGCCGGTTTCGGTGTGGCGGTGTCGCCCGCCCCACTTCGGTGTGTCGGTATCGATCGGCTGCCGGCAGGCCGAGGTGGGGTGGGCAACGCCGCCGCCCCACGGCCGGCAACGGGCGGGCGAATCCGCTTTCACGTTCTACGCATCGCAGCCCCCACGATCGGGTGGTCTGTCTTCTCGCGGCCCATGCCTCAGCAGGGCACCGCTACGTCGTAAAGGCCCGCCAAGTGCGTCCGACCAGGCATTTTTCGACACAGCGACCCATTTCGTGGTCGATCTGCCTTGAAGTCAAGGGGGCTGAGCTTTGCGACGTCGGACGTCACACAGTGTGGGGTTGTCCCTGTGGTCACCACGAGGCCCCGCTGCCACGCCACAGGGAGATCACCGCAGGCGTTGTCAATTCCATCGACGATCAGATGACCTGCCCAGGGAAGGGGTGGCTCCAGTGAAGACGTTCGACGCGGTTGCGACACGCGAAGGCAAGTGGTGGGTCGTCCAGGTCGAGGGCGTGGGGGCCACGCAAGGCCGGACCGCCGACGAGGCCGAGCAGATGGCTGTCGATCTTGTGGTCGCCATGCTTGGGCTTGAGGCCCATGAGGTGGACGTGACCATCGACTTCCACCTTCCTGGCGATGGCGGCAAGCAGGTGGCCGAAGCGTGTGAAGCGCACTGCAAGGCGTCAGTGGCCATGGAGGCCGCAGCGGTCAAGCCGGCCCTGATCAACGGCAAGACGGGCGCGGTGGTCGCGCCGAACGGTCGGCGCTGATCATCACATGCGACGACGACCGGCCCGTTGCCGACAAGCCGATCGCCGACCCCGAACGGCTGAACTCCACCGAAATCGGACCGCTCTAAAGCAGCCCCTCCTGGGCGGTGCGGGAGCCGCGGCGGGCGGCGGAACGCTGCCAGCGGAAGACGCCGTAGCCGACGAAGCCCAGGCCGAAGCCGGCCAGGCAGGACCAGGTCCACATGGCCGGGGCGCCGACGATGAGCATGACGACGAAGGCCACCAGGAAGGCCAGGGTGCCGACGATGACCACCGGCACCGGGTCGGTGAGGGCGCGCGGCAGCGGCGGCGGGGTGGGAGCGGCAACCAACTCGTTACCGGGCTCCTCTTTGGACTTGTCGGCCACGTCAGGCAGGCTACCGCCACATGAGGGCGAACGCGCTTGACCAGTTCTTCAAGATCAGCGAACGCGGCTCGTCGGTGGGCCGGGAGGTCCGCGGCGGCCTGGTGACCTTCGTCGCGATGGCCTACATCGTCGTGCTGAACCCGCTGATCATCGGCAGCTTCTCGGCCAGCGATCCGGGCGCGCACAAGGACGTGCTGGGCGGCATCCTGCCGGTCCCGCAGGTGGCGGCGGTCACGGCCCTGGTCGCGGGCCTGATGACGATCCTGATGGGCCTGCTGGCCAACTACCCGTTCGCCCTGGCCACCGGCCTCGGCCTGAACAGCCTGGTCGCGGTGACGATCGCGCCGCAGGTGACCTGGCCGGAGGCGATGGGCCTGGTCCTGGTCGAGGGCCTGATCATCGTGCTGCTGGTCTTCACCGGTTTCCGGACCGCCGTGTTCAACGCGGTGCCGGCGGCGCTGAAGTCGGCCATCGCGGTCGGCATCGGCCTGTTCATCGCGCTGATCGGCCTGGTCGACGCCGGTTTCGTGCGCCGGCTGCCGGACGCCGACCACACCACGGTGCCGGTGGGTCTCGGCATCAACGGCTCGATCGCGTCCTGGCCGACGTTCGTCTTCGTGATCGGCCTGGTGCTGACCGGGATCCTGGTCGCACGCAAGGTCAAGGGCGCGATCCTGATCGGCGTGCTGGGCACGACGATCCTGGCCATCGTCATCGAGGCGATCTTCCACGCCGGCCCGTCCAACGGCACCAACCCGCTGGGCTGGGACCTGGGCTACCCGGCGCTGCCGCAGCAGGTGCTGGGCCTGCCGGACCTGTCGCTGGTCGGTCACGTCTCGTTCGGCGCATGGACCCGGCTGCCGGCGATCACCGTGCTGCTGCTGGTCTTCACGCTGGTGCTGGCCGACTTCTTCGACGCCATGGGCACGATGACCGGCCTCGGCAAGGAGGCCGGCCTGCTGCGCGAGGACGGCCAGCTGCCCAAGGTCGGCCGGGCGCTGTTCGTGGAGGGCCTGGCCGGCGCGGCCGGCGGCCTGGGCTCGGCCAGCTCGAACACGGTGTTCGTGGAGTCGGCCTCGGGCATCGCCGAGGGCGCGCGGACCGGCCTGGCCAACGTCGTCACGGGCGTGCTGTTCCTGCTGGCGATGTTCCTCACGCCGCTGTACCAGGTGGTCCCGGTCGAGGCGGCGGCCCCGGCCCTGGTGATCGTCGGCGCACTGATGATCCGGCAGGCCAGCGGCATCGACTTCACCGACTTCCGGATCGCCCTGCCGGCCTTCCTGACCATCGTGGTGATGCCGTTCACGTACTCCATCGCCAACGGCATCGGCGCCGGCTTCATCAGCTACGTGCTGCTGGCGGTGGCCACCGGCGGGGCCCGCAAGGTGCATCCGCTGATGTGGGTGGTGGCTGTGGCCTTCGTCGCGTACTTCGCGGTGGGCCCGATCGAGTCGGCCCTGGCCGGTAGTTAGTGAGGTATGCTAACTACATGGCGGAACCCGAGTCGACCGAGCCGTCGCTGGCCAGCCGCTTGCGGCTGGCCGTGGTGCGGCTCAACCGTCGGCTACGGGCCCAGCGCACCAACTCGTCGGTCACGCTGACCCAGGTCTCGGCCCTGTCCGCGCTGCGCAAGTGCGGACCGCTGACCCCGGGCGAGCTGGCCGCGAAGGAAGGTGTCCAGCCCCCGTCGATGACCAGGGTGATCGCGGCGCTCGAGGACTACGGCTTCGTGTCCCGGCGCCCGCACCCCACCGACGGCCGGCAGGCCATCGTCGAGCTGACCGAACAGGGCACCGCCTATCTGCGGGCCGAGGTGTCGGCCAGGGAAGCCTGGCTGGACTCGCGGCTCGCGGAATTGGACGACGAGGATCGGGAGCTGCTCGCCAGGGCGGCCGAGATCATCGACCGGATGGCGGGCCAGTAAGGGGGCGGCGGACGAAGTGCCGGCATACGCGGGGAGCACCGGAACAGACCACAAGCACACCTCGGAAACCCCGCGCACGACCGGAATGTTCGGTTCGCTGCGTGAACGCAACTACCGGCTCTTCGCCAGTGGGCAGATCGTCTCGCTGATCGGCACGTGGATGCAGCGCGTGGCCCAGGACTGGCTGGTCCTGGAGCTGTCGGGCAAGGACCCGGTCGCACTGGGCATCGCCGCCGCGCTCCAGTTCTTACCCACGCTCTTCCTGTCCTTATGGGCCGGCGTGCTGGCCGACCGGCTGGACAAGCGCAAGCTCCTGATGCTGCTCCAGGCCTCGATGGGCGTCTGTGCCCTCGGCCTCGGCCTGCTGGACGTGACCGGCGTGGCGCAGCTGTGGCAGGTGTACATCTTCTGCCTGGTGCTCGGCTGCTTCTCCGCGGTGGAGACCCCGGTCCGCCAGTCGTTCGTGATCGAGATGGTGGGCAAGTCGCAGGTCACCAATGCCGTGGCGCTGAACTCGATGACCTTCAACCTGGCCCGGATCGTCGGACCGGCCATCGCCGGCGTGCTGATCACGCTGATCGGCACCGGCTGGGTGTTCGTGCTCAACTTCGCCAGCTTCGTCGGCGTGCTGACCGGCCTGGCCCTGATGGACGCCACCCGGCTGCACCGCGGCACGCCCGCGCCGCGCGAGCGGGGCCAGCTGCTGGCCGGCCTTCGGTACGTGCGCGGACGCCCCGACCTGGTGATGCTGATGGTCCTCGTGTTCCTGGTCAGCACGTTCGGCATGACCTTCTTCACCACGCTGGCCGTCGCCGCGGCCAACGTCTTCCACCAGGACGCCTCCGGCTACGGCCTGCTGTCGACCATGCTCGCGGTCGGCACGCTGGCCGGCGCGACCATGGCCGCCCGCCGCAGCACCCGCGGCCGGCCCCGGCTGCGCATGCTGTTCATCGGCGGGCTGGTGTTCGGGGCGCTGGAGATCATCCTCGGCGTGATGCCGACGTACCTGGCCTTCGGGCTGATGCTGATCCCCATCGGCGTCGCGCTGATGACCTTCACCACGACGGCCAACAGCACCGTGCAGCTGTCGGTGTCGCCGCAGATGCGGGGCCGCGTGATGGGCCTCTACATGCTGGTCTTCCTGGGCGGCAACCCCATCGGCGGTCCACTGACCGGCTGGCTGGCCGACGCCTTCGGCGGCCGGGCCCCGTTCATCGCCGGCGGCATCGTGTCCGTGCTGGCCACGACCGTGTGTGCGCTGATCCTGATGCGCCGCGCCAACATCCCCCTCCGCTCCCTGCTCCACCGCCGCCCCACCCCCGACCCCGCCTAACAACACCCCCGACGCTTGGAAGGGGGCCTTCCTCCACTCCGAGTGCAGGAAGGCCCCCTTCCAAGCGCAATGATGAAGGCGTGATCTCGGGGTCGGTGGGGTGGGTGCCGCTGGCGGTCGTCTGCCTGGTGTTTACGGCAGCGGCAGCCGGAGTGGTGTGGGCCGGGCGGCTGATGCCGCCGTGGCCGGTGGTCTTCGCGGCGCTCAGGGCCGTGCTCCAGCTGGCCGTCGTCTCGGCGGTGATCACGGGAGTGCTGGCCTCGCTCGGCCTGACCGGGGCGTTTCTGCTGCTCATGGCCACCGTCGCGACGGCGACGTCGGCCGCGAGAACCGGCGTGGGCTGGCGGGGCGCCTGGGTGGGGCTGGCGATCGTGGCCGGGGTGATCCCGGCGCTGGCGCTGCTGCTCGGCACCGGCCTGCTGCCGGCGACGGGCATCGCGCTGGTGCCGATGGGCGGCATCCTGATCGGCGGCGGCATGACGGCGACGACCCTGTCCGTACGCCGCGTGCTGGACACCCTCAAGCAGCGGCACGGGGAGTACGAGGCGGCGCTGGCCTTGGGGTTCACCGAGCCGGTGGCGATCAGGGAGCTGGTGCGCAAGCCGGCGGCCGACGCCCTGCTGCCGGCCCTGGATCAGACCCGGACGGTCGGCCTGGTCACTCTTCCGGGGGCATTTGTCGGCATGCTGCTCGGCGGCTCGCCAGTATGGCTGGCGGGGGCGTTGCAGCTGGTCGTGCTGCTCGGCCTGCTGGCGGTGGAGTCGCTGGCCATCGTGATCGTGGTCGAGCTGGTGGCGCTGGGCAGAGTGCGCCGGGCTTGACCGATAGCCAAGGTAAGGCTAACCTAAGCTCAACCGCTTCGTGGTGGGAGCGGCAGTCAGTTCGGGAACAGAAGAGGCCCCGGGTCCGGCAGACCCGGGGCCTCTTCGCGTCTCACGCAAGGGCGCGCGCCAGGAACGCGGCGGCCTGGTTGATCGCGGCCTCGGCGGCGTGGGTCTCCCGCAGCGCGTTGACCATCACGAAGTCGTGGATCACGCCGGCGTAGCGCACCGCGGTCACCGGCACGCCGGCCTCGCGCAGCTTGGCCGCGTAGGCCTCGCCCTCGTCCCGCAGCACGTCGGCCTCGCCGGTGATCACGAGCGCCGGCGGCAGGTCGCGCAGCTGTTCCACGGTGGCCCGCAGCGGGGAGGCGGTGATCTCCGCCCGCTGCGCCGGATCGGTCGTGTACTGGTCCCAGAACCACTGCATGGCGTCACGGCGCAGGAAGTAGCCCTCGGCGAACTGGTGGTACGACTCGGTGTCGAACGCGGCGTCGGTGACCGGGTAGAAGAGCACCTGCTGCTTGAACGAGAACTCGCCGGTCTCCTTGGCCATCAACGTGAGCGCGGCGGTCATGTTGCCGCCGACGGAGTCGCCGGCCACGGCGACCCGGCCCGGGTCGAGGTCGCGCTCGGCGCCGTGCTCGAAGACCCACTTGGCCACGACGTAGTTCTGGTTGATGGCCACGGGATAGCGGGCCTCGGGGGACAGGCTGTACTCCGGGAACACCACGGCCGCCCCGGTCTTCACGGTCAGCTCGCGCACCAACCGGTCGTGGGTGTGGGCGTTGCCGAACACCCAGCCGGCGCCGTGGATGTAGATGATCACCGGCAGCAGGCCGGTGGCGCCGACGGGTCGGGTGATCCGCACCGGCACGCCGTCGACGGTCAGCTCCTCCACGTCGACCTCGGGCTTGTCGATCGGCCCGGACTGCACCTCGTCGACGGCCTTGCGACCCTCGACCGGGCCGAGGTCGAACAGGTACGGCGGGTTGGCGGTGGCCTCGGCGAATCCCTTGGCGGCCGGCTCCAGTACGACGCTCATGGCTTCCTCCTACTGCTCGGTCCCTGATGTCGAGAACACTAGTGCCCACTTAGATCGTGCACAACTTAGTTTGACAAGTTATGATTGTGGCATGGAAGACACGGACAACCCCTTGCTGCTGAAGGATCAGCTGTGCTTCTCGCTGTACGCGGCCAGCAGATCGGTGACCGCCCTCTATCGGCCGATGCTGGACGAGCTGGGGCTGACCTATCCGCAGTACCTGGTGCTGCTGGTGCTCTGGGAGCACGGCACCAGCCCGGTCAAGGACCTCGGCAACGCGCTGCAGCTGGACTACGGCACGCTGTCGCCGCTGCTCAAGCGCCTGGAGGCGAACGGGCTGGTGCGCAGGACCAGGCGGGCCGACGACGAGCGGTCGGTCGCCGTCGCGCTGACCGACGAGGGCGTGGCGCTGCGCGACCGGGCGTTGTCCGTGCCGCCGGTGATCGGCACTGCGATGGGCCTCAAGGAAGAGGAGTTCGGCGTGCTGCGGGACCTGCTGACCAGGCTCACGACCTCGGTGCAGGCCTACACCGCCTGAACGCGCCGAGGCCCCGTCGCTGATACGACGGGGCCTCGGGCTTTCCGGGCAGCTCGGCTTGTCGGAGCATCCACTGCCGGGTTCAGGGGGCCAGCCGCAGGCCGTTCTGGCCGGCGCGGGCCGCCTCGAAACGCGCGTTGACGTCGGTCCAGTTCACGACGTTCCACAGCGCGGAGATGTAGTCCGCCTTCAGGTTGCGGTACTGGAGGTAGTACGCGTGCTCCCAGATGTCGAAGGCCAGCAGCGGCGTGGTGGCGATCGACAGGTTGCTGTGGTGGTCCTTGAGCTGCTGGGTGATCAGCCGACGGCCGACCGGTTCCCAGGCCAGGATGCCCCAGCCGGAGCCCTGGATGCTGCCCGCGGCCGCGTTGAGCTGGGCCCGCAGGCCGTCGAACGAGCCGAAGAACTCGTCGACCGCCGCCGCCAGCTCGCCGGTCGGCTTGTCGCCGCCCTCGGGGCTCAGGTTCTTCCACCACACCTGGTGCAGGGCGTGGCCGGCCAGGTGGAACGCGAGCGTGGTCTCCAGTCCGACGATCGAGCCGAACGCGCCCTTGTCCCTGGCCTCGTCGATCTGCTCGATGGTGTCGTTGGCGCCCTTGACGTACGCCAGGTGGTGCTTGCCGTGGTGCAGCTCGTTGATCTCGCCGATGATCGCCGGCTCGAGCGCGCCGTAGTCGTAGTCGAGGTCGGGCAGTACGTACTGGGCCATAGTTGCCACTATCTAGCAATTGCCAGATAGTGGCAACTAGGACTTTGGGCTACCAGACCGGCCAGGTGTGCACCGGGTTGCCGGCGTGCATCAGGTCGATGTACCGGCGCAGCATCCCGATCAGTGCCGACTCGCGGTCGGCGCCGCGCTGCTCGAGCTGGGCGACGGTCTCCCGCTGCCAGGACGAGCCGGTGCGGCGGGCCACGCAGCGCTGCTCGATGATGCCGAGGTAGCGCTCCCGCGCCGCGTCGGCGACGCCCAGCTCGCGCAGGCCCTCGTGGGCCATCGGCAGCAGCCGTCGCAACACGAGCTCGTCCGGCGGCACCCAGCCGATGCCGGGCCAGTACAGCTGGGCGCCCATGCCGTGCCGCGCGCCCGAGTACAGGTTCTCCTCGGCCGCCTGGAACGACATCTGCGTCCACAATGGACGTTCTTGGGTGGCCAGTGCCCGCTGGGCGCCGTAGAAGAACGCGGCGTTGGCGAGAACGTCCACAATGGTCGGTCCGGCCGGCAGCACCCTGTTCTCCACCCGCAGGTGTGGCACGCCGTCGACCAGGTCGTACACCGGGCGGTTCCACCGCCACACGGTTCCGTTGTGCAGCCGCAGTTCCGACAGCTGCGGCGCCCGCCCCGCGGCCAGCTCGGCGATCGGGTCCTCGTCGTCGATCACCGGCAGCAGGCCCTGGAAGTAGCGCACGTTCTCCTCGAACAGATCGAAGATCGAGGTGATCCAGCGCTCGCCGAACCAGACCCGCGGCCGCACGCCCTGGTTCTGCAGCTCCTGCGGCCGGGTGTCGGTGGCCTGCTGGAACAGCGGTATCCGGGTCTCGTGCCACAACGCCTTGCCCAGCAGGAAAGGCGAGTTCGCGGCCAGCGCCACCTGCACGCCGGCCAGGCACTGCGCCGCGTTCCAGTGCGCGGCGAAATCGTCCGGCTGCACCTGCAGATGCAGCTGCACGGAGGTGCACGCGGCTTCCGGCAGAATGGATTCCGCGTAGCTGCGCAGCCGTTCCGGTTCGCCGCCCGGCATCGGCGAACCCTCCATGTGCAGCACCATTTCCTCGCCCCGCGCGGCGAAGATCTCGTCGTTGAGCACCGTGTAGCGCCGGTTGCTGGTCAGCCAGCGCGGGTCGAAGTGCTCGCGCCGCAACGTCGGCAGCACCCCGATCAGCACGATCGCCGCGCCCGCGTCCTTCGCCTTGGTGTCGGCGTTGTCGAACGTGGTGCGCAGCTCCCGTTCCAGGTCAACCGCCTCGTTCCCGGCCAGCGGCCGGGGCGGCACGTTGATCTCCAGGTTGTGCTGGCTGAGTTCGGTGGTGAAGGAGGGATCGTCGATCTTCTCCAGCACCTCGGAGTTCGCCATCGCCGGCCGCAGCTTCTCGTCGACCAGGTTCAGCTCGATCTCCAGCCCCATCTGCTGTTGGGGGAACGAGAACACGTCATCCGTGAGCATCCTGGCCAACGCGTCCAGACAGCGCTGCACCTTCTCGCGGTAACGCTGGCGGTCCTCCCGGCTGAATGTTCGGTCGGACACGTCCTTGCCCATGCCGCCTCCCACTTCGGTCTGCCCGGGTTCCCCGAGCGCCTGAAGCGAATGCCCACGGTGACACAGCGGGTTTGACCCTGCCCATCGGCCAAATCGGTGCTCTCTGTCACATTGGCATAACTTCCGGTGAGAATGCGCTGGTAGGAGGCCTGGGATTACCACTCCTGGCGAACGGAAAACATGGTATGGCCGAACAGTGAGACACTGCACGACGTGCCGCAGGTGATCGAGATCGACGACCCGTCGGACACCAGGCTGGACGACTTCCGCGACCTGTCCACCGCCGATCGGCGGCCGGACCGGCCGGGCGGGCGCGGCCTGGTGATCGCCGAGGGGGTCATCGTCGTGCGCAGGCTGCTGGATTCCCCGTACCCGCTGCGCGGCCTGCTCGGTGTCCGCCGTCGGATCGAGGAGCTGGTCCCCGATCTGGGCGATTTCGACGGCCCGGCCTATGTGACCTCCGCTGACGTGATGGCTCAGGCGGTCGGTTTCCATCTCAACCGGGGAGTGCTGGCGGCGGCCGACCGCGCGCCGCAGCCCGATCCGGCGGTTTTGGTTGAAAACGCACGGATGTTGGCCGTGTTGGAAGGCGTCGGCGACCACGAGAATCTGGGCTCGCTGTTCCGCAACGCCGCCGCGTTGAGTGTGGACGGCCTGCTGCTGGGCGCGGGCTGCTCGGATCCGCTGTACCGGCGCAGCGTGCGGGTGTCGATGGGACACGTGCTGCGCGTGCCGTTCGCCGACCTGCGGCCGTGGCCGTCCGGGCTGGACCTGTTGCGGGCCAACGGTTTCACCGTCGCCGCGTTGACACCGCGGGCTGACGCCGTCGACCTGCGCGAGTGCAAGCTCGCCGGCGAGAAGGTCGCTTTGCTGCTGGGGTCCGAAGGGCCCGGTCTGACCGATGAGGCCATCGACGCGGCCGACATCGCCGTCCGGATCCCGATGGCCTCGGGTGTGGATTCGCTGAACGTCGCCACCGCGGCCGCCGTGGCGTTTCACGCGCTGGGGGTGTCGTGAGTACCGTCGACCAGGCAGGCGCCGACGGGTCGGAGGAGACGATCGTGCAGCTTCACGCGCGAGCGGGCAAGGCCGTGCTCGTCGGCCACGACGGCACGCAGCTGCGTGAGGTCGACCCCCGCTCGCTGGCGCTGCCGTCCGACCTGGCCGCCGCGCTGCACGAGTGGGCCGAGGTGGCGCGGGCGCTGGTCCCCAACGACCACCAGCCGGTCGGCGGCACGGCCGGCGACCTGGTCACCCGGCGGGGTCGGCAGCTGGCCGGCCGCCTGGCCACCGAGCTCGGGCTGCCCATCGACTACGCGGACCCGGTGTCCGGTCGCATGTACGAGGTGGAGCCGGCGGTCGTCGCCGAGCCGCCGGCCGAGGGGCCCGCTGAGGACGTCGTCGAGGACTTCCCGCCGCGGGAGCCGACGCCATGGGCCACCGGCCTGACGGTGACGATCGTGGTCGCCGGCATGATCACCGTGGCCGTCACGACCCTGTCGTTCGCGCTGGCCCAGGCCAGCCTGTGGCTGGCGGTGATCGCCAACGTGGTCATCATCGGCGGCCTGTCGCCGTCGGTCTGGCTGGCCCGCGACGTGCCGGTCTGGCGCTGGGTCGCCCTCGGCGTCACCACCGGCCTCGGCCTGGCCTGGTGCGTCCTGCTCCTCAGCCTCCTCGGCCCCCAACCACCTGAACCCCCGCGAGTCCCGCTTAGCGTCACACCGAACTGCATGAAACGGATTCATGCAGTTCGGTGTGACTGTGGGCGGGACTCGCGGGGGTTCAGGCGAGGGAGTCGAGCCAGGCCTTGTGCAGGCGGGCGAAACGGCCGGACTGGCCGATGAGGTCGGCGGGGGAGCCGTCCTCGACGATGCGGCCGTTGTCCACGACCAGCACCCGGTCGGCGATCAGCACGGTGGACAGCCGGTGGGCGATGATGATCGCCGTCCGGTCGGCCAGCACGGTCTCCAGCGCCGCCTGCACCGCGCGCTCGGTCGGCACGTCCAGGCTGGACGTGGCCTCGTCGAGCACCAGCACCGACGGATCGGCCAGCAGCGCCCGGGCGAACGCCACCAGCTGCCGCTGGCCGGCCGACAGCCGGCCGCCGCGCTTGCGCACGTCGGTGTCGTAGCCCTCGGGCAGGGCGCTGATGAACTCGTGCGCCCCGACCTCGGCCGCCGCCCGCCGCACGTCGTCGGCGGTGGCGTCCGGCCGGCCCATCGCGATGTTGTCGGCCACCGACCCGGCGAACAGGAAGTTCTCCTGCGTCACCATGGTCACCGCCGACCGCAGGTCGACATCGGCCACATCCCGCAGGTTCACGCCGTCCAGCGACACCGTGCCCTTGGCCGGGTCGTAGAACCGGGCCACCAGCTTGGCCAGAGTGGACTTGCCGGCGCCGGTCGCGCCGACCACCGCGATGGTCTGCCCGGCCGGCACGTGCAGGTCGAACTCCGGCAGCACCACCGGGGTGTCCGGGCCGTAGCGGAACTCCACGCCGTCGAAGCGCAGATCGCCGCGCCGTCCCTGCCGGGGCAGTGACGTCGGCTCGGCCGGCTCGGCCACCGACGGCTCCTCCTCCAGCACGCCGGAGATCTTCTCCAGCGCGGCCACCGCGGCCGAGTAGGAGTTGGCGAACATGGCCAGGTCGTCCAGCGGGTCGTAGAGCCGGCGCAGGTACAGCGTGAACGCCGCCAGCACACCCAGTTGCAGCGTGCCGTCGACGACCCGCAGCGCACCCCACGCCAGCACCACGGCCATGGTCACGTTGCCGACCAGCCGCACGGTCGCGGTGAACCGGGACATCACCTTGAACGCCTGGTTGTTGGCGTCCCGGTACTCCACGTTGACCTCGTGCAAAATCTCCTCGTTGCGGCCGTGCCGGCGGTAGGCCTGCACCGCGCGGATCCCGTTCATGGTCTCCACGAACTGCACGATCACCTTGGCCACGGCCGTGGTCGTGGCCCGGTAGGCCTTGTGCGAGCTGCGCCGGAACCAGCGCGCCACCAGGTACACCGGGATGAAGCCGAGCAGCACCACCAGGGCCATCCGCAGATCGAGGATCAGCAGCGTGACGGCGACGCCGACCACCGTGAACAGCGAGCTGAGCAGGCCGTCGAGACCCATGTCGAGCAGGTCGTCGATGGACTCCACATCGGAGGACAACCGCGAAATGATCTTGCCTGAGGTGTAGGACTCGTGGAACGACAGGGAAAGCCGCTGCACGTGGCGGAACACCCGGTGCCGCAGGTCCAGCAGCAGGTCCTGGCCGATCCGGCCGGACAGCCGCACGAACGAGAACTTGGCGCCGGCGCTGGCCAGCCCACACACGGCATAGCCGAGCACGCACCAGACCAGCGTTGCCGGATGCCCGGCGAGCACGCCGGACACGCCGTTGTCGATCGCCGCCGCGACCAGCAGCGGCCCGGCCAGCTGAGCCCCGTTTTCCAGCAGCACGAACACAAGCGCGAGGCCGACGGCCCAGCGGTGCGGCCGCAGCAGCGACGTCAACAGCCGGCGCGACCGGGCCTGCAAGCGGGCCGTCACGACCTTGTCGACGTTCTCGATGTCCTCGGCGGCGACGCCGCGCCAGTCGGTGGCGGTCGGTTTCGCCGTGGTCGGCGCGCTCATCAGACCGCCACCTCCTCGTCCTCGTCTTCGTCCAATGTGGACAGCAGTCGCCGGTACTCGGCGTTGCCGGCGATCAGCTCGGAATGCGTTCCCACGGCGGCGATCCGGCCGTCCACCAGCATCGCCACCCGGTCGGCCAGCTGCACCGTGCTCGACCGGTGCGCGACGACCAGCGCCGTCACGTCGTGCAGCACGCGCCGCAGCGCCCGCTCCACCTCGCCCTCGGTGTGAACGTCCAAAGCGGACAGTGGATCGTCCAGCACCAGCACCGCCGGCTTGCCGACCACGGCACGGGCCAGGGCCAGCCGCTGCCGCTGGCCGCCGGACAGGGACAGGCCCTGCTCGCCGACCCGGGTCGCGATGCCCCACGGCAGCTTCTCGACGAACTCCTCAGCCTGGGCCACCCGCAGCGCCTCGTGCACGTCGTCGTCGGTCGCGTCCGGCGCACCGAGCGCCACGTTCTCCCGCACGCTGGCCGAGAACAGCACCGGCTCCTCGAACGCCGTGGCCACGACCCGCCGCAGGTCGTCCATCCGCAGCTCGCGGACGTCGATGCCGTCGACCGTGACGCGGCCGCCGGTGACATCGGCCAGCCGGGCCACCAGCGCGGTCAGCGCCGTCTTGCCCGAGCCGGTGCCGCCGACCAGCGCCACCGTCTCACCGGGACGGACGTCGAGGTCGATGCCCTTGAGCACCTCGCGCGTGCCGCCGTCGTAGGCGAAGTGCACGTCCTCGAACACCAGGTGCCCGTGGACGTTCGCCGGCAGCTCCCGGGGACGCGCCGGCTCGACGATCGGGTTGATCTCGTCGCGGACCTCCCAGTACCGGTCGCACGCCGACGCCGCCATGTTGGTCTCGGCCAGCAGCCAGCCGATCGAGTCGAACGGCCAGCGCAGGTACGTGCTCACGGTGATCGCCGCGACCAGCGTGCCGGCGGTCAGGCTGCCGTTGGCGATGCCAATGCCGCCGATGGCCAGCTGCCCGGCGATGGCCAGCTCGGGCAGGCTCACCAGCACCGCCCACAGCGCCGCCATCACGCGGACCTTGTTCAGCTCGGCGCCGCGCAGCGAACGCGCCTGCGCCATGAACGACCTGGTCATGTCGCGGCCGCGGCCGAAGGCCTTGAGCACACGAATGCCCAGCACCGATTCCTCGACGGTGCTGGCCAGATCGCCCTGGAGGTCCTGGGCCCGGCGGGCGTAGACCTTGTACTTGGTTTCGAACAGGTACGACAACACCATCAGCGGCGCGCCGCAGGCGATCACCACCACGCCCAGCAGCGGCGACAGCGTGAGCAGCACGCCGACGCCGACCACCAGGATGGTCGCGTTGACCACCAGGAAGATCGACGCGAACGCGATGAACCGGCGCAGCGTGCTCAGGTCGTTGACCGCGCGGGACAGCAGCTGCCCCGACTGCCACTTGTCGTGGAACGCCACCGGCAGCCGTTGCAGCTGGTGGTAGAGGTCTTCGCGCAGCCGCATCTCGACCGTGGTGCTCGGCCGCACGTTGAGCCGGCGTCGCGCGTAGAACAGCAGGGCCTCGATCACGCCGAGGACCAGCACCAGGCCCACCAGCCAGGGCAGCTCCGAGAGCTCGCCGCGGGCCACCGGGCCGTCGATGATCTGCTGGATGACCAGCGGAATGGACAGTCCGGCCAACATCGCGCCGAGCGCCGCCGCCAACGAGGCGAACAGCTCCAGCCGCACCGGACGCACATAGGGCCACAGCCTGCGCAGCGTGGCGAAGGATGAGCGGTGGGTGACGGACTGGCCTCCGTCGTCACTCATTCGACAATCCCCCTTCGAGTTTCACCTCGACCATACGTAGGACCCCTGACAACCGACGACTGGTTTTCTGTGCTTGTTGGCGCCGCCTTCGGCGTCGCGGCTCGGCCCCTCGTGACCCCTGCCTCGCCCTTGCCGGGCGAAACAGGGGCGGGGCCTCGCACTTCGGTTTGCCAGCGCCAGCCTGCTAGCTCCAGCGCGCTGGAGGTCAAGACCGTTGTGGCTGGTCACACGGCTCGACGGCGCGCGGGAATCCGGCGCATGATGCAGACATGACGCGACCCGAGTCCGTGCACTACCTGCGCACGGAGCCGACGATGGCGTTTCCCGACGGGCGACTGCTGGCCCGCAAGCAGCGCGAGCTCTACCTGCTGGCGCCGGACGGCTGGACGCGGCTCGGCGTCGACCGACCGGTCGACGCCAAGCCGCTGACCCGCCAGGAGGCGGAGGACTGGTGCGAGCGCGAAGGCATCGACTGGCAGGCCTTCGAAGGGCTATGACCTAACGCTGCGAGCGGACCCCGAGCAGGACGTCCTCCCAGGACGGCACGATCGGGTGGTTCTTCTTGCCGCGCCGCGGCGGGGCCTCCGCCTTGCGGGCGGCGGGCTGCGCATCGGGCTGGGACTGCGCCGCTGGCTGCTGCGGCACCGGCTGCTGCTTCGGCGCCTGCGCGGCGGGCGGCTGCTCGACCGGCTCCGGATCGGTGATCTCCGGCGCCGGTGCGGGCGCAGGCAGCGGCGGCTCGACGCGCGCGGCCTCCGGCTCCGGCGCTGCGGCCGGTGCGGGCTGGGGCTCGGGCGTGCGGGCGACCACGGGCTCCGGCGCCGGCTCGGGCACGACCGGCGCCGGCGGCGCCGGGGTGGCCGCGGCCTGGTGCTCCAGCTCAAGGGCCTGCCGGGCCAGCTCGGTGACCGGCCGCACGGTGCGCAGCGGCCGGTTCGGCGACGGGTCCAGCAGGTCGATGGCGTGGTCGTCGATCGGCGACACGGTGCCGCCGTGCGCGCCGGGGTGGAACGTCCAGTGCGCCCGGTTCTCCGACCTACCGGCCTGCCAGTGCGCCTGGATGATCCACTTGCCGTCCTCGCCGCGCCACGAGTCCCAGTTGACCGCGGCGTAGTCCTGGCCGCGCAGGCCGAAGGAGTGCGCGATCACCTCGCCGAGGGTCTGCACGTCCGGCCCGTCCTCGCGGATCGGGTGGGCGCGTTGGGCCAGCTCGGCGGTGCGGGACCGCTCCAGCAGCACGGGGTAGGCGAAGCGCTCGATACGGTGCGTCGGCATGTTGGCCGCCGCAGCGACCTGGTCGACCGACTCGCCGGCGCGGATGCGGGCCTGGATCTCGCGAGGACGCATCTGGACGTCGTTCTCCGCGGCGATCTGGCCGAGGCGGGCCACGTCACCCCGCGCGGCGGCACGCAGCCGCTCGTCGCAGGGAATGGTGTAGCGCTCGCCGCGAACGGGGTCTTCGCAGATGACAGATGTGCCGTCGTCGTCGAGTCCGACGACTCGCAGCGCTCGCATCACGGCCTCCCCGATCTGTCACCTCACCACATACCGACGATAGATCGGCGCGCCTACTTGACGCCGTAGGCGCGCCGAGTCTAACGACATCCGACCATGATCCTGCCGGATTTACTAGGTAAGACGCATGATCGGGCCGTGAGGTTCACCGTTACGGACCGTGATTTGGATCTGTGACGGGCTTCACAGTTGGCCGACGACCCACTCCACGCACTTGGTCAGCGCCGTCACGTCGTCCGGGTCGATGGCCGGGAACATGGCCACCCGAAGCTGGTTCTTACCCAGCTTGCGGTACGGCTCCACGTCGACGACGCCGTTGGCCCGCAGCACCTTGGCCACCACCGCGGCGTCGACCTCGTCGGAGAAGTTGATCGTGCCGACGACCTGCGAGCGATTGGCCGGGTTGGCCACGTACGGGGTGGTGTAGTCGGTGGCCTCGGCCCAGGAGTACAGCCGCGATGACGAGTCGGCCGTGCGGGCCGTCGTCCACTCGAGGCCGCCGTTGGCCAGCATCCACTCGATCTGGTCGGCCAGCAGGAACAGCGTGGCCACCGACGGCGTGTTGTAGGTCTGGTCCTTGGTCGAGTTGTCCAGCGCCGTGGTCAGCGACAGGAACTCCGGCACCCAGCGGTCCGACCCGCCGATCTCGGCCACCCGCTCCAGCGCGGCCGGGCTCATCAGGGAGATCCACAGGCCGCCGTCCGAGGCGAACGACTTCTGCGGGGCGAAGTAGTAGACGTCGAAGTCCTCGGCCTTGACCGGCAGGCCGCCGGCGCCCGAGGTGGCGTCGATGGCCACCAGCGCGCCCTCGGAGCCGGCCGGCCGGCTCACCGGCACCGCGACACCGGTCGAGGTCTCGTTGTGGGCCCAGCCGACCAGGTCGATGCCCTCGCCGGCGGCGAAGGCGATCTCCGGGGCGTCGCCCGGGTCGGCCTTGACCACCAGCGGGTCCTTGAGGAAGGGCGCGCCCTTGGTCACGGTGGCGAACTTCGAGGAGAACTCGCCGTAGGTGAAGTGCTGCGCGCGCTCACGGACCAGGCCGAACGCCGCGGCGTCCCAGAAGGCCGTGGTGCCGCCGTTGCCCAGCACCACCTCGTAGCCCTCGGGCAGCGAGAAGAGCTCGCGCAGGCCCGCGCGGACCCGGCCGACCAGGGACTTCACCGGCTTCTGCCGGTGCGAGGTGCCCAGGTAGGTGGCACCGGACTCGGCCAGCCGGGCCAGCTGCTCGGGGCGGACCTTGGACGGGCCGCAGCCGAAGCGACCGTCGGACGGGCGCAGCTCGGCGGGCAGGATGAGGGTGGCGGGATCTGCGGTCTGCGTCATGCCGGCGCCTCCGGGACGTGTCAGCAAGTGCAAGGAATGCCGGCGCCGTTGCCGGGAGGGGCCCAGTGTTGCAAACCGGTGTCCGCCAGGTGACGCCCGGGTGTTCCGCGCCACACTTTGCGTCTCACGGATCGGTCAGATCGGCCAGCAGGACGGCCTGGGCGCTGCTGGCGATGTCGTCCCAGCTGTCCGGCGGCAGTTCCAGCAGGCGGCGCACCCGCTGCCGGTTGGTCAGCAGCTGCATCAGCGTCGGGTCGTCCACCGCGTCCGCCGGTCCGAAGGCCCGGTAGAAGCGCCGCAGGCCGTCGGTGAACCAGCTCAGCGCCCCGTCCAGGTCCGCCGCTTCCTCCATCACCTCGCCCGCGCTCACGAAGGCGAAGGGGTCGTCCGAGTGGCGTACCTCGGCCAGGGTTCGCAGGGCCCGCTCCGGGCAGCCCGTGTCGAACAGGAAGCCCGCGTAGTACGTCCTCGCGTCGCCCACCACCGGGCCGCCGTCGTAGAGCGCCGCTTCGAACAGCGCGCCCGCCTTCTCCGGGCAGCCCGCCGCCGCCCAGCTCTCCGCGGCCTCCACCAGATACTGCGCCCGTTCCTCCGGGATCAGCGCCGCCAGCCGCTCGGCCTCCACCGCCTCCGCTGCCCTGGCGGCGGCCCTCCCCTCCCGCATTCACGGAGGCTAGCGGGTGAGAGCGCGTCCAAACTCCACCTCAGAGAGTGGTTCCGCCCCACCCGTTCACTCGAACGGCGCACCCCTTTTCGCTACCTGAGTGGCTCATTTGGCTTCTGGGACCAAGTGAGCCACTCAGGTAGAGCAAAAAGGGGTGCGCTCGAGGGGTGTCAGGCGTGGGTGAGGGTGTTCCAGCCCTCGACGTCCTCGGGGCGGCGTGGGGCGGGGCCGATGTAGTGGGCGGAGGGGCGGACGAGGCGGCCGGTGCGTTTCTGCTCGAGGATGTGGGCGCACCAGCCGGCGGTGCGGGCGCAGGTGAACATGGCCGGCATCATGTGCGGCGGGACCTCGGCGAAGTCGAGGATCACGGCGGCCCAGAACTCGACGTTGGTCTCGATGGCGCGGTCGGGGCGGCGGGCGCGGAGCTCGGCCAACGCCGCCTGCTCCAAGGCGTTCGCGACCTCGTAGCGGGCGGCGCCGAGTTCACGGCAGGTACGGCGGAGAACGCGGGCACGAGGGTCCTCGGCGCGGTAGACGCGGTGGCCGAAGCCCATGAGACGGTCCCCGCGGTCGAGGATGCCGGCGACGACGGTCTTGGCGTCGCCGATGCGTTCGACCTCCTCGATCATGGGCAGCACGCGGGCGGGGGCGCCGCCGTGCAGGGGCCCGGACATGGCGCCGATGGCCCCGGACATGGACGCGGCGACGTCGGCGCCGGTGGAGGCGATGACCCGGGCGGTGAAGGTGGAGGCGTTCATGCCGTGCTCGGCGGCGGACACGAAGTAGGCGTCGATGGCCTTGACGTGCGCGGGATCGGGGTCGCCGCGCCACCGGGTCATGAACCGCTCGGTGACGGTGGCGGACTCGTCGATCCGCCGCTGCGACACGGCCGGACGGCCGATGCCGCGGGCCGACTGGGCCACGTAGGACAGCGCCATCACGGAGGCACGGGCGAGCTGCTCGCGGGCCTGCTCGTCGGTGATGTCCAACAGCGGCTGGTAGCCCCAGATCGGCGCGAGCATGGCCAGCGCGGCCTGCACGTCGACCCGGACGTCACCGGTGTGCACGGGAATCGGGAACGGCTCGGCCGGCGGCAAGCCCGGTCCGAACCGGCCGTCCACGAGCAGCGCCCACACATTGCCGAACGTCACCCGTCCGGCGAGATCCTCGATGTCCACGCCGCGGTAGCGCAGTGCGCCGCCGTCGCGGTCGGGTTCGGCGATCTCGGTACGAAAAGCGACAACACCTTCGAGCCCTGGCCGGAATCCGTCCTCCATGCCGGCAACCCTGCACCTCGCGCGGCCGATCGGCAATCGCAGGTAAACATCATGTTGCGGTCGGCGCGCAGCGGTCACCGCGTGTTAGACCTTCTGCCATGCACCTGACGCCGCACGAGCGGGACAAGCTGCTGGTCCACGTGGCCGCGGACGTGGCTCGCCGCCGGTTGGACCGCGGCGTGCGGCTGAACTACCCGGAGGCGGTCGCGCTGATCACCGATCACGTGTTGGAGGGGGCGCGTGACGGAGAGACGGTGTCGGCGCTGATGGCCAGCGGACGGCAGGTGCTGCGCCGCGACCAGGTGCAGCCGGGCATTCCGGAGATGCTGGATTCCGTGCAGGTGGAGGCCACTTTTCCGGACGGCACCAAGCTGGTCACCGTGCATGATCCGATCGCGTGAGGACCCGATGATTCCAGGCGAGATCGTTCCCGGCGACGAGCCGGTCGAGCTGAATCCCGGTCGTGAGCGGACCGTGCTGACCGTGGTCAACGCGGCCGACCGGCCGGTGCAGGTCGGTTCGCACTACCACTTCGCGGCGGCCAACCCGGGGCTGGAGTTCGACCGGAAAGCGGCCTGGGGCAAGCGGTTGGACGTGCCGGCCGGCACGTCCGTCCGGTTCGAGCCGGGCGTCGAGCGCGAGGTGACACTGGTGCCGATCGCCGGCCGGCGGGTGGTTCCGGGGCTGCGCAAGGAATGGTCGGGGGAACTATGACGAGCATCGACCGGCACCGCTACGCCGAGCTGTTCGGCCCGACCACGGGCGACAAGATCCGGCTGGCCGACACGAACCTGTTCATCGAGGTCACCGAGGACCGCAGCCGGGGCGCGGGCTCCGGCGACGAGGTGGTTTTCGGCGGTGGCAAGGTGATCCGCGAGTCCATGGGCCAGGGTATGGCCACGCGCGCCGACGGCGCGCCGGACGTGGTGATCACCGGCGCGGTGATCCTCGATCACTGGGGCGTGGTCAAGGCGGACGTCGGCATCCGCGACGGGCGGATCGTCGGTATCGGCAAGGCCGGCAACCCGGACACCATGGACGGCGTCGACCCGGCGCTGGTCATCGGCCCGTCCACGGAGATCGTGGCCGGCAACGGCAAGATCCTCACCGCCGGCGGCATCGACTGCCACGTGCACTTCATCTGCCCGCAGCTGGTCGACCAGGCGCTGGCCGCCGGCCTGACCACGCTGATCGGCGGCGGCACCGGCCCGGCCGAGGGTACGAAGGCGACGACCGTGACGCCGGGTTCGTGGAACCTGGCCAGGATGTTGGCCTCGATGGACTACCAGCCGGTCAACGTGTTGTTGCTGGGCAAGGGAAACACCGTCAGCGAGGAAGGGCTCTGGGAGCAGCTGCGCGGCGGGGCCGGCGGATTCAAGCTGCACGAGGACTGGGGCACAACGCCCGCGGTGATCGACGCGGCGCTGCGGGTGGCCGACCGGTCCGGCGTGCAGGTGGCCATTCACACCGACACGTTGAACGAAGCCGGTTTCGTCGAGTCCACTGTGGACGCCATCGGCGGGCGGTCGATCAACGCCTATCACACCGAGGGGGCCGGCGGCGGGCACGCGCCGGACATCATCAAGGTGGTCGGCGAGCCCAACGTGCTGCCGTCGTCGACCAATCCGACCCGGCCGCACACCGTGAACACCCTCGACGAGCACCTGGACATGCTGGTGGTCTGCCACCACCTGAACCCGTCGGTGCCGGAGGACCTGGCCTTCGCGGAGAGCCGGATCCGGCCGACCACCATCGCCGCCGAGGACCTGCTGCACGACATCGGGGCCATCTCGATGATCAGCTCGGACTCGCAGGCCATGGGCCGGATCGGCGAGGTGATCATCCGGACCTGGCAGACCGCGCACGTGATGAAGGAGCGCCGGGGGGTCCTTGGCGACAACGAGCGCGCGCAGCGCTACGTCGCCAAGTACACGATCAACCCGGCCATCGCGCACGGCATCGACCACGAGGTCGGGTCGGTGGAGGTGGGCAAGCTGGCCGATCTGGTGTTGTGGGAGCCCAAGTTCTTCGGCGTGCGGCCGCACATGGTGCTCAAGGGCGGGTTCGCGGCGTGGGCGGCGATGGGCGACGCCAACGCCTCGATCCCGACGCCGCAGCCGGTGCTGGCCCGGCCGATGTTCGGTGCGGCGCCTCGGGTTGCGGCAGCCAGCAGCGTGCATTTCGTGTCGCAGGCGGCGATCGATGACGGTCTGGCCGAGAGGCTGGGGCTGTCACGGCCTTTGCTGCCGGTCGCCGACACGCGGCGGCGCGGCAAGGCGGACATGATTCGCAACGACACCCTGCCCCGTGTGACGGTCGATCCGGACAGCTTCGCCGTGCACGTGGACGGTGAGCTGGTCGAGCCGCATCCCGTGACGGAACTGCCCATGTCCCAACGTTATTTCCTGTTCTGATGTCGGCCGTGCTGCTCGTGCTGGCCGACTCCCGGTTCCCCGGCGGTGGGCACGCGCATTCCGGCGGCGTCGAGGAGGCCGCCGCGCGCGGGCTGATCACCGACGAAGCCAGCCTGGAGTCTTTCCTCATAGGTCGGCTGCGGACGAATGGCCTTGTGTCGGCGGCCTTTGCCGCCGCGGCGGTCGACAGCGACTGGTCCACTTTGGACGCTGAGCTGGACGCGAGGACGCCGTCACCGGCGCAGCGTGCGGCCTCGCGGGCTCAAGGCAAGAGCACGCTCCGGGCCGGCCGCGCGGCCTGGCCGTCGCCGAGACTGAAGGAGCTTTCCCAGCCTCACCAAGCCATTGCCATCGGCGCACTGGTCCAGGTCGCCGGTGGAACGGCCCGTGAAGCGGCGGAGTGCGCCGCCTACCTGTCGGTCAGCGGACCGGCCAGTGCGGCGGTGCGGTTGCTCGGGCTCGATCCGTTCCAGGTCAACGCGATCGTGGCCCGGATGAACCTCGAAGCCGTCGTCGGCGAGGCACTCAAGGGGCTGCCCATGCTGGGCGCGCCCGCGCTGGACCTGTTCGCCGACAACCACGCCAGGATCCACCAGCAGGAGGTGCGTCTCTTTGTCAGCTGACCACGAGCACCCGGTGTCGTTCGACCCCACGTTCACCGTGCACGACCACCACGCCCAGGCCTCGATGGAGGGCCGCGCCGTCCGCATCGGCATCGGCGGGCCGGTCGGCAGCGGCAAGACCGCGCTGGTCGCGGCGCTGTGCCGGGCGCTGGGCGAGGAGATCGAACTCGCCGTGGTGACCAACGACATCTACACCACCGAGGACGCGGACTTCCTGCGGCGGGCCGGCGTGCTCGACCCGGCGCGGATCGAGGCCGTGCAGACCGGCTGCTGCCCGCACACCGCGATCCGCGACGACATCAGCGCCAACCTGGACGCCGTCGAAGCGCTGGAAGAGCGATTCCCCGGGCTCGATCTCGTGATCATCGAGAGCGGCGGGGACAACCTGACCGCCACTTTCAGCCGCGGTCTGGTCGACCGGCAGGTGTTCGTGGTGGACGTGGCCGGCGGCGACAAGGTGCCGCGCAAGGGCGGCCCCGGCGTCACCACCGCCGACCTGCTGGTGATCAACAAGATCGACCTGGCCGAGCTGGTCGGCGCCGACCTGGCCGTGATGACCGGCGACGCGCACCGGATGCGCAACCACCGGCTGCCGGTGATCACGCAGTCGCTGACCCGCACTCCGGACGCGCCCGAGGTGGCCGACTGGGTGCGCAAGCAGCTGGCCTGATGCGCGCCCGGGCCTGGCTCACGGTCGAGTTCCGCGGCGGCCGCACCGTCCTGTCGGAACTGCGCTCGGCCGCGCCGCTGACCATGCTGCCGCAACGAAGTCTCCTGCGCCGCGGCGCCGACACCGCCGTCGTGCACCTCGTGAGCTCGGCCACCGCACCCTCGGCGGCGACGACCTCTCGCTGGAGGTGCGCGTCGGCCCGGGCGCACACCTCCAACTGCGCGGCATCGCCGCCACGCTCGCGCTGCCTGGTCATGGCGGCGAGCGAAGCCACGCTTCGATCACGTTCGACATCGATGTCAACGCCACGGTCGAGTTCCTGCCCGAACCGACGGTCGTCACCGCGCGGGCGTCACACAGTTCGGTGATTTCCGCACGACTGGCCGACACGGCCCGGTTGCGCCTGCGCGAGGTGCTGGTGCTCGGTCGCGTCGGCGAACAGCCCGGGAGCCTGGACAGCACGGTCGAGGTCGTTCGCGGTGAAACGCCGCTGCTGCGGCAGCGGATCGACATCGGCGACCCGGCCCTGACGGCCAGCGCCGCCTATCTGGCCGGGCATCGGGTGCTGGCCACCGAGCTGCTGGTGTGGGGCGAGGACCCGGCCGTTGCGCACAGTGACGACTGGTGGTCGCTGGCCCCGTTGGCCCGGGGCGGTTCACTGGCGACCGCGTTGGCCGGCGATGCCGTCACGGCACAGCGGCGACTGGCCGCGGCGGTGGTCGCTCATCCCGGCCTTGCTGCCCCCACGACCGCCAGGTCAGCGCCGTCTTTCCACAGTGGACGGCGCTTCTGAATTGATCACTTTTACGATGCAGAACCGCTGCGTGGCCAATTCCCGTTCGTGATCACTTCGCCGGGTGTTCACCGTCACCTCGCGAGCGGTTCCGGTTTGCCGACAAACCCCGTACCTTCCGACGAACACGGTTGGTACCACGAGTGCTCTTCCGCGCGGAGGCCGCTATGCCGGAAACCCAGTCCGAGACCAACATCGCGCTTCCCGCGATGCGCGTGTCCTACGAGCAGGGCTCGCTGAGTCAGAGCGACCTAGCCGGCACCTGGCACGAGCAGCTGGGGCTGTGGCTGGACGAGGCCACGCGGGCCGGTCTGGCCGAGCCCAACGCGATGGTGCTGGCCACCGCCGACCCCGAGGGCCGGCCGTCGTCACGCACCGTGTTGGCCAAGGGACTGGACGCGCGCGGACTGGTCTTCTACACCAACTACACCTCCAACAAGAGCCACGACCTGCGGGCCACCCGCTACGCGTCGGCCACCTTCCCGTGGCTGGCCATGCAGCGGCAGGCGACCGTGCGCGGCACCGTGGAGAAGGTGGACCCGGCCGAGACCGCCGAGTACTGGCGCAGCCGCCCGCGCGGGTCGCAGCTGGGCTCGTGGGCCTCGCCGCAGTCCCGGGTGGTGCGCGACCGGACCGTACTGGACAGTGCGCTGGCCAACATCAACCGGCAGTTCGCCGAGGCCGAGCGAGTACCGGTGCCGCCGCACTGGGGCGGCTGGCGGATCCGGCCGGAGATGGTCGAGTTCTGGCAGGGCCGGCAGGACCGCATGCACGACCGGCTGCGGTTCCACCTGGTCGGCGACAAGTGGCAGATCGAGCGTCTGGCTCCGTAGAACATCACACTCGTCCGGGTCGTTAGTTATCCTAAACTAACGACCTGTGACGGCTGCTGACACGACCCCTACGCGCTCCAAACGGGCCCTGCTGTCCAAGCTGGTGCTGGACACGCGGCCGCTCAAGGTCGTGGCCTACCGCCGGCTGTGGCTGTCCACGGTCATCACCGCCATCGGCAGCCAGCTGACGGCCGTCGCCGTGCCCAAGCAGGTCTACGACCTCACCGGCTCGTCCGCGTACGTCGGCGTGGCCGGTGCGGTGGCGCTCGTGCCGCTGCTGGTGTTCGGCCTGTGGGGCGGGGCCATCGCCGACGTGATGGACCGGCGCAAGCTGCTGCTGATCACCAACGCCGGCATCTCCGTGGTCTCGATCCTGCTGTGGCTGCAAGCGCTTTCCGGCATGGGCTCGGTGACCGTCGTGCTCGTGCTGCTCGGCCTCCAGCAGGCGTTCTTCGCCGTGAACATGCCGGCCCGCAGTGCGTCCATCGCTCGGTTGGTGCCGATCGAGCTGCTGCCGTCGGCCAATGCGCTGGGCTCCACCGTGCAGTCCTTCGGTGCGGTGCTCGGCCCGATGCTGGCCGGCTCGCTGATTCCCGTGTTGGGGCTGTCCACCCTGTACCTGATCGACGCCATCGGCCTCACCGCCACGCTGTGGGCCGTGTTCCGGCTGCCCGCCCTGCCGCCGCTGGACGGCGTCCGCCGCCGTGCCGGCCTGCGCTCGGTGATCGACGGATTCCGTTACCTGGCAACGAAGAGCGTGCTGCTGGCCTCGTTCATGGCCGACATCATCGCCATGGTGTTCGGCATGCCACGGGCGCTGTTCCCGGAGTTGGCCGAGCGGACGTTCCAGGATCCGCCCGGCGGCGGGCCCGCGCTGGGCTGGCTGTTCGCCGCCATCCCACTCGGGGCGCTGCTGTTCGGGCTCGTCTCCGGCTGGCTGTCCCGGATCACCCGGCACGGCGTCGCCGTGTGGGTGGCCGTCGCGGTCTGGGGCGTGGCGATCATCGGGCTCGGCCTGTCGTCCTCGCTGTGGGTGGCCGTGGCGTTCCTGGCCCTGGCCGGGGCGGCCGACATGGTCAGCATGGTGTTCCGCGGGGCCATCCTGCAGTCCGCCGCCACCGACGAAATGCGCGGCCGGATGCAGGGCGTCTTCACAGTTGTCGTGGCCGGCGGCCCCCGCCTGGCCGACGTGCTGCACGGCACCGTCGGCGCGGCGGTCGGTACTACAGTGGCCATCTCCGGCGGCGGTGTCGCGGTGCTGATCGCCATCGCCATCGCGGCCTTCCTGCTGCCGGCGATGTGGCGCTACCGGGCCCGAACAGCGGGCTGATCTCGGATTCAACGTTTTCTCAATGTCCTGAGTTAACACCTACCTTACCTTCCCTTTGTCGTACGCCTGTGCGACGAGAATGAGGGGGTTCGGTGAAACCTGATCGTTCCGGCGCGCCAAGACGCGTCTGGACCCGCGCGCGGGTCGGCGGCGTGGTTGTCGCCACCGTCGCCGCACTCGGCATCACGTCGGCGGAGGCGGTGTTCCCGCCGGTGGTCGCCGCGGCCGCGCCGTCGTCGGCCATCGACCCGAGGTCGGTACCGGTGCTGCCGGCCGTCCCGGCGACGGCGCCGGCGGCCAAGCCCGCGCCGAAGGCGGACTTCACGCCGATGGCCAAGGCCGTCGAGAGCCACTTCGACCCGAAGCGGTCGAAGATCATCTCGCGCACGATGTACACCGAGGAGTACCTCAACCCGGACGGCACGCACAGCGTGCGGCAGTCGACCAAGCCGCTGAACATCAAGCTGGCCGACGGCACCTGGACGCCGGTGAACACCGCGCTGACCGTCGACAACGCCAGCAAGCGGGCCACCGCCGCCCGCAACCCGCTGACCCCGTCGATGGCCGGCAACGCGACCGACCCGGCCGTGCTGCGGGTGGCGGCCGACGGCCACCAGGTGTCCCTCGGCCTCGACAAGGCGGCGCCGGCCGCGGCCAAGGTCGCCGGCGACGGCGTCAGCTACGCCGACGTGGCCCCGAGCACCGACCTCGGCTACGAGGTGACGGCCGGCCAGGTCAAGGAGACCATCAAGCTGAAGAAGCCGCCGGCCACCTCGTCGTGGCGGTTCCGGCTCGACACCGGCGACCTCACCCCGGCCGTGGACACCAAGTCCGGCGAGGTGCGGCTGACCGACGGGCACGGCGACGTCAAGCTGGTCATCCCGCCGGTGGAGACCTGGGACTCGTCGGGCGGCGGCGACAAGGCGCCCGCGATCACCGGCGGCACCTACGGCCTCGAGCGCGACGGCAATGCCTGGTGGCTCACCGTTTCCGTCGATGCGAAGTGGCTGCACGACGCCAAGCGCGTCTACCCGGTGACCGTCGACCCCACGTTCACCTTCGGCGTCGGGGAGTCGCACGCGTACCGCAGTGACGGCTACACCTGCGACAACTGCGGCCTGCGCATCGGCAACAGCCTCAACGGCGGCGACAGCTACAACCGGAGCTGGTTCTACATCGACTACTCGTCGCTGTGGGGCAAGACCGTGGTCGGCGCGAAGCTGGACGTGGACCGGCAGAGCGACACCACCGGCTCCATCAAGACGTGGAGCAGCGGCCTGTACCACGCGACCGACCGCAACTTCAATGCACTCGGCGAGTACCTGGGCAGCGCGCTGGTCGGCGACGTCGGCTCCTTCAGCCACCCGTACCTGACCAACTTCCTGCGCGGCCGCGTCGACGCCCGTGACAACAACGTGGCGTTCATCCTCACCGGCGGCGAGGACCCGGGAGTCTGGAGCTACAAGCACCTCAACGCCACGCTCACCGTGGACACCGGCACCGCGCCGCCCGCGCCGACGCTCGCCGCGCCCGCGGATGGCAGCGTGCTCACCTCGCTGACGCCCACGCTGGCGGTGAACCCGGTCAGCGACTCCGACGGCGACAAGGTGACGTACTGCTTCCGGGTCGCCACCGGCGCGGACGCCGAGTCGGGCGTCGTGGTGGACTCCGGCTGCCTCGACACGCCGACCTGGACGGTGCCGTCCGGCGTGCTTCAGGACGGCGTGGCCTACACCTGGCACGCCGCCGCCTATTCCGGCATCACCAAGGTGACGCCGTCGTGGATCGGGCATCTCAAGGTCGACCAGCGCATCGGCGAACACGGACCGTCCCCTGTGGACAACTACGGCGGCGCGACGGTGAACCTGGCCAACGGCAACCTGTCCGTCGCCGAGGCCACCCCGTCGTTCGCCACCGTCGGCGGCAGCGCCGGGCTCACCTTCACGTACAACTCGCAGCAGGTCGACCCCAAGGGGCTGCGGGCTTCCTACTTCAACGACCTCAGCCACAACGGCATCATCAACCCGAGCCAGCAGCCGGTGCTCGTGCGCACCGAGCCGCAGGTGAACGTGGACTGGGGCACCAGCTCGCCGTTCCCGCCCGCGCTCGCGGCGGACTACTTCGTGGTCCGCTGGGAGGGCTACTTCCAGGCGCCGACCACCGGCACCTACCAGTTCGCCGGCGTGCACGACGACGCGGCGCAGATCTGGGTCAACAACAACCAGGTCTACACCACGACCGGCGTCAGCGACCTGAACTGGGCGGCGGCGACCGGGGTGTCCCTCACCGCCGGCCAGCGCGTGCCGATCAAGGTGGAACTCCAGGAGATCACCAGCAACGCGATGATGCGGCTGTTCGCCCGCACCACCGACGGCACCACCGTGCCGGCGCAGATCGTGCCGGCGGATTGGCTGTACTCCAACGACGTGCCGGCCCTGCCGCCGGGCTGGACGCTGTCCGCCGACCTGGACGGCTCCGGCGCCACCTACAGCACGGCGCAGGTGACCGACCAGAACGTCGTGCTGACCGACGCGACCGGCGCCAAGCACACGTGGACCAAGAAGAGCACCGGCGGCTACACCGCGCCGGCCGGTGAGGACGGCCTGCTCACTTTGGACGCCAACGGTTTGGTCGTGCTGACCGAGGGCGCGACGGTGTTCTCCTTCCGTCCGGACGGCAAGCTCGGCTCGCAGACCGCGAGCGCCGACTCCCGCAAGCCGGCCGCCCTACAGAGCGTCTACGACGGCGGCACGCCGCCCCGACTCGTGCAGATCAAGGACCCGGTCAGCGGCCGTGCCCATGTGCTGCACTACAACCGGGCCGGCGACGACTGCTACGGCGGCGCCACGCCGCCGCAGGGCGCGGACGCGACGCCGCCCGCGCAGATGCTGTGCCGAGTGTCCTATTGGGACGGTACGGAAACCCGCCTGTGGTACACGGGCGGGCGGCTCTCCCGGATCGAGGACCCGGGCGCCGAGGTCAGCGACTACGGCTACAACGCGACGGGTCAGCTGTCCATGATGCGGCAGCCGCTGGTCAACGACTGGATCGCCCAGGACCCGACGCACCGCCGGTGGCCGGACTACCTGACCGACATCGCGTACGACACCCCGACCGGCAAGGCGAAGGCCACGTCCATCACCGGTCCGTCGCCGAAGCCGGGCGCGACCCGGGGAGCGCACGGCTACCGCTATGACCCGGCCAACCGGCAGACCTTCACCGACGTCACCGGCCTGTCGCCGGCGACCGGGTTCGCCGGCAAGGTCACGTATGACGACGCCGACCGGGCACTGACCTCGACCGATGCCACCGGCAAGGTCACCGCGCAGACGTGGAGCCCCAAGGACCAGGTGCTCACCAGCACCGACGCCGCGGGTCGCGTGTCGACCACGGTGTACGACCGCGCCGACCGCGAGACCGACACCTACGGTCCCGCGCCGGGCACCTGCTTCAACGGGCAGCTGCCGACGACGTGCCAGTGGGGGATTCCGCACAAGCACACCGACTACGACCAGGGCCTCAACGGCCTGGCGGTGGCCTGGTACGACAACGACAGCCTGACCGGTGCGCCGAAGGTGTTCACCACCGGCCTCGGCACCAGCGACGGCAGTCTGGTCCGCAACTGGGGCACGGCCGCGCCGACCGCCGGCATTCCCGCCGACCACTACTCGTTGCGGGCCACCGGTGAGATCACCTTCCCGCAGGCCGGCGACTACACGCTCCGGCTGCAGGCGGATGACGGTATCCGGGTGTGGGTGGACGACCAGATCGTCATCGACGACTGGCGCAACACCTCGGCCTTGCGCACCGCCACGGTGCACAGCGACGCGGCCAACTCGGTGAAGAAGATCCGGGTCGAGTACTACGAGTTCGACCAGGGGGCGCAGCTGGAGCTGGACTGGACGACGCCGTCCGGGGTGCAGCAGGCGGTGCCGGGCGCGCAGCTCAGCCCGCGCTACGACCTGCCGACCGGCAGCGTCGAGTCGGACGACCGCGGCGTGCCGGAGCACCGCACCGCTACCAGCTACGGCGACGGCAACGTGGATGCCATGTACGGGCTGGCCACGAAGACGGCGGTCGACCCGAGCGGGCTCAACCTGGGCGGCGTCGATGGCTACGAGCCGCTCGGCAGCGGTTATCTGCGGCGTACCAGCAAGACCATGCCGACCGGGGCCAAGACCACCTACGCGTATTACGGCGACACCGAGACCAGGGCGAACCCCTGCGTCGCCGGCAGCGCCGCGGTGAACCAGGGCGGCATGGCCAAGCTCAGCACGTCGGCGACCCCGGCGACCGGCGGCACCCGCACCGACGAGCAGGTGTACGACGCATCCGGGCGTGTCGTGGCCAAGGCAACCAGCGGCGACTGGATCTGCACGAGCTTCGACGCCCGTGGGCGCACCACGCAGCAGACGTTCCCGGCCAACCCGACCGTCGGCGCGCGGACCGTCACGTACAACTACGCGGTCAACGGCGATCCGCTGACGTCGTCGGTGTCGGACTACACCGGCACCGTCACGACGACCGTGGACCTGTTGGGGCGCACGGTGTCCTACACGGACGCGAACGGCGTGAAGACCGACACGGTCTACGACACGGCCGGTCGTCCGTCGACCAGCACCGTCACGCCGCCCAACGCCGCGGACCAGCCGCAGGTCACCACCCTGACCTACGACGATGCCGGCCGGGTGCTCACCACCCAGCTGGGGTCGACGGTCCTGGCCACTCCCCACTACGACAACGCCGGCGAACTGTCCTCAGTGGACTATGCCAACGGCGCGAAGCTGGCCGCCATCAACAAGAACGGCGCCGGCGAGACGAACTCGCTCGAGTGGCACACCGCCGACGGCAAGGTCATCTTCTCCGCGGTGACCAGGTCGACCGCCGGCACCATCGTCGACGAGGCGCTCAACTACGTGGATCCCCGGCCGGACGGCGCGAACTACAGCTACGACGCGGCGAACCGGCTCACCGAGGCGTACGTGAACGGGCACCACTACACGTACGACTTCACCTCGGCGGCATCGTCGGCGTGCCCCACCGGCACGCAGGCCAACGCCGGTCTCAACACCAACCGCATGCGGCTGCTCGACCAGACCGCCGGCGGCACCGCGGAGACCGACTACTGCTACGACGCCGCCGACCGGCTGCTGGCCACCGTCGGCGCCAACGCGATGACCGGCTTCCAGTACGACAGCCACGGCAACACCACGCAGTTCGTGTCCGGCGGTGCCACCACGTACCTCGGCTACGACGCCGCGGACCGGCACCTGACGGCCAGCACGAAGAGCAGCGACCCCAACCAGGTCGCGGACGTGAGCTACGTGCGGGACGCCACCAACCGGATCGTGCGCCGGGACGCCAAGTCCGGTGACACCAACGGTGTCGCGCTGTATGGCTACACCGGTGACGGGGACAGCGCCGACCTGACCATGGACGGCACGAAGAAGGTGCTCAGCACCTCGATCGGCCTGCCCGGTGGCGTGCTGTACACCGTGCAGGGCGGTTCGAACACCTGGGACGCCCCGTCGGTTCGTGGCGACCTGGTGTTGACGCTGGACTCGGCCGGCAAGCAGAGCGGTGATCTGCGGTACTACACCCCGTTCGGCGAGGCACTGAACGCGTCCGGAGCCGTTGATACGCAAGCGGTGCCGGACAACCAGCCGGGCAAGATGGATTACGGGTGGTTGGGCCAGAACCAGCGTCCGTACGAGCATGCCGGCGCGTTGGCGTTGGTGGAGATGGGCGCTCGGCCCTATCTGCCGGGCGTGGGCCGATTCCTGTCGGTCGACCCGGTCGAGGGCGGTTCGGCCAACGACTACGACTACGTGAACGCCAATCCGATCAACGCAACGGACCTGGACGGCACGCGGTACCGGCGGAGCCACCACTGGTACCACAAGCACCGCTGGCAGCCCACCTCCCGCCAGATCCGGAAGCAGATGGCCCAGCGGGCGGTGGCGGCGCAGCGGCGAGCCCAGCGCATCATGCTGCAACGCGCCGCGGATGTTCGCAATCGCGCCGCGCGGGAACGGTTCAAGGGCAGCCTGCGGCTCGACATCTGGGCGGACTGGATTTCGAACCTGGTGGGGCCGTCCGGCGGCCTGTCCCTGGCGTGTGCCGCACTACAGGGCAGTTCGAGCCTCGACGAGAAGTGCCTTTCGGTCGAGCACGCCATCACGCGCGGCTACCAGTGGACATTCGAGCGTGCGGTCGATGTCGGCTGGGCGATCGGCACGGGAATCGGGCGTGGCCTGAACCGGATCGGGCATTTCTTCTTCGGGTGATGCCGTGAATGACAGGCGGGGTGGCTGCTTCGGCGGCCACCCCGCTTTGCCGTGGTCAGGAAACCCTGGGCGCCAGGCCCCTCGCGAGGGTGTCCACCAATGCCTTGGCATACGCGCCGGCCGGATCCAGGTCCGGGTCGAACACCGTCACCTCAACGCCGAGACAGCCCGGCGCAACGGTCAGCCCGGCCAGCAACTCCGCCAACTCCGCGTGTTCCAGACCATCCGGATCGGGCGAATCCACGCAGGGCATCACGGCCGGGTCCAACACATCCACGTCCAGGTGAACCCAGAAACCGTCCAGCTCGTCCAACCGCCGCCGCGCCCACTCGGCCGACTCCGCCGCGCCGGCCTTGCGGATCTCCAGGGCCGTCCGGTGGCCGATGCCGGCGGCGGTGAGCTCGGCCCGGTCTTCGTCGTCCTCACGGATGCCGAGCACCACGACGTCGGCGTCCTCGAACAGGCGGGCGGCGACGTCGGCCTGGCCGCGGCCGGTGGCCAACGCCAGGTCCTCGCCGGCCGCGGCGCCGATTGACGTGGAGTTGCCGGGGTGCCGGAAGTCGCTGTGCCCGTCGATGAAGGCCAGGCCGTAGCGACGGCCCTCGGCCATGGCCCGTTCCCGCAGCGCGAGGCCGGTGCCGAGCAGCACGGAGCAGTCCCCGCCGAGCACCAGCGGAAACGTGTGGCCGCCGATCAGGCCGGCGACCCGGTCGGCGATGCGGCGGGAGTACAAGGCGATCTGAGACGCGTGGAACACACCGTCACCGGGCTGCCATCCGCCCAGGTCGTAGCGAGGGGCGACGATCCCGCCGGCGTCGGCGGCGGCCAGCCGGTTCACCAGCCCGGCCTCGCGCAGCGCCGCGGGCGCCTTCGCGCAGCCGGGCACGACTCCGGGCGCAGGTGGGCGCAGGCCCAGGTTCGTCGGTGCGTCCACAATGCTGATCGCCACGAGCACAACCCTAGATACGCCGGTCGGGTGAAGCCGAACCGTGTTGAGTTCGGCCCCGATCGGTGAGCCGATCGTTACGACATCCCGCGTCGGACCTCTAAGCTCGCACGGGTGAGCGGTCCCACAGGCGCGCAGTTCGAGATCACCTACGGCCAGGCCCGAGCGGTCGTCACCGAGATTGGCGCGAGCCTGCGGGCCTATGCCGTCGACGGTGTCGACTACGTCGAGAGCTACCCCGACGACACACACCCGCCGATGGGCTCGGGCGCGGTGCTCGTGCCCTGGCCGAACCGGGTGCGCGGCGGCCGCTGGCCGTTCGAGGGCGGCGTCGAGCAGCTGGAGCTGACCGAGCACGAGCGCGGCAACGCCATCCACGGCTTCGTGCGCAAACTGCCGTGGCAGGTGATCAGCCACACCGGCTCGCTGATCTCGCTCGGTGTCGACGTGCCGGCCCAGCAGGGCTGGCCGGTGCCGCTTCGCGTGACGATCAGCTACGCGCTGGACGCGCACGGCCTGACCGTCACGCACGGCGTCACCAACGTGGGCGACCGCCCGGTGCCGTTCGGCGTCGGCATGCACCCGTATCCGCGCGCCGGCCGGTCCGCGACCGACGACTGCACGCTCCAGCTGGCCGCGACGACCAGCCTGCCGCTGAGTGCCGAGACCATGACCCCGGACGGCCCGCAGACCCCGCTGGCCGGCTCCGTGCTGGACCTGTCCAAGCCCACCTTGCTGCGTGGCGTCAACCTGGACGACGCGTTCGGCGGCTGCGAGCCGGACGCGGACGGCCTGATCCGGCACCGGCTGCTCGGTCCGGACGGCGGCGTCGAGGTGTGGGCCGACCCGGCGTTCCGCTGGGTGCAGGTCTACACGCCGAACGACTTCCTCGGCCGGGGCCGGGCCGTCGCGATCGAGCCGATGACCTGCCCGCCGGACGCGCTCAACTCCGGCGTCGACCTGATCACGATCGCCCCAGGTGAGGCTTGGTCGGCCCGATGGGGACTGCTACCCAGGTAACCCTGGTTTCGCCGCCGGAGACCGTTAGCATTGCGAACCATGAACGTGGCGATCACAGGCGGATACGTGGTGCCGGTCGACGGCGAACCCATCGACGGCGGAACAGTCCTGATCATCGACGGGCGGATCGCCGCCGTCGGCCCCGATGCCGACGTCGACGTGCCCGACGAGGTCGAGGTGGTCGACGCGGCCGGCGCCTGGGTGCTGCCCGGCTTCGTCGAGGCGCACGGCCACCTCGGCGTGTCCGAGGAGGCCGAGGGCTGGGCCGGCGAGGACACCAACGAGATGACCGACCCGGTCGGCGCCCGGTTCCGCGCGCTGGACGGCATCAACCCGGGCGACCTGGCCTTCGCCGACGCGCTGTCCGGCGGCGTCACCACCGCGGTGATCAAGCCCGGCTCCGGCAACCCGATCGGCGGCCAGACCGTGGCCGTGAAGTGCTGGGGCCGCACCGTGGACGAGATGGTGCTGCGCGAGCCGGTCAGCGTGAAGAGCGCGCTGGGCGAGAACCCCAAGCGGGTGTACGGCGACAAGAAGGTCACCCCGAGCACCCGGCTCGGCGTGGCCGCGGTGATCCGCCAGGCGCTGACCAAGGCCCAGGACTACAAGGCCAAGCGGGACGCGGCGGCGGCCGACGGCAAGCCGTTCGAGCGGGACGCCGACAACGAGATCCTGGTCAAGGTGCTGGACCGCGAGCTGCCGTGGTGCCAGCACACGCACCGGGCCGACGACGTGGCCACGGCGATCCGGCTGGCCGAGGAGTTCGGCTACCGGCTGGTCATCAACCACGGCACCGAGGCCCACCTGATCGCCGACCTGGTGGCCGAGAAGAACATCCCGGTGATCATCGGCCCGCTGTTCACCAGCCGCTCCAAGGTCGAGCTGCGCAACCGCTCGCTGCGCAACCCCGGCATCCTGGCCAGGGCCGGCGTGGAACTGGCGATCATGACCGACCACCCGGTGGTGCCCATCCACTTCCTGGTGCACCAGGCGACGTTGGCCGTGAAGGAGGGCCTGGACAGCGACACCGCGCTGCGCGCGATCACCGCCAACCCGGCCCGAATCCTCGGCCTTGACGACCGTGTCGGCTCTTTGAAGCCCGGCCTGGACGGCGATGTCGTCATCTGGTCCGGTGACCCGTTGGTGATAGATTCACAACATGCAAGAACGACAGCCTGGACCCCTAAACCGACAGCTCAGGGCCATCGTAGGTGCCCGAGTCAGCGTGCTGCGTGGCGACGAGAAGGTTTCGCACATCGCTCAGCACGAGACGGGTACCCGCAAGGCCGAGGAGATGGGGGCACGGATCGTCGGCACGTTCGAGGACTTGGACGTCTCGGCAACCGTTAGCCCCTTCCAGCGTCCCGACCTTGGGCCGTGGCTTGACGACAAGCAACGGGGCTCGGAGTGGGACGTGATCATCTGGTCGAAGATTGACCGTGGGTTTCGAGACCCCGGTGATGCTGTCGATGTCGCTCGGTGGTGCGAAAAGCGGCAGCGGGTAATGGTCCTTGTTGACGATGGCATCACCCTTGACTTCCGTCCGGAAGCCGATCCCATGCTTCGCATGATGGCCGAGATGTTCCTACTCATGGGCAGCATGTTCGCCAAGTGGGAATTGCGCCGATTTCAGAGCCGGACGCGGGACGCGCACTCAGTGCTGCGGCACACCGATCGAATAGCTACTGCGACGCCAGATGGGTTTATGTCAATCCCGCATCCCAGTGGCAAAGGTAGGGGACTGGCGCAGGATCCCGCGCGTCAGGCTGTGCTACATCAGATTGCAAAGTTCCTCGTTGACGAGGGGAAGAGTTTCAACTGGATCACAAACTGGCTTAATGCTGAAGGGGTGGAGACGCATCGGGACTACCGGCGTGCACCTGATAAGAAGCGTGGGGACAAGTGGATAATTAACCAGACGATCCGTCTTATGGAAACACCTGCTACGCAAGGGTGGAAGACCGGACCTCGGCAGGATAAAAACCGCGATGTTCCGACGCTGCGACTGGATGAAATGGGCAACCCGATTAAGATGGCGGAGCCCACGTTCACTCCCGAGCGCTGGCAAGAGATCCAGACGGCAGTAGCAATGCGGCGTCTGGGAACTAACGTTCGAACCTACGGGACGTCTCCTCTCCTGGGTGTTGCCGTGTGTGGATTGTGTGACTCTAACGCGAGTCGAAAGAGCTACACGCGTACAAAGCCGGATGGTGAAGAGGTTACCTACGCGTATTATGCGTGCGCTGCTCGTCCGGGCCCTCCCTGTGCTGGAGTTTCTATGAAGGACGCGAAAGCAGAGGCGCTTCTACAGCAGACTTTCCTTGAGAAACGTGGAGAGCGGCGTGTTAAGGTCAGGATCTTCGTCCCTGGCGCGGACCACACCGAGGAACTGGATCGAACGATTCGGATTATTGACCAGCTCCGGGGAGACCGGGAGATGGGCCTCATTGTCGGCGAACAGGACGAGCGTCGATATCGGGATCAGATGAGAGCACTGCTTGCTAGGCGAACTGAACTGGAGAAGGAGCCGTACCGCGCGGCGGGCTATCGACTTGAGGAGACTGATCAGACGTACGCCGATGTGTGGGCAAAGTCTGACACCGAGGGGCGGCGTAAGCTTCTGATTGATGCAGGTGTGACCTTCAAAATTTACTCCACCGATGTGTGGGAGATCCTCATCGATGAGAAGAAGGCCCAGGAAGGGCTTGGCAATTTCGCCGAGCCGGAAGAGTTGGGCGCAGCTGAGCAAGTTGTTGAATCTGATACTACTTCGTAGTAGGTAAGTTTGTATGCTACTATCGCCGCAACAAAGAAATGCACTTCCCGTGTGAGTTGTGGTCACTGTCATGTTCGATGAAAAACAAGCGAGAGGCTGTGGCAATGCAGGCGGTTGAACAGCCCGAAGGGCGTCCCTATCCAGAAAAGGAGGTGTTCCACGGGATCGTCGGCAAGATCGTGAAGCACGTCGCGCCGACCACTGAAGCCGACATCATGGGAATGGTCGGAAGCCTGCTCACGGGGTTCAGTGCGGTCGTGGGCTCCGGGCCGCACTTGATGATCGGTCGGGAGCGACACCGGGTCAACGTCTGGACGCTGCTCATGGGCGGTACAGGCAACGGAAAGAAGGGCACGGCGACCACCGCCGTGAGCGACTTCCTCAAGGCCCTAGATGAGGGGTTCTGGCAGGACCGCAGGGTGACCAGCCTGTCTACGGGCGAAGGTCTGATCTACGCTGTGCGTGATGCCAGCGGGTTTGAGGCGGACTTTCAACTTGACGACGGTATGCAGATCATCATGGGCAAGGAGCCCGACCCGGGCGTGGTTGACAAGAGGCTTCTTGTCATCTCCTCCGAATTCGGCTCCATCATGGCCAAGGGCGGAACTCTGGGGAACGTGCTCCGGGACGCTTGGGACGGCTCGGACCTCGCACTGATCACCAAGGAGAAGGCAAAGCGGGCGACCGCTCCGCACATCTCGGTTCTTGGCCACATCACGCCGGAGGAGTTCGGCGACCGGCTCAAGAACAGGGACATGGCCGGCGGTACCTACAACCGGTTTCTTCCTCTTTTCGTGCATCGCTCGCAAGAGGTGCCGTGGCCGGAGTACTCGGCAGCGTGGGAGGTGGAGGCCCAGAACCTCGCCGCCGAGCTGGCCGACGCCGCGCGGGCCGCCCGTAAGGTCGAGCGCATCGAACTCGGCGACGCCGCGAAGCGGACGTGGGGCGGCGGCATGTACCAAGAGATGTCCGCCGTGGATGAGAACGATCCGGAGATGCTACAACAGTTCACCAGTCGGCGGGCCGCTCATACGCTGCGGGTCGCCGCCGCGTACGCCTTGATGAACAAGCGGAAGTCCATCACTAAGGCCGATCTCCTCGCCGCCCGGGCAGTCGTGATGTACGCCTTCGACTCTGCTCGGTACATTACGAAGAAGCTCGCTCCGGCCAAGGACCGCAGTTGGGAGAGCGCCAAGGAGACCCTGACCGCACATCTGCGCTCCGTCGCGCCGAACGGGATGAACAGGACCACCTGTATGCGGGTGCTCAAGAACAACTTCTCAACCGATGCGGTGTCCGACCTTATCGCCCAGATCGGCGCGGTGGAGAAGCGGGAACTGTCCGACGTGACCAAGCGTGTGACGACCATGGTCTACCTTGACGAAGCGCCGGAGAACGAAGAGAAGGGGCCTGACATGGCTGACTACGGCTACACCCGCAGAACACCGAACCAAGTGGACAAGTTGGAGGCTGCTGGGTGTGTGAAGGTGTTCGCGGACTACGCCGCGACATCGCCGGACATGAGGCTGAACCTCATGTCCTGCCTCGTGGAAATGGAGGCGGGTGACCGTCTGGTTATCTGCGAATTCACCGAGGTCAGTCGCCATGTTGGCACGGCGCGGGAAGTGCTGGAATGGCTGGACGTCCACGGGCAAGAGTTCGGTGTTTTGGACGAGCCGAAGTGGACGCTCGCCGAGGTGTTGGCATGGGTCCGGAGCTTCCCGTGACCGAATGACTCTTGACGAAGATGCGGAACTCTGCGATAAATGAGTTCCGCACGGCGAAGCCGGCGACCACAACCGAATAAAGCCGCTACGGGGTAGCGGAGCAGACCAATATGAAGGCTGCGACGGGTCATGGTGACCGGTCGTGGCCTTTCGTGTTTTTCAGGGAGGAACAGAAGTGGACGAGACCGAGGACGGCTCGATGACCGTGGGCGGGATCCACGTCGTGCGGATCCAGCCCCGGGAGCACCTGACCCAGTGGACGTTCAACGTGGGCGGGCCGGCGCGATTCCTCGTTCAGCTGAGGGCGGGGGCGAACAACCTCGTCGGTCACCTCGGCCGGCGGGGCAAGTGGGAGTACTCGCCGTTGAAGAACCTGCTTCCGGACGACGCCGACCGGCCCGCGCTGACGGTGGACGCCCCGGAGGTCAAGCAGGCCATCACGGAGTGGGTGCGGGAGCGGAAGGCGTGGTGGGCGGCCCACGAACATGGGCTCATCATCACGGGCGGCAATGGGGCCTGGTCGGCGATCTGCAAGGACCCGGAGTGCCTTCAGCGGTGGACCAGTGGCGACCAGCCGTGGGAGGACGTCCCGGAGGCGGTCCGGGAGCAGGTGCAGGCAGCACGCGCCATCATCAACTACCGGTCCGAATAGCCCAAGGAAACAGCGAGTGGTCCCCGGCCGATAGTCGGTCGGGAACCCTCCCCGCAGGAAGGTAGCTTGGCGACATGACGACCTACACGGCGACGGATGTCCAGACCGGCGAGGAGCACGCCTTCGTGACGCTGGATGGGCTGGCGGAGAGCTTGGGGGTGGTGCCTATCAGTTGGTCGGCGCTACCACGTCGCTGCCGGAATACCGCGACATTCAGGTGTTCAAGGACTTCACCGACGCTGAGACGTTGTGCGTGGTGCGGGTGAGCATCGAGACGTTGGGGGCGGTGTTGCCTCTTGGTGTCACCATCTTGGGCGAGTCGAAGCGTCAGCTGGGCCGGCACCTGAGCGATGTGCAGGCCCCGGCAGGTTCGGCGGGTGCGCGGCACTTGCTCTTTGCGTGGATGGATGCTGAATAGCCAGTTGGCGGCCGAGTCGTCCACCTGGGCCGGCCCCAATCGGTCCGGAACGACAGAAAGCCCCCGTCCGGCGGGATGCCAGACGGGGGCTTTGTTCAGCGAGCTAGCTCGTTGCGTTGCGCGTTTCCGTTATCTGCCAACGGAAAACGGCCGCCAGGTTAGTCCTTTGGGGCGGGAGCCTTCAGGAGATCTGGGGTGCCGGGGGTGCCCGCGTTGGACGCGGCGACCGACGTCAGCACCGACAGAACAGCGGCCATGCCAGCCGCTGACAGCGCCGCAGGCCACGGCGCGTCCAGCAGGCCGACGCCGTTGGCACCGAGGACGGCCACAAGGGTCTGAGCGAAGGTGCGAACTGCACGATCGAGCGACTGAAGCCAAAAAGCTTAGACAGCAACGGAATTCCTCTCATGTAAGGGTACGGTGTGGGTATGACTGAAGGTGGGGAGCAGGAGACGGCCACGCCCGCGATGCGCCTTGGCTACGAACTGAACGTGGCACTGGTCGGTCACGAGATTGCGTCAATCGCTCGTCGGATGGACGCGGCGGCGGTGCGAAACGATGTCCGGCCGCTGCGTGAATTCAAGGAGCAGTTGGACGACGCCATCGAGGGAGTAGGCCACCTGGTCACGCCAGGTGCATGGCTGGCGGCGAAGGGTGCCGCTGCACCGGATGACGGTGACCCCGCACCGTCGCTTGATTCGTTGGCCCGGGAGATGTTCGCGTTGGCCAACCGTTGGCACGACGCCACGCAGGAGAAAGCCTTCGATGCGTTTGCCGTGCTTGGCCACGACCTCAACACGCTGGCGAAGCGCGTGGATCGTGCGGACCGGTCGGTCTGGGGAGACCCAGCCGAGTAACGCGTTTTGACCTTCTGTGCCCCGCTGCGCCCCGGACGCCATCGGCTCCGGGGCGCGCGTTGTCTCAGCCCGAGATGGTGGACCGGCGGGACCGCTCCAGGGCCAGCAGACGCCGATGCGTCCGCCGGAACTCTGCCGCCAGCGAGGGCGGCAGAATCGACAACGGCAGCGATGATGGGGACATCGAGAGCTTGATGACCTCTTGGCCGGGCTCGGTCAACTCCACGTCGATCTGGACGACCTTGAACGCGTCGGACAGCGCCAACGCTCCCGATGCTGCTTCCACGACGACCACGCGGCCGACCTGGATCTGATCGAATGAGGGGAAGCTGTCCGGATGCAGGGTGACCTCGGGCAGGACCACCGGCGTCACGCCCATGGATGTGATCAAATTTGCCTTGTCCTGCAACGTATTCAGATCACTGACGTCCGAATAGGACTCGGCATGGGCGAAGGGCGGGAACGTCTTCTCCATCACGCTGTTGGTGCTGCGGGCGATGAGCATGTCATCGCCTTCGCCGTCGCCCGTAGCGATCCCCCGAGTGGCCATTCCGGTTCCATCACCGCGAACCTGGCCGACCTCGCAGTTGTCGCCGTGCCGGAGGACGATGTCCGAGACCCAGCCCGTGTTCGGGTAGATCAACTGCACGTGGTTCTTCACGAACCACTCACCGAAGACAGCCGGTCGGCTCGGGTCGTTGTGCTGGCACCACTCGAAATCCACCCGGAAGTCAAAGCCATCGATTACGGCGGACAACTCGCTGACGATGTTGTCCAGATCCTTTGTCTCGTAACCGTTGTAGGTTCGGTCCCGGAGCCGGCCAGTGGCCGGGATGCGGTGCTGGGAGTTGAGGATCTGTGCGCCATGGATCACTGTGGACCCGCTCACGCGGTCCGGGGCCATGCCGTAGAAGCTCTGGACGTCGCCGAGCAGGCCGGCGAGGATCGACGCCTGGTCAACCTGCTGGTAGTCCTTGGTCTCCTGAAGGACCAAGCCTTTGACATACTCCCACAATCCTTGGCAGTCCAGGGAAAGCGTCTCCGCTGACAGGTCAGCGGTCCAGGTCGTCAGGATGCCGCCCCACACGGGAAAGCCGTTTCGCAGCACGTACACGCCGGCCCGCAAGGGCATCAGGAGCTCTTGCAGGTCGATCGCCGGATCCCAGCCGTGCAAGGGCGTGGTGAACGAGGCGGAGCCGGGAGCGGTGATCGTGACGGAGAACTTCAAGTCACTGCACGGAAGTTCCGCCACGGGCACGCCGGTTTTGAGGGCGGTGAACAGGACTCGGTACTGGACGTCCAACCCGCCCCCTTCTAGGCGTCGATGGCTGAGATCTGCTCCGCCAGGCCGGGCAGCAACAACCAGTTCGAATGGGAATCGATCGCGAAATCGCTTGTGGTGCCCCAGTTGGAGTTCTGAAGCTCCGCCTCGATGAGCGGTGCCTTGCCGGCGGGGATGGTGAGCACCGCGCCCATGGCCAAGGTGACTCCGGCGTCGTTGCCGTACCAGGTCGCCGTCAGGAACTGGCGCGGTGCGCCGGATTCCATCCTGGCGTACAGCGCGTATGTGGCGGCGTGCTCTTGGGCGTGCCAACCACTCCAGTGGAACACCAGGTGCCCTGTGCGGTCGAACGAGGCGGCCGGGATCCGGTAGCGGGAGAAGATGACGACAGCGGAGGGCGTGAGGTGGACCTGGCGCTCCTCGTCTCGGCTGAGGATCTGGGCACCCGCCGCGACCGGAGCCCAGGCGGAGGTGCCGCTGCTCCAGCGCCGGAAGAAGTGGCCGGTGGTGTCGTAGAGCAGCTCGTCCTCGTAGTGGCCCCGGCTGGCGGTCGCCGCCGTGGTGTTGAGCATGTTGGTCGTCTGCTGCCGGGCAAGCGGGCCGGTTCGCGACACCTGGCCCCAGTGGAGCCGGCCGCCGTTGTCGATTTGCGGTGTGGAGCTGCTGGACGACACAGTCACCTCCGCCAGGGCGACCTCCAGCGCCCCAGGGCGGGGCGGGACCGGATTGGCCGCCGGGACGCCTTTGAGGACGGCCACGAAGCAGCGGTGAGCGCCAGCGGCGTCAACTGAGTCCTCAGCCCGCAGGACGATGGTGTCGACACGGGCAAGCGCCGCGTCCGGGGCGTCCAAGGTCACCGACGCGCCCGCGCTCATGTCGGCCAGATACAAGTCCTCCACGTGCCCCTGAGCGGGGTCGCTGACGGGCAGCCAGGCTCGGCCCGGAGAGACCGACAGCGTGAAGCCGGCCGTGCCGGTGACCCACAGCTCCGAGCCGGCCGCGTTGATCACGCCGGGCCGATAGATCCCGGTCTCCAGCGCGTTGTAGACGCGGAACTGTTGGGCGGGGTAGTGACCAGACTGGCTGAAGTACAGAGTTCCGTCTGTGGCCAAGGAAAATCCCTTCTCTAGACCCAGGCGTCATGCCAACGGACCGTCATCCGGACGTCGGGGGTGTCCACGCCCGGCGGGCACACCGCCGCGAGGACGACCGTGTTCGGGCCGGGTTGCAAGTCAAAAAACAGCGACCCGGGGGAGAGCAGGTGAAACAGCGACTGGCCGGGATCGTCAGGACTGGTGGCCCAGGCCACCGAGCGTTGCCGGGTGTCGATCCGCAGGAACGTGCCGGCGGGCAACTGGTAGGAGTCCCGGATCTCCAGTCGTGCGTTCTGCCCTGGAGCAGACACGACGATTCCCGAGGCGGGGCCGTAGACCTCGATCACCGGGGCCGTGGAGGTCGATCCCGTTGTGTTGGCGATGATCGCCCGATTGACCACCGTTCCCGGCGGTGCGGCCGAGGCGAACGAGCGGACCGGCGTCGCGCCTTGGCTGAACGCCAGATCGAACCCGAGATCGAACGCCATGCCAGCGCCCGGAGGCAGTGGCGCCGCAGTGTCTACAGTGGACTCAGCGACGGAGTACAGCCGGGGATCTGTGGCGTACCACTCCACATCGACGGTGCCCAAGCCCCCGTAATAATCCTGATCGAGCTTGAGGGCGCGTTTGCGGACCCGCGCCGAGCACCACACCCACCCGTTGCCCACGCCGGGAATCTCAACCCGCAAGGGCTCCTCCCGGCCGCCGGAGGTCAGCGCGCCGACCAGGCGGGCGACGTCGGCCGCGAACGCCGCCCGGTCCTCGTTGAACACGAGCGCTGTCGCGTGGATCGTGCGCCCGCCAAGGTAGTCACGGCCGGGGACCTGGCCGTCCCGCTGAAGAAGCGTCAGGTCCCCGGACCGAACGTCAGGGGAATCCAGTAGACCGGTGATCTCCTGGAGGATGTACGGGGCTTCAGTGCCGATCCGGACCGAACGCCAGTACAGTCCCCAGTCCGGATCGGACACGGCCAGGCCGTGAGTCATGGGTCTACCTCCCTGAAACCTTGAGCTGCCAAGCGACCTCCCGGCCGATCTCGTACGGGTCGGCGTCCGTCTTGGCGTTGACGGTGATCTGCGGCGCGGGCCTGGCCGGCGTGGCGTCGGAGCGCTGCCGGTCCGGCGGAGCGACACGGCCGGCGGCACCGAGCTGCGTGCCGAAGTCGGTCAACGCCTGGTGCAGGTCGGTCGCCGTGTCGGTGAAGCTGGCGCTGCCGACCGAGCCGGAGAACGGAATCGCGCGGAACGTGCCGGGAGACACGTCCATCCGTGCCTGCAATTTCGGGCCGAATTGCGCCGAGTTCAGCATCGGTGTAACCTCTGCGGAAAGACCACGAAACGACGCGAACGGGTTGATCTTGCTCAGGAACCCGCCAATCGCACTCGCACCTTCAGAGATTTTCCCGACGAGCCAGCCAATTCCATCAATGACTTTCTGAACGACCGTCACAATGCCTTGCAGTGCTACGACCACCAGGCGAATTACCGGCTCCAGCAAGCGGAAGCCGAATGCGAGCGCTCCAGCCAAAATGCCGGCCAAAGTCGTGATCAACGGCATCAGTGGCTGAAGAACTGACGAGATCAGATCGAGCAAAATTTTCAGAATCGGCGTCACGGCGGGGAGCAGCGCGCCAAGGAACATTGCCGCCAAATTCGCCACAAGCCCGATGATCTGACCCACGGGGCCGAGAATCGGGGCCACGGCCAGAAGGAGCTGACCTAAAACGCCGACGATCAAAATCGCGGGCGGAAGCAGGGTCTGAAGCAAATTTGACGCGAATTTTACGACCAATTCGACGAGCGGGCTTAGTGCGCCGACAATGCTCCCGAAAAGATTTGCGATCGTCGGCAGAATGTTACCGAGTCCGCTGCCGCCGAGTATTCCGCCGAGCTTGGTCAGCGCCGGAAGCAAAGCAGACAGAATGCTTTCTCCGAAGCGCAGCGCCACGGGCACGATCGGTTCGAGGCTGTGAAACAGCGAAATCGCCAGCTGGACGATCTTCGGCAGGATCAGTCCGATTCCTTGAGCCAAGATCGAACCGAGCTGAGCCAGAATCGGAACGAGAATCGGACCCGCCTGATTCGCCACCTGAGCGAACACGCCGCCGACCTTTTCTAGAAGCGACGTGATCACCGGCAGAACAGGCTGTAGCGCCGAGGTCAGGGTATTCACCATCGACGACAGCGGCCCAGCCAAAGCGCCACCAATGGCGTTCGCCAACTGCTCGATCGAATTCCGGAACTGTTCATTGCTGAGCAGCGCAGTTCCGAGAAAGCCGATCAGCCCGAGCAGGCCCACCTTTCCGATTTGGAGCAACCGGCCGCCCATGTTCTCGGCGGCCGAGCCAAGCCGCTTCATCCCGCTCGCCGCGAGATCACAAGCGGAGGACAATCCGCGCGCTAGTGTCAGCTGCGCCGATTGCGCCGCTGACTTCAGTCGGTCCAGTCCGGAGATCGCCGCAAGCTTGATCGCCGTTCCGAAATTGGTGATCGTGTCGCCGGCTCGGGCCAGGCCGGCCCGGAACTGGACCGCCGACCGCAGGCCCACCAGCTCGACCTGACGCGCGAAACTGCTGACGCCCTCCGAGGCCACGCGGGAGGCCACCCGGACGGCCTGAAAGGCGTCGGAGGCCAGCACATACGCACCGGTCCGCGCTGTGTCGAACCCCGACTTGAGGTTGATCAAACCCAGCCGGACCGCCGTGATCGGGGCCAGCACCGCCTGACCGGCGGAATTCACCGCCCGAAACGCGGTGTCAATTCCTCGGGCCAACGCGACCGAGCTGGACGCGCCATCACGATTGATCGACACCCATTTCAGCAACGCGTTGCCGCCGCGCCCGAGAGAGCCGACCAGGTTTCCCAGGCTGCCGAAAAGCTTGCCGAACACGAGCAGAACTGGGCCGATCACTGCGGCAATCAGGCCGAGTGTCACCACCCACTTCTGAGTGGATGGGGTCAGGCGGGAGAACCAGTTCAACAGTGCGGTGAAACCATTCACCAGTGGTGTCATGAAGCGTTCGATGACGCCGGAATCGGCTACCCTCTTGATAGCCTCGTTGAGGCCCTGGAACGCCTTCACCAGCGCAGCGTTGTTCTGAATGATCGGCCCGGCGAACAACAGTTGGAGCTGGTTCTTCATAATGGCCAACTGGCCATTAAGGGTTTTTGAGTTGGCGACCGCGAAACCCGCCCACTGTGGATTAGTCGTCAGATACGCCATGAGCTTAGGCATGACGTCCGACGACAACAGCTTTCCCTGCTGCGACAGCTGCCGAAGCTGCGCCACCGATTTTCCGGTGGCATCCGCCATCAGTGTCCAACCATCAATTCCAGCTTCAGAAAGCTGAAGAAGCTCCTCCGCCTGGATTGAGGGTTTGGTGTACATCTGAACGATTGCCGTGGTCACTCGGTCGGCTGTCTCGCCGGCAATATGCAACTTTCCGACCAGGTTGCCGATCGCTTCTTGGACCTTGTCAACGGTGGCGATGTTTCCGTTGAAAATGCCCATCAAACGCATGGTTTGCTGAAGCATTGAGGTGAACGACTGACCCCAGGCGTTTGATCGGTTATAGACGTCTTGAATTAACCCGGACGCCGTCGCGGCCGTTAAACCGAACTGCTCGAACATGTTTCGGGCTTGGTCGATCGACTTCGCCGTCTCGATGCCCTCGCGGACCATTCCGCCGAGAGCGAGCGTCAACGGTGCGAACACCAACGACGCCTTAGCGCCGAACTCCGTGAACTTTTCGCCCACAGTGTTCAATGCGGCGGACACGCGCTGCGTCAGGGTCTGTTCGATCTGACCCGCTACCTGTTTGACGAGTTGGGCGCTGGCCCGCAAGAAGACAGATTCGTCACCCAGTTTGATTTCGACGAAGCCGGTCGCAATCTTATAGCCGTGACCGGCCACTATCGAATCCTTCCGCTGCCGCCGAGTCGTTCAATGAGGGACGCCAAACCGCGCCCGGCTCCCGGCGGCTTGGACACGCCAGGGCGGGGAATCGGCTGGGGCTGGGGAACCGGGTTGGAATCCGCGCCGTGCGCCTGGAGCAGCGCGCCGAGCAGGTAGTTGGTCGCCTGCTGGCTCTCCAGCAGCGACGCGGCCAGGTGCATCTCCGGCGACCACGGAAGCTGATCGGACTCGCCCCGCAAGGCGGTCATGGTGTGGGAATGGACCGGGAGCCGCTGCACGAGCGCGATGAACCGCCCCCACGGGAGCGCGGCCGAACCGACCCGCCGAACATCGATCCCGTAGTGGGACAGGAAATCAGCGTCGACTTCGGCCGCGTGCTCCCGGAGCAGACTCGCGGCCCCGATCATTCCCCCGGCGTCACGCCCTGGTCCTCGGCCACCGCGCCGATCACCAGGAACAGATCCATCGCCCGGCCGCCGGCCCGCTTGAACCGCTCGTAGTCCGCGCCCAGGACGATGCGGGCGATGGCCACGATCGAACGGACGTCAGGCTGGCCTTCCCCGGAGGGCATCAGCTCCAGCGCCTCGTCCGGCCACAGCTCCACAGACGGGAGCGAGAAGTCTTCCCCGCCAACCGAAAACTCGATTTCCGGGCTGGCCTCGATGAGGGTCTTACGCAGGGTCTCAATGCGAAGCCTGGACTTGTTCGGCTTGCTCACAGGTGGTGCCTCTCTGGGTCGTGCGGAAGGAAGATCAGGACGTCTTCGGGGCCAGCAGCTCGTCATTGCTGATGAGCGTCACCAGGTCGTTCGCGGTGCCCAGGGCCTTGATGGTGATGCCCCACTCGACCGCGTCCGAGGACTTGAACTTGGGGGACTCCAGGTCGGTCACCTGGGAGGCGGGCAGGATGATGCGATAGACCCTTTCCGTTGTGCCATCGGAAAGAACTCCGTCGCGGAACTCGAAGACGGTGATCATCCTGCGGCGCGCGACCCGCGCGCCCACGCTGAGCTTGTAGACCGCACTGGACGCGACCTTGACGACCGGTGCGCCGTAGAACAGCTCCAGCGTGGGGCGGTTGGTCTCTAGCGACGACAGCTTGAACGAGGCGTCACGCGCCTTGATCACGGTGCGGACCACACCGCCCTGCCACGAGCTGATGTCCTCGGTGCTGTCCTTGAACTCGTGCTCCACCGCGTCATCGGTGAGGAACCCGAGGTGGGCGAACCCACCATTGGCCGGGTCGATCAGGTTCTTTGTCGGGTCCTCAATGGACTTCTGCAACGTCGGGTACTTGGTGCCGCTCGGGTCGTCGACATACATCAGCGAACCCGTGGTGGCGACCCGGACCGCCGTGCCGTCGAAGTCGTAGGCGGTCCCCGGCGGGGTGGGGTTGGTCATGCGGAAGTGCCTCCAGACAAAGGGGATCCCGCGACAGCGGGTGAGAAGCGCGGTCACACCGCCGGAGCGGTGACCTTCACGCGTGGAGAGTCCACAGGGGACAGATCGGACGCCGTTGGCGCCCTGACGAAAACGTCGTAGGAGGAGCCCGGCGGGAACATGTCCGGCAGCGGACCCGACCACGTGAACACCTCGGGTTGGGTGCTGCCCAGCAGCTGGGCGCGGTTGTCCGTGGTGGCGTACACCTGGTATCCGGACTCCGGGTAGGCGTCGTCCACCGCGCTCCAGTCAACGGTGATCGTCCGACCGGTCATGGTCGGGACGCCGAGGACGTGGGGCGGGTTGTAGCTGGTCGTGGCGAACCAGACTTCCGTGCTGTCCTGCGACACCCCCGGGCCGGCCGCCTCGATCTGGACGGCGAGTACCGTGCCGTGCGGATAAACCGTCTGATCGATGTCGAACTGCACCGCGCCCAGCCCGGTCGTGGTGAACATCGACTTTTCGGTGTCGCTGCCGTCGCTGACCTTCCACATCCAGAACACCCACTGCTCAATGAGCGGGCTGGGCGTGGCTGACCACTGGACCGTCAGCGTGGGGCCGGACTGCGAGATGTTGGTGACCGAGGCACGTTCCGGCAGCGGGTACACGGTGAAGGTCTGGGTGGCCGGGGCGGACGTGTCGTCGCCGAGCTGCTGGACGGCGGTCACCGTGATCGGCCCGCCGGTCGGCAGGGCGGTGATGTCCTGCGCCCACCAGGTCCCATCGGTGGGGCTCACGACGCAGGTGTCTTGCAGGCCGGCCGAGGTGGTGACCAGGACCCTGCCGCCCCGCATCCCCAGGCCGCCGATCGTGCCGTCCGGACGGACCAGGCCGGTAGCGGCGTCCGGCTCGGGGAACAGGATCAGCGGCGGCGACACGCGGTCCAGGCCGTCCGTGACGGACGGATCGTTCGTCGTCCAGGTCGCCAGGTAGCCGGCGGTGTCCACGGCAGTGAACGAGATGCCCCAGGCCGACACAGAGCCGGGGTTGAACTTCGGTGGCGTCAGAGCCCCGACCCGAGCCGAAGGCACGATCAGCCGCCATACCGTCCCGTCGTCGTCGAAGACGTCGTACACGACGGTGTAGCCGGGCCTCCTAGTGTAGCCGTTGGTGATTCGCATCGAGCCGGCCTGGACGTTGCCGGTGAAGTCGGAGCCGTAGAACAGGCCCACGACATCCCGGTTCGACTCCAGAGCCGTGAACGTCATCTTCAGCGACCGGCCCCGGATGATCGTGGACACGGTGCCCCGGCTCCACGTCACGATCTCTTTGACGTCCTCGGACCACTCGTGCTCGAAGCCGTCATCCGACAAGTAGCCCAGCGCGATGAGCGGATCGGGTACGGGCAAGGAGACGTCCAGCAGCTGAGCCGACTCCAACGCCGAAAGCGGTTCGGCCGTGACGTACACCTGGCCGACCACGCCCATACGGACAGCGCTGGGTTCCACTAGCTCACCTCCAGGGCGCGCATGTAGACGGCTACTGTGGAAATCCATCGGTGCTCAGCGCTGACGGGATCCGGAAAATATTGAGGACCGGACTCGATGAACGTCTTGGTGATGCGGGGAAGCCGGCTGCCGTCCGGGGCCGTCAACGTCAGGTTGAGGGTGGGGGCCCACAGCAGCCAGCCGAGCGCGGCTTGTAGCGCGTCCTGGGCCAGGCCCCGGTCCACGCACCACGATTCGATGCTGAACCGGGCGTAGTCGATGGCGGGATACCTGACGTTGCCGCCGTAGCGGCGAACCACGATGTAGGGATTTCGGGGCTGCGACTCGGGAAAGTCGGTCCCGCAGTCACCGAGCCCCAAACCCATCTTCAACCGCAGGAACGTCAACACGGACGCCTCGGCGTCCCCGAACATGACGGGCGGCGGGATCACTCGATCACCGACTCCAGTGCGGAGGACATCGTCTTGTGGGCCGGCGTGTGCTTGGTGCCCCATTCGATGTGCGCTGCCGCGTCGTCGTCGTTGGCCACGTAGATGACCGGGCTACCTTGCTGCTGCCGGCCGCCGTGCACCCGGAACTTCGAGGCGTACTCGCCCGTCTGCTCGGGGGCGGTCGCCTCCGCTCGCTCCTTGATCTGGTTGGCCTTGAGCGCCAACACCGCGTACGCCTCCGGGCTTTGGGTGATCGACCGGTAGGCGTTCGGGTCCAGCTCGATCCTCGCCATCAGGGCCAGCCCTCCACTTCCGTGAGACGAACGGTCAGGTGATGCACTCCGCCCAGCCCGTTGCGGGGCTGGACGCCTTCGACGTCGTAGCCGTGCCGCCGGCCCGTGTAGTCGGTGAACGTGACCCGGCAGTTGTGATCGATCGCGACCGAGGCGGGCAGGATCAGAAACCATGTCCCGACCTCGGTGTTCCTGTCTTTCTCCACTTCGCGGACGGCGCTCTCATACAGTCGGCCGCGAGCGGAAACCGTTGCGGGAGCGGAGAAGTCAGGGATGCGGTTGCCGTAGCGGTCGGATGTCCACGTGGGGTGGAGGATCTGGACCGTGGAGTTGAGCAGGTAGGCGGGGATCACCGGTAGGTGTCCCATCCCCGCCAGGCGATCGGGCTCCACATGGTCCGATCGGTGTCCTCGATGCCGTCGGTGACGCGGACCGAGGTCACGGGCGGATGGCCGGTGGCCAGGCCCAACAGCTCGATCTCGGCGGAGGTCAGCGCCATCCCGGCGACGGAGCCGGAGGACCGTCGATACGAGTAGTCGCCGACCGACTCTGACGTGATCCCCAAGGGGTTGCTGAAGCACCGCAACGCCACCGAGAGGCACACCAACCGGACAGCGTCCGGGACGGGCTGGGGGTCCTGGGTGAGCCAGCCCAGATGAGTGCGGATCAGCGTGGAGGCATCGGCTAGCAGCGCCTCCGCGCGGGGCCGTTCGGACTCGGCCGGAGCCGCCGGCAGCCGGGCTGTGAACTCGTCCCAGGTCGCGAAGGCCGTCACGTGGCCTTCGGGAATGTGACCGCGATGGAGAAGCCCCGCAGCTGCTTCGCCTGCGCCTGAAGGTCCACATAGGACGTGGTGTCCAGGTTCTTCATCACGGCCGCCGGGACGTCCAGAACCTCGCCGATCCCCATGTAGGTGTTGATCAGGGACCGGTCGGTCGCGACTTCGAAGTCATAATCGCGGATGTACCGGAGCGCCACACCGTTGGCGGACAACGAACTGGAGAACGGCGCACCCGCAGGGTTGGCCGGAGCCATGGTGATCAACTGGAGCGCGGAGCCGTGGAACGCGAAGAAAGCGTCCTCGGCCACAGCGTTCGAGCTGACCAGCGTGAAACCGTACAGACGGCCCAGCACAGCCTCAGTGAGCGCGGACGTGGTGCCCGCCTCGTCCATGCGGGTCAGGTGCGGGTCCGTGAGCAGAATGGACTCCAGCAGCGAGCCCAGCACGATGACCCGCCCGTTGGACGGAATGTTCTCGTCGTTGAACGCCTTCCGGACTCGCGCCAGGTGCCGGCGGATCGCCGCCGCCTGCTGCTCGATATCGGTGATCTTCGACAGATCCAGTGCCAGGGAAGCACTCTTCGGGTTCGCCGCGAACTTGGTTGCCATCGCGGCGGCAACCTCGTCCTCATACTGCTCTGCCAGAGCCCGAATCTGAGGGTCGATAACCTGGGTCGCGAACGAGGTGACGTCTAGCGTCATCATGGCGTCGCTCAGGTTGATTGCGGTGTAGAGGTTGGTGTCCAACCGAACCGGGATGGACCACTCGTTGAGGACGTTCCGCTTGTACTTGTCCGTGCCCCCGTTGGGGTTGGTCCGCATATCGCGCTTGTAGCTCTTGAGAACGGAAGGGCGCTTGATGTTGACCGTGTCGCCCAGAGCGCCCGAGAACTCGCCCTCGGCGTGCGTGTCGAAGAGACTGGGGAGAACGAGCTGCCGCAACAGCAGTGCGATCGCGGTAGCCGCGAACTTCGCGTCCTGCTTGAGTAGGCCGCCCTGGGTACGAGGGGCCGTGGGGTTGCCGTTGTACTCGGCCATGTAGCGGGAATCTCCTTGCTAGGTCAGCGGAACTTGCGCTTGAGGATCTGGTCGGCCAGCGCGTCAGCGTCGAAGTCCGGTTCCTCGTTGGCGGCGGACCCGCCGGACTGGAGCGCGGCGACGGGCGCGGTCCGCAGGCCGCCGGCCCGCTGGGTCGAGGTCAGCGCGGCCAGCCGTTCAGCCGCTGCCTTCATCGCGTCTTCGTCACCCGCGATGAACTCGCCCAACTCGTCCGGCAAGCCGAACTGCTTGAGCACCCGAGAGCGGGTCAGCTCGGTCCGCAGGGCGGACAGCTCGCTCTCGCGGGCTGTCAGCGACTCCTGGAGGCGCTGAGACTCGGTCTTCTGGGCGTCCTCGGCGGCCCGTGCCTTCTCGGCCAGCGGCTCCAGTTCGCGGACCTGCGTCCTGTAGTTGGCAGCGTCCTTGCGGGCCTGGCGAAGCTCCTGCTGTGCCCACTCCGGAAGTGAGTCGATGCCGGTCGGCTCGGTGGCCTGGGTGCCGGTGTCAGGCGCGTCGGTCTGGATCTGGGCAGAGGTGTCCTCGGACACGGATTCCCTCCTGGGGAAGCGAAATAGGGCTGTGGTGCCGGGCTACTGGTTGCGCTCTGCGTAGAGCTGACGCCGGAACTGGTTGAGGCGGTCGTTCGCCGGGTCGGCACCCTTTTGTGCGCCGGGACGGCCGGCGGACTCGCCCCACAAGTCGTGGAACAACTCCGTGGTGGACGGCAGCGCCTGATCCTCTGTCCACATCGGACGCGCGTAGCAGGTGCAATGACTGTGGGAACGGAAGTTCCCGGACTCCTTGCTGCGGTAGACCGCGCCCCGGCTGGCTAGCATCGCGCAGAACGCACACGCCCTCAGGCTGGCCACTCGCAGCCAGCCCACCGCGTGACGGTCCTGTTGAACGTTGCCAAGGATCTGATCCCTGCCGGCGTCCAGGATCAGCCGGGTCGCCGCTCCCGCGCTCTGCGTAAACGCGGAGCCCATCGCGCGTTCGGGCGACCAGCCTTTCCGGAGCGCCTGCTTGATCGGGATCGGGCCCGTGGCGAGCATCGACGCCCACACCTTGTCGAACGGAATCTCCTGCGGTGTAGCGGGAATCCACCCGCCGGGGACGTCTTCCAGCTCCCGCAGGTCACCGAAGTAGGTGTTGGCGAGGTCAACGGCTCGTGCCCTGTGCGTGTCGAAGTAGTGAGTGATCGCACCCGCGTACGAGGGAAACGAGCCGTTGAGGTCGTTGAAGTCCAGCAGGCCCCAGAACTGGCTGAAGTCTCGAACCGCCTGGGCTCGAAGGGAAAGCTGGTCCTGGTAGTACCTGCGTGACAGCGTGTCGGTGGTCGCCATCAGGCCGTCTGCTTGTCCGATGGCGTGCCGTAGCCGTCGGACTTCTTGGTCGGCTGGCCGGGGACGTTCGTGCCAGGCTTCGCGTTGTCCTGGCCCTTGGCAGCGACGTCAGCCCGCCCGGCTTGGGCGTTGAGAACGCCCATCATGTTCCCGAAGCTGTCGGCTTCCTCGGCCATCTTCTTCCAGGCCGCCACATCGGAGCTGGTGACGCCGGGAACCCGCTCCCACAACGCTTCCGGAGGAACTTGAAGCATCTGCGTCAGTTTGCCCAGGGCGTCCACAGTGGCGGCCAGCGAACGGGCTTCAGTGTCCCGCCACACAATCCTGTTGTCCCACAGGGAATCGGAGTCAGCGGAGAACCTGCCGGACGCGACAGCGGCCAGGCGCATGGTCTGAGCCCACGCCTCACCGAGTATCGTTCGCTTCTCCGACACCTTCCGCTGAAGGCCGGCTTCGGCGGCGGCGAGGGCCTCGGCGCTCAGATTGACGATGTCACCGAGCAAGTACGCCGGTGGAACCTGCGACATGGCCGACAGGTGCTTGATCGTCGCGTCGATGGCTTCGAGGATCTTCGAGATATCGGACTCGGTGAACTCACCGAAGCGTGTATCGGGATCTTCTGCGGCCCAGACTCTGTTGACGGCCGCGTTAAACGGCTCGACCTGCTTCCCGGTGGCCGGGTCGACCGGGATCACCATGCCCGTGACCCACCGCTGACGAAACGAGGCGTACTGAGCCAGCATCGACGCCGTGAGGACCAGATTGTTCAACCTGTCCTGAGTGGGCAGCAGCGGTTCGAGCTCACCCTTGGGCGGGATGTTCGGCGAGGTCGACAACTGGTTGCGAAACCTTACGACCGGGACAACACCGAGGTTGTGGGCCTCGGTGCTGACCAACGTGAACGAGTCCACGTTGGGGACACCGTCGATGAAGTAGTCCCCCACGAAGGTGTACGCGTTCACCTCGTCGTACAACACGACTTTCGAGCGCTTCTGACCGTCCTGATAGGACAGCTTGTGCTCCATTGCCCACTGCGGCCACTCGTCATGGATGACGTCCTCGTAGAGCGCCATCATCGACAGCGGCGAGACTGCCCGCATGACCGGTGATCCCTTGCCTGGCACCACGATCACGTATGCCAGACCGTAGGTCAGGCAGTCCCGGTGAACCGCGTGCTGCCACGCGTCCAAACTGTTGCGACGCCAGTACTCCCACGCCGAGTCATCATCTGGACTGTCCGGCTTGCGGTAACCCTCCACGTACAGCTGCTGGGCCACGCTCGTGACCACCAACGGCAACATGTTGAGGACTGCCTGCTCCAGCAGGACACGGTATTCCCGCATCGCTGACTTCGGCGTGTACGGCGGATCCTGCGACCCGTTGGCGTACTGCTCGATATAGGAGAACTTCCTGTAATCGGCCGAGAACCGGCCAAGCGAGCGCTCTAATGCGCTCATGACTCCCCCGTCAGGGGTCACACAACCCCCTTTCAGGGTCAGCTACCAGCCAACGACACGGCCGGTCCTTTGCCGCGCCCACTTCCTGAGGACGCCCTTCTCCAGGGCGATCCGCCGAGCCCGGCGGGCGATGACCAGCGCCACGGCCGCATCGACCTTGCGGGGACTGTCGCGGCTTTCCTTGCCGAGTCCGGTCCCGTACTTGTTGGGTCTGCGCCTGGCGTTCTTCAAGTGCCGCAACAGGCTTGGATGACTGTGGATGGAAATGGCGCCGGTCCTGAAGGCCGCTTCTGTGGACTCGGCCTCGATCGTGAAGTCCTGCGTGCGGGACCTCATGTCGAAGGAGAAGACGCCCTTCGAGCTGACAGCGCAGAAAACCTGATCCCGGAACTCATCCGCCCAGCTGTCCACATAGGATTCCCAGTAGGCGAGGTCAGCCCCGAAAACGGCGATGCGGAACCGCACGAAGGCCGAGTGCACCGCCGCGTCGACCTCTTGGCGCGGCACTTCCCAGTCGTCGTAGCCGGGAGCATCCGGCTTTTCCCACACACCAAGAAGTTCTCCATGGCCGGTGATGATGTCGACGGCCACGAGAGCGGTCGCGTCCTTGGCGCGGGATCCATCGAACCCTAACGCCACAACGGATCCGTCATCGATCCGGTCACCGGTAGTCGCCTGATCGACCTCGTGGGGAGCCAGCCAAGCGTCCTCTGCCGCAACGATCGTGTTGAGGTAATAACGCCTCGCGTCCTGTGGAGGAGTCGCCGGGTCGTAGATCTCCTCCACGATGCGGTCAAGATCAAGCCATTCCGCATCACCTCGGACATCCAGCAGCGCCAGGCGAAGAAGCTCCTCGTCGCCGAGATCGAGCACGGCAAGCGACGACTCGATGCAGTCGAAGAGGATGCCGGTCGTCCTTGACCGTCCCTCTTGCTGGGCCTGGAAAGCCTCGTAGTCGAGTTCGGCAACGGAGCCCTCACCCGGGGCGAAAGCGTTGGTGGTGACCAACATCCTCGCTGTGCCGTTACGGCTCTTGCCGAGGTTCCGCCTTAAGACGCGGGCGAGCTTGTGCCCTGCAACGGAATCCGTCCAGTGCTGCGTCTCGTCCGCAATCACGCACGTGGGACGCCCGCCCTCCAAGGTCGAGGCGCTTGCGGTGACGGTCTCCAGCTTGCGTTCCTGCTGTGCGCCCGCATAGATCCGCGTAAGCCCCGAATCCACGGGGATGCCGTCAATCTCCTTACGGTCGCCGATCATCCCGCGCACCATGTCGTACACGTTCTGCGTCTGCTTCTCGCTGACGGCCGCGAACTGAACCCAACTCGTCGGGGGCCGCTTAGCTTCCCACGTGCGTCCGTTGTAGATCGCTCGACACGGCCCCAGAAGTTCAATCAGGGCAACGGCTCCGGCCAGCGGCCCCTTACCCCACCCCTTGACCCGCTGGATGATTCCCCTGCGGTACAACCACTTGTGTTGCTTGTGAGGATCAGTGGCGTACCACCAAGCCAAGAACAACTTCTGTTCCCGCGTGAACTTCCACGGCTGACCGGCCTGCGGACCGTCCGGGTAGAGCAAATGCTTCTCGGCCCACGCCACGACAGCGCGGGAGATCAGCATCTGCTCCGGCTGCGGCAGAAAGTCCGGGAGGTTCCCGGTCTGCTTCGCGGCCATCAATCCATCCCGGCGAACGGATCCGGCTCGGACTCCTCGGGCTCCTCCGCCTTCATCGGCGGCTTCACCCGCACACCCGCGCTGGCCCTTTCCTTCTGGCCAAACAAAAGTCGATCCTCAAGCTGACGGATCTCAGCCGCTAGCTTGAGGATCAGGACGGGGTCACCCTCGTTGCGGTAGAAAAGATCCTTCAGCGTTAGCAAGTCCCGGACCCGCATCCAGTCCGTAGGCTGGTACACCGCCGCCTGCGGGGAACGCAGAATGGCCGCGTAGTACTCCTGGGTGCGGACGCTTAGCCGAGACAGATCGATCTCAGGAGCGTCCGCAACCCCGGCCGTCAACGCCTCGATCTCCACGGCGGCGGCATCGCGGCGGGATTCGTTCCGCCTACGGCGCTCGTCCTTCGGAGTGGGTCCGTTTCCGGCCAAGGCTCAACCTCCGGGCTATGGGCAGCCTCGGGGGGCTGGCCTCCGTTCAGGGGAGAGTGGGAACAGGCGTCCCGTGGGAGTCAGCTCAACCACGAGACGCCCGTAGCGGGTGGGTCAGTACCGCAGTACCTGACCCGGGTAGATCACGAACGGCGAGCTGATCCCGTTCGCGCTAGCGATTCCACGCCAGTCGACGCCCAGGCGCTCACCGATCACGCTCAGGCTGTCGCCGGCCTGGACGGTGTAGGTACGCGGTGCCGGAGCTGGCGCACCGCCACCGGCAGGAATCTGGAGCACCTGGCCCGGGTAGATGGTGTACGGCGACCCGAGCCCGTTCAGGCTGGCAATAGCCGGCCAGTCCACGCCGAGCTTCGCGCCAATGCCGCTCAAGGTGTCGCCGGCCTGAACCGTGTAGCCCGATCCGCCGGCTGGCTGGCCACCCCCGCCATGGATGCGGAGCACCTGGCCGGGATGGATGATGTTGGGATCGGCCAACCCGTTGATCTGGGCAAGCTCCTGCCAGCTCACACCAAACCGTGCGGCGATTCCCGAAAGGGTATCGCCCGCCTGGACGGTGTAGGTGTCCGAATCCTGCGGCGGTGCCGGCGGGCCCGAAGGCGGCGAAGTCGGAGCCGAACCATCGATCCGAAGCGAATCGAGCGAGAACGCACCCAAGGTGACATTCTTGTCGACGTTGCCGGAAATACCCGGCACGTATCCGCCTGAGGTGTGCTGATGCACCGCCAGGCGCGGATGCTGGTATCCACCGGTATTGCCCGGGTCTCCGTTATAGAGGGCCAGCCAGACAAAAACGCCGTCGTCCGCCCACTCGTTCGGCCGGAGAATCGAGTTCCAAAAGCTCAGGTTCGCGTAAACCGCGATCTGCCGCACGCCGGCCTGGCGCCGAAACTCCTGGATGAACTGCGAGACGAACGCATTGGAGTTGTCCGGGTTCCAGTTGATCCCCTCGGACGGAGAATTCTCGATGTCGAGCATCGGCGCGAAACTGCCGGAGCCGGACAGCCCGAGGAAATTCAGCTCACGAACGAACGTGGCCACGTTTGCCGCCACGGAAACCTGCGGATCGGCGAAGTGATAACCCCCGGCGACGACGCCGGCCCGGCGAGCGTTATCAGCCTGACTCGCGCGCTGCGGATTGGTGTAGTAATCCCCCTGGGTGACCTTGATGGAAGCGAACTCGATTCCATCGCCGCGAACGGCGTTCCAGTCGTTGACCGAGTTCCAGCCGGAAATGTCAATGCCGTGCTGCACATGCGCCTTTCGGTAGACGTGCAGGACCGGTGGGGATGGAATTCCCGCCGAGGATCGACCTCGGCGGGTTCAAAATCGCATCGGCGCGTCTAAGAGACAGAGCGAAGCTCTGTCGACATGTCCGAAGGACGAACTGGCTATCTAGCTCGTCTAGGAGGTCTTCTCCCTGGGGGTCGAAGACCCCCGGTACGAAGTCACGAACTTACGAACTTACCGAGGGTAAGTTCGTAAAGTCGTAAGTTCGTAGTGGCCCTCTCCGAGGGCCTACAAGTGAAGAAAGACCTGGTCGAACCCATCCCCGTAGGTCCTTCCCTACCCAGTCCATAGGTGTCACACGGGGTGGCTTGTGACGACCGAGTGACGGGGGTCACGTTCCCTCGCGTGCGCCCGCGTTGAGGGCGCGTTCGCCGAGGTCGGCCGCCAGGCCGGCCCGAGGCTCCAGACCCGTACAAAATTTGATCAGCTATGCCAGGCGGGCTTCTGGCCGATACGGATGGGGGTACCCCCAGGTGGCCTAATGCTCGAAGAAATGCCAATGAATTGATTGAGATTGATGTGTGATCATCGCGTGTCCAATGTGGACGTTGATGAATCGAATGCATTTGGCGTTCGTATTCGAATGTGCGATGATTGACATTGATTCACGTTGTCGCGACGATTGAGTGAGTCGTGACGAACGCGTTCAACGTGCGTGTGGCGAAGCGTGTTCAATAATGTGCATATATTTATTGTTCAACACATAAATATATGAATGTTGTACATATATTTATGTGCTCTTAGGTGTATATGCAGGGTGGCTCTCAGACCCCCTTCGACGTACCCCCTTCCGGTACCCTGATCCGCCCTCTGAGCTGCTCTTTTGGGCATGGTGGTAGGCGCAGAGGGATTGCAGGTTTGAAAGACTGTGATCGTCCCCCGCCTGTATGTGGTCCACCTGGTTGGCAGGCAGTCCGCATTGGATCCCCGTGTCGGCTCTGACCGCCCGGCAGGAATACCCGTCACGCGTCAATACCTGCCGTCGAATCTGGGGCCAATTCCTAGGTAGCCGACGCTTGCGGGTCGACCCATTCCACTGTGACACCGGTCACAAACCTCCGATTCGGACTTGACGTTCAGCAGACGTACGAGGAAAGTGGTTGTCATCAGCCGGAGCGTTCAGCACGGCTTCCGGTTTCACTCGGACTTAACATTCAGCAAGGGCGCTAGGGGGAGACGTGGAGCAGCCGGAAGACCACGCCAAGGTGATTCAGGCGTTTCGTGACGTACAGAAGATGTGGCATCACGAGCTGATCGGGAAGTCGACCGTTGTCGAAGAGAACGGCGACACGGTGACCTATCAGCGGCTGTGGTTCTGCGACATCTTCGCGGCGGCGTCGTTCGTGAGCGTGTTCAACCTTCGTGACCACGCGACCATTGAGCAGCCGTCGGAGTCGTTTAACGCGGCCGTGAACATCCTCGTGCGGATTGATGACGTGGCCGCTAAGCGCGTGCTGTTTCCGTTCGGTGAGAACTGGGAGAACTGAGCATGAAAATTGACTGGGGTCTGGGATCGGTTGCGGCGTACATCCCCAGGGAGAACAGGCCCTATATCGAGTGCCTGTTCAGCACGGCGGGTGACGAGAAGTACGGCGTGACCGATGTGTTTGGCTTTGGAACGCTGGCGAATAGCCGACCGGTGTTCGTGGCAACAATGACGTTCCCGACGCCCTATCGGGCCGTGAAGTGGGCGACCAATCACGGGGTGGCGGACAAGATTCAGTTTGTCCACCCGTGTCCCGAAATCCCGGGTACCGCGTGTATTCAGGTCACGGTGGATGACGTCGTTATGGGGCGTATTTGGGACATGATTGACCGAGGCAAGATCAAATGCGAATCGGGGGAACCTAATGCGGACCTGGGTTAAGGTCACGCTTGGCGTGGTTGGTGGTTTCGCGCTTGCCGGATTGGTTGCCGGCAATCACCCTGTGGACACTGCAAGCGTGCCGATCGTTCCGACATGTTCAGACATGACCGTGAAGAATCCGGTGACATTGCAGGACGTCATGCGGCGAAATAACGTCGCCACGTCCGTGCTGCTAGGTGAGCTCAACACGGCGGATCATGGCGCGGCCAATGATTCGGTTCGGAACTATCTGAGTTACAGCTTCAACGGTGATCCCGCGACACGTGGAGTTGCTGTTACTCGTGTGAGTCTGCCGCAGTGTGGGCCCATCGTGGTGACGCTGACCAATATCAACGGGTCCAATGAGGCGCAGTTGGCATCGTTGGTTACTGCGGCGAACGAAACCGCAGGTTTCGAGCGGGTGCCTGTCGCACTGATTAACGGTGAGGGTGCACTTTTCGCGTACGGCGTCACCGGCCGTTAAATGCTGCTCTAGAACTTAACATTCAGCGAGAGAGGGCGCGCGTTCGCGTTGCCCAACGGAAACGCGCCCTCTACCCAACTCATAGGTGTCACAACCACTGGAGTGTGACGGTGAAGACCACCGTAGTTGTCTGGACGCGTTGGCTCGGTTCCTGGGAGGACGAACAGTTCGGACGTCCGTGCGTCGGTGACGTGGTTATGACCGAGCGTGGCTATGCAGAGGTCAGCGAAACGGACCACGAATGCCACATTGACGGCTACTGCGAGATTCAGCCGGAAACGTGGGAGTACGCGGCGTGAAGATGCACAAGGTAGACGCGTGGCTTGTTCACTACGCCGATGGATGGGTGGACCGATTTTACGATCAGGGTTTGGTCGCCTGGTCGATTCAAAACCGCGCCGTGCGGCGAGTCTTTTTCGACCCGCAAAACCGCGTTTGCGAGTTCGACCGTTTCGACAGTAAGGCTCAGTCTTGCTACATGTGTGAGAGGGAGGCTCAGGCATGATCGAGAATCCGGAAGTTCAAATCGTCGTCTGCGACGACGCGCGTAAGTGGCTCAACCAGAACTATCGGTATTCCGTCTATGAAGCGGAAGATTTCGCGGAAGACCAGGACTGGTACGGTTTCGCGTTCGTTCTGGGCAGTGACGGCAGTCCACTTTCTCTGTCGGATGAGTACATCTCTGGTCACGAGTGTGAGTACATTCGGGAACTGAGCAACGCAGAGGAAGCGCAGAAAATCCTCACGGAAGCAACCGGATCGTACGCCAACACGGGAGCAGTGTTCGAAGAGTTCGCCGGTTGTCTGGCGTACGACTACACGAACGAAAAGGCGCGTGAAGCGGCAGAGGGCATCGGAAACCGGTTGTCTTCATACGGGTTTCTCAATGAGGAAGACTGCGGAGAGCGTGAACGGGAAGCCGCTATTCGGTACCTCAAAGAGGCGTACGGCATTGAGGACGAATTGGCTGACGAGTTGCTAACCGAGCTTCACAGCGAGGGACACGGCGACACAGAGGTTTTCTGCGGCAATTGCGGGACGATTCGCACTCATGAGGACGTTCCGGACGCCATGGCATCTATCGGCTACCACAAGTGTGCCGAGTGTGACGAGTGGCTGAAAACCGACGCTGAAAACGTGCTCTGTTTCGACTGTGCGGCCGCTGAACGTACTGCGGACTGCAAATGTGTTCCTAACTTCGTGGCCGCTCGTAAGGAAACCGGGCGAGTCATCGAAAAGTGGGAGCTCCGGGAAATCCTTCTCGGCTGTGACTCCTGCTATGGGACACGCTCTGAACGGTTCTGGCGTAGCTAGTTCGCTGTTTGGCATCCGGCCACTTTCGGATGCCTTGCAGCGTGCTAGGCACGCTAGACAGGGGTACTCATATGGCAATCGCCGAAACCTGCGACTTTGTGGAACTGATCTGTGCCGAATTAGGCGACGGATGGCACGTCGACCGGTATCCCGGGTATCTCGGGTCCTTTGTCGTCAAGGTGAACGGGCCGGACAGTCAACATGTGTGGTTCCGGCCTGAACGCGGCCGTCTTGAGATCACGGGTCATTACCCGGACGCGGCAAAAAGGGCGTACGGCGAGACGTGCAACGTGCGTATTGCGGTCAGTGCTGCCAAGACACCGGTGGTCATCGCTCGGGAAATCCGGAAGCGATTTCTCCCGCAATACGAACCGGGGTTGTTCGAAGTCGTGAAGCAAATTAGCGGTCGGGAGGCAGCGGCGGCAGCGCGCAGAGATACCGTGGTGGCGTTGAAGGATGAATTTCCGGCGCTGACGCAAATCAGCTATAAGCCTGACACGCTCGATCTCTGCCACCCGCACTCAGGGTCCATTGAGGTTGCCGCTTCCGGCAACGGCACGTTCTGTTCTGAATTCACGGTCAAGGGTGCCAGCGTCGATATGGTGCGGCGGCTACTGGCTGCCCTGGACGGCCGGACCGTCTATCCGACCTTGGGGGAGTGACATGTGGGTGCGGCGTGACCCGGAAACGGGTCGAATCTGGCAAGAGCTCACCGAACACGAAATGGGAATAGCGCTCAAGAGGCGCGCGACACCACAGCCGGACGGAATGAAGCTGTACAGCGTCGACGCCTTCACCGTGGACGTTCACCGCAACGGCGAGATAGAAGCCGTGCCGTTCGTATGGGAACCGCGCGAAGTTCAAAGGGTCGGCATTGCCGGATACGGTGATCGCGTCGTGCGGGTGCTGAAGCGCTGCCCGGTTCCCGATATCAGGGTCGGTGACTACGTCACCATGGGGTTTATGGGCGGAATTGCAGCGCTGACCGTCCGAATTGGCGTACGCGCCCTAGTTGACGACGGGGTGGCGTTCGAATTCGACTGGAACGGATTCAGGGACCGTCCAGGCGGCTCGCTGCTGCCTGACGGGCTGGTTTTCAAGCGGTCCGAATTCTGTTCCGATGTTTACGGCCCTATCGCCTGTGATTACTGCGACCGACAGGCGACCCTTATCGAGATTCACGGATCAGACCTCTATTGCCAGTCGTGCGCGAAGAACAATTTCAACGCGCCGAGTGAGTCGGTTAAGCCACTCACCGTGCCCGGCTATCGGAAGGCGTATCCCGATGAGTGAGGGGAAATCTGTCCGCTACGTCGTTCGCGACCGTGAGGGCGAAATCGTCAACCCGGGTGACATCATGGTGTCATTTCGTGACGTTGAATGGATTTTCGAACGGTGTGTGCATCCGAACAAGATCACCGTCTACCAGGGTGATCCGGACGGAATATGGCCCGCCAAGCTGACAAGCGATTTCTACGCCTCGGTTTTTGACGCCTCGATCACGGTCGAAGGTGACGAAAATTGCCTGTAGAACAGTGGCTCTCTAAACGTCAACATGAGCACGGGCTAAATCGGGTACAAGCTATCGAGCTTCTTATTAGTAAGCTGGCCACCGGATCCCACAACGTCATCCGTGGTAGGGTGGTCACCAACAACTGAAGAACCGACATGTGATGTCGGGCCGGTCCATGGGATCGGGGCAGACGCCAGAAAGCGCCATGCGGGTAGCCAACCCCGTATGGCGCTTTCGTCGTTTCCGGCGTCCGAGATAGACGGTCGCTGAGAACGTCCCTGCCGGACGAAAAGCGGCTATGTGGATAGGTCATACCGGGGAGTCGACAACGGCTCTTAGCGTGGAAATGGGGTGGCATTGTGGGTGTTTCGCCGTGTGAGGTTCTGAGGTGGTGCGGTAGGGGTACGCGGGTCGCTGTGAGCAGCCCCGTGTGGGCGGTGCTGCCGGACGGGGTCGGTACGGCGGCTGTCGCGCTGGACGGTGACCAGCCGGGCCTGAGGCTGCTCCGTGCCGACCGTGCCGACCGTGCCGACCGTGCCGACCGTGCCGACCGTGCCGACCGTGCCGACCGTGCCGACCGTGCCGACCGTGCCGACCGTGCCGACCGTGGCGGTTAGGCACGGCAGGGAGGCAACCCCGGTCCCGAATGGGCCGGGGCATTTTTTTGCCCACCGGACTGTCCATTATGGATGATCAACTTGCAATTGAACGGCGATCATTCTTTGAAGATCAACCACGGTGGCCATCGGCTTCATGATCAACTTCCCAGACCGGCAATTTCGCTAGGAGGTCCAGCAGGTTAATCGCGCGTATATATACGTGTATATATATGTGCGCGCGTGAGGATACCGGCCTTGTTGGTGATGCTTGGCGAGGTTGACGTGCCGGCAGGGTCATCCGGCCGCAGGGTGGTTGCCGTGCGGTAGCGGTTCCATGCCGCACCCTCGGTGTGACCGAGCTGACGGAGATTCACCCGCTCAAGCCTGTATCTGCCGAGGTAGAGACCCGGAACTGCCGCCGGCTCACCGTGTTTGTACTGGCGGCGGTGACGCTTCGTGCGAGCCGGCCACGGGCTACTGAGACCAGGCTCACAGTTTGGAATCCCTCGAATGAGGTGGACGGCCTTCCGTGCGGCGTGGCCAGGGACTGGGGGCCGCTGGCGCCGAAGCTCCATTGTGGACAAATAGACGCCACGGAAGTTGCCCTTTACCTGGGAGATGGTGACTCCCGTTAACAGTCAAAATGACCCCTCCCCCTACCTGGGTACCCCCGGCGAGGTACCCCCGCGTCGGGCACCCCTGGGCTGTATCGAGGGCGGAGGTTGCTAGTCCAACCGGGTTACGTGTTACGCACCCCCGGACCGCCGGTCATGCAGAAGTCACGGGGTCTGTGTCGGCCGCGAGTATGTTCGATCTATCGCTTCCCGTCGTCACCTCAATGTCGGCCCGGAAGTGACCGGTCCTGGCCTCTGGAATCGCGGAGGCCGGGACCGGAGCAATCGCTTGGCCATGGGGGGCTGGACCTGGCGTCGAGCCCCTAACCGCTCCTGGGGGAGTTGCTTGCATGGGTGACGTGTGGGTTGAGGCGTGCGAATCGGATCCGCTGTGGAGCTGTCCAGCGGTGCGGCAGCCCAGCCTGTGTGATCTGCCTCATGATCTAGTCGCTTGACGTTCAGCAGGCGTTGATGTTGTATGGAGCTTCGCCCGGTCGGGCAACGCCAGAAGTTGCCGCTTGACGTTCAGCAGCAATCATGGTTAGCCTCGAAGACGAGGTGATGACGATGGAAAACGCGAACGACCGGCGAAAGGTGCTCACTCCCGCGCTGTATGTCGAACTTGTGACACGGTATACGGTCAACGGCAAGCGGGTGCGGTCGGACAGTCTAATAGCCGACGACTTTGGAGTGAGCCGTGCGAGGGTGAGTCAGGTACGGGAACTTGCGAAGGAGCAGTTTCCGGGCGTACTTCCTGAGACGCCAACGGAAGCGACAAACAGAACGTGGCCGTGGGGCAACATCCCCGGCGAGTTTCAGCGCACGCAGATTTATCAGAACCTGCGGGCCTTCGCTCGGTACATCGCTACGGGCGGCAAGGGGATGAGCGCGGTCAGCGTGGGCCGTGTGCTCAGCCTACTGGCCTTGCTTCGGGACGGAAACCTGGTGGTCGAGTTCGATCCTAAGATTCCGCCGGAGCCAGGAGTTAGCAACAAGGGAGGGTGGCGTTATGTACCGCGAAACGAGGAACTGGACGGCGACGCTCAAACTGGACTCATTTTTAGGGTAAACGAGCACACGAGGGAGCTGACCGACGAAATTAGACTGATCTGGAAATTTCCTGCCACGCTGCCCTGACGTGGCGTGGGAGGGGGAAGAGGAAATACCGATGTACGCCCACATTGGGCCTTCAGTTCAGATAATTTCTACACACTTGCCCTACTTCCACTTGTGGAAGGAGAGCTGGGCTCAGTCATGGCGAAACGGACCGGTCCTGCGGTTTTATCACACGGTCCTGCTCGGCATGTCCGATCCCATCGCGGAACCGGTGCGGGCAGCGCTACGGGGGCGCTGCTACACCGAGCTTGACTCGGTTGAAGACGACGATGAGGGGATGCTTTTCGGGCGAGCTGTACTGAAAACGATCGGCTTGTTCGATACCTGCCCCGGTGTGGAACGAAGTCACACATGCGGGGCCGGGTTGGCGGCGGAAGGCCCGTGACCTACCGATCCGTCAGCCAGCTCAAGAGCTACGCGCGATGCGCGTACGGGTACTACCTGGAGCGGGTGGCAAAGGCGTGGACCCGCCCTGCGGCATGGTTGCCGCAGGGCGTTGCGGTCCACGAAGCCGTGGAAGCTGTTGAACGCTCGGGCCGCACCATGACGGCCGCACAAGCTCAAGGCGTGTTCCGGGAGAGCTATGCCAGAGAGGTCAATGCGTCAGCGGCGACCTGTCCGAACTTCAACTGGTGGATGCCCAGCGGCCGGCATCAGGGCGAAGCCGACATCGCGCGCCGGTGGGGCCTCGGCCTGGACCAGGTGGCGGCTTACGTGGACTATGTGGAGACCCACCCGCACGAGGTGATCTGGGTAGCGCCTGACGGGACACCCGCCATCGAGCTGGAGTTCGAGGTCCGGTTCGGCACGGTGATCGTGCGGGGATACCTAGACCAGGCGGTTGAAGTCGACGGCGAGGTGCGGGTACGTGATGTCAAGACGGGCCTGCCGCCGGACGACGAGCTTCAGCTTGGCGTGTACGGCGTAGCGCTCAGCAAGACCTATGACGTGGAGGTGCGAACCGGGGACTACTGGATGGCCAAGGCGGGCCGGCCGGCCCATCCCTACGACCTGACGGCCTGGACTGAGGAGAGGATCACGGAGGCGTTCGAGGAGATGGATGCAGGAGTTCGAAGTGGACGCTTCGAGCCTGACCCGGAGCCGGCCAAGTGCGACCGGTGCCCGGTCAAGGACAAGTGCGAGTTCGGTCCCATGGCCGATTTTCTGCGACCCGGCACTTAACATTCAGCAAGAGTTCGTAAGTTCGTAAGTTCGTAGTGGGGGTGTCGTGTACTCGCTTCTCCAGTCCAGGCGTGTCAGAGGGTCGGCGGGCGAACCGCTTCCCGCTGTCTTCAAGTCGTTGGCGGACAAGGGATTTATCCTTCGGCGGGGTCAGCTGGCGCTGGTCGCTGCTGGGCCGGGGACGGGCAAGAGCGCGTTTGCCTTGACGCAGGCACTGAAGAGTCGAGTCCCGACGCTGTACCTGTCCGCCGACAGTGACGCTTTCGTCCAGCTCACGCGGTCGCTGTCCATCCTTATGGGATGGACGCTGGAGCAGTCGGCCCGCGCGGTACTCCGGGACGACCTGGGTGCGGCGCAGCAGGTTCTCGCTGGCTTGCCGATCAGGTTTGAGTTCAGCGCCTCGCCGACGCTCGACCAGATCGAGTTGACCATGGCGGCCTATGAGGAGGTGTACGGGTCCTATCCGACGCTCGTCGTCGTCGACAACATCACCAATGTCCAAGCTGGGCTAGGGGAAGACGAGGGATCGGCCGGGCTGGACAGGCTGATGGACTACTTGTCAACCATGGCAAGGGAAACCCGTGCGTGCGTGCTCGGTCTGCATCATGTGACCTCGGGGTTCAACGATGCGGACAAGCCGGTCCCGTTGTCCGGAGTGAAGAACCAGGTTTCCCGGGTGCCTGCTCTCATCGGGACGATGTTCAAGCCGGTCAGGGACGAGTGGAGCGAGGACGTCCTGTGCTTCTCGAAGGTGAAGGACAGGAACGGCCGCGCCGATCCAAGTGGGCACGACTACGTGGAGTTGCGGTTCGCGGGTGATCGGATGCTGATCGAGGACATGGCCGCGTAGGCGAGCCTGAACGAGGGGGAATAGTTGGAAAAGAAGAAGGCTGCGCCGAAGGCGCGGAAGCTGTCTGTCCCTAATGGACGTGCGGTCAAGGCGCGGGGACGTAACTGGGAGAACGCCGTGGTGTCGATCTGCCACCGGTTGGGCTGGGTCGACGCCAAGCGCAACGGAGCCGTGTACGGCGGAGCGGACCGAGGAGACATCGGCGGGGCACCGCTGACAATCCAGTGCAAGGCGGTAGACCGTGTCCAACTGTGGAGGCATCTAGACGACGCCATCGAGCAAGCCGGCCACAACGGCACGTCGGATGAGACATGCGTGGTCTACAAGCGCCACGGTGGATCTACGGCAGACGCCGCCTGGGTGTTTCGCGGCGACTTTGCCGAACGACTGTTGCAGCACTACTACTTAACATTCAGCAAGGATTGATCATGGCGGTGCCGCCGGTGCCTGCCGTCGCGCCGATCGTGGCGGTGCTACGGCACTACTACCCCGGATGGGAACCACCGGTTGAGCGGGGGAGTGGACGCGGTGTCGCTGCCCCGTGCACGGCGAGGAACACGCATCCGCGTCAATCTCGTTCTCCCGCAACGCGTTCCGCTGCCACGGCTGCGGCTCGAAAGGGGACGTCCTGTCGATCATCCGACAACAGGAAGGAGGAGATCATTCCAGCGCTGTCCGACGGGCAGAAGAAATATCTGGCGGACGCTACGAGCCGGTACCACGCCGCACTGACGGGAAGCCCCGCCGAAGAGTATTTGGCCAGCCGGGGACTGGGAGCGCAGAGCGTCCGGGAGATCGTCGACCGCTACCGCCTTGGCTACGTAGCTGACCCTGTTGCGGGACAGGGAATGTACCGAGGCTGGCTCGCCATTCCCTATCTACGCAAGGGAACTGACCGAGACTGGTCGGTCGCATCGATCAGGTTTCGATGCCTGGAGCACCACGAGCATCAGGGGCACGGGAAGTACATGACCCTGCCGGGCGACCGGCCCAGGCTCTACAACACGCCGGCTCTGATGACCGCATCGGATCAGATCGCCATCTGTGAAGGCGAGCTGGACACCGTCACCGCCGCTGCCTGCGGGCTCGACGCGGTGGGAGTCCCGGGCGTCGAAGCCTGGCAACCTCACTTTGCTCCCGCGTTCCTTGGCTACGAACGGGTGTACCTGTTGGCCGACAACGACGACAGCGGACAGGGCCTGAAGTTCGCCGAGCGGATCGCCGGAGAGCTGCCGAACGCGCGAGTCGTGCTCATGCCGCATGGGCATGACGTCAACTCGCTGGTCATGCAGCAAGGGAAGAGGTCCCTGCTGGAGAGGATCACCGATTGAAACACGAGAACAACAGCTTGGTTCGCATCACGGTGGGGCAGCTCGAAGGCTTCGTCGGCCGCATCACGGGCTACGACGAGTTCTTTGAGCTGTACCTGGTCCGCGTGCCCGAACTCGCGGAGACCGTGGTCGGGCTGGATGAGACGGAGATAGAAGCCTTGGCAGACAACGACAACAGCGCCGCACCGGCCAACGAGCCTGACATGCCACCGGCGCCACCCTTCGGAATGTCCTCAGAGGACCTGGCGCAGTACACGGCTGACTTCATCAACCGCTGCATGACACGGGTTACCACCGTCGGCCGTGAGCAGTACGACCTCGGCGGCCACCAGCAGTTCGAAGTGAAGTCCATCGCGGACGTGTGCCGCATGGCCCTGGAGGAAGTCGAGGACTTCGCCGTGTACGCGGCCATGGTGCACATCCGAGTTCGGCGGACCCTGGCCGCCGTGGAAGAGGTTCTGTGAGGCGGACCTACGTCGTAATCAGCGACACCCAGATCCCGTACCAGGATCAGCGAGCGCTGGCAGGGGTCATCCGCTTCATCGGCTCGTACCAACCCGATGAGGTCGTGCAGATCGGAGACCTCGCCGACTTTCCCCAACCATCGCAGTGGTCCAAGGACTCGCGTGGCGAGTACGAGGGAAGCATCTTCCGTGACGCCGAGACGGTGAAGGAGAAGTTCCTCAAGCCGCTTCGAGCTGTCTACTCGGGACAGGTCGGCGTGATCGAGGGCAACCACGACCTTCGCCCTCGGCAGTACCTCAAGCGGTATGCGCCCGCACTGGAGGGATCGCCGGCGTTCGAGTTAGAGAACCTGTTCGACTTCAAGGCGTTCGACGTCGCGAAGCTGCCCGACTTCTACGAGTTCAGCCCCGGCTGGCTGATGTGCCACGGCCACTTGGCCCGGTTCAACATCTCGCCCATCGCTGGGAACACGGCGTTGAACGGGGCGAAGAAGATCGGCAAGTCCGTGGTCATGGGCCACACACACCGACTGGGCAAGGGATCCCACTCGGTCGGCTACGACGGGAAGATTACCTCCACCCTGACCGGCGTCGAAGTCGGGCACCTCATGGACATGAAGGCTGCCGGCTACCTGAAGCGCGGCGTGGGCGACTGGCAAATGGGATTCGGCGTGATCCATGTCGACGGCCACCACGTCCAGGCCGAAGTCATCGCCATCAGGCACCGAAAGTTCATTGTGGACGGACAAACCTATTCCTGCTGACAGTGGGAAACGACAAGGGGGAACTGTGGAAGGCATCACCGACCTGGAGTGGGCCGCGCTGCGGGTGCAAGCACACCGAGCCGGCGAGCAAGTCGCGCGCTACTGGCCGCACTGCGTCAGCGCCGACGACATCGAGCAGGACATCATGCTCCGGCTCCTGGAGTCGCCCGGCAGCGCCCGCAAGATCCTCGACCTGCCCAGCGAGGACAACAGCCAGCGGAAGTTCCTGATCAAGATGGGCCACCAGATCGCCAGCATCGAACAGCGGGATTACGAGCTGTACTCAGGCCAGTACCTGTACCACCTCGGCGAGGTCCGCTCGCTGCTGGAGGGCCAGGCGCTCACCCGCCGACTGGACCAGCACGGCATCACCAACCAGGGCGCGAAGTTCAAGGCGGCGGAGGTCGACCTCCGCAACGCCCTGTCCGTGCTGGCCGACCAGTACGCCGAGGCGATCAAGCGCCGGTACCGGGACGGGAAGAACCCGACCGCCAACACCGAGCGCAAGACGCTCAGCCGGGCCATCGAGGCCCTGACCGAGCACATGAACCGGTCGGCAAGGAACCGGACCGCCGACTACACCGACGGCCCCGGCACCCGGCGAGTCCTGAGCAACGCCCAGTCCATCGCCGTGAACACCGCTGCTGGCAAGACCTTGGGAGGAAACGACTGTGAATGACAAGAACCCCGTCGCCGTGTTCATCGGCGGCCTGATCGCCACCGCCGTGATGTTCGCCGTGTGCGTGCTGCTGCTGACCGTTCTCGGTCTCAGCGTGGGCCAGGCGTGCGCCGGCACGGCGCTGGGCCTGATCGCCGCCGGCCTGATCAAGAACGACAAGTGAGAGAGGAACCAATGGAGTTCGATCCCTTCGCCGACGACACCCCCGACGTGCCCGACGAGGCGCAGACCTACACCAATCCGTGGGACGAGCAGTCGCCGGCCCCGGCACCCGAGCCGGCCCCTGTACCCGGCAGCTCAGATCACCGCGTGCGGGTCACCCTGAAGGCCGGCTCTGACTACGCCGCGCCCTGGGTCACCGTTGACGGCCACGACGTCCGGGACGCCCTGGGCCAGATCAGCGACTGGGAGGCACTGCGGGAGCTGCTGGACCGCGCGGCCAAGGTGGGCGCGTACTTCGTGTCCAAGGCGGCCGGCACCACCGGTCAGAGCGGCCAGGCCGGCCAACGACCCGCGTCGGCCAGCGCGCCGCCGCAGGGCTCCCAGGAAGCTCCCGGCGGTGAGAAGCGGTACTGCGAGCACGGCGAGATGATCTACCGCTCGGGCATCAGCGCGAAGAACGGTGCACCGTACCGACTTTTCTCCTGCCCCAACACCAATCGCGATCAGCAGTGCAAGCCTCAGTGGCTCCGGTAGGTCCTTTTCATGCCCACCTACTTAACATTCAGCAGTGAAGTGGGGTGTCGTCCGTGAGCGCGGACCCCGAGGAGGACATGGCGGAGTCCGTCGAGGCCCGCAGGCGTCACGCTGAGGACTACTCAGGACTGCGGTGAGCCGCAAGCGAATCCTCATCACGGGATCTCGCACGTGGCGGGACTGGACCGTCATCGAGTCGGCAATCCTCGGTCAGGTGCCCGGCTACGCCGATGGGCAGGACGCCGTGATAGTCCACGGCGGATGTCCAACCGGGGCCGACGAGATCGCCGACACGATCGCCGCCTGCATGGGCCTGCCGACCGAGATCCACCGAGCGGACTGGACGCGCCACGGCCGCCGCGCCGGCCCGCTTCGCAACGCCCACATGGTCAGCCTCGGCGCTGACGTGTGCTTGGCATTCATCCGCGACAACAGCACGGGGGCCAGCCACTGCCTGTGGCTGGCCCGCCAGGCGGGGATTCCCGCCATCACTCATCGAGAGGACAACTAGTGCCCGTCCGAAAGTCCACGCACCTGAACGAGATCGCCAGCCGTGAGGAGACGATCGCCAACCTCCAGTTCGAGTTGATCGAGATGGCCAGCTACGCCGCTGAGGTGGTCCAGGAGAACACGGTCCTGCGCCGGCAGGCCGACAACCGGCCGAAGCTGACCCGGGAGCAGGCGAACGCTATCCGCGCCCTGCACGCGAACGGCGTGAAGCAGTACGCCATCGCTGCGGAGTATGGCGTCAACCCGGCCACGGTCTCCCGCATCGTTCGCCGCCGCTACTACGCCTGATCCCTTACCCCGCAACAGTTTGGTGAGGGGGTGAGGCAGTGAAGCACTACCAGTACCGAATCAAGGGTGAACCGGTAGTGATTCACGCGGTCGAGCACACCGAAGACCTGGACGGCTTCCGGACCTTCGTGCGGCGCAACCTGAAGTGCCTCAGCGCGGACTCGGAAACTACCGGCCTTGACACGTACTCGGCCACGAACCGCCTGCGACTCGTACAGTTCGGCACGCCCGCCGAGGCATGGGTGATCCCCGTCGAACACGGTGGAGAGTTCGCCGAGGACGTTCGCCGCACTCTGCGGGCGGTCAAGCGGATGGTCATCCACAACGCATCATTCGATCTTCAAGTGTGGGACAGGCACCTGGGCGTTCGGCTCGAAGAGTTGTGGCCGAAAGTCTTGGACACCAAGGTTCTGTCCCACCTGATTGACCCCAGAGGGCAAGACGAAGGCGGCACGGGGCAGAGCCTGGAGGCGCTGACCGCCCGGTACATCGACTCTCAAACCGCTGACGAGGCCAAGGGTCTGATGACCCGATTGGCCAAGGAACACAAGACCACGAAGAACCGGATCTGGTCTCTGATTGACGTCGACCATCCGGACTATGTGCTGTACGCCGGCATGGACACGATCCTGGCGGCGAGGCTGGCGCGAATGCTGGCCCCGCTGGTGCCGGTCAGTGCCCGGCCGCTCATCCGCTATGAGCATGAGGTTGCCGAGGCGTGCAGTGTCATGGAGCGCAACGGTTTCCTCTTGGACGTCGACTACGCGCTAGGTCTGTCGGCTCGACTGCAAGGAGAGGAGCAAGCGGCACGGGAGATCGCCGCCGGCCTGGGGTGCGATAACGCGAACTCGACCGAACAGGTAGCCAATGCGTTGGAAGCCCGAGGTGTCACCATCTCCGGCCGCACGGAGAAGGGGAAGCGGAAGGTCGACAAGGTCCTTCTCGAACGCCTCGCCGGCCAGGGTGACGAGTTGGCGCGGGCGGTCATCGACGCGAAGAAGGCGGCCAAGTGGCGAAGCACATGGGTGGACAAGTTCTTGGCCAACATGGACAGCGACGGCCGCTGTCACGCATCGATCAACAGCCTTCGCGCCCGCACGGCCCGGATGAGCATTACCGGCATCCCCGCCCAGACTCTTCCCAGCGGGGACTGGAAGATCCGCCGATGCTTCGTCGCCGACGTCGGGCACCTGATCGCCAGCGTGGACTACCAGACCCAGGAGCTACGGGTCCTGGCCGCGCTGTCCAAGGACCGCCGGATGCGGGCCGCGTTCGCGGCCGGGGCGGACCTGCATCAGATCACGGCCGACGCTGCGGAAGTGGCCCGAGGCGTCGGAAAGGCAACGAATTTCACCTACGTGTACGGCGGCGGCGCAAAGGCTGTGGCCGAGACGGCGGGCGTTCCTGTTGCTGTGGCTAGGAAAGTGATCGCCGGGTTTGAGAAGTCATACCCGCAGGTGGCTGGATACTCTTTGCGGTTACAGCACATCGCGGCGCGTCAGGGCTACATCACCACCCCGACCGGCCGCCGGCTGCCCGTCGACAGGAGTCGGGCCTACTCGGCGCTCAACTACATGGTGCAGAGTACGAGTCGGGACGTGACTTGCCGGGGCATTCTTCGGCTCTACAAGGGGGGTTACGGCCCCTATCTGAGGCTGCCGATCCATGACGAGGTGGTGGCGTCGATCCCGGCGCACAAGTCGGCGTGGGGCGCGGCGGAGATAGGGCACTTGATGGCGGAGGACATGGATGGGGTCCACATCGGAACTGACCCCGAGGTCACGGGCTTTTCCTGGGGGCATGGCTATATGGACGAGGAGGAGAGGTTGCTGCATGTTCGGTGAACCGGGCGGGAAGTGGCTGACGCTGTTCGTCCGCAACGACGAGGAAGGGCGGGAGCTGCTGCGGATGGTGCTGACCTGGTGCCGGTGGAACCTGGTGTCCTGCCTGTACCGGGAACCTGACCAGGGGACCAGGGAGGAGTACAACGTCACCGACGCGCCGACGCTGCGATACTTCGACCTGGACAGCGGAGCGTCCCGTGTCGAGGTTGTGGGGGCCGATGAGATCCGCGCCTGGATTCGTCAGTCAGAAAATCAGTAGAGCGCTCTAATCGTTGCTATAACGTCGGATTGACCGACGATGCCCCGGCGCCACACACGGCGTCGGGGCATCGTTGTTGTTGTGCTGCAAGGCTTAGAGGTCAGAAGACAGCTCGATCACGTCCCCGGACTCCTCCTGCGGATCGTAGGTCACCACGCCCACCGGCAGGTACTGACGCAGTTCATGGGAGTAGAACACAACCTTCGGGTCGTGGCCGCTGTCGACGATGTCTTGCAGACGGACGATGAGCGCGCTTGCGTCCAAGTGTTCCATGGCCGGAAGCCTACGAACCGCCCCTGTCACCCACTAGAGGTCCCCGTCTGCCGGGTGCTCCTCAACCCAGGTCTCCAGCGCGGTCACGGCGTCGTCGATCCGCTTCAGCGCGACGTCCAGGCCCTCGGCGGTGATGTCCTTGCGGAGGCGGGCCTGCACCGACTTCGGGCCGCTGCGGCGCAGTGGACGGAGCACAACGGCCGAGTACGCGGCGACCGCGCTCACCAGCTCGACCACGAGCGGGCCGCAGTCGGCGGACAGCAGCTCGGCGAGGCGGGCGGCCGAGGCGTCCAGCGGGGCCACCTTCGGCACGAACGAGTCGGGCCGAAGCGGTAGCCCGTCGGCCAGGTGGTCCTTGATCCGTGCCAGGCCGTTCTGCGTCACCCGATACAGGTTGTCCAGCAGCTCCTCCGGGGACGCGGTGACTCGCCAGTCCTCCGGCCTCTCCGTAGTGCTCGGATCGCTTGTCACGCTGACAGCTTAACGACCGCGAAGCACGTGCACGGCGAGTTAGTTGAACACGCGCCATGAATAGCCGGCGATGCGTCGAGAGAGCCGAACGGGTGACGATCCGATTAGGACGTGACACTCCGCTGACCTGCGGTTTTGTTACGCGCGCCATGTGGTCAACCCGCTGATTGACTGTTAGGTTCGCTCGGACGGTTCTGAATCTCGAAAGAAGCGAATGGGGGATCGACACCATGGACGATCCGTTGATGTTGACCATCGCCCTGACGGTCATGGGGCGGGTGAAGGTCGGATCCAAGCAGCAGCGCAAGGACTTGGCCGACCACATCTGCCTGCGGGGCGACCTCGTTCACCCGCTCAACAACGCACGGGACGTGCCCGAGGACAACATCCGCGCCGAGATCCTCGCCGGCCTGCTGGCCATGGCGGCGCGGGAGGACGCAGCGTGGGCGGACATGCTGTACCTGCGCTGGAAGCACATGGTCCTGGGCGATCAGGAGAAGCCGCGCGACGGCAACAGCGTGACGGGGAACGTGACGGGCAACGTGGTCCAGAGCCTTGGCGACATCGGCGGCCTTGACTTCCGGCGCTGATCAACGCGGGCGCAACCATCGGGCCAGGACTGGCAACCACACCAGGACCGGCCACAAGGGTCGGTGAGGACGCTGCGGAGCGTCCCACCGGCCCCCAGGGCTGGTGTGCGGATGGTTGTAGGAGTTCATCGCTGAGACGGCTTCGTCGTAGCGGGCCTGCTCCTCGGGAGTGCGTGGCGGCTGGATCATGTCCTCACCATAGGCGTTTCGGGGCGGGGGCTGGCAAAATCGACGACATGCCCCAGGACACCGACGCTCCAGCGATCTCGTGCCCGCGTTGCGGGATGGAGAGCTACTACGGCATGACCATCCGGCACGGCTGGTGTGCGAACTGCCTGGACTTCACGGTCATGGAGATGAACGTGGACGAGCCGGTCACGCCGCCGGCCGACGTGCCGATCGGGGACTCCGTCGATCGGTGGGAGGACTACCGCCGGAAGGTGGAGACGGCGGCGCGGACGCCGTGCAGGGAAGCGTATGCGGCTGCGGGCTGGGCCGCCTACAACCTGTCCAACCTGTTCGCCTGGGGCAGTGAGCACGCGGCGATTCCCGGCACGATCGACAGCCGGCGGGCGGATCTCTCACGCCGCCTCATGCACCATGCGGTGGTCTACCAGCGGACTGAATTCCATTGACCCGTAAGGAAAAACGAACGCCCCGACTCCTCAGGAGTCGGGGCGTTTGGCGTCGCGGGGTCAGCTTCCGTGCGCGTAGGCGAAGCTCGGCTCCGCCACCTCAACCAAGGCGGCGAAGCCGCCATCGTTTTCCAGCTCCCGGAACCCGGCCTTGATGATCTGGCCCGTGTTGCCGACCTCCAGGACCTCGATGTCACCCACCAGGGGCAGCCTTGGTTGCAGGTACGGGTTCGTGGTGCCGGTCAGCGTCACGCGCATCCGGGCGTGGACGATGCCAAAGCCGGCGTCGGTGGTGGCCTGCGTCATCGGGGCCTCTCCTGTTCAGGACGGATCGATGGTATGCGCGGACGGATCCTATCTGCGTGGAGCTGGGCAGCGGCCGTCCTTCTCGCCGGGGCCGCTGAGTCCCGCTATGGCGATGCCCCGGAAGGAAGTCCCCTCCGGGGCATCGTAGGTCGTACTGCGGCCAGCTCAGCCGCCGTGCGCCGCGTGGAACTTGGTCACCAGCTCCGCCGGGATGCGGCCACGGTCGGAGATCTTCTCGCCGTTGGCTCGTGCCCATTCCCGGATCGCCTGGTTCTGGGCTTTGTCGCTGCCGGCTCGAACCGCCGTGTTGAGCCCGCCGCCCGCGCCACGGTGCTTACGCCCGCCAACCCGGGAGCCCTTCTCCACGAACAGGGCGAAGCGCTCCCGGAGCAAGGTCGCGTTCGCGGCGCTGAGGTCCATGTTGTACTCGACGCCATCCAGCGCGAAACTCACGGACTCGTTCGCCTCGCCGCCATCCAGGTCGTCCACGAGCTGAATGATTGTCTTCTGTGCCACTGCTTTCGTGCCCTCCCCTATCTTGATAGCTGGTGATCAAGTCGAGTGTACGCGACCACGTTGTTGAGCTTGCGATCCTGCGGCGGTGAGCTAACCGCGATCCGCGCCCTCGCACTCCTCCTCGACGGGGTTGTAGGCACCCATGTACGGCGCACGTGCCTGCACCGCCTGACCACCAAGGGTGGTCAACACCTCACCGCGATTGAGGGCCGCAACCAGTGCATCGGCCTCATGACGTCGGTTGATCTCCAAGACGACGTAGGTCGGCTCCTCGGGCTTCTCCAACACCTCCCGTAGCTTGTCGACAGCAAGCCGGCGGTGCGAGATGGCGTTCTTCTGGTCGGCGGACATCTCCGCGAAGGTGAGGCCACTGTTGTCTGGCACAAAAATTGAGTCGTAGCCAAACCCGCCGCCCCCACGGCGCTCAGTGGCGATGGTGCCGTTCAACGAACCGATGAAGACCTGAACGCCGTCCGCATCCGCGTATCCGATCGCGGTCGTGACCGTCGCGGAGCGATCGGTTGCAGCAGCCGCCCACTCCAGGATTCCCTCCGGACCAACGGAGGAAAGGCACCACGCGACCAGCGCGCCCGGGAAGCCATTCCAGGCGGTCAGGGAAAGACCCGTGTCATCGACGAGGACCGGCCGCTGGAGCTTCGCGTAAGCGTCCTCCGCCTTCCTGGTCACGACGTCAACAACGTCGAGGGACTGCACCTCGATGAGGTCAGCCTTGACGGCTTCGACCTGGATTCCGAGAAGAGTGGAATATTCACGGGCCTTGCCCTCGTTGCCGGTAATTAGCGTGATACTGTCGATCACGTGCAACCCTCTTCGGAAGTAGGAACTACTCTTCAATTTTCAGCCAATGGTCGACGAAATTTGTCAACCGAACACAAGGCCGGCTATCAGTTGACAAAAGGCTACCACACACGGTAACCCTATCGCCTTCTCGGACGGGCGTGGAGAACTTCCACCACATCAGCAGAACATCGACAACACCAGACTCGGTTGCCAGCTGAAATGTTCGCGGGAACATGTTGCTGCTGTCCGCGCCGGAGACCTGCCCGGAAATAATGAAGTTGAGTGCTTCAGGCTCCGGCTTGATCAGCGCTAGCGGCGTGACACTCCCAGGATCACGCAGCCGAATAGTGGTCACCACCTCTGGCGATAGCTGCAAGCTCGTCCACCGGCGCTCTATTATCTCGCGGATCGAGTTCTTGCGATTCCGAAACACCCGAGCATAGCGTTCGTGTTGGCGGAGCTGCCTCGCGGGGAGACCTCCGTGAAGCCCAGACGTTTGCGAATCTCCGGCAACGTTTGCCGTAGCGTCGGGATATTCTCGACGCCTTCAAGAACGAAATCGACATCCTTTCGGACTTTGCCCTCAGGTGTGAGGTGCAGGCCGAACATTGACGACCCGAAAATTCCCACCGAGTCGTCTCCGAATACTTCGCACAATTCGACGTACAGGTCGAACCATACGGTACCTTCGAACGTGCCGCACATCGTCTTTGCTGATTGAATCGGGTCCAGGTGATCGATGACCTTTTCGATCGGAATCAGCTCGTAGGTGTCGAGCACATCCGCCGGCAAGTCCTCGTCTTCGATGAACCTCTTCTTGTACGTCCTCCCTCGATATACCCGATCCCCGTCCTCGCTGGGCATGTAAACGTTGTAGCCGAGAAAGTGGGTGTTGCTGTCGAGATTGCCCAGAACGCGATATATTCGGCCGTCGTCAATTACGACATGGTCGAGGTCGTGAAAAAGGTGGCCGGCTCCAGCCATGACTTGGTCCATTCTTCCGTCGTAGCGATCTGGATATCATGATTTCGGGCGTCCGCGATGAGGTAGTCCTGCAAGGCCAGGATGATCGGAACGCTTTCGCGCCATTGTTTCCGTTCCGCCCCGTGCGCCCTGTTCGCTTCCTTGCTGCTGATCCGCGCTATTAGTTCGTCGGCTGTCTCAGTAACGAGCAACGTGGCGCGGATACTTGCGTCAGCGTTGGCCGCTCGAAGTTCCTTGATAACGGCCCCATTGAAATGGGCACCTTCAACAACGGCGTCGAAGCCATCACGGACGACTTTGTTGACAACAAGCCCGACCCCTGTAGCGACCTCGGTGACATGGTCTACGAAGCCCTTCGCGATATTCTCAGGAGTGGGATAGGCACCCCGGAGCTCCCAGGCGTTGTGTGTTACCTTCATTAGGGCCGGCGCGTCCTCGGGCGACACGAACCCCCGCTGGACTTCCCGAACGTAGTCGGTGTGAATGACAGTTCGAATGCCCAGATGGAACGCGAGGCTGAGGGCGGCTGTTGACTTACCCACACACGGGACGCCGTAAAGAATATGCAGCGTGACGTCACTTGATTTCATAGCGATACTTTCGACCATAAGCCGCGATCACGCCCAGTTCGTCGTCACGCAGCCGCGAATTTCTAATCTCGCGGGTCATGTCGGTGCCGAAAAGCAACGGGTCATCGGGATTGATCGAGATCGGTATCCCGAGGTCAAGAGCGCGGCGTGCTGGATTGTCCTGACCCCAGTCGACGACGCCGAGTAACGTATTGCTGGTCGGACACATGTCGAGGCAGATTTCATGGTCCCTGATGAAATCGGATAGCTTCTTGTCCTGGAGTAGGAGCACCCCGTGTCCGATGCGATCAGGCGTAATGCGAGACAGAACGTACCTAGACACCTCATTGTCGAACAATTCGCCGAGGTGAATATTGACCTTCAGCCCGCTCGCCTGAAGGGCGTTTAAGGTGTGCACATACCTGTCGAACTTGAAAATGTCAGTGGATAGAAAATTGATGTCAACACCAGCGAGGCGGCCCAGTAGATCCCCGCTCTCTAGCAAAGAGTCAAATATTCCATCGAGTGTGTTTGTGGGCTTCGTCATGTTGATGCCCGCAAGGAACGCTATCGAGAGATCATGGTGTCTATCTAGCTCGTCCTGAAAGATGTCAAGGCCATCTATCGAACTACTCATCCAGTGCCAACGTCCCACCGAGGGGCCGATGCGCAGGTCGATGTGCTCGACGGAATTTATTTCCATTTCGCCAATCAGGTCCTGGACGATCTGTCGGAAGGTGGCCTCCGTAAAGATCTCCTCATCAGCGGTTAGATCCAACACCTTTTGCCAAAGCAAGGTGAGCCGGCCTGCTGGTGCGGCGCGCTGATACGCCGGCGACGTGTAAACAGCTCGAAGGGCTGGAAGCTTGTTGGCCTTGGCTTGCGTGAGTGCGCGAAGCGCCGACTCGAAATGACAGTGAAGTATGCTGTGACCCATAATCCTTCCCCAGTTCAAAACGCAGTGCGGTGCCGAGGCGGCGTGGGCTGTGTCCCGCTACGATCGCGTGGCCGGCGACTTCGACCAGTCCGGAATCGTGATTCGCCACACTTCTTTCCTGAACCTACTCTTCAACACTTCGGCGTCAATGCGGCTCGACTTCATTACCGAGGTGGCTGTGGAATGCACGATCGGCGCAAACCTTGAGATGCCGATTTCTGCGGCTTCTGTCGTCGGCTTCGGGATCAGGTGACCGTTGAACAAGACGGCGTCGTACCGTTTCCGGTCCGTGAACAAATCGTATCCGTGCCTGGATCGGAACATCGCTCGGTTGAACCGATCCTTTTCGTCGATCAGTCGTCGGCACCCCGCGATGTCGAGTTCCGGAGAAGCTTGTGACACAAAGCACTTGCGCGCTCTGGAGTCGAGATCCGATTCGATCCAGATCCGGATTAGTGGATCATCGCCTATCCATGCCAACGCCCAGGTGTCGAATACTGTTCGCTGGCGTGTCCTGCTTTGTGCGAGGAGACGTTTCTCAAGTTCGGCGTCGATGGCGCCGTCGCCTCTCAATTTTTGGATTTCGTCAAGGCGGGTGAACCAGACCTGATCGCTTGGGTCCGTGACACCAGCAATTTCCATCAAGATTTCCGTTGCTGATACGTAGTCGTAGCCCAGCTCCGCAGCCAGAATCTTGGCGTGGGTAGTTTTTCCTGCGGCCGTCAGTCCGGCAAAGGCGATGTTCGTCCCGAGATTGCCGGTCATCAAAGGTCCCCCTGTTGTTCTGTGAGTCAGATCCGGTTGAGATATATCTCGAAGTTCTGGGCAGCCAACGCCTGATATTGAATCGCTGCCTCGATGGCAAGTCCGATTTCTGGCAATGCCAGAAGGGCGACCTGAAGTTCTCTATCTGAGGTTCCGATCAAGCCTTCAGCTATCTGCAAGCACTCCATCATGTTTGTTCGCGCATCGGACAGCAGTAACCCCGGTAGTTTGGATGCGATCTGCATGACCGCACTCTGTAGGTCTTCCGTTGACAAAATTATCCGCCTGTAGTGCGCTTAAGGCTATTTCGAAACGAGACCGTTTGCTGCGGGGGAACGTAGGCGTTCTCCGGCGGGAAGCATCGGCACGGGCTTGCGCCGCCACTGCATTGGTTGCCAAGCCAAAGTGAGCACCTGGCACGCTTTTCGCGAGCTTCCTCCAGTGCGGCGTAGTTAATTCGCGGCCCGGCCATTGATATCTACCTCACCTTCCTGTGGCGATTCCGTGTGGTTTCCGCAGAGGGATAGGCATACTGGACATCTAGGCCAGTGGGACCGGTGGGCGACAGTGGCGAGCCCACACAATCCGAAACGAACCACTGTCCCAGTCGACAGGGTTACCTCTTCCTCACTCGCAGGCACAGCGTGCCGATAGGGCCACCATTGGCCAGGAAGCCACAGGACCGGCTCCAGTCCCTTGCCGTGAACCGGGGCCACGCCCAGCTCCTATTTTCTTCGAGGGGGCGGCGCATCTCGTGTTAGCCACCGATACACCGGAAGGCCGCCCCGGCGCATCAAGGCGGCTAGCGCGGGCCGTACCCCTCCGCATAACGCTATTGCGCTGACAGGAGCTATCACGGCCACTGCGATCGTCACGTGGGTCGCAATGACCCACATCAGAATTTGCTCAACCGCGCCGGAGGTGATCACGTTGTGTCCTCTGAGGATTCAAGAGGAGGCCAATCCAATACCTTGGCGACCACGTCAACGACCGTGCCGAACTCGATCAACGGGAGCGTGTGCTTCGCGGACCGGCGAGCGGAGCACTTGTCTTCATCGAGCACCACCACCTCGTCCTTGAAATCAGGATCATTCCGATCGAAGGTGCGGGTGAAACGCAGTCCTAGAACCTGTTCGGCCCCAGGTACTTCCTCTGGCTGGAAGCCGGCTTCCTTGAGCCTGGTCAGCGCGAGTGTGGCTGCTGCAAAGCTATCGTCACTCACTGGTCGCCCCCTTTCGCCCCGGCTCGATGAGGCGCAGGGGATTCTTCGGGTCTGGTAGGGAAATCCGGGTCGAACGAATCCTGTCGCATACGCGTGCGGCTCGGCGATTGAGTTTGCGAAAGATTCTCAGCTGCGTGTGCCACCACAGAAGTCGTCGCGCCGAGACGTCCTCGCGGCGCTCACGAAAGCAATCGGATGAGAAGCCGATGTGGATGCTGACGCTGCCGTTCGTGACGGAGATGTCCAGGACGCCGTGGAAATCTTTGTTTCCGTCGAGTGTGACGGTGCGCCACAACTCTGCAATCGCGTGCACCGTCGCCACCCTTTCCTTGCTGGGCATGGTGAGTTCCGTTGATTGAATCGATGGCGCGGGTTACGACGCTTCTTGCTCCACTAACACGGCCGCAGGCACGAATACTTTGCCGGAGAATAGGCGTATCTCTTCAGTGTCAGCCTCGGCTGAACGCTGAGTAGGAATGAGTCCAAACACGGCTGCTGGAGAGTGACGGCCGTACTGGTCCCGCTCAAGTTCGATTCGCTGGATAATGTCGGTGGCTGGAACGCGGCGGGGCTCCGGCAGCCAACTCGACATTTCGGCGCGACGCTGATCGACGTGCCCACGGCGAGCACGCTCAGAGCGAACCAACCAGACGAACCATACCGCCAATGCGATCCAGAACGAGGCGATCAGGGCCAGCCCGCCAGTCATGGCGTGCCCCCAGCCCGACGTCTCATGTCCTCCCTTAGTAGCCAACCGATGCCTGAAGCGACGAGGGCGGCCACAGGGACGCCGATGAGGATGCTCAGGAACACGGCGGACCTCCTCCCGGACGCTGTACGGGCGGCCGTCCGGGGGACTCCGGCGGCCTGCCACGGCCTGTACTGCGAGTTTCGACCGAGAGTTAGGTATCGTGAACCACCTGAGCGTCAGCAAGCGTCAGCAATCGGGGTTCTCGTGGCCGTATCGGGTGAGGTGCTTCGCGCAGCGCGGGAAGCTGCTGGTCTTAGCTTGTCTGCTCTGGCGCGGCGGACGACTTATGCGAAGGGGTACCTTGGCCAACTGGAGACCGGAAAACGGCGGGTACTAGAAGAACACGTCCGTGCCTATGAGGTCGCTCTGGGACTATCTGTGGACGTGATGGCAAGCCGTTTCAGGCCAACAACCTCTGTGACACCGGCCGACGTGTCAGCCGCGCTTGCTGAGGCACGGGTTGTCGAGGAAGTGAGCGGGGCTCGGGGGCTCTCCCTGGCGCGATCGTGCTTCGGGAACGTGCCACCGAGTTGGCACACGCATCCCGAGGCAAGGCGCTGCCTCAAGCGATCGCGCTCCTTAGCCACGTCGAGCAGTACATAGGTTGGCTCTACCTCCGGCTCAACCGTCTTCCCGAGTCAGGGCACCACCTTGACCGGGCTGCGGTGCTCGCCATCGAGGCCGATGCACCGATGCGTCTGTCGACTGCGTTGAGCTTCGCAGCCTTCAGGAGCCTGCGGCTAGGCCAACTGGGTGCGGCGGGGGCCCAGTGCGAGGCAGCTGGACGCGACAAACGGATTCACCCTGGAATGCGGAGTTACCTCGGCTATCAGCACGCCGAAGTCCTGGCCCGGGACTCCCAGAAGTCTGACGCACGCCTTGCCCTCCGACGAGCCGATGATCTTGCTGACAGGCTGCCGGAGCGGAAGGGCTCCTGGTACGTCCCGTCCTTCTTCGTCGGCCACCGCGCGCTGGTACTGCACGAGCTAGGCAGCCCCAAGGCCGCTCAGCAGTCTGCGGCTGAGGCGTTTGGTCTGATGCCGGTGGAGTGGCTTGCTACTGGTTGGGAGGGCCAGCCACTCCGCATCAGGCAGGTGGGCAGGCGTCTCCTCAGCACTTTTTGTGACTCTGTTGCATCCGGTGATCCGCTGGACGTGATGTCGCGCGCGTTGCAGGTGTTCATCCAAGGGCGCAAGGTCTACCGCTTCGACGAGAACACCGGCGAAGGCGTCACCGAGAACCCGTACTACCAAGAGGCGTAACGGAAAACGCGGGTCCACCTCCGGTGGACCCGCGTTTCGGGATCAGCCCCGGGCCAGATGCCGGCCGATCACCATGCGCTGGATCTGGTTCGTGCCCTCGAAGATCTGCAACACCTTGGCCTCGCGCATGTAGCGCTCGGCCGGGAAGTCCCGCGTGTAGCCGGCCCCGCCGAGCACCTGCACGGCATCGGTGGTGACCTTCATGGCGGTGTCGGTGGCGACCAGCTTGGCGATCGAGGCCTGCCGGCTGAACGGCAGCCCGCGGTCCCGCCGCCGCGCCGCCTCCAGGTAGGTCGCGCGGGCCGACTCCACCGCGGCGGCCATGTCGGCCAGCAGGAACTCCATGCCCTGGAACTCGATGATCGGGCGGCCGAACTGCTTGCGCTCACGGGCGTAGCGCACGGCCTCGTCCAGCGCACCCTGGGCCAGACCCACGGCACAGGCGGCGATCCCGAGCCGTCCGGAGTCCAAAGCGGACAGTGCGAACTTGAGTCCGTTGCCCTCATTGCCGATCAGGCGCTCGGCCGGCACCCGCACGTCGTCGAACCGCAGCTGTGCCACCGGCGACCCGGTGAGGCCCATCGTGCGCTCGCGTTCGGCCGCCGACAGGCCCTCGCTCTTGCCGTCCACCAGGAAGCACGACACCTCGCCGGTACGGGCCATCACGGTGTAGAAGTCGGCCATGCCGGCGTGCGTGATCCACGCCTTGGTGCCGTTGAGCACGTACTCGTCGCCCTGGCGGACGGCCTTCGTCGTCATGCCGGCGGGGTCGGAGCCGGCCTGCGGCTCGGACAGCGCGTACGCGCCGAGCAGGTCGCCGCCGATCATGTCCGGCAGCCAGCGCTCGCGCTGCTCGTCACTGCCGAAATTGGCCAGCGGGTAGCAGGACATCACGTGCACGGAGATCGCCTCGGCCACCGTCAGCCAGTTGGCCGCGATCTCCTCCAGCACCTGGAGGTACACCTCGTAGGGCTGCCCGCCGCCGCCCAGCTCCTCGGCGTACGGCAGACCCAGCAGCCCGGTCTTGCCGAGCAGCCGGATCGTCTCGCGCGGGAATCGACCGGCCTCTTCCTCGGCGCTCGCATGTGGCGCGAGTTCGTCCCGGCAGATCTCCCTGACCAGCGAGATCAGGTCCTCGGCCTCCGTGGTGGGCAGCAGGCGCTCGGCGGGCATGGCTACGCTCCCAGATCGTGGGTGTGTACTGAGAACAGTACGCTGGGACGTACTGGAGTACTACTTGTGCGGTTGTGGCACGCTCCACACCATGACCCGGTCCGAAGTCACCGCGCTGCCCCGGCGGCGCACGCTGACCGCTCGCCAGGCCGACCTGCTCAACCGGCTGGAGCAGCTGTTCCTGGCCGAGGGCTTCGGCGATTTCACCCTGGACGACCTCGCCGCCCGCATGCGCTGCTCCAAATCCACCCTGTACGCGCTGGCGCCCAGCAAGGAACAGCTGTCCGTGCTGGTCGTGAGCCATTTCTTCAAGAAGGCCACCACACGCATCGAGGCCCGCATCGCCGCGGTCGTCGACGTGCGGGCCCGCATCGGCGACTACCTGTCGGCCGCCGCCGACGAGCTGCGCCCGGCCAGCCGCGAGTTCATCGCCGACATCGCCGCCTTCCCGCCGGCCCGCGCCGTCTACGAGCTCAACGCCCGCGCCGCCGCCGCCCGCATCCGCTCGTTGATCCACGAAGGCGTTGAGCAGGGCCAGTTCCGTGACGTGCACGCCGCCCTGGTGTCCGAGATGGTCGGCCTCACCATCGAGAACATCCACCTCGGCGTCATCGCCAAGCGCACCGGCCTTTCCGACGCCGAGGCCTTCGAGGCCCTCGCCGAGTTCCTCCTCGGCGGCCTCTCCCCGAGCCCCTGAGAAGTTCGGAACGGACCATTCCGCAACTCGGAGTGTAGGAACGGCGCTTTCACACCGTTAGGCTGATCCGGCCCGAGGTCGTGACAACGTTGACATAGGAGTGGCCGTGATCGTCGTCGCTGGTGAGGCGCTGGTCGACCTGGTTCCGACGACGGGCGGCGCGCTGCTGCCGCAGCTCGGCGGCGGCCCGTACAACGTGGCGATCGCGGCCGGCCGGCTGGACGCGCCGACGGCCTTCCTGTCCCGGGTCTCCACCGACACCTTCGGCGACGCCCTGGTGGCCCGCCTCAAGGACGCGCAGGTGGACGTCAGCCTGGTGCAGCGCGGCGCGGAGCCGACCACGTTGGCGGTGGTCGGCCTCGCGGAGGACGGCTCGGCGCGCTACGGCTTCTACGTCGAAGGCACCGCAGACCGCCTGGTCGTCGATCCCGGCCCGCTGCCCGCCGACGCCCAGGCGGTTTCCTTCGGCACCCTGTCCATGGTGCTGGAGCCGGGCGCCTCGGTCTACGAATCCTTGCTGCACCGGGAATCCGCGCTCGGCCGGCTGACCGCGCTCGACCCGAACGTGCGCCCGGTGCTGATCCCGGACGCCGATGCCTACCGCGCCCGCTTCCGGTCCTGGCTGCCCGATGTCGGCCTGCTCAAGGTGTCGATCGAAGACGCGCAGTGGCTGGCCGGCGACCACGACGCGATGGACGAAATCCGGTCCTGGCAGAAGATCGGGCCGGCCGCGGTGGTGATCACGCGCGGCGGCGACGGGCTGGCCGTGCTGTCGGGTGACGGCCAGCTCGTCGAGGTGCCGCCGGTCCGGGTGTCGGTGGTCGACACGATCGGCGCGGGTGACACGGTGCAGGGCGCGCTACTGGCGTGGCTGCACCGGCACGGCAAGCTCTCGAAGGACGCGGTCGGCGCGCTGACCGACCAGGAATGGCGAGCGGCCCTGGCCTTCGCCGGAGCCGCCGCCGCGATCACGGTGTCCCGCGCCGGGGCCGAGCCGCCCCGCAGCGCGGAATTGAATCACCAGCAGTGGTGATGCCACCACCACGTGCCCAGGGAAAGGCCAACGCCCAAGCCGATCACGATCATCGGAAAACCTCCGCCTCGTGTGCAGAAATTGATTTCCGGGAATTGCGGCCGCTGCGTACAAATTAACGCGAAGACAACGGCTCGTGGCCACACGAATGTGTCGACCTGTCGTCACGCGACGTGTCGGTAACCCCCACAGGCGGTGTGCGCGGCCACCCGGGCGGCCCAGCGCGCTGCGCCGGACGGCGGAAACCGCCCCGGGTGCGGCCGGCGGAGCCGTCCCGGCCGGGCGTGGCGAGCGCCACCGCCCGCGAGTGGATGTGTCCTTATCGTGACCCTGACACGTCGGGACATCGTGTGATGCCTGTCCCATCGTCCGCAAGCTCACGCCCGCCGCGCTGTGCGGGGGGCTCGAACGCTACTAGCGTGGCACTCGACAGGACCCCAACGGGGCGGTGCTGCGGTGCGGTCACCCCGGTTCCGTGCGCTCGCTCGACATCCTCGCTGTGAGCCCAGCGGCGCCCCGTCTGAGCGTGAGAGGGATTTTGATGCCCGACGCGACGACTGCGCCGAATACCGAACTCCGTACCGTCGCGCTGCACTATGCGGGCGGAGAGCACGAGATGTCCGTGTCGACCCCAACTGAGGGCGCACCCGGCATAGATCTCGGTAAACTCCTCGCGAAAACCGGGATGGTAACCCTCGATCCCGGTTTCGTGAACACCGCTTCATGCTCCTCCGAGATCACCTACATCGACGGTGACGCCGGCATTCTGCGTTACCGTGGTTATCCGATCGAGCAGTTGGCGCAGCGGTCCAGCTTCATGGAAGTCAGCTACCTGCTCATCTACGGCGAGCTCCCGACGCAGGCCCAGCTCGACGAGTTCAGCCGCCAGATCAGCCGGCACACCCTGCTGCACGAGGACCTCAAGCGGTTCTTCGACGGCTTCCCGCGCGACGCGCACCCGATGCCGGTGCTGTCCTCCGCGGTCTCCGCGCTGTCCACGTTCTACCAGGACAGCCTCAACCCGTTCGACGACAACCAGGTCGAGATCTCGACCATAAGGCTGCTGGCCAAGCTGCCGACCATCGCCGCGTACGCCTACAAGAAGTCGGTCGGCCAGCCGTTCCTCTACCCGGACAACAGCCTCGGCCTCGTCGAGAACTTCCTCCGGATGACCTTCGGCCTGCCGGCCGAGGACTACGACGTTGACCCCGCCCTGGTCCGCGCGCTCGACCTGCTGTTCATCCTGCACGCCGACCACGAGCAGAACTGCTCCACCTCGACCGTGCGCCTGGTCGGCTCGTCCGAGGCCAACCTGTTCGCCAGCATCTCCGCCGGCATCAACGCCCTGTTCGGCCCGCTGCACGGCGGCGCCAACAGCGCCGTGCTGGAGATGCTGGAGAAGATCCGGCAGGACGGCGGCAACGTCGAGGAGTTCGTGCGCAAGGTCAAGAACAAGGAGGACGGCGTCCGCCTGATGGGCTTCGGCCACCGGGTCTACAAGAACTACGACCCGCGCGCCGCGATCATCAAGAAGACGGCCGACGAGATCCTCGGCAAGCTGGGCGGCGACGACCAACTGCTGGAGATCGCCAAGAAGCTCGAGGAGACCGCGCTCGCGGACGACTACTTCGTCTCCCGCAAGCTGTACCCGAACGTGGACTTCTACACCGGCCTGATCTACCGGGCCATGGGCTTCCCGACCAAGTTCTTCACCGTGCTGTTCGCGCTGGGCCGGCTGCCCGGCTGGATCGCCCACTGGCGCGAGATGATGAAGGACCCGGCCACCAAGATCGGCCGCCCGCGCCAGCTCTACGTCGGCCCGGCCGAGCGCAACTTCGTGGCCATCGACGAACGCTGAATCGATCGCTGAACCGGTCCACTTAAGCTAGTAAGGGGGCCTTCCTACACTCCGAGTGTAGGAAGGCCCCCTTCCAAGCTTCGGGGTGTGTTGTCCGGGTGGTGGGGAAGCGACAACGCCACCAGGGTGATCACCAGGCCTAGCCAGTGGGTCTGCTGGGCGGCGGTGTCCGTGGTGAGGACGCCGGCGGCCAGGGCGAGGCCGAACAGGGTGAGCCAGAGCAGTCGGGCCCGGCTGATCAGCGACGGGCCGACGTGTCGGGCGGCGGACAGGCTGCACAGGACGGCCACCATGGCCTCGAGCACCGGTAGGAACGGGTCCAGCGCCACCGCCGGCCAGCGCACGGTCGGCACGTCGCCGATGTGGGTGAGGGCGGTGATGGCGGCGCCGGGATCGAGCAGGAACGTGCCGTCCGCGGTGATCGTCACCAGGTAGGCGAAGAAGGCGCTGACCACGCCGCCGAACAGGCCGAACAGCAGACCGGCGGTGGAGTGCGTGTACAGCGTGCGCCGGGTGCCCAATGACGCCTCCCGTTGTGCGGCCGGTTCGGGATCACCGTAGCGTCGGACGACATGACCCCGCCCGCGATCATGTGGTTCCGCCGCGACCTGCGCCTGTCGGACCATCCGGCGCTGCTCGCCGCGGCCGATGCCGGCGAGGTGCTGCCGCTGTTCGTGCTGGACGACCGGCTGCTGAAACCGGCGGGGGAGCCGCGCCGCCGTTTCCTATATGACTGCCTGCGGGCGTTGGACCACGACCTCGGCGGCCGCCTGCACATCGCCCACGGGGATCCCGTCGACATCGTGCCCAAGATCGCCGGCAAGATCGGCGCGGGCAGTGTGCACGTCTCCGCCGACACCGCGCCCTACGGCCGCGAGCGGGACGAGAGGGTGCAGAAGGCGTTGGGGGACATCGACTTCGTCCGCATCGGATCGCCGTACGCGGTGACGCCGGGTCGGGTGCGCAAGCAGGACGGCGAGCCCTACCGGGTGTTCACGCCGTTCCGCCGGGCCTGGCTCGACCACGGCTGGCGTAAGCCGGCGAAGTCCGGTGTGGACAGTGCGCGGTGGATCAGCTTGAAAGGCCTGAAGATCCCGGCCGCCAAGTCGGATTACCCGGCGGGGGAACAGGCCGCACTCGAGGTGTGGCAGGACTTCCGGGACGGACCGCTGGCCGACTACGACACCGGCCGCGACCGTCCGGACCGCGACGGCACCAGCCACCTGTCGGCCTACTTGCGTTGGGGCTGCGTGCATCCGCGCACGCTGTTGGCGGATCTCAAGCCCGGCAACGAAACCTTCCGGTCCGAGCTGGCCTGGCGGGAATTCTACGCGGACGTGCTGTGGCATCAGCCCAACACCGCCCGGGAGAACTACGACCGCAAGTTCGACAGGTTCAAGCACGACACGGGAAAGGCTGCGCAGCAACGGTTTCAGGCCTGGTGCGAGGGCAAGACGGGCTATCCGGTGGTGGACGCCGGCATGCGGCAGCTGCTGGCCGAGAACTGGATGCACAACCGGGTCCGCATGATCGTGGCCAGCTTCCTGGTCAAGGACCTGCACGTGCCGTGGTGGTGGGGCGCGCGGCACTTCATGCGGCACCTGATCGACGGCGACCTGGCCTCCAACCAGCACAACTGGCAGTGGGTGGCCGGCTGCGGCACCGACGCGGCCCCGTACTTCCGGATCTTCAACCCGATCACCCAGGGCGAGAAGTTCGACCCCAACGGCGACTACGTGCGCAAGTACGTGCCGGAACTCCGTGGCGTGCAAGGGAAAACCGTGCACAAGCTGGACAAGCTGCCCGAGGAGTACCCGGCGCCCGTGGTCGACCACGCCCACGAGCGCCAGGTGTCCCTCGACCGGTACGACGCGATCAGGACGACCTGAGCGCGTCCAACAGCTTGACCCGGCCGCCGGTCTGCAGCACGGCGTTGCGGTAGATCCGGCCGGCCAGCCAGGTGACCACCAGGATCGAGACGATCATCAGCGCCACCGCCAGCGCGACCTGCCACGGCGGCGCGACGCCGAGCGCGATCCGGGCCGGCATCAGCGTCGGGGCCCACAGCGGGATGAACGACAGCACGGTGCTGACCGTGTTGTTCGGGTTGGGCAGCAACAGGTTCAGGCCGACCACGAAGCCGACCGTCGGCAGCAGCGTCACCGGCGTGACCGCCGACTGGAGCTCCTCCTGCCGCGACACCAGCGAGCCGGCCGCGCCGAGCAGCGCGGCGTACAGGAAGAAGCCCAGCACGTACCAGCCCAACGCACCGAGCACGGTCGAGAACGCCACGGTCGGCACGTCGACCACGCCGCTGGTCCTGGCCAGCACCAGCCCGACCCCGGCGATGATCAGCACCTGGATCAGGCCGACCACACCGATGCCGAGCACCTTGCCGGCCAGCAGCTGCCACGGCCGGATGGTGGCCAGCAGGATTTCCACCACCCGGCTGGACTTCTCCTCGACCACGCCCTGCGCGACGGCGGTGCCGAAGGTGATGATGGAGATCACCAGCACCACGCCGGTGATCAGGGACAGCGCGATCCGCGGCCCCTGGTCGGGATCCGGCGGCTCCAGCTGGTCCAGCGTCACCTTGGCGTTCTGGTACGCGTTCAGGGCCGACGGCGGCAGCTGGGCCTGGGCCAGCACCCCTTGCAGGGCCTGGGCCCGCACCAGCTGCTCCAACGCGTTCTGCAACGCCGGGTCCACAGTGGACTTGAACACCGCCGTCGGCGCGCCGAGCGGGCCCTTCACCAACAGGTCCAGCTTGCCGTCGCGGACCTGCTGCACGCCGGCGGCCTCGTTGTCCACGGTGCTGATCTGCACCGTCTTGCCCAGGTGCTCGGCCGCGGCGGCCAGCGGCTGGGACATGGCGGTGGCCTGCCCGGTGAGCCCGATCTTGGCCGTGGCGCCCTTGCCGATCACCGTGAACAGCACGACGTACACCGCCATCACGGCCAGGATGGCCAAGGTGCCGATGACGAACGACTTGCTGCGCAGCCGGGTGGTGAACTCACGGCCCGCGACCAGGCCGATCACCCGCGAGGTGGTCACGATGCCCCCTGTTCGGTCACGACGTTGCGGAACAGCTCGGTCAGGCTCGGCCGCAGCCGGGTGAACTCCCGCACCGGCCCGGCTTTCAGCGCCGCGGCCAGCACCTCCTGGTCGTCACCGCCCTCGCCCAGTTCGACGGTGGTGCGGCCGCCGTCGGCGGCGACCACGCGCACCCCGGTCAGCCCGGCAGCCCAGTCGGTGTCGGCCCCGTCCACCACCAGCCGCACCGGCCCGCTCTCGCGCAGCTCGCTCACGCCGCCGGCGGCGACCATCTGTCCACTTCGGACAATTCCGACCCGGTCGCACAGCCGCTCGACCAGATCCAGCTGGTGGCTGGAGAACAGCACCGGCACTCCCCGGGCCGCCTGCTCCCGCAGCACCTCGCTCATCACGTCGACGGCCACCGGGTCCAATCCGGAGAACGGCTCGTCCAGCACCAGCACGGCCGGCTCGTGGACCAGCGCGGCGATCAGCTGCACCCGCTGCTGGTTGCCCAGGCTGAGCTTCTGCACCTCGTCGTCACGGCGGGCGCCGAGGCCCAGCCGGTCCAGCCAGCCGTCGGTGGCCCGGCGGGCATCGGCCGCGGACATGCCGTGCAGCTGGGCCAGATAGACGAGTTGCTCGCGCGCCTTCATCTTCGGGTACAGGCCGCGTTCCTCCGGCATGTACCCGATTCGCCTGCGGGTGGCCAGATCCACCGGCCGGCCGGACCAGCGGACCTCGCCCGCGTCGGCCGCCAGCACGCCGAGCGCGATGCGCATGGTGGTGGTCTTGCCGGCGCCGTTGCTGCCGACGAAGCCGAACAGCTCGCCGGCCCGGACGTCGAAGGTCATCTCGTGCAACGCGCGGACGGTCCCGTAGCGCTTGGAGATCCGGTCGATCTCCAGCACGCCCTCAGCCACGGCGGTCTCCTTCGGCGATCGGGTCGGGCTCGTCGTCCGGCAGCTGCCAGCCCAGCAACGCGGTCGGGGTGCTGCTGGCCAGCATCACCAGGCTCATCAGGACCACGAACGGCCCGTACGGCAGGTTCTTGAGCGGGGTCAGCGTGAGCACCGTGCCGGCGATCACCATGCCCCAGACGGCGACGAGGAACCCAACGTAGCCGCACCGGCCCCGTAGCGCGAGTTCGCGTTCGTCGAGAAGCCGCGCGCTGCGCTCGCCGATGTTGTTCGTGAGCGCCTTGTTCACCATTTGCAACACGGTTGTGATCGCGAACAGGCCCATCCAGATCGAGAAGGGCAGGGTCGGGGTGGCGGCGAAGGGGCTCAGGGCCAACAAGCCCACCGTGCACACCAGCCAGGCCGATACGGCCAATCGGCGGTGGCGGCGATCGCGCCAGCCGGGCAGCCAGGTCGAATACGCCCAGGCGCTGCGCTCCTGATACGCGTGATATCGGTCCTTGATCGTGTTCATCTCTCCCCCTTGCCGTACAGCTGCGCGGACAGCGGCTGGAACGGGGTGCGGCTGAACACCGCCTCCACCGGCAGCGAGAACACCTCGCAGATCCGGAAGGCCAGGTCGAGGCTGGGGTAGTGGTCGCCGCGCTCCAGCGCGCCGATGGTCTGCGGGTTCACCTCGACCAGCTCCGCCAGCTGGGCCCTGGTCAGCCCCCGTTCCGCGCGCAGCACCGGTAGCCGATTGTGGATCGGCAGCTCTTTACCGCGCCTTACTGGACTCACGGAACGAAGTGTTGCAAAAACCCAACAGTCCGTCAACGGGATCGGCGGGGGTTTGCTTACCTGAGTGGCTCAGTTGGCCCCGGATGCCAACTGAGCCAGTCAGGTAGCGCGGGGAGCAGGCGCTCGGCGGCGCGTGCGCGATCGACCGGCACCAGTCCGATTCGCGTGCGGCGGTCCAGCACGTCGTCGGCGTCGAGCGCGCCTTCGTGCTCGTAGGCCCACGCCACCTCGGCCTCGGTGATCTCGCCGAACACCGTCTCGGGTCGGTTCAGGGCCGCCACCAGCGGGGCCTCCGCGCCGTACTTGGCCACGAGCCGCGGCGGTGCGTCGACGGCGGATCCTGTCGCCCCGACGAGTGGGATTTCCTTGGTACGACAGGGAATTTTCATCAGGCCGGTGGCGTCAACGGCATCGGCGGCCATGCGTCGATAGGTGGTCAGCTTGCCGCCGACAACCGTGATCACGCCGTCCGGCGAGGTGAGTACGGCGTGTTTACGCGACAGGTCGGCGCTGCGCGAACCCTCCTGCTCGATCAACGGCCGCAGCCCGGCGTACGAGCCGATCACGTCGTCGGAAGTCAGGGGTCGTTGCAGCACCGAGGAAGCGACGTCCAGCAGAAAGTCCACATCGGACTGTGGGGCGGTCGGCACGTCCGGGATCGGGCCGTCGACCGGCTCGTCGGTGAGCCCGATGTACACCCGGCCGTCGGCCTGCGGCAGCACCAGCACGAACCGGTTGGTCTCGCCCGGGATGGGTACGGTCAGCGAGGTGGAGCCGATTCCCAGTGCGTCGGCGCGCAGTACGAGGTGCGAGCCTCGGGACGGCCGGAGCCGCACCGACGGCACGAGCTGCCCGGCCCACACGCCGGTCGCGTTGATCACCTTGCGCGCCTTGACGTCGAACTCGGTGCCGGTCAACTCATCCCGGACGCGCGCGCCGTCACCCGCCACCGTGGTGACGCGGGCCCGGGTGAGGATGCGAGCGCCGAAGCCGGCGGCGGTGCGGGCCAGCGCGACGACCAGGCGGGCGTCGTCGATCAGTTGGCCGTCAAAGGAAAGCAGCGCGCCGGTGAGGCCGTCGGCCCGCAGACCCGGGGCCAGGGCCAGGGTTTCCGCGGCGGAGATTCGGCGGGGCGGCGGCAGCACCCGGCTCGGCGTGCCGGCCGCGCGGCGCAGCACATCGCCGGCGCGGAGCCCGGCCATGACCAGCGATCCCCGCTGCTTTCCATACAGGGCAACGAGTTGTGGCAGCGCCCGGACGAGATGGGGGGCTGTGCGGGTCATCAGGATGCCCCGCTCGACCGCGCTCTCGTAGGCCAGCCCGACTTCACCATGAGCCAGGTAGCGGAGCCCGCCGTGCACCAGTTTGCTCGACCATCGTGAAGTGCCGAAGGCCAGGTCGTGCGCCTCGACCAGGCACACCGACAGCCCACGCGAGGCGGCGTCCAGCGCCGCGCCGACACCGGTCACACCGCCGCCGACGACCAGAACATCGACCGCCAGGCCGTCGGCGATCTCGGCCAGCTCGCGCGACCGGCGCTCCGCGTTCAACGACGTCTTCACGGCCGCAGCGCCCCTTCCAGCATCAACGCCAGTTCGTCGAAGACGGCGTCCGGATCCAGATCAGCGACGGCCGGCCGCACCGACAGCACGAACGACTGCACCATCAGCAGCAGCGTCCGGGCCTGCACGTCCAGGTCGCCGTCGCGGATGGAGCCGTCGGTATGCCCGGCGGCCAGCTCGACCCGCATGAACTGCTCGGCGATCAGCTGCGTCGCCCCCAGCCGCTCGACGACGTACGGCAGCAGCAGCTCGGCGTCCCGATCCAGGACGGCCGCCATGAGCGGGTTGGCCAGCAGCCGCCGAACCGTGCCGACGGCCCCGCTGACCAGCCGCTGCCGTGCCGTCTCGCCAGGACCGACCTCGCCGAGCAGCGCGCCGAATTCCCTGGTCATCAGGGCCGCGACCAGGCTGCGGACGTCCGGGAAGCGCCGGTAGAGGGTCATCCGGCTGACGCCGGCCTCGCGGGCCACGTCGGTCAGCGTGGTGCGCCGCACACCGACCAGCAGGACGCACTTGTGCGCGGCGTCCAGCAGGACGTCGTCCCCGACTCGGGTGCTGTGACGTTGTGACGGCATGTGTAACACTGTAGCAATGGAACCGGGCATCGATCACACCCTGCGCGGCGGCTGGACGCTCGGCGAGCACGCGCTGCCCCCGCACGCGCTGCGCTGGCTGCGGGGCAGAATCGGACTGGCCGAGCACCCGACGCCGGTCGCGCCGGACTCGGTGCTGACCGTGCCCGAGCCGGAGCTGTCGACCGTCGGCCGGGCCGCGCTGGAGTCGGTGGTCGGGGCCGAGCACGTGCTGCTGGACCGCAACTCCCGGCTCGGCCGGTCCGGCGGTATGTCCTATGTGGACCTGTTGCGGCATAGGGGTTGCGGCGAGCTGGCCGTGCCCGACGCGGTGGTGCTGCCGGGCGATCCGGACGAGGTCGTGGCCGTGCTCAAGGCGTGCGGCGAGCACGACATCGGCGTGATTCCCTTCGGCGGCGGCACTTCCGTGGTCGGCGGCGTGACCGCGTTGCGCGGCGGCAAGCACGCCGTGATCGTGCTCGACCTGGCCCGGCTCAACCGGCTGGTGTCCATCGACCCGTTGTCACGGCTGGTCGTGCTGCAAGCGGGCGTGCGGGCCACCGACGCCGAGCGGATGCTGGCCGCGCACGGCTTCACCCTTGGCCACTTCCCGCAGTCCTTCGAACGGGCCACCATCGGTGGCTTCGCCGCCACCCGTTCGGCCGGCCAGGCGTCCGCCGGCTACGGCCGGTTCGAGGACATGGTCGACGGGGTGCGGCTGGCGACTCCCGTCGGCGAGCTCAACCTCGGCGTCGCACCGGCCACCGCCGCCGGGCCGGACCTCAAGCAGCTCGTGATCGGCAGCGAGGGCGCCTTCGGCGTGATCACCGAGGTGACCTTGCGGATGCGACCGGTCGCCACCCACACCCGGTACGAGGGCTACTTCCTGGACGGGTGGGACGCCGCCACCGCCGCCGTGCGAGACCTGGCCCAGCATCGGGTGTTGGCCGACGTGACGCGGCTGTCCGACACCGAGGAGACCGAGGTCCAGCTGTCGCTGACCGGCGGCGTGAAGGCCGGCGCCGTCAAGGCGTACCTGAGGGCCCGGCGCATCGCCGACCCGTGCCTGCTGATCCTGGGTTGGGAGGCCGGATCCGCCGGCGAACTCGCCGTCCGTCGCGCCGGGACACTGCGGGCATTGCGCCAACACAAAGCAGTCCGGCTGGGCAAGCCCATCGGCGAAACGTGGCGGCACGGGCGTTTCGCCGGGCCGCGGCAACGGGATTCGCTACTCAACGTGGGTGTTTGCGTGGAGACGTTGGAGACCGCCACGCATTGGTCGCAGTTGAGCACCCTTCGGACGGCCGTGCGAGGGGCCTTGCAACGATCGCTGGGCCGGGCCGTTGTCATGTGCCATGTTTCGCATGCGTACGAGACGGGCGCGTCGTTGTACTTCACCGTGCTGGCGGCACGGGCCGACGAGGACCCGATCGGCCAGTGGCAGCGGGCGAAACGCGCCGCCTCCGAGGCGATCGCGCCGTTGGGCACCATCACCCATCACCACGCCGTCGGCACCGATCACGCGCCCTATCTGGCGGGCGAGGTGGGCTCGCTCGGTATTGACGTGATGACCTCGGTGAAGCGGGCACTTGACCCGACCGGTGTGCTCAACCCCGGAAAGCTGTTGCCGGCGGCCGATCGGGGTTAACCTCCCGTGATGAGCGGTGAGCTGCTGATCACCTCCGTGCGGCCGTGGCCGAGCGCGGCCGAGCTGCCCGCGGTCGACGTGCTCTGCGTGGCTGGCCGGATCGACCAGATCGGCGTCGGGCTTTCCGCGCCGCCGGGCACCCCTGTCGTCGACGGTGGCGGTGGCGTGCTGCTGCCGTCCTTCGTCGACGCCCATGCCCGGTTGGACGCGTTACGGCCCGGCACCACCATGGCTCGGGCTCATGTTCCCGTTGGCACCATGGAGGAAGCCCTCGCGCAGCGCGAGCAACTGCTTGGTCGCGTCGAAGTGCAACTAGTCGCCATGTCACCGACCGGGGCCATCACCGCCATGGACGCCCTCGACGCCGCGTTGACGGCGGGCGCCGACCTCGTCGGTGGCATCGACCCCGCGCGCGTCGACCGGGATCCCGTGCGGCACCTCGATGTCGTGTTCGGGTTGGCCGACAAGCACCAGTGCGGCATCGACATCCAGCTCGACGACCCCGGCGAGCTCGGTGCGTTCGAGATCGAGCTCATCTGCGCTCGTACCTCGGCGCTGGATCTGCGGGGCCAGGTCGCCATCACCCATGCCACCGCTTTGTCCACTGTGGACCCCGATCGTCAGGACGAGCTCATCGACCGGCTCGCCGAGTCCGACGTCGCCGTCATCGCCACCAAGCCCTTGCCGCTGCGCAAGCTCCGCTGGGGCGGCGTCCGCGTCGGCATCGGCGGCTGCGACCTGTGGGACCTGGCCGAGGCCGAGGGCTACACCGCCGACCCCATGATCGAGATGTGCGCCGACACCGCCACCCGCGGCGGCGCCGCCGTCCTCGGCGAACGTGACCACGGCTTGGTCGAGGGCGACCGCGCCGAGTTCGTGGTGCTGCCGGGGGCCACCGTGGCCGAGGTGGTGCGGGACCGCCGCGCGCCCACGGTCGTTGTGCACCAGGGGCGCGTGGTCTAGCGATGTCAGGAAGGGCCCCTTACTGGCATTGAACGTCAGGAAGGGGTCCTTCCTGACGTTGAACGCCAGGATCGGTCCCTTGATCTTGCTAGCCCTTTTCCTCGGCTGACTTGGCGTCCAGCTCGATGACCTGCTCGATGATCTTCGTGACGGCGGCGAGGCCCTCGGGGGAGAGCTCGAGGGCGCGCAGGGCGAGGCGGCGGACGCCGAGGTTCTCGGCCACGCGGGCCAGTTCGGCCTCGGTGTCGGTGCGGGTCTCGCCGGTGACGAAGTAGTCGACGGAGACGCCGAAGAAGCGGGCGAGGGCGGCCAACAGCTCGGTGGAGGGGCGGCGTTTGGCGCCGGTGCGCAGGGCCGAGAGGTAGGCGCCGCTGACGCGGATGGTGGGCACGGCCAGCTTGACGGCGGTGGCCACCTCCTCGTTGGTCCAGCGGCGGCCGGCACGGCCGTCGGGACGGACGTCCTCGAACAGCCGGTTCAGCCGGTCGGCCAGGAGCGACTGCTCGTCGGGCATCCGGAGCACCTCAACCAGTGGTTGACAGCGAAGGTCGGGGCCAGTCTAGACTGAGGGCATCGGTTCAACCAGAGGTTGAACCGACAATCGGAAAGGTCGCCGACTGGTTGATTCTCAATGCGGGGGCGTGGAGAAGACCAGGTCGGCGCGGGGGTGGGAGGACTTGCCCCGGGGAGGCCCGGGTGGGGGCGCGTTGCGCCCCCACCCGCGCAGCCAGGGAATCAGTCAGCGATCTTGACGAGCATCTTGCCGGTGTTCTCGCCGCGCAACATGCCCAGGAACGCCTTGCCGGCGTTCTCGAGACCCTCGACCACGGTCTCGGAGTAGCGGAGCTTGCCGCTGGCGACCAGCGGGGCGACCTCGGAGACGAACTGCGGCTGCAGGTCGTAGTGGTCGCCGACCAACAGGCCACGGATGGTCAGGCGCTTGCCGATGACCTGCATGAGGTTGCGCGGGGCGGGGGTGGCCTCGGTGCTGTTGTAGCCCGAGATCATGCCGCAGACCGCGACGCGGCCGTGCACGGTCAGGCTGCTGAGCGCGGCCTCCAGGTGGTCGCCGCCCACGTTGTCGAAGTACACGTCGATGCCGTCCGGCGCGGCCTGGGCCAGCTGCTCGGTGACGGAACCGTCCTTGTAGTTGAAGGCGGCGTCGAAGCCCAGCTCCTCGGTCAGGTACTTGACCTTGTCGGCGCTGCCGGCGCTGCCGATGACCCGCTTGGCCCCCTTGAGCTTGGCGATCTGGCCGACGATCTGGCCGACGGCCCCGGCGGCGCCGGAGACGAAGACGGTGTCGCCCTCCTTGAACTCCGCGGAGCGCAGCAGGCCGGCGTAGGCGGTCAGGCCGGGCATGCCGAGCACGCCGAGGTAGGTGCTGATCGGCGCGGCGTTCGGGTCGACCTTGACGGCCTGCTTCGGGTGCAGCACGGCATAGTCGCGCCAGCCGGCGAAGTGCAGCACGGTGTCGCCGACCTCGAAGCCCTCGGCGTCGGACTGCACGACCTGGCCGACCGCGCCGCCCTGCATCACCTTGCCGACCTCGAACGGCTCGCTGTAGGACTTCGCGTCGTTCATCCGGCCGCGCATGTACGGGTCGACGCTCATGTACTGGTTGCGCACCACGATGTGGCCCGGCTCCACCACCAGCGGCGCCTCGGCCAGCTCGAAGGTCTCCTCGGTCGGCCAGCCCTGCGGACGGGCGGCGAGCCGGACCTCGCGGACGGTGGTCGGAACGGACATGACGTGGCCTCCATTTTCGAGACTGACCAGTTCAGTAATTGGTGTTCACCATGTCCAACACCATGCATCGAGACACGTGTTCCCGCGAGTGGTGACGGTCACTCCAGAGAGGGAGAAAACGGCCGTCAGCGGCCGAGGATGCCTTTCCGCTTGATGGCGTCCAACAAGGCCTCGCAGGCCTGCTTGGCCTCGTCCTCGTAGAACTCGAGCGGCCTGGGGGGCACGGTGGTGTCGGGGCGCGGGATGGGGCGCATGGCGCCCATCCAGGTCTCGTGGAAGAGCTCGGCCATGGCGGTCTGCCACAGGTCGTCGATCTTGGACATGCTCTCGTCGGCCCGGGAGAGCATCTCCATGGTCGCGGCGAGGGCGAAGTCGAGCTGCTGGCTGACCAGCTGACCACGCTCGGTGTTCTGCTCACGCATGTCCTGCATGGCATCGCCGATCCAGGCGGTGATCTCCCGGTACCGCGCGTCGGCGGGAAGGTCGTCGGTCACGACGCCTCCTCATCGGTGTCGAAAGGGATCACTACCTGGGGCCGGGCGTGCTCGAAGCGGTCGAAGAAGAGGCCACGGCCGGGCCGGGGCGACCACGTGATCATCTGGCCGGGGGCGAAGGTGTTGAGGTCCTGGCCCTGCACGTCGAAACCGACCCAGGCGCCGATGTCGTCGGGCGAAGCGCCCATCATGAGCATGCTCTTGAGCCGCCCCGGACTGCGCCACCAGCCGATCAGGTGGGTCCGGTGCTCGGGCCCGCTCTTGATCACCTGTCGGAAACTGTCCACACCGGACACCCGCGTCTCCGGATCCTTGGTCTCCAGCACGGCGTTGGCGGCGTCCATGCCGTACAACACGAGATAGTGCGGCACGGGCTGGTCGGACACGGAGCCGGACAGGCGCTCCTCCAGGCCGCGGGCGACGGTGCCGAGGTACTGGCGGATGCCGTCCAGGCCGACGGTGACGACCTCGTGGCCCATGCCCTGCAACCGCAAGGCAAGAGACGAAGCGGCGGGCACGGCGTCGTCGATCATGGGGGCGACGGTGAACCGGGCCTCGCCGGGAAGGTGTTGCCGCGCAAGGGAAAGCGTGGCGGCGGCGAGCACGCTGGTCGATTCCTTGAGCACGGAGCCGAAGACGGCGACGTTGCGGCCGGGGGCTCGGGCCAACGAAACGCGGGCGGCACGATCCTCGACGTCGATAACCTGTCCCAAAAGGACAATGGGCGCGCTGCCGGAAACCGGCGTCAGGGCCTGGAAACCGGGCATGTCGGCCAGCACGGGCACTCGGCTGCCGTCGAACAGGCGCGGCACCGGCAGGTCGGCCGGCTTCATCTCGAACAGCCGAGCCTGCACGCGCTCGAAGGTGCCGCGCCCGGTGGCGTCGGGCACCCGGGCGATCTCGTTGCCCTGCTTCACACCGGACTCGTGGTTGACGACGGCGTGCCAACGTGGCAGCTCGATGGCCTGGTTGTTGCCGTCCACCAACACCCGCCGCGCCTTGGGCAGCGCCACCCGCACGGTGAACTGCTCGAAAATGGCCGGCTTGCCCCAGAAAGCCTCGATGCCGGACACGTCCTGGCTGGCCAGCACCAGGTGGATGCCCTGCGACCGACCACGCCGGGCGACGTCCTCCAGCAGCGCGGTGGCCTCCCGGGTGACGGCGTCCTTCTCCGCGAACAGGTACTGGAACTCGTCGATCACGGCGATCACCCGTGGCCACCGGCCGTCCGGGTCCTCGGCCCGCAGCTCCTCCAGCTTGGTGACCTCGTGCTGCTTGGCCGCGTCGGCCCGGCGGCGCATCTCGTCGGCCAGGAAGCGCAGCAGCGCGACGCCGAACTCCCGGTCCTGGTTGACGTTCACGCCGACCAGCCGCGCGTTGGGCAGCCACGTCGGGTCCTTGCGGCCGGGCGCGAACTGGGCGAAGGACACGCCTTCCTTGAAGTCCAACAGATACAGCTCCAGCTCGGCCGGCGAATAGCGGGCGACGAGCCCGCCGAGCATGGCGTACAGGAAGTTCGTCTTGCCGGAGCCGCTCGGCCCGCCGATCAGCACGTGCGGCGAGCTGTCCCCGATGGTGATCGGCACGGCCACGCCGTCGCGGTGCCCGATCGGCGTCTGCACGACGGCCGAGGACTGGTACGACCAGTAGTGCGCCGGCAGCAGCTCCTCGAAGGTGCACACCCGATTGCGGCGTTCCTCCAACGCGGCGGCGATGGCGGCGCAGGCCCGCGGCACCATCTCCCGCGGCAGCGCCGGATCGGGGGTGAATGCGGCGTGCTCGCCGGACATGCTGGTACGCCAAGGCATGTCGTCGAACAACTGCACTGTCTCAATAGGACTGTTGACGGTCACCGGGATGTCGACCAACACCAGCTGCACGCCGGCGGCCAGGCCGTTGCGGGCGATGCGCTGCAACTTGTGCAGGTCCTCGTCCTTCAACGCCTCCGGCCGGCCGAACAGCACGGCGATCCGCCACGGCTCCGTCCGCAGCCCGGCGTCGGATTCCATGGAGCGCAACGAATCGTGCCCGCCGACCAGGACCGTGGTGTGCACCTTGCGGATGTGCTCGGCCAGCTCGTCCAGCAGCTCGGCCGGCCGCGCCGGATCGTGCACGGTGAGCAACCCGGCCCGGGTCAACGGATACAGCCCGGGCAGCGACCCGGTGAGCTGGCCGACGTCCCACACGTGCACGTGCACCAGGCCGGGCTGGAAGTGGCTGAGCACCCGCAGCACCAACGACTCGACCAGGTTCTCGGCCACCGGGCGGGTCTTGCCCGAGGTGAACACGGCCAGGTGCGAGCGGTCCAACAGCGGCACCGCGACCGGGAACGGCACCGGCACGGGTGAACTGGTGGCGATGGCCGTGCCGATCCGCCACAGGCCGGGCACCGGGCCGCGGCCGTCGACCGTGCCGATCTGCCCCAGCCAGTTCTCGTAGTCCTCGCCGGCGCTGCCCGGCGCGGCCTCGGCGACCAGCGCGGCCAACGACCGCGGACCGTTGTTGGTCCACTTGACGAAGGCCTGCTCCCAGTCCTCCTTGGCCTGCGTGACGATCTGGGCCAGGCGCGGGTCGGTCAGCGACTGGGCGTAGTCCGGATCGCGCAACGCCTGATCGATGCCCCGGGCCCGGAGATCCTGCTCGAAGGTCTCCCTGGCCTGTTGCAGCGCGGCAACGTCGTGCGCCCGCTTGGCGGCGCCGCGGGCCGCGGCGACCGCGTCGTGGAAGGCGGCGAACGCGTCCCTAATCCGTTGCCGGCGATCGTTTCGCCTGTTCAACGCCCACCTCTACGGTCAGTTCACAGGCGACCGGAGAACCGTTCCACGGCTTCCATGACGCCCAGCAGCAGCGTCAGCTGCTCCCTTGCATGGTCGCACGCCTTGGTCAGTTCCGGGGGCACAAGTGAACGGGGGTGCATACGGCTGGCCGCTTCCAGGATCGCGTGCGCCTCCGCCAACCGCTCGCCGGCCTCGACCAGCTGCTGGTGCGCGGCCCGGAGATGCTCACCGACCAGCGCGAGCGTGGCCTGCACCTGCTCGACGGAGGACACCGGTCACAACCGGCCGGCGTAGGACTCCGCGTTGCTCATCGCGGCCATGACCGCGTCCCGCGCCTCGCCGATCTTCTGCAGGGCGTGGGTGAACATGTTGTTCACGTCGCTGGCCTCGGACTGGTTGCTGCCCTGCGCGGCCTCCTGGAAGGCCTGCTGGGCCTGTCCGATCTGGGTTTCCGCTTCCTGCAGCGCCTGGGCCCCACGGTCGGCCTGCTCCTTGGCCAGACCGATCTGGCCCCTCACCTGCTCGACGCTAGCCATCGCTGATCCGGTCCCTCCCAGTAACGGGACTGCCCGACCGTGCAGTCCAACGCTCCCGAACTTAGTACTGTCACACGACGCCCGTGCAACCAGGATCGGCTGATCGAGCGGTATTTCTGCGCATTAGAGTGCACGGTTGGCCTCGGCCGCGGCGGTCCGTGTCCATCCACTGTAGACGATCAACTTCCCGGCTCGCGCCACACCGGGGGCTCGTCCTCGGTCGGCCAGGCCACGTCGGCCTCGGCCGGCTCCGCGACCAGCTCCAATGACGTGATACCCGAAGTCGGGCGGAGTATGTCCAGCCACCGCTGCACCGCCGAGCCGTCGGCCCGAAGCTCCAGCGGCGACCACTCGGGCCGCCCCAGGGCTTCGGCCGCGTCCGTCACGGCTTGCTGCGGCGGCTGCGGCCATCGTCCGAGGTCCAGGTGCACCGACACGCCGTCACCACCCTGCGTGACCTCCGTGATGGTCGCCGCCTCGGTGATCCGGCTGGCCAGTGCCCGCGCCTGCCACTGCGCCCCGGCCGGATGCTGCACGGCCACGTCGACACGGAGTCGAAGCTTGGTCCTGTGCTCGGCCGGGACCGGTTCCGGGGCGGCCGGCTCCTGATAGCTGGCCGGCTGGAACGGGGCCTGCTCCGACCATGCCTCGACCAGCAGCCGCTCCGCCCCCTCGACCAGCTTCCCGATCAGGTCGGGGTCGTCTAGCACCGTCCACGCGGTCGGCGGCTCGCAGCACACCCTGGGCAGCGGCGAGTCCGGCGCCAGCTCCCGCACGAACGTGCGCACCGAGCGGGCCAGCGCCGCGGCGTCGTTGTGGACCTGCACCGCCGGCAGGTCCTTGCCGATCGTCACCGACCAGCAGCCGGGTTCCTCGTCGGAACAGTCCGCGGCCTCGACGACCCGGCCGCCGATCCGGTCGACGAGGTCGCGGCAGGCGTCATGGGCCTGTCGCTCGTCTTCGGCGCTGACCACCACGGAGATCAGCAGCCTGAGGTCCTGCTCCACCATCGCGGCCAATTGTCCCTCAGGCCGGGCCGGGCATTCGCCGCCGGGTGGGGTCACGTGTGGTCGCGCGGCAGGTGGCCGCCGCGCGCCTGCGCCAACCGGGGCAGCAGGGGGCGGCGCCGGCCCGGCTGAGGGGACGGACCGGCGCCGGCTCCGGTTACTTCTCGTGTTCGGCGGAGTCGTCGACCTCGACGCGTTCCTTGCGCACCTTGCCGCGGACCGTGCGCTGCTCGGTCACGGTCTCCTTGCTCAGGCGCACCTTCTCCACCGGCACCGCCTCGGTCTCCACGACCGGGCGCTCGGCGTGCAGCACGACCTCCTGGTCGTCCTCGCCGATGCGGGCCCGCTCGTCGCCGCGCACCGGCTCCCGCTCGATCCGGACCTCCTCGTGCCGCACCGGCACGGTCACCTGCTGCTCCTCGGTGACGACGTACTTGTGCAGCCGCACCCGGCCGGTCTCGGACTGCTCGGTGCCGACCCGCAGCTGCTCCTCGGAGCGGACCATGCCCTTGTCCTCGGTGGCGTTCGGCGTGGTCCGGCCGCGCTGGCCGGGCAGGCTGTAGTGCTCGTACAGCCGTCGTCCCTCGGTGTCGGACAGGTGGCCGTCGGCCTCGATCCGCGGGGCGTCCTTGACGGCATCCTTGGTGGTCTGCACGCGCAGGCCGCCGTCGGCCATCCTGGCTCCCTGCAACGGAACGAAGCTCTCCTTCTGGCCGAACAGTCCGGTTCGGACGGTCACCCACTGCGGCTGCCGGTCGTCGTCGCCGACGTAGACGTTGCCGACCTTGCCGACCCGTTCGCCGTCGCGGTCGAGAACCTCGGTGCCGATCAGATCGCGCGGATTGGCGAAGCTGGTCATGGCCTGCGCCCCTTTCCTGGTCGATTCCCCCTGACGGGCCAAGGGATTTCCGGCAGGGCCGACGGGAAACACGAGGGTCACCCACATGTGTGGCGCCACTTCGGATGGATCATGGCCGCGATTGCGGTGCGCAGTCGGCGCGCCGGTCCTTGTGGTGGTTTCGCGGGCAGCTGTCCGGGTACGGGACTGCCCTTCGCGGCCCGTGGGGCGGGTGGGACCGCTACTGTCACTCGTCAGGGTCAACTTGAGGCCGACGCACTTTTCCGACCGCTATTCACCGTGTGTATAGTTCGGCGGGTGGTGAACGCCTACCTGCTGCCGATCCGGACCGCGGCCCTGCTGTTTCCGCTGCTCGCGATGGTGCTGTTCGTGCCGACGGCGATCGTGCTGTACCGCCGGCACGGGGTGCTGAGCCGGTGGCGCGGCCTGTCGTTCGCCAGCTTCCTCTACTACTGCCTGGCCGCGTTCTGCCTGGTCATCGTGCCGCTGCCGAGCCGCCAGATCGACGTGTGCAAGGTCTACGCCGACTTCGGCCACCCGCAGCTGGTGCCGGGCAACACGTTCAACGACATCTGGAAGGAGGCCAAGGGCTCCCTGTCGCTGAACGCGTTGATCATTCACAATCCGGCGGTCTGGGAGACGGCGTTCAACCTGGCCCTGCTGCTGCCGCTGGGCATGTACCTGCGCTACCACTTCCGCCGCGGCCGCTGGACCAGCGCGGCCATCGGCCTGGCCGTGGCCTGCTTCTTCGAGTTCACCCAGCTGACCGGCCTGTGGGGTATCTACCCGTGCCCGTACCGGCTGTTCGACGTGGACGACATCATCGTCAACTCGCTGGGCTGCATGCTGGGCTGGGCGCTGGCCGGCCCGATCACCCGCTGGTTGCCCACCCTGGACAGCATCGACGTGCGGGCGCTGGAACGGGTTCCGGTGCCGTTCGGCCGGCGGCTGATCGCGCTGCTGCTGGACGCCGTCGGCTTCATGTTCTGCCTGCCCTTCCTGGAAGCCGTCTGGTACTTCCTGGGCGGCCAGTCGGCGTTCGGCGCGTTCCTGGTGGCGCTGTTCGTGTTCGTGCTCTGGTTCGTGCTGATGCCGTGGGTGACCGGGGCGACGGTCGGCAAGCACGTGCTGCGGCTGCGCCTGGTCGACAAGGACGGCAACCGGCCGCCGGCGTGGCGGCTGATCATCCGGGAAGTGTTGCTGGCCATCGCTTTCGTGCCGCTGTCGCTGGTCACCCTGCTCGGCGCGATCTTCCTGGTGGTGTCGGCGACGCGGCTGGTCGAGGTGATGGCCGACTTCAACCTGTCGACGCTGGTCGGCATCGTCGAGGACCGGCCCGGCGAGGTGGCCTTCGCGGTGTTCGCGGTGCTGGTCAGCGTGGCCCTGCCGGTCGGCTTCGGGCTGTTCGCCAGGCTGCACGCCAAACACCTCGGTCTGCACGAGCTGGCCTCGGGCGTGCGCAACATCGCGCTGCCGCCGACGAAGGCGTCAACCCCGAGGTGCTGCCGGAAGAACGCAAGGACCCGGCGCCAAGCATCCTCTGACGACTCGTGGTGGTAGCCGAAACCGAGGACCTTCAGCAGCGCGGCCGGCGAGATGCGGTTGGCGAAGCTGTGGCCGGCCTCCGGGTACTCCTTGACGTCGTGCGGCACGTCCCGCTCGGTCAGCGCCGCCTCCAGCTTGGCCGCCGCGCCCTTGAGGCCGGCGTCCTTGCGGCCGAAGCTGGCCACCACCGGGCAGGATCCGTCGAGCATGGCCAGATCCTTGGGCAGCATGCCGTAATACGGGGCCGAGGCCTGGAAGCCGCGCGGGGCGGCCAACAGCGCGAAGCCGCCGCCCATGCAGAAGCCGACGATGCCGATCTTGCCGGTGCAGTCGTCCCGGTCGGCGATCAGCCTGCGCGCCGCCTCGATGTCGTCGAAGCCCTGGCCACGGCCCTCGCCGAGCGCCTTGAAGATGCCGCGCACGCAGCGGACCGCGCCGCCACGGGCGTACATGTTCGGGACGATCGCGACATACCCGGCGCTGGCGAAGCGGCCGGCGATCTGCCGCACGTCGTCGCCGAGCCCCATGATGTCGTGCACGATCACGACACCGGGCCACGGACCTTCGCCGGACACCTCGGCCGAGGGCACCGCCAGATAACCGTTGATGGGACCGTCGGACGTGGAGATCGTCAGCTGCACGAGCGCTGACGCTAGCCCTTGACCGCCCGGGCTGTGAAGGCCGCGATGTCGGCGAACACCTCGTCCCGGTTGATCTCGTTGAACAGCTCGTGCCGGGCCCCGGAATAGGTGTGCTCCTCGAAACCGAGCCCGCGCACCCGATCCGTGCCGGCCCGGGTGTCGGCCTGGTCGACCAGCTCGTCGGCGTCGCCGTGCAGCCACAGCACCGGCAGGTCGTCGCCGAGCGGCTGGTCGAAGCTGATCGTCTGGAGCAGCTGGTCCAGCGCGGCCAGCGTGGCCCGCTTGTACGGGCCGTGCCAGACCAGCGGATCGGCCGCGTAGGCGGCGCCGACCGAGGAATCGCGGGACAGCGTCGACGGGTCGACCGGGGTGTCCGGGATTTCGTCGTACTCCAACAGATCCAGCACCGGCCAGACGCCGAGCACCGGCGCCGACAGCACCATCGCCGCGATCCGGTCGGGAAAACGCTGCGCGTAGCGGACGGCGATCGCGCCGCCCATCGAGTGCCCGACGAGCACCACCGGCAGATCGGGGTGCCCGTCGAGGGCCGCGGTCACGACGGCGTCCACATCGGACACCACCGCCTCGAAGTCGCCGATCAGCGCCCGTTCGCCGCCGGACCGGCCGTGGCCGGTGTGGTCGGCGCCGACCACCATGGCCCCCATGCCGGCCAGCGCGTCGGCCACGTGCTGGTACCGGCCGAGGTGCTCGCCGTACCCGTGCACGAGAACGGCGAGCCAGCGGGCGTCAGGGTTGGGCCAGGTGCGGGCGGCCAGCGGAGTGGCCTGCCCGGACAGGGTCCATTCGATCGGTGGGATCACCCGTCCACTTCAGCACATCTCACAGCTTGTAGTAAGCGCTGGCGTCCATCTGGCCGTGCTGGCAGACGGGACCGTAGGACCAGCTCACGGCCAGCGGCACGGTCTCGTCCGGCGGGATGGAGATCGCCGAGGTCGCCACCGGCTCGCACGGCCAGCCGGGCTCGTCGTCGGCCGGGACAGCCGCCCAGTGCAGGGTCATGGCCGCCTTCTCACCGGGGGCCAGCGTCACCAGGCTGGAGCCCGGGTTGGCCGTCCACGTCAGGTTGGTCGGCGCGCCGACCAGGGCGAATCCGCCGTGGCCGTAGAGCGTGCAGGTGCCGCGGCTGGTGTTGGTGACGACGAACTGGGCGTAGCGCTGGCCCGCGCCGGCGTCCGGATTCTGCAGGGCGGCCGATAACGTGGTGTTGTTGCAGCGGGTGCTGGCCGGGCTCGCCGAGGCAACCGGCGCGACCACGGCGCCGACGGCGGCGAGCACACCGGCGGCGACCAATACGCGGTTGATGAACATGGTTGAACCACCTCCGCATGCGAGACGCTCGGTTCGCGGCGGAGGTTGCCTCAGTTGATCAAGCTGACCTACGCCACCCTTGCGGAAGCAGGTCCATGCCCTGTGTCGGCTCGGTCCACACGTAGGTCCAGCACACCACGCCGTCCGGCAGCACGAGACGTATCCGCCGGTAGTCGGGCCCCTCGTATTTGTCCAAAGTGGACAGCGTGCGGCGCGGCGAGCGGATCGGCACGACCCAGCCGGGAATGGTGTCCGTGCCGTCAAGTTGCAGGGCCGGATAGCCCATTCCGGTGTCGTAGAGCGAACCCCGGATCGACACCTTGCGCGGCCGGCCGGTGACCATCGGCTCCAGCAGGTGCCAGGCCTCGTGCCCGGGCTGCAAGGTGCCGTAGACGAAGACCCGTTTGGGCCACGAGTCCGGATTCGGCTCACCGTCCACAGTGGACGCCTTGAGACCGTCGCTGCCGGCCCGCTTGCCGACCAAGCCCTGCGCGTCCGCCTGATCCATGTCGGCGCAGCGCACGGGCTTGCCGCGCACCAGGATCGGCCGTCGTACCCGGTCAGCGGCGGTGTACGCCAGCACCCGGTCGACCACCGCGCCGTCGTCCAGCACCACCCGGCCGCTGCGCACCCGGGCCAACCGGTACCGCCGGCCGCGGCCCTCGCAGACGTCCAGGACCCGCACCTGCTCCGGATCGGCCATCCAGACGGCGTGCTCCTCGACCACGTCCTTGTCGGCCATCAATGTGGCCGGCCGCTGGTCGTCGACGACCCGCAGGCCGGCGGCCCACACCGCGGCCAGGCCCTCGCAGCGGGCCCGCAGCACGACCACCGGCCCGGCCAGGCCGAGCGACTCCCGCAGCCAGGTGATCTTCGACGGGCAGGCGTTGGAGCCGTAGGCCAGCACCGGCACGCGCTTGCTCATCGGCACCGCGTCCTGCTCGACGAGCCACTCGTCGAGATCCTGACCGGAGTGGTCGACGCGCCAGCCGGACGGGCTCTGCCGGTCCGGGCGCAGCGGCGCGCCGACCCCGTTCAGGTGGGCGAACGACACGTCCGGCCGGGCGCCCGGGTAGGGCGCTGCGGGGTACTCCTCGTCGCCGAACGGAAGTCGCACCTGACCAGTATTAGTCGAACACGACCACGCTGCGCAGCACGTCGCCGCGGCCCATGCGCTCGAACGACTGCTCTACGTCGCCAAGTCCGATCCGCTCTGTGACGAATTTCTCCAACGGCAGGCGGCCCTGGAGGTGCAGATCGATCAGCGTGGGGAAGTCGCGCGAAGGCAGGCAGTCGCCGTACCAGGACGACTTGAGCGAGCCGCCACGGGAGAAGAAGTCGATCAGCGGCATGTCCAGCGTCATGTCCGGGGTCGGCACGCCGACCAGCACCACCGTGCCGGCCAGGTCCCGGCCGTAGAACGCCTGCTTCCACGTCTCCGGCCGGCCGACGGCGTCGATCACCACGTCGGCGCCGAAGGTGTCGGTCAGCGCCTGGATCGCCTCGACCACGTCGGTCTCGCGGGCGTTGACCGTGTCGGTCGCGCCGAAGTCCTTGGCCCAGTCCAGTTTCCGCTGGTCCACGTCCACGGCGATGATCTTCGCCGCACCGGCCAGCCGAGCCCCGGCCACCGCCGCGCTACCCACGCCGCCGCAGCCGATCACCGCGACCGTGTCGCCGCGGGACACGCCGCCGGTGTTGATCGCCGCGCCCAGACCGGCCATCACGCCACAGCCCAGCAGACCGGCCACGTCCGGGCTGACCCGGCGGTCCACCGGCGTGCACTGGCCGGCGTGCACCAGCGTCTTCTCCACGAACGCGCCGATGCCCAGGGCGTTGCTCAGCGGCTGGCCGCTGGTCAGCGTCATCGGCTGGCTGGCGTTGAACGTGTTGAAGCAGTACCAGGGCCGGCCGCGACGGCAGGCCCGGCAGTCGCCGCACACCGCGCGCCAGTTCAGGATCACGAAGTCGCCCGGCGCCACATTCGTCACGCCCGCGCCGACCACTTCGACGATGCCGGACGCCTCGTGGCCGAGCAGGAACGGGAACTCGTCGTTGATGCCGCCCTCGCGGTAGTGCAGGTCGGTGTGGCAGACGCCGCAGGCCTGCACCCGCACCACGACCTCACCCGGTCCCGGATCCGGCACGACGATCCGCTGGACGCTCACCGGGGCGCCCTTCCCGGTCGCCACCACTCCGTTGACCTCGTACGGCATCGGCTACCCCTTCCGGCGTCGTCGCCCTTGATCGGCAGCCTCGCACTTCCATGCACCCATGGCGACCCCCGCACGGGTTTTTGCACATGCGGTCCGGACTTGCCCCCAGGCGTCACATGCGGTCCGGAGGTGTCGCAGGGAGGCAAGTATGACGCGCATGTGACAAAAGCCGTCACCGGAACGGGTGACGGCCGGCGAAACCCCGGCCCGGCAGCGTCGTTGTGGACGGTGTGACAGAGGATCCCGTCAGAGTCTCCGTGCATGTCGACGCGCCCGCCGAGGTGGTGTACGACCTGGTCAGCGACGTGACCGGGCAGCACCGGTTCACCGAGGAGTGCACCCGCTCGCAATGGGTGCACCCGGCCACCGGCCCCGAGGTGGGCGCGGTCTTCCGCGGCAGCAACCGCAACGGCCCGTTCCGCTGGGCGACCACGTCCGAGGTGGTCAGCGCCGAGCCGGGCCGCCGGTTCCGGTACCTGGTCCGCAGTCTGGGCACGGACGTGGCCGAGTGGGAGTACGTGATCGAGCCGGGTGACGACGGCTGCCAGGTCACCGAGACGACCTACGACCGGCGCAACGCCTTCTTCCGCTACGTGATCGCGCCGCTGGCCACGGGCGTGTGGGACCGGTCGGAGCACAACCGCCGCAATATCGAGCGCACGCTGGACAACCTGCGCCGGGTCGCCGAGCAGCGGGTATAGGAAAGCCGGCCAGGCTCGCGCACGATGCGCGTCGGCACGTTCCTGGCCGGCTAGTCCGAAAAGCGTAGTCGACTGGTGTATTCGACGGTACCGACATTCCGGTGACATCCTCAGCCAGGGGTCAGCGAGGGGGCCATGCCGCCGGGTCAAGCAGCCCTAGTGAATAGGCCCGGGCCACCAGCGCGGTCCGGTTCGGCACGCCGAAGCGGTCGGACAGCCGGGTCAGGTGGTAGTTCACGCCGTCGCCGGTGATGCCGAGCTCGGCCGCCACCGCCGCGGAGGTCGCGCCGCCGGCGATCAGCCGCAGGATCTCGCTCTCCCGGTCGGACAGCTGCACGTCCACCGGCACCGGCGTGATCCGCAGCGTGATCAGCAGGCCCGAGCCGTCGTCGTCGGACACTGCCTGCACGGTGAGCTCGCCGGCCGCGCCGGCGAACTGCACGGCGATGACCAGCCGGGCCCGGCCGCCGTGTCGGAGTCCGGCGACCAGCTTCTCGTAGTCGCGGCGCACCTTGGCCTGGAAGAACTCCAGCACGTGCCGGTCGCGCAACTGGGACGGCCGCGTCGACAGCGCCTCCGCGAAGGCCGGATTGGCCACGGCGATCGTGCCGTCGAGCTGGCAGATCGCGGTGGGCACCGGGGTGCGGTCGAGCAGCGCGAGGAAGCGGTTGCGCCACATGCCGGTGCGCTGCTGCTCCGCGCGCAGTTCGGGCGTCGTTTCCCTCACAGGCCGAAACTACAGGTTCTTGTAGTCCTTCTCATGGCCAACGCCCTTGCCCGCTGCCAGGCTGGGATGGAGCGATCAAGAACGCATCGACCTGGGGAAGAGCAATGACAACCTCGATGGACACCACGGGACTCCCGCACCCGGCCAACCGCATTCCCTTGGTCGGCGACGTGGTCGGCACCTCACCGGCCACCCCGGTGCAGGACGCCATGCGGCAGGCCCGTGAGCTCGGCCCGATCTTCGCCCGCCAGTTCTTCGGCAACGACGTGGTCTTCGTGTCCGGCGCCGACCTGGTGGCCGAGGTGGCCGACGAGGACCGGTTCGCCAAGCACGTCGCGCCCTCGCTGGCCCGCATCCGCGCCATCGCCGGCGACGGCCTGTTCACCGCGTTCAACGAAGAGCCCAACTGGCAGAAGGCCCACGACATCCTGCTGCCGGCCTTCTCGCTGCAGTCCATGCGCGGCTACCACCCGGCCATGCTGGAGGTGGCCAACCGGCTGGTCGCGTCCTGGGACGAGCACGTGGACCGCCGCCCGGTCGAGGTGGCCGACGACATGACCCGGCTGACCCTGGACACCATCGGCCTGACCGGCTTCGCCTTCGACTTCGAGTCGTTCCAGCGCCCCGACCCGCACCCGTTCGTGCAGGCCCTGGTCCGCGGCCTGGCCCACGCCCAGGCCAAGGCCCGTGAGCTGCCGTGGATCGGCCCGATCCTGAACAAGGGGGCCGACGAGCAGTTCGCCAAGGACGCCTCGTTCCTGGCCGGCGTGGTCGACGACGTGATCAGGGAGCGCAAGGAGTCCGGCGACACGTCGACCGACGACATGCTGGGCCTGATGCTCAACGCGCCGCACCCGGTCGACGGCACCGTGCTGGACGACACCAACATCCGCAACCAGGTGATCACCTTCCTGATCGCCGGCCACGAGACCACCTCCGGCGCGCTGTCGTTCGCGCTGTACTACCTGCTCAAGAACCCGACCGTGCTGGCCAAGGCGCAGGCCGAGGTGGACGCGCTGTGGGGCGACCAGGAGAACCCGCAGCCGACGTACGAGGAGGTCGGCAAGCTCCGCTACGTGCGGCAGGTGCTCAACGAGGCGCTGCGCCTGTGGCCGACCGCGGCCGCGTTCTCCCGTGAGGCGATCGTCGACACCACCATCGGCGGGCACTCGATCAAGAAGGGGCAGTGGGTGGTCGTGCTGGCCCCGATGCTGCACCGGGACAAGGTGTGGGGCGACAACGTGGAGGCGTTCGACCCCGGCCGGTTCGACCCGGAGCGGGAGAAGGCCCGTCCGGTGCACGCGTTCAAGCCGTTCGGCACCGGCGAGCGGGCCTGCATCGGCCGGCAGTTCGCGCTGCACGAGGCCACGCTGCTGCTGGGGATGATCATCCACCGGTACCGGCTGCTGGACACCTTCGACTACCAGCTCAAGATCAAGGAGACGCTGACCCTCAAGCCGACCGGGTTCCGGCTGGACCTGGCTCGCCGCACCGAGCGGGTGAAGCCGCTTGCCGCGGCGGTTTCGAGGAGACGACCAAGGCGGCCGGGCGGGCCAAGCAGGGCACCACGCTGACCGTGCTGCACGGCTCCAACCTCGGCACCTGCCGGGCGATGGCCCGCCAGCTGGCCGACGAGGGCGAGGACCGCGGCTTCACCGCCGTGGCCGCGCCGCTGGACGAGTTCACCGGCAAGCTGCCGTCGGACGGCCCGGTGGTGGTGGTTGCCGCCTCGTACAACGGAAAGCCGACCGATGACGCCGCGAAGTTCGTGGCGTGGCTGGATTCCACGTCCGACGACCTGTCCGGTGTGTCGTTCGCCGTGCTGGGCGTCGGCGACCGGAACTGGGCCGCGACCTACCAGCACGTGCCGACCCGGCTGGACGCCCGGCTGGCCGAGCTGGGCGGGGTGCGGCTGGTCGACCGCTGTGAGGCCGACGCCTCCGGCGACCTGACCGGCGACATCGAGTCGTGGAGCGACCTGCTGTGGACGGAACTCCTTACCCGGTACGGGGATCCGGATGCCGCGCCGGTCGCTGAGGACAGCTCCGACCGCTTGTACGACGTGCGGGTGATCACCGGCCCGGTGACCGCCGCGCTGGACGCCCGGTACGAGGTCGTGCCGATGACCGTGCTGGCCAACGACGAGCTCGTCGACGTGGACAGCCCGCTCGGGCGGTCCAAGCGGCACCTGCGGATCCAGCTCCCCGAGGGCGTCACGTACCGGACGGGCGATCACCTGACCGTCGTGCCGGACAACCCGTCCGACCTGGTCGACCGGGTCGCCGCCCGGTTCGGGCTCGACCTCGACCTGGTCGTGGCGATCAACCCTCGGCAGAAGACCCGGCGGGCCATTCCCGTCGACCGCCCCGTGACGATCCGCCAGCTGCTGACGCACTTCGTCGAGTTGCAGAACCCGGCGACGCCGGCGCAGATCAAGGTGCTGGCCGAAGGCAACCCGTGCCCGCCGGAGAAGGCGGCGCTGGAGGCGCTGACCGAGACCGAGCTGAGCCTGCTGGAGCTGCTGGAGCAGAACCCGGCGTGCCAGCTGGCGCCGGCCGACTTCCTGGAGATGCTGTCGCCGATCCAGGCCCGGCACTACTCGATCTCGTCCTCGGCGCTGCTCACGCCGGGTGAGATCGAGCTGATCGTCGGCGTCGTTTCCGGGCCGTCGCGCACCGGATCCGGCGAGTTCCACGGGGTTTCCTCGTACTTCCTGTCCCGGCTGGCCGCCGGTGAGCAGCTGCGGGCCCGCGTGGACAAGGCCCGTGAGGCGTTCCAGGCGCCGGCCGACCTGTCCGTTCCGGTGATCTACGTCAGCGCCGGCACCGGGCTGGCCCCGTTCCGTGGCTTCATCGGCGACCGGGCCGCGGAGCAGGCCGCCGGCAAGGCACTGGGTCCCGGGCTCTGCTACTTCGGCATTCGGCACCCCGATGTCGACTACCTGCACCGGTCCGAGCTCGAGGCGGCCGAGCAGGCCGGTGTGATCTCCATGCGCCCGGCCTTCTCCCGGGCCGAGGTCGACGGCGTGAAGTACGTGCAGGACCGGATCGCCGTCGACGGTGACGAGATCTGGGCGGCGATGGAGGCCGGTGGCCGGGTCTACATCTGCGGCGACGGCAAGGGCATGGCGCCGGCCGTTCGTGAGGCGTTCAAGTCCATCCACCGCGGCCACGGCTCGGGCGACGACCAGGTCTGGTTGGACGGCCTGATCGCCGAGGACCGGTACGTGGAGGACGTCTGGGCGGGCTGAGTCCCAGTGTGTCAGAGGCCGGCCCCGATTCGTCGGGGCCGGCCTTTCCCTTGCAGCACAACGGGAGGATCTTGTAGAGCAGGGGTGTCGCGACAAGTCAACGCTTTCTTTTCCCCGGAAATACCTGGTACTCCTGGATTACCGACTTCTTTGGGGGAAACATGACTGGTTGGTACGTCGACGACCGCTGCACGGACTGCGATGTGGCCCGACAGTTCGCGCCCGAGCTGATCGCCCAGGTGGACGGGCGGTCCGCGGTGATCCGGCAGCCCGAGACCGAGGCCGAGCGGCAGCTGATGCACACCGCCGCCTACGCCTGCCCGACCCGCTCCATCCGGCTCACCGATTCCCGGTTGGACCCCGATCTCGACCCGTTCCCGTTGGCGCTGGACGACGATCTGTTCCACTGTGGACACAACTCGCGGATGACCGCCGCGGCGAACTCCTATCTGCTGCGCCGCCCCGGCGGCAACCTGATGATCGACACGCCGCGCTGGAGCGCCGAGCTGGCCGACCGCTACGAGCGGCTTGGTCCGATCACCCACGTTCTGCTGACCCATCGCGATCACGTCGCCCACGGCCGCGAGTACGCCGACCGTTTCGGTGCCAAGCTGTGGATCCACGAGGGCGACCTGGACGCCGCGCCGGACGCCGACGTGGTCGTGCGCGGGCTGGACCCGGTCGAGGTCGTGCCCGGTGTCGTCGTGCATCCGTTCCCCGGGCACACCCGTGGCAGCGTGCTGTTCCTGGCCGACGACAAGTACTGCTTCACCGGCGACTCGTTCTACTGGTCCCGCACCACCGGTGACCTCGAGGTCGCCGAGAACGTGACCTGGTACGACATCCGGGTCCTGGCCGAGTCCCTGGCCCGGACCGCCCCGCTCATCCGGTTCGAGTACGTGCTGCCCGGACACGGCGACCGCAAACGCTTGCCGGCCGACGAGATGGCTTCGCGGATGGCTGATCTGACCGCCCGGACGGCACTGCTGGAACCTCGACCGGTCGATTTCACCGCCACCCGGTGGTGATCCGTGGTGTGATCGAGGCGTGACGGACCCGGGGACCTGGACTCCCGAGCACTATCGGCGGGCCAACGGCCGGCAGTTCCGCACCGCCATCGAGGCGTTGGAGCTGGCCGGGCTGCACAGTGGCCGGTTGGCCGACGTGGGCTGCGGCAGCGGGGAGATCACCCGGGAGATGGCCTCGCGGGGATATGCCGTGACGGCCAGCGACTTCTCGCCGGCGATGGTCGAGGCGACACGGGAGCTGTGCGCCGGGCTGCCGGTCACGGTCGAGGTCCGTGACGCCCGGAACCTCCAGTTGGCGCCGGGGGCGTTCGACATCGTGCACTGCTCGTGGGTCTTGCACTGGCTCGACGACATCGACCACGCGTTGACGGAGATGGCCGCCGCCGTCGCGCCCGGCGGGGCGCTGGTGGTGCAGTGGAGTCGAGCCAATCCTCGCAACCAACCGGATCCGGTGATCATGCTGGAAGCGGTGATGAACCGGCCCCGCTGGCGGGACCGGCTGGCCGACACCCCGTTCGCCATGTTCCAGCACCCGGCCGACGAGGTCGTGGCCCGGCTGACCGCCGCCGGCCTCGCCATCGAGCTGCCGCCGACCGAGCTCGACGCCCAGTTCGTGGCCGATCCCGTGGCGCTCGGCCAGATCATGAAGGCCGCCGGCCTGGCCGAGCAGGCGAAAAAGCTCGGTGGCGACGCCGATGACTTCGTCACCGAGGTCGCCACCGAGATGGTCAAGGCCAACGAGCTCAACCCGCACAACATGCGGGTGATCGCCCGCCGCTGCTGATGCATGAGGTCGCCGCCCGCACGACTATGTGCGAGGTCGCGCCGGTCTCTGGACCGCGGGCATGCTGCGATCGAGTCTTTCCATCGATCGCAGCATGCCAAGGGAAGAGACCGGTCACGAGCGACCTCGCCCCGCGCGGCACGCGCGGCATGTCACAGCATCCCGTGCGGGGTGACGATGTACACGACACCGCCGCTGCCGCTGCCGGTACCGCCTGAGGGCAGCGGCCGCTCGGTGCGGAGCCAGACGTTCTCGAACTGGCTGCGCTTGTAGACGTTGCGCACGGCCGGGTCGTCGTTGGAGGCCGGGTCGTTGACGATGACGTCGCCGGTCGGCGTGAAGCCGATGACGACCATGATGTGCCCGGACGTGGAGTAGCCGGCGCCGTCGAGCTCGCTGGCCTGGAAGGACTGCGACGTGATCACGGGGATGCCGCGCCGGATGTAGCGTTCCATGTCCTGCAAGGAATGCAGCCGGGTGATGTGCGCGTCGAGCCCGTAGCTGGCGGCGTAGGCGGCGTTGAACGGCCAGTTGCCGGCGCCCTGGTAGTCGTAGTCGTAGGTGTTGCGGGCGGCGTAGTCGACCTGGGGGTCGGCGTAGGACGGGTCGACCCAGGAAAGTTGTTGCGCGGTGGGGTGTTTGCCCCAGTACTCGACGACCATCTGCGTCGAAGTGGGGCTGCACCAGGCCTCGCCGCCGCCGTCGTACTCGGGGTACTGGCCCTTGTGGATGTCCTGCGAGTAGCGGGGAACGGGTAGCTCGATGCCCCACGCTCCGCCAGAAGGACTGGTGGGCACGGAGAAACGGTCGGGAATGGCCGACGTCATCGCGCCGACCATGCGCAGGGTGGGGGAGACGTGCGTGCCCTGGAGCCGGTAGAGGGTGACCCGCAGCTGGTACGACATCAGCTGCACGCCGTCGGCGGCCTCGAAGGTGTCGACGTCGATGGTGCCGGTGGCGTCGGTCTGGTTGGGCACGCTGGTGCGGTGGATGTCCTGGTCGCCGGAGGCCCACCGACCCATGACGTACCAACCGGTCTGGGTGCCGGTCGACGACGTGCCCCGCATCTCGACCTGGAGCCAGGTGCCGGCCGGCGTGCTGGCGTTCCACGACGCGATCAGCTGCGTGGCGCCGAAACGCTGGCTGTAGCGGGGAGAGGTCCAGGTGCCGTAGTCGTAGGTCTTGGTGGTCCCCAAGGCCGGCTCGGTGTGCTGGATGCTGCCGGCGGGCCGGCCGATGACCAGGCCGTTGCGGACGAGCAGGCCGTCGGAGTGTCCACTGTGGAAGTCGGCGCTGCTCCAGTGGTGGAAGTCCACCGGCGCGGCGGTGGTCGCGGCGACGGCGGGGGCGGCGGTCAGCTGCGCGATGAGGGCACCGGCGACGGTGCCCACCACGGCGAGCCTGGTCAACCTGTTGTGCACAGGGCTCATCGGTACTCCTCGGTGATGCTCGGACGGCTCTCGTGGTGCGTGCGGTCCAGCGCGGTGACCGCGTAGCTGTGCCGGCCAGTGGGCAGGGTGAAGGTGTTGCCGCGCAGCGTGGTGAGCAGGTGACCGTCCTGGTAGACGGCGTATGACGTGCCGAAACCGAGCCAGTGCAAGGTGTTCCCGTGCAGCGGCAGCAGGAGCGGTGGCAGTGGGGCGTGTCCGGCGACGGTGGGCCGCACGGGGACGATGGCCGGCTGGGCGTAGAGATCGGTACGCAGACGGTCGGCGAAGCCCAGCGGATTGGCCAGCAAGGTGGTGGTGTTGAACAGGATGTCGCCGTTCACGCCGGGCGTGGTGCGGTTGAGGGCGATGTGCCGAGGCATCTCCTCGGGGTTCAGCCAGGCGGCCGGGCTGGGCGTACCGATCTTGTACACGGCCTGGCCGACGTACAGCGAAACCCCGGTGCCGGCGACCTCGTGGGCCCACCACGGCAGTAGCTTGCCGTAGTCGGCGATGGTGTAGCCGACGGGCCAGTACAGCTGCGGCGCGATGTAGTCGACCCAGCGGTTGCGGATCCAGGTCCGGGTGTCGGCGTACAGGTCGTCGTAGTCGTGCACGCCGCCCTGCGTGTCGGAGCCGGTCGGGTCGGTGCGCGCGTCCCGCCAGATGCCGAAGGGGCTGACGCCGAACGCGATCCACGGCTTCATCCCGTGGATCCCCGACGACAGCTCGCTGATCAGCTTGTTCACGTTGTCCCGCCGCCAGTCGGCGACGGTCGCGAAGCCCCCGCCGTACTGCGCGAACGTCGCCTGGTCGGGGAACTGTTGCCCGGCAACGGGATACGGGTAGAAGTAGTCGTCGAAGTGCACGCCGTCGAGGTCGTAGCGACGGGTCGTGTCCAGGATGACCCGCTCCACGAACTGCCGTACGGCCGGAATGCCCGGGTTGTAGTAGAGCTGATTGCCGTAGCCCACAACCCAGTCGGGATGCAGCCGCGCCGGATGGGTCGGTACGAGCTTGGTCACGTCACTCTGCAGGCTGATCCGATACGGGTTGAACCACGCGTGGAATTCGAGGTCACGCTTGTGCGCCTCGGCGACCAGGAATCGCAGCGGGTCGTAGCCGGGATCCTGGCCCTGCGTCCCGGTCAGGTACTGCGACCACGGCTCCAGCGAAGAGGGGTAGAAAGCGTCGGCACTGGGACGGATCTGCACGAAAACGGCGTTGATACCGATTGCCTTGGCCCGGTCGAGCAGGCTCACGTACTCCTGCTTCTGCTGCGCCGCCGGCAGCCCGGCCTTGGACGGCCAGTCGATGTTGGCCACGCTGGCGATCCACAGGCCCCGCAGTTCCCGTGGCGCGGCAACGGAAGCAGCCTGTGCCGCTGCGGGTAGTGCCGTGAGCACGCTCAGTAGCGCTGTCAGCACAATCGCCAGCCGTCGCACGCCGTCACCTCACTCATCGCCCTTGGTCAAGGATTTTCGCGATGCTGGGCGACGATGTAAAGAACCGCCTAAGTGCAACTTCCGGCAATTCCGCCGATCGGTGGGCTCAGACCAGGGCCGGGGTCCGCACGATCGGCCGCGTGACCGTGACCAGATCCACGACCAGCGCCACCAGCAGCACGATGCCGACGGACAGCGCGACACCGGCCACGGTGTCGGTGAAGTAGTGGAATCCGTAGACGAGCAGCGCCAGCACCACGATGACGGACACCGCCAACAGCAGCACCCCGACTGCCACCCGCAGCGCAAGGGTCAGGCCGGCGCCGAGCACGATCACGGCCAGCACCGTGCAGGTTGAGAGCATGCCGACGGTGTGCCCGCTGGGATACGACAGCCAGTTGTTGTATCGGCGCTGCACCAACGGCTTCAGCACCACCTCGGTCAACCCGATCGCCACGGCCGGCCCGATGGCCGCCAGCGCGGCAATGTCCGGACGGGCCCGCAACAACGCCGTCACGACCACGACCGCGAGCACCGTGCCGACGATGGGCAGATCGGCGACGTGGAGCAATTGGTACAGCAGCACCCGAAAGCGCCCGAAGATCGTGAACAGCCAGTCGTCCACGGCGTTGTCGAGCGCGCCGGCGCGACGTTCCCGGTGGTAGAGCACCGCCCCCACGGCGACGACGGCGGCGCACAGCACGACGAGGCCGACGGCGGGTCGGCGGGCCCGTGGCGGCAGCAGACTCACCCCACCAGGCTACGGGCACGGGTTAGGTTGATCCGGTGAGCACGGGAGCCAAGATCTTGGTCCGGCCGCGGCCGCGGCCCAGGCCAGCCGGGTGCTGGTGTGCATCGGCTACAGCGGCGGCGGCACCGCCCCGTTCCGGCCGTGGGCGACGCAGCTGCCGGACGACACTGAGCTGGTGCTGGTCTGCTACCCGGGGCGGGAGGGCCGGTTCACCGAGCCGTACGCCACCGAGTGGGATCCGCTGTGCGACGACGTGGTCGATGCCGTCGCCACCGATGTCGCGGACCGGCCGTACGTGCTGTTCGGGCACAGCATGGGCGCGGTGATGGCGTTCGAGGTGGCGGCGCGGGCCGAACGGCGCGGGCGTGGACCGTCGACGCTGACCGTGTCGGCCAGCGAGGCACCGACGGACTGGCCGGTGCGCGACGGCACGCCGCCCAACCTGGAGCAGAGCAACGAGGAGCTGGTGCACTGGATGAGCACGGTCGGCCAGCTGCCGCAGGCGCTGCTGGACGAGCCGGAGCTGGTGGACATGGCGGTTTCGCTGCTGCGGGCCGACCTCACGGTGAGCCGCAGCTACCGCTACCGGCCGGGCACCACGGTGCAGGCGCCGATGCAGGTCATCTACGGCACGGAGGACGGCCGGGCCCCGGCCGGGCACGCGCAGCGGTGGACCGGGCTGGCCGGCGGCCGGGTGCGGGTGGACGAGCTGCCCGGCGGCCACTTCTACACGCCGGAGATCTGGGCCGCCTTCCCGAGTCGAATCGCTTCGCTCGGTTCGTTCACGAAATGAACATAACGGTCCCCCGACGCATCGGGGGATCGCCACGGTTACCGGTTCCTAAACCTGCAACTACTTGAAAATGAAACCAGGCGGGTCACTGGCTGTGACCCGCCTGGTCGCGTCACGGGATGTTCAGTCGGCACGGCGGGGGTTCGCGCCACTTTTTCCCGGTCGGCGAAGTTCGACCCGATCTACCGCCCGGCCGGTGGCACGCCACCGGCGATCAGGTCCGCGTACGGCTGCGTCGGCCTCGACGCGGCGCGCACCAGCTGGCCGTCGGCCTTGGACCGCTCGACCGAGCTGCTGTGCTCCCGATACGCGTTGTACAGCGCGCCACCCGAGTGCAACGCCTTCTCTGCATGAAAGGCGAAGTCCCGGGACGGCGGTTTGGCCCCACTCTCCACTTTGGACACGTATGAGCGGTCGTAGCCCATCCGTCGCGCGAGTGTGGTCCTCGACAGCCCGCGCAGCGTCCGCCAACGCTTGAGTTCTCCAGCGAAGACGTTCGCGGCGGTCTCGGCATCATCAGCCGGGAATTGGCCAGTCGCCATTGTCACCTCCCCAGATTTGACCGTGGAGGCCCGACAGTACTCCCTGCGCAACTCGTCAGTATACAGTTTCGCGAAGTCCATCCGATCGTCGTGCAACCGACCGGGGGACCGCCCTTGACCTGTGGTGGACAATGACCGCCGCGGCCGTCTGGAACAGCAGGCCGGCCGCTTCGTCGTCCCGCGCCGGATCCCCGGTCGCGATCCACTCGAGCACCGAGTTGAGCACGAGATCGGTCACGCCCCGAGCCAGCCACGAGCGCAGCTGGGGGTCGCGTACCGAGTCGCCGAGCGTCTGCTCGGCCACCTGCACGGTCTGCGCCACCAGCTCCTGCGCGTACGCGGCGAACGCCGGCTCCCGCACCGCGTGCCGGAACAGCAGTGTGAAGCCGGCGGGGTCGCGGCGGGCCGCGGCCAGCAGGGCGCGCAGGCCGGCGGCGGTGTCGTAGCCGAACTGGGAGCTGTCGACCAGCCGCCGCCAGGTGGCGTCCAGCGCCGCGGTGTAGATGTCCTTCTTGGTGGCGTAGTGCCGGTACAGGATGATCTTGGTGACGCCGGCCTCGGCGGCGACGTCGTCCATCGAGGTGCCGGCATAACCGCCGCCGGCGAACGCGCGGGCCGCCGCGGCCACGATGCTGGCGGCCCGTTCCTCGCGCGGCATCAACCGTCGGCCGGCGCCGCCGACTTCGCGCATCGCAGTGCTCCCGTCAGGCTGGGAGCCTCGACCGTACCGGGTGCGCGGCGGTCATCGTGAAGAGCTGACCGGGTCACACCGGTGACCTGACGAAGTGTCACGAACTTTTGGGCAATGGGAGCTGTGGGTAAGTGCACGAGGTCGGCCGCTGTCGCGTTATGTCACCGGTCCGTGCCATCCATTGCCGGTTTATCGATCGCGATTTCGGGCGACGCGAATAACACGATTGTTCTTCCCGATGTGGTGACTTTGGGTGAGTGATCCGTCACGTCTTGTTTCTTGTGCACGCAACCAGTCGGCGCTCGCGGGCGGTGACCGCTCGCCACCCGGATGGCCGAAAGGCGGGCCTGCTCTGCCGAGTCGCGTCTCTTTCGAGTGGTTTGCCGGAGGTCCCATGACCCGATCGCCGAGGGGCGTCGCGAGCGCCTTCGCGCTTTGTCGAGCGAGGGTTCCGCGGTGAAGAGAACCCGAATGGCGGTGCACTGCTACCCCGCTGTCCTATTGCCGGCCGGTGAGCGGGCGATATCCGTGAGCGGTGCTACGCACGGTGGCTCGTTACTAGCCGGGTTGGGTGAACAAAAGACCAAACTTCTGGCCGCTCAATAGTCACCCGCTCGGGCGACTGTACGTCCGCTGAACGGCGGTGCTAGTTTCGCTTCTGTTGGCGCTCATATCGTCCTGCGATCAATTCGCCAATATCTCGCTAACGACGGCGAGGTGGGGCGAATTGGGGTCCCGCCTATTCTTTTTCTCGTTTTCCTCCCTCTATGTCGATCTCGTGAGGAGTTGTCGGTCGTGACGGAGACGTTGGAGCCGGGAGCAGGACTTGAGCAAGGGCAGTCCCAGCTGAGCCTGGGCACGGCCGCCGCGCGGAACCTGTCGACCACGACCAAGTCCGTGCCGCAGATGCAGGGCATCACCTCGCGCTGGCTGCTGCGGGTGCTGCCGTGGACGCAGGTCAACGGCGGTGTGTTCCGGGTCAACCGGCGGCTGAGCTACACCGTCGGCGACGGCCGCATCGAGTTCACCAAGACCGGCGCGGACGTCCGGGTGATCCCGGCCGAGCTGGGCGAGCTTCCGCTGCTGCGCGGCTTCGAGGAGATGGAGGTGCTGGACGCGCTGGCCAACCGGTTCCGCCAGCACGAGTTCGCGCCCGGCGACGTGATCGCCGAGGCCGGCGGCGGCGCGGACCGGGTGTACCTCATCGCCCACGGCAAGATCAACAAGGTCGGCACCGGCAAGTACGGCGACGAGTCCGTGCTGGGCACGCTGGCCGACGGCGACTACTTCGGCGTCGACGCGCTGGTCGACCCGGAGGCCGGCTGGGAGTTCACCGCCAAGGCGGTCACCAGCGCCACCCTGCTCTCGCTGACCCGCGCCGACTTCCAGGCGCTGACCGACCAGTCGGCCGAGCTGCGCGAGCAGGTCGTGATGTTCCAGGCCAACGCCGCGCTGGGCCGCGCCGACGACAGCGGCGAGGCGGAGATCAGCCTGTCCTCCGGCCACACCGGCGAGCCCGACCTGCCCGGCACCTTCGTCGACTACGACGCCTCGCCGCGTGAATACGAGCTGTCCGTCGCGCAGACCGTGCTGCGGGTGCACACCCGCGTCGCCGACCTCTACAACCAGCCGATGAACCAGACCGAGCAGCAGTTGCGCCTGACCATCGAGGCCCTGCGCGAACGCCAGGAGCACGAGCTGGTCAACAGCCGTGACTTCGGCCTGCTGCACAACGCCGACTTCAGCCAGCGCATCCACACCCGCACCGGCGCGCCGACCCCGGACGACATGGACAACCTGCTGGCCACCGTGTGGAAGGAGCCGACGGTCTTCCTGGCCCACCCGCGCACCATCGCGGCGTTCGGCCAGGAGTGCAACCGGGCCGGCATCTACCCGGGCAACACCGACTTCGGCGGCCACCAGATGCCGTCGTGGCGCGGCATCCCGATCCTGCCCTGCAACAAGATCCCGATCACCGAGCAGCGCACCAGCTCGATCATCCTGATGCGCACCGGCGACGAGCACAACCAGGGCGTCGTCGGCCTGCACCAGACCGGGCTGCCCGACGAGTACCAGCCGGGGCTTTCCGTGCGCTTCATGAACATCAACGAGAAGGCGATCATCTCCTACCTGGTCAGCGTCTACTACTCGGCCGCCGTGATGGTGCCGGACGCGCTCGGCATCCTCGAGGACGTCCAGCTCGGCGCCGCCTGACATCCCGACGCGGGCCGGTCCGGCCGTGGGCCCAACCAGCCCGCGGCCGGTCCGGCCACACCGCCCGCACGCCGCCGGGGACGATCCCCCGCCGGCGTGCGGGACGCCACCGAAAAGCCTTCCGTGCCACCGTGATTGGAGCCATAGGTCGTGACCGAGACCCTGGACCCGGCATCCACCCAGTTGAGTCTTGGCACAGCGGCCGCCCGGCAGCTGGCCTCGACGACCAAGTCCGCCCCGCAGATGCAGGCCATCACGCCGCGGTGGCTGCTGCGCAAGCTGCCGTGGGTCGAGGCCAAGGGCGCGAACTACCGGGTCAACCGGCGGCTCACCTACACCGTCGGCGACGGCCGTATCGAGTTCGTCAGCACCGGCGACAGTGTCCGCGTCATCCCGGCCGAGCTCGGTGAACTGGCTCCGCTGCGCGGTTTCGACGACGCCGAGGTGCTGACCGCGCTGGCCGGCCGCTTCACCCAGCGGCACTTCGACGCCGGCGACACCATCGTGCAAGCCGGCTCGGCCGCCGACGAGCTGTACCTGATCGTGCACGGCCGGGTCGACAAGATCGGCACCGGCAAGTACGGCGACGAGGCCGAACTGGGCACGCTGGCCGACGGCGACCACTTCGGCGAGCAGGTCCTGGTCGACGAGGGCGGCTGGCCGTTCTCCGTGCGGGCCAACACCGGCTGTGTGGTGCTTTCCCTGCCGCGCAGCGCCTTCCTCGATGTCCTTGGCGGCGCGCCGGGCCTTCGGTCCCATGTGGACGGTTACCGCGAGCGCGGCGGCAAGTCGCAGAACAAGCACGGCGAGGCGGCGATCGAGATGTCGGCCGGCCACGCCGGCGAGATCGACCTGCCCGGCACGTTCGTGGACTACGACCTGTCCCCGCGCGAGTACGAGCTGTCCGTCGCCCAGACCATGCTGCGCATTCACACCCGGGTCGCCGACCTCTACAACGGCCCGCACGACCAGGTGCAGGAGCAGCTGCGACTGACCATCGAGGCGCTGCGCGAGCGCCAGGAGTTCGACCTGCTCAACAACCCGGACTTCGGCCTGCTGCACAACGCCGACCACAGCCAGCGGCTGCACACCCGCAACGGCGCGCCCACCCCCAACGACATGGACGAACTGGTCTCCCGCCGCCGCAAGACCAAGTTCTTCCTGGCCCACCCCAAGGCGATCGCCGCGTTCGGACGTGAGCTCAACGCCCGTCGGCTGTACCCCCAGCCGGTGGTCGTGGACGGCCGGCCCATGCAGTCCTGGCGCGGGGTGCCGATCCTGCCGTGCGACAAGATCCCGATCGACGCCGAGCACAACACCACCACCATCCTGGCCATGCGGACCGGCGAGGACGACAACGGCGTGATCGGACTGCACCAGACCGGCATTCCCGACGAGCGCGAGCCCGGCCTCTCGGTGCGCTTCACCGGCGTCAGCGACAAGGCGATCCTGTCCTACCTGGTCAGCACCTACTACTCGTGCGCGGTGCTGGTGCCGGACGCGCTCGGCGTGCTGGAAGACGTCGAGCTGGGGAACTGAGGGAGCTGTGGCACAACCGTTCGAGCTCCCCGAGTTCTACCTGGTCCACCCGGCCCGGCTGAACCCGAACCTGGAGGGCGCGCGCGTCCACACCCGCAAGTGGGCGCGCGACTTCGACATGATCGACACGCCTGCGTTCGAGGGCGGGGAGATCATCTGGTCGCCGGCCAAGCTGGAGGCGATGGACTACGCGCTGCTGTGCGCGTACACCCATCCCGAGTGCGCCGGCGAGATCCTCAACCTGATCACCGACTGGTACGTCTGGGTGTTCTTCTTCGACGACCATTTCCTGGAGCTGTACAAGAAGCCCAAGGACATCAAGGGCGCCAAGCGGTACCTGGACGGGCTGCGCGCGTTCATGCCGCTGCACGGGGAGATCACCGCCACGCCGACCAACCCGGTCGAGGCCGGGCTGACCGACCTGTGGCGGCGCACCATCCCGATGATGAGCCAGGAGTGGAAGGTCCGCTTCATCGAGAGCACGCTCAACCTGCTCGTCGAGTGCATGTGGGAGATCGTCAACATCGACGAGGGCCGGGTGGCCAACCCGATCGACTACATCGAGATGCGCCGCAAGGTCGGCGGCGCGCCGTGGTCGGCCAACCTGGTCGAGGTCGCGGTCGGCGCCGAGGTGCCCGATCCGGTGGCCCGCACGCGGCCGATGCGGGTGCTCAAGGACACCTTCGCCGACGCCGTGCACCTGCGCAACGACGTCTTCTCCTACCAGCGTGAGGTGGAGGAGGAAGGCGAGAACGCCAACATGATCCTGGTGCTGGAGACGGCGCTGGGGTGTTCGACGCAGGAGGCCGCCGAGGCCACGAACGACCTGATCTCCTCCCGGATGCAGCAGTTCGAGCACACCGTGTTCACCGAGCTGCCGATCATGTTCGAGGAGTACGGCTTACGCCCGGACGAGCGGGCCGCGGTGCTGGTCTACGCCCGGGGTCTACAGGACTGGCAGTCCGGCGGTCACGAGTGGCATATGCGCTCCAGCCGGTACATGAACGCCAACGCCGACACGTCGACCGGATGGGTGCCCGGCGGCCCGACCGGGTTGGGGACCATCGGATCCCGGCTGGGTTTTCCCAAGCGGCTCAAGCGGTTCACCCATGCGCCGCACGTCGTGGGGCCGACGGCGCTGCCCGAGATCACCATGCCGTTCCCGCTGAAGCTGAACCCGTTGCTGGACAACGCCCGGCGCACCGCGCACGAGTGGGGTCGGGCGATGGGCTTCGCCGGCGAAGGCGTCTGGACCGACCAGCAGATGGTCGGCTTCGACTTCGCGTTGTGCGCCGCCGGCATCGACCCCGACGCCAGCCAGGACGAGCTGGACATCGCCACGGAATGGCTGCTCTGGGGCACCTATGTCGACGACCTGTTCCCGAAGCTGTTCTTCCGCAACCAAGACCGGGCCGCGCCGCGGGCGTTCGTGGACAACACCAAGATGTTCATGCCGATGGACTGCGTGACGATGCCGGCGCCGCGGAACGCGCATGAGCGCGGGCTGGCCGATCTGTGGCTGCGCACCGCGTTGCCGATGTCCGACGAGCAGCGCGTCCGGTACCGGCGCGGCCTGGACGCCATGCTCGACTCGTGGGTGTGGGAAGCCGACCAGCACCAGCAGAACCGCATCCCCGATCCGGTGGACTACATCGAGATGCGACGCCGCACGTTCGGCGCCGAGATGACCATGAACCTGGCCCGGTTCGGCGCCGGCGGCCTCATCCCCGACGAGTTCTTCGCCACCAGCCAGGTGCGCGGGCTCGAGGACTCGGCCGCCGACCAGGGGGCCTTCGTCAACGACCTGTTCTCCTACCAGAAGGAGATCGAGTTCGACGGCGAGCTGCTGAACATGGTGCTGGTGGTGCGGAACTTCCTGGACTGCGCCACGGATAAGGCGGTCGGCATCGTCAACGACGTGATGACCGCCCGGGTCGAGCAGTTCACTCGCACCCGCGACCACGAGATTCCCGCGCTGTGCGAGGAGTTCGGCTTCACCGCCGCGCAGCGCAGGGCCGTCGGCGCCTACGTCGCCGGGCTGGAGGACTGGATGGCCGCGGTCCTCAACTGGCACCGCGAGACCGTGCGCTACGGGGAATCCGAGCTGCTGCGGTCCCGTGGCGGCCGCGGTTTCGCGCTGCCCACCGGCTTTGGCACGTCCGCCGTGCGGATGTTCGCGTCCTGAGGTGAGGAGGTGGTTCCCATCGATGTGATCACGCAGCCCCGCTCGGCCGCCGACGTGCTGGCCTGGAGCCGGAACCTGGTCGATCCGGCGATGCGGGCGGCGGTGGACACGCTGCCCGCGTCCATGCGCCGGGTCGCCGGCTACCACTACGGCTGGTGGGACGCCGACGGCACGCCCCGTAGCGGCGACGCCGGCAAGGCCATCCGGCCAACGCTGGCCGTGCTGTGCGCCGATGCCGTCGGCGGGTCCATTGTGGACGCCGTGCCGGCCGCCGTCGCCGTGGAGATGGTGCACAACTTCTCGCTGCTGCACGACGACGTGATGGACGGGGACGTCAGCCGGCGGCACCGCCCGACCGCGTGGACCGTCTTCGGCACCGGCCCGGCCATCCTGGCCGGCGACGCCCTGTTGACGCTGGCCTTCGACGTGCTCGCCGGCAGCGGCCATCCGGGGTCGCGCGACGCCATGCGGATGATCAGCACGGCCGTGCAGGACCTGGTCGAGGGGCAGTGCGAGGACGTCTCCTTCGAGGAACGGTCCGATGTGGACCTGTCCGAGTGTCTGGGCATGGCCGGGGAGAAGACCGGCGCGCTGCTGGCCTGCTCCACCGCCATCGGCGCGCTGTACGGCGGCGGCACCACGGCCCAGATCGAGCACATGCGGGTGTTCGGCGAGCATCTCGGGCTGGCCTTCCAGCTGGTGGACGATCTCCTGGGCATCTGGGGCGATCCACGGGTGACCGGCAAGCCCGTGCACTCCGATCTGGTCAGCCGCAAGAAGTCCCTGCCCGTTGTCGCCGCGCTCACGTCCGGTGAGCCCGCCGCCGCCGAGCTCGCCTCCCTGTACGGCAGGCAGGACTCACTGTCCGATGTGGAGCTTGCCCGCGCCGCCGAACTGGTCGACCTGGCCGGTGGCAAGTCGTGGACCCAGCGCGAGGCCGTCGACCAGCTCGATCTGGCGTTGGCCGAGCTCGCCCTGGCCGCCCCGGTGCCTCGGGCCGCCGCCGAGCTGACCGCGTTGGCGCGGTTGGTGACCCGACGCGACCACTGAACCGGTCGCGCCCCGCGGCCGAGCCGGCCCCCAGCCGGTTCGGCCGTTTTGGGCTTTTAGGGCGAATGCCGTGGCCGTCAGCGTAGTCCTTGGGCGGCAACGGGACCAGCCGCCGTTGGTCGGGTGGGCAGTGGACGTTCGTCGGTTGTTTCGGCGCGGTCGTGGGAGATTGACTGACCGGCGACGATCATCGGCGACGACTGCCCGAGGTGGGTCCCGTGACAAGATCTCGCCTGCTTGCGACCACTGTGACCATGAGCGCGGCGTTGGCGCTACTGGGCACCGGACCGGCCCAGGCGGCCCCGCTCGCGCCGGCGCTGGACGGCGCCGCGGACGGCGGGCGGGTGATCGTGGTGCTCGGCAACCAGCACAGCGATCTGAAGTTACGGGCGCAGAGCTCGCAACGCACGACCACCACCCGTGACGACCAGCAGTCCGTCGTGGCCGACATCAAGGCCAATGGCGGCAGCGACATCACTCAGCTGGTCAGCGTGAACGCGGTCGCGGCCAAGCTGTCCACGGCCGAGGTGAACCGGCTGCGGGCCAACCCGGCGGTACGCGAGATCGTGCCCGACGAGGCGATGCCGCAGGACAGCCCGGCCCGGGTGCCGCAGGCCAAACCGGCGCAGCTGAGCCCGAAGCTGTGCCCGAGCGACCCGGCCAAGCCCTTCCTTGAGCCGGAGGCGCTGTCGGTCGACAAGGTCGAGACGGACAAGCCAGGTGACACCGAGCAGGCGTCCAAGATCGCCACCGGCAAGGGCGTGCTGGTCGCCATCGACGGCATGAACGAGCTGGCCGGCAACCCCAACTTCGTCCGCCCCGACGGCTCGCACGTGGTCATCGACGCGCCCGACCCGACCGAGGACGATAGCGACGGCGAGTACTACGGCGACGCCTCTTCCGTTGCCGGGCAGGGACTTGTCACCTACGACTACAGCAAGGAGCTGCCGTTCTCGGGCCTGCCGGCCGGCTGCACCTTCCGGATCAAGGGCGTCGCCCCGGACGCGTCGCTGGTCGACACCCGGCTGATCGACACCCCGGAGAGCGCCGCCGGTGACATCCAGTTCGAGTCGCAGGTGGTGGCCGGCATCGACCACGCCGTGGTCGTCGAGCACGCCGACGTGATCTCCGAGTCGTACGGCTACACCCCGCGCCCCGGCCGCTATTCCGTGTTCTACGCGGCCAACGACGCCGCCGTCGCGGCCGGCGTCACCGTGGTCGTCTCCTCCGGCGACAGCGGCGTCTCCGGCACCGTGTCCTCGCCGGCCACCGACCCGCAGGTGATCGCCGTCGGCGCGACGAACACGTTGCGGCTCAACGCCCAGGCCTACGGCTACGACAGCTGGATCAACAACGACATCACCCCGCTGTCCTCCGGCGGCACCGCGCCCAACAACCGCGTCGTCGACCTGGTCGCACCGGGTTACGGCGGCATGGCCGCGTGCAGCCCGATCGGCTCCGACTGCCCGACCAACACGTTGACCGAGGCGTTCGGCGGCACCAGCGAATCGTGTCCGCTGGTGGCCGGTGCGGCGGCCGACGTCATCCAGGCGTACGCCGACACGCACCACGGCGTGAAGCCGACTCCCGCGCTGGTCAAGCAGATCCTCACCGGCACGGCCAAGGACGTCGGCGCACCGGCTGATCAGCAGGGCGCGGGCTTGCTGAACGTGTACGCCGCCGTCCGTGCGGCCCAGCAGGCGCCTGGTGGGGTGTCGGACGCGCCCGAGGCCCCGGCCCTGATCCCGTCACCGTCCCAATTGGACATTACGGCCAATGCCGGTGCCAGCGCGCAGACCGTGAGCCTCTACAACGCCAGCAGCGCGCCGACCACGGTCGCCGGCACGTACCGAGAACTGGGCACTGCCAAGCAGTTCGGCTCCACCGTCACCGAGCCGGTCAGTGCTCCCGATCCTTCGCTGCCGGTGCCGGCCTACGGCGCCACCGCTGCCTCGCCGATCACCTTCACCGTGCCGGCCGGGTTGGACCGGCTCAGCGTGGACATGATCACGCCGGATCCGACCAACGGCACCATTCTCTCGTTCACGCTGGTCGATCCGAACGGCCGGCTGAGCCAGATCTCCTATGACTACGGCACTCCGCCCTCGGGCGCGGCCAAGTTCGGTTCCGTGCCCAACCTCCAGCACGTCGAGGTCGCCGCGCCGGTTGCCGGCAGTTGGACCGCGAAGATCCTGTGGGCCAACGGCCGGGCGCACCTCCAGTCGCCGCCCAACGTGCCCGGGTCGTACCGTGGCAACATCTCCTTCCGCACCATGGGCCAGCACTACGTCACCAAGAAGGCCACCGACGCCGTCACCATCCCGGCGCACAGCAGCGTCGACGTGCCGTTGAGCGTCGACATGCCGACGGCCCCTGGTGATCACCCCGAGTCCGTGCAGTTCATCGCCGGCAACGGCGCGCGCACCTCGCTGCCGGTGCAGCGGCGGACGCTCATTCCCGGCGCCGGCGGCAAGTTCACCACCACGATCACCAGCACCGTCGGTCGGCAGGTCGGCCAGGTCAGCACGTTCAACATCGACGTGCCGGCCGGCAAGAAGGACCTCGACGTCAACTTCCACACCGCCGATGCCAGTCCTGACAACGTGTTGACCTACTACCTCATCGACCCCGACGGCAAGGTCGTCACCACCGACACCTCGCCCACCACCACCTTGCAGGGCACGGGTTCCACCCAGCCGACGGCCGACGCCGCGCTCGTCACCGCCAACCCCAAGCCCGGCCGGTGGGAGATCGACGTCGTGCTGCGGCTCACCGTCAGCGGCAACGAGTTCACCCAGCAGATCGCCGGCACCGTCGGCTACGACCGCTCGGATGCCTTCGCCTACAACCTGCCTTCCGGCACGGTATCGGCCGGTCGAACGGTGTTCTTCCGCGTCACCAACACCACCGGCATCGGCCGTACCCTGCGGCTGACGTCGACCGCGGGCGACATCACCTTCGGCACCCCGATCTACCTCGCCGCCGGCTCCACCTCGTTGTTCACCGGCACCTTCAAGCCCGTCGCCGCACCCGGCACCGCCGTCAGCGGCACCGTGAACGTGCTCAGCAACACCAGCGTCACCAACGGTTCGCAGACCTTGGCCGCATTGCCTTACGGCTACACGGTTGGCGGCACCGTCAATCCGTAAGTGAGCGGGCTCGCCAGACGATGGCGAGCGCGGGGTTCCCGGTGGGACTAGGTTCGATCCGTTCCACCGGGAACCCCTCCCGCTCGTAGAACGCCCCGGCCCGCTCGTTGGCCGCGAAATGCTCGATGCACACCCGATCCGTGCCGGCCGGCAGTTGCCCGACCAGCGCCGCCAGCAGCCGCGGGCCCAGCCCGCGGCTGCGGTGTGCCGGGTGGGTGTAGAGCTTGTAGATCACGTTCTCCGCCCGCTGCCCGACACCGATCACCTGATGGTTGTCCACCGCCACGACCATTAGCCCCGCCGCGACCGCCGCCTCGATGTGCGCTTTATTCCACCAGCTGCGGACCTGTGCCTCGGCGGCCTCGGCACCGATCAGCGACGCGTAGTGCGGCGGGATGTACGTCTCGCCGAATTGGCAGATGGCCTCGACGTCGCCGCTGTCGGCCGTGCGTACCAGCAATTCCATTGTCCCTCCCGCCGGCCAGCCTACGAGGCAGAATGGCCGCGTGCGGATCGGTGTGCTCGGTGCGGTCGAGCTTTGGGGGCCCGATGGAAGCCCAGTGCCCTTGGGCGGTCCCCGTCCGCGGGCGCTACTTGCCGCCCTGGCTCTGAGCGTCGGCCGGCCGGTGCCTTTCGATCAGCTCGTCGACGCCGTCTACGGCGAGGAGCCTCCCGGCAACGCGCAGCACGCCTTGCAGTCACAGGTGTCGAGGCTGAGGGCGTTGCTGCCCGATGGCACTGTCGTCCGGCATCCCGTCGGCTACCTGCTGACCATCGACCCCGCCGAGATCGACGCCCACCGCTTCGAGCTCTTGGCCACGTCCGGCCGGGAGCTGCTTTCCGTCGGCGATCACGCCAACGCCCGCAAGGCCCTCACCGAGGCTTTGGGGTTGTGGCGCGGCCCCGCCCCGACCGTCCGGCTCGACGATCTCCGCTTGTCGGCCGTCGAGGACCGCATCGAGGCCGACCTTGCCCTGGGCCGTCCCGACCTCGCGGAACTCCGCCAGCTCAGTTCCGAGCACCCTTACCGCGAGCGTCTCCGTGGCCAGCTCATGCGCGCCCTCGCCGCCACCGGCCGCCAGGCCGAGGCCCTCGCCACCTTCGATGACGCCCGCCGCACCCTCGCCGACGAGTTCGGTGCCGATCCCTCCGCCGAGCTCGCCGACGCCCACCTCGCCGTCCTCCGCGGTACCAACCCGGCCCGCCCTCTCCCGGCCCAGTTGACCAGCTTTGTCGGTCGGGACAACGAGATCCGCCAGGTGACTGCGGCCCTGGAGCGGTCGAGACTGGTGACGATCATCGGTCCCGGCGGCGCCGGCAAGACACGTCTTTCGATCGAGTCGGCAAGGCGGATGCCCGAGGTCTGCTTTGTCGAGCTCGCTGAGCTGGGCGACGGCGCGCAGGTGCCGCAGGCGGTGATCGCGGCGCTGGGGATCCGTGACGCGGGACTGTTCGCCGGCCACGAGTTGCCGGATCCGGTGGCGCGGCTGGTATCGAGCCTGGCGGACCGTCGAATCCTGCTGGTGCTCGACAACTGCGAGCACGTGGTCGACGGCGCGGCGAGACTGGCGCGGCAGCTGCTGGCGGGGTGTGAAGGGGTGCGGATCCTGGCGACGAGCCGCGAAGCCCTCGGGGTGACGGGGGAATCGCTCTGCCCGCTGCCGCCGCTGGCGGCGCCGGACACGATCCGGCTGTTTGAGGAACGGGCGCACGCGGTGCGGCCGGGGTATGGCCTTGACCTCGACACGGTGGGACGGATCTGTGCGGCGGTGGACGGTCTGCCGCTGGGCATCGAACTGGCGGCGGCGCGGCTGAGGGCGTTCGAACTGGACGAAGTGGAGGCCCGCCTGCGGAAGCTCTCGCACGGCGACCGCACGGCCGAACCCAGGCACCAAACGCTGCGTGCGGTGGTGGCCTGGAGCTGGGACCTGCTCGACGAAGACGAGCGCACGATGGCCAAGCGGCTGTCGGTTTTTGCCGGCGGGGCAACGCTTTCCGCAGCCGAAGAGGTGTGTGGGCTACCGGCCGACGTGCTGGCCGGCCTGGTCGACAAGTCGCTGGTGGAGGTGAGCGGTGGGCGGTACCGGATGCTGGAGACGGTCCGCGCGTTCTGCGTCGACCAGCTCGGCGATGAAGAGGAGCAGGCCAGGCGCAGCCACGCCGCTTACTTCCTGCGGCTGGCGGAGGAGGCGGAGCCACGGCTGCGTACGGGGGAACAGCTGGCTTGGCTGGCGAAGCTGACGGCGGAGCACGCCAACCTGATGGCCGCGCTGCGGTGGGCCATCGGCGCGGATCCGGAGAGCGCTCTCCGACTGGCCGCCAACACTGCCTGGTACCTGTATCTGCGCGGGCTGCGAAGCGAGGGGCTGCCGCTGCTGGTTGGGCTGATGGAGGCGGTCGGAGAGCGCGTTCCCGAGGGGCTGGTCGAGGAGTACGCGCTCTGCGCGATCAGCGCCGACCTGCACCTGGACCGGGTCACGGAGCTGATGCGCGACTACGGACGGACGCTGCGGTTTCCGTACCTGGTGATGCTGTGGGCGTCGATCGGCACCGCCGAGGTGATCACGATGGCGATGTTCGGCGACGACCCGTGGTCCCGAGCTTTCCTGGAGACGGCCGAGGGCCTGCGCACCCTCTACTACGCCGACCTGGCCGCCTCGCGGGCTGCCTTCGAGCAGGCGCTCGGCTCGTTCCGTGAGGTGGGGGACCGGTGGGGTATCGCCAACACGCTCGATCAGCTGGCCGGCGTCGCCGCGCTGGAGGGTGATCCGGTGGCCTCGCTGGCGCTGGCCGACGAAGCGCTGAAGGTGATCGGCGAGCTGGGGGACGTCGAGGACGCGGCCGAGTTGCAGTGCCGCCGGGCCGACAACCTGCTGCGGATCGGCGAGGTCGCGGCCGCGCGGGCCGTGTACGAGCGGGTGGCCGAGCTCGGCACGCCGCCGGCACTGGCCGCCGCGCACCGCGGCCTCGGCGAGATTGCTCGTCTGGCCGGTGACCTCGACACGGCCCGGGAGCTGTACGGGAGAGCGCTCTCCGAATACCGGCCGGGGCCGATCATCGCCGCCGAGATCCGGGCCCGCATCCTGTGCGGACTGGGCGCCGTCGCCGCCGCGGTCGGCGATGCCGACCGGGCCCGTGAGCACTACCAGCAGGCCCGTGACGAGGCCTTGGCCAGGCTGAACCTGCCCATCGCGGCGTTCGCCGAGCAGGGGCTGTCCGGCGGCGAGCTGTCCTGGGACCAGGCCGTTCACCGGCTCCGTGAGCACTTCGTGAGCCCGTGGTGAGTGGCCGGCCGCAGAGTCTGCGGCATGGACATCCTGATCTCCGGCGCCAGCATCGCCGGCCCCGCCCTCGCCTACTGGCTGCGTGAATTCGGCAACAACGTCACCGTCGTGGAGCGCTCTCCCGCGCCCCGTCCGGGCGGCTACAAGATCGACGTCCGTGGCGCGGCCATGACCGTCCTCGAGCGGATGGGCATCGCCGACGAGGTTCGCCAGCACCACACCGACATGCGCGGCGGCGCGTTCCTCGACCGCAAGGGGCGCACCATCGTCGAGATGGACGCCGACACCGTCGGCTTCCGCGAGCCCACCGACGTCGAGATCCTGCGCGGCGACCTGGCCCGCATCCTGCGCGGGGCCACCGAAGGCGTCGAGTACGTCTACGGCGACTCCATCACGGCGATGACCGAGCACGCCGACGGCATCACCGTCGAGTTCGAACGGTCACTGCCGCGCCGGTTCGACCTGGTCATCGGGGCCGACGGCCTGCACTCCACGGTCCGGGCGCTGGCTTTCGGGCCCGAGGAGCAGTTCCTGCGCTCGCTCGGCCACCACATCGCCATCTTCAGCGTGCCCAACCTGCTCGAGCTGGACCGCTGGGAGACCATCCAGGCCGAGAAGGGCCGGACGCTCAACGTCTACAGCACCCGGCAGGACACCGAAGCCAAGGCCGCCTTCATGTTCGCGTCCGGGGGGCTGACCTACGACCGGCGTGACACCGCCCGCCAGCGGGAGCTGCTGGCCGAGACCTTCGCCCCGCACGGCTGGATCGCCCCGCAGCTGCTCGCCGCCATGCCCGACGCCCCCGACTTCTACTTCGACGGTATGAGCGTCGTGGAGATGGAGCGCTGGTCCACCGGCCGCGTCGCGCTTGTCGGCGACGCCGCCTACGGCCCGTCGCCCGCCTCCGGCCAGGGCACCAGCCTGGCCCTCGTCGGCGCTTACGTGCTGGCCCACGAGCTCGCCGCCGCCGACCACCAGGCTGCCTTCGCCGCGTACGAGAAGCGCATGCGGCACTTCGTCACCGTGAACCAGAAGCAGGCCAACAACATCAAGCGCATGGTCGCCGGCTCACGGTTCACCTTGTGGCTCAACATGACCATGATGCGGCTCATGCCCTACCTGCCCGGCACCGCCAAGATCATGGAGAAGGTCAAGGCCGAGATCCGCGACGTCTCCAACGCCGTGGAACTGCCCGTGACTCCTCCCGGATTGAGGACCGAACCTGTCCGCAATGACCCCTAACGTGGTTCTCAACAGGGCAGACACCACGAGAGGCGGATCCGATGACCACCACCGAGCAGATCAACTCCGGGCAGACCACGCTGACCGGCGAGCACGCCGACCTGCTTGAGGCGTTGGGCAAGCACCGGTTCTTCTTGCGGCACACCGTGCAGGGCCTCACCGACGAGCAGGCCGCGCTCACGCCCACCGCCAGCGAGCTCTGCCTCGGCGGCTTGATCAAGCACGTCACCCGGGCCGAGAAGGGCTGGTACGACTTCATGATCTCGGGGCCGGAAGCCCACTCCGGCCAGGACTTCGAGGGCCACGTCACCAGCTTCCGCATGCTGCCCGGCGAGACCTTGGCCGGCCTGCTCGCCGACTACGAGGCCGTGGCCGCCCGCACCGACGAGCTGCTCACCTCCGGCGCCGACCTCAACCAGAGCCAGCCCCTGCCCGAGGCCCCGTGGTTCCCGCCGAACACCCGCTGGTCGTTCCGCCGCGTGCTCACCCACGTCATCGCCGAGACCGCCCAGCACGCCGGCCACGCCGACATCATCCGCGAGACCATCGACGGTCAGAAGAGCATGGGCTGAAAGGAAAAGGGGAATCACCCCGGCCCGAGGAGCGGCCGGCGGATGGTGGAGGGGGCCGGTCGACGGCGCGGGCCGGGAAGGATGCGGGTCGGTCGGCGGTGCGGGCCGGGGGCGGTGCCGGTCGGCCCGAGGTGTGGCCGGCCGGGTGTGGAGGGGCCGGGGTGGAGGGGGCTGGGGGGTGGTGTGGGTCGGTCGGTGGTGCGGGCTGGGGGGTGGTGTGGGTCGGTCGGTGGTGCGGGCTGGGGGGTGGTGTGGGTCGGTCGGTGGTGCGGGCTGGGGGGTGGTGTGGGTCGGTCAGTGGCGGGGGCCGGGAGTGGCGCGGGCCGGTCGGTGGCGAGCGGCCTTTCCCCTATTTCCTTGCCTCCACCCGAAAATGCACCCGCCGGTCCGTGCCGATCCACTCGATCTCGGCGCGGCCGGACAGGTGCAGGCGGGCACCGGTGTCGAAGTCGAGGAAGAGCAAGGCGGCCTCGTCGTTGGCGGCGATGTTGCCGAGGCTGTTGAACATGTTGTTGCCGGGCAGGTCGTCCCACCACAGGTCGTCGCCGGAGAGGTGGACGAAGCCGGAGTCGCCGCCCCGGTGGGAGGCGTCGGCGCCGCGGACGGGATGGATGGTGCCGAGGAAGAAGGTGTCGGCGGCCCCGATCAGGGCGGCCCGGTCGGTGAGCGAAGGGTGCGGCGCGGGCGGCAGGCGGTGGTCGGGGTTGATGTGCTGGGGACAGTTGCCGTAAGCCTGCTCGACCTCGATGTGCAGACCGCCGTCCACCCGGGTGAGCAAGCCGTTGACGCGCATCCGCCGCCGGGCGGCGAAGTCGATGGCGACCATGCCGATCTGCTGCCCGGCGGGCAGGTCGTGCAGCGGATCACCCTTGTGTGGCAAGGCATTGACGTGCAGTAGGGCGTTGTAGCCGTCGAGGAAGCCGGCGTGGGCGACCAGAGGGGACGTCCAGAGCCGGCCGGAATGGTCGCGAGCGGTGATGACGGCCAGATCGCGCCCGGCCAGGAACCGCCCGGCGCCGCCGGAGAGGTCGGGCGGCGCGAGCATGGGGCCGAGCCGCTGAGCCAGGTAGCGCACGCCGGCCCGCTCCTGCACGGCCAGCTCGCCGTCGTGGAAGCCGCCCATCACGTCCCCCTGCCGGTCCGGAATGTGAACCGATAGTGGCACGTGTGGGCGGCCCTGTCAAATGGATAGCACCCTACTTATCCATTAGGTACGTCGCCACGCTCAGGTCGTCGTCCGGCCCGCCGACGACGCCGATGTAGCCGTCGGGGCGGACCAGCACCCGCACGTCGTCGAAGGTCAACAGGGTGAAGTCCTGTCGCCGCAACGAGTCCTGCCACGGTGCGCGCCAGCCGGCGGCCGGCCCGTCCCAGCTGACCAGGTTGCGGGACAAGGGACTGTGTGGGTAGCCGAGCCCCAGCTGCTTGTGCTCCGGGCTGACGGCCGCGTCGAGGCCGCCGGTGCCGGCCTGCACCGCCTCGGCGATCTTCCGCAGCCCGGTCGAGCTGGTGTCCAGCGTCCACTCGGCGATCGGCCGCCGCTCCGCCTCGTAGGTGTCGAGCAGCGCGTCGCCGGCCTCGCCGTTGATCACCGCGGCCAGTTTCCAGCCCAGGTTGTACGCGTCCTGGATGCCGGTGTTCATGCCGAGGCCGCCGGCCGGCGGATGCACGTGCGCCGCGTCGCCGGCCAGGAAGACCTTGCCCACCCGGAAGTCGCGCACCATCCGGACGTTCACCCGGTAGGTCGACAGCCAGGTCGGGTTGCTCAGCGTCACCCCCGGCAGGCCGACCATCTCGTCGAACAGGCGTTGGAACACCTCGAGCGAGGGCTGCTCGCCGAGCGGCTCCGGCGGCACGATCTGCACCTGCCACTGCGGGACCGTGCGGAAGGGGCACAGCGCGTAGAAACCGTTCCCGATCCACATGTGCCAGAGATCCGGGTCCAGGCCGCTGACCTCGGCGTCGCCGAGCAGCATCAGGTGTTCGCCGTCGGCCGTCTCGCCCTCGAACGGCACGCCCAGCCGCTTGCGGACCGTGCTGCGGCCGCCGTCGCAGGCGACCAGGTAGTCGTGGTCGATCCGGCCGTGGTTCGTCGTGCCGTCGAGATCGAGCAGCTCGGTGTCCAGCTCCACCTTCACGCCGTACTCGCCGAGCTTGTCCCGCAGCGTCTCCTCGACCTGCCACTGCGGAATGATCAGCGAGGTCACCGTCCTGTCGGTGGTGTGCTCGCCGCTCACGTACGTCCGCGACGTCATGTGCCGGCCGGCCGCCATGATCTCGTCCCGGATCCCGAGGTCCGCGAACACCTCCAGGGTGCGGTCCTGGATCCCCTTGCCCCGCGAGCCCACGAAGTAGGCCGGCGCCTTGTCGATCACCCGCACCGGCACACCCCGCCGGGCCAGGTCCAGCGCCATGGTCAGGCCGGTCGGGCCGGCCCCCACCACCAATACCGTCATCGGTCTCCCCCTGTCAGTCCGTCCAACAGCAGCGCGACGATCTGGTCGCGCAGCTCGTCCATGCTTCGCTCGGCCAGCAGCGAGAACCGGCCCGCGGTGCCCGGTGTCGCCATCAGCGTGATCACGGTCGTCGCGTACAGCACGTCGAAGTCCACATCGGACCGGAAAATGCCGGCGGCGACACCGCGTTCGTGCAGGTCACGCAGTTGTGCCGGCAGTTGCTCGGCGGCAAGCGGCGGGCGCACACCCCAGCCCCCGATGCCCTCCTGTAGCGCCAACGGAACCAGCAGTGGCCGGCTGTGCACGAGGTCGAACAGCGTGGTGAACGCCATCCGCATGCCCTCGTACGGCTCCAGCCGCACGGCCTCGGCCAGCACCTCGCGCAAGGCCTGGCCGACGCCGCCGAACGCGTCCTCCATGACCGCCTTGAACAGCCCTTCCTTGCTGCCGAAGTGGTGGTAGATCATCCGCTCGTTCACGCCGGAGCGCTGCACGATCTCCCGGATCCGCGTCCCCTTGAGCCCGCTGCGCGCGAACTCCTCGGCGGCGGCTTTCAGCAACACGTCCCGACTGCTCATGCAGTAAATGTTTACTGCAAGTCGCTGACATGTCAAGGCTGGAATGTTGGCTCCTGACTTTCTGGTCGATAGCCGCTGGTCAGCGGCTGGATCGGAGCGTAGGACTAGCCCGTTCGGGCCACCTAACCCGACTTCTGTCAACCATCCGTCAGCCGGTCGGCGCGGGCGTTGAGATAACGCTGCTGGGGCAGGCTCATTGCCCGACGAGCCGCCTCGCGGTACGACGCTTGCGCCGCCGCGTGATCGCCGGACAGCTCCAGCAGATGAGCCCGTACGGAATGCAGGCGATGGTCGTCGCCGAGCCGATCGTCCAGCAGCGCCAAGCCTTCGGTCGGTCCGTCGACCATGGCCACGGCGACCGCGTTGTTCAGCGCCAGCACTGGATTGTCGGGCGAGATCTGGCGCAGCAGCTCGTACAGCCCGACGATCTGCGGCCAATCGGTTTCCGCATAGCTCGGCGCTTCGTCATGCACGGCCGCGATGGCCGCCTGAAGCTGGTACGGCCCCGGCGCGCCCTTCGACAACGCCGCCGTCACGAGGTCGACACCTTCGCTGATGTCCTTGGCATGCCACAGGTTTCGGTCCTGCTCGGCCATCGGCACCAGCTCGCCGTGCGGCCCGGTGCGGGCCGGCCGCCGCGCGTCGGTCAGCAGCATCAACGCCAGCAGCCCCGCGACTTCCGCGTCGTCAGGTCGCAGCCGGCGCACCATGCGCGTCAGTCGAATCGCCTCCGCCGACAGTTCAACCCGGTGTAGCGACGGGCCGGCCGTCGACGCGTAGCCCTCGTTGAAGATCAGGTACAGCACGTGCAGCACCACCGGCAGCCGGTCGTCGGCCGGCAGCCCGAACGGCACGCCGCTGGCCTTGATGGCCTGCTTCGCCCGGCTGATCCGCCGCGTCATCGTCGCCTCCGGCACGAGAAACGCCCGCGCGATCTCGGCCGTGGTCAGGCCGCCGACTGCCCGTAGCGTCAAGGCGATCTGCGAGGACGGCGACAGACTCGGGTGGCAGCACAGGAAAAGCAGCACGAGCGAGTCGTCGTCGGCCGACGCGTGCTGCTCGGGAGGCACCCACCGACTTTCTCGAAGTTGGCGGGAACTGTTGCTGCGCAACAGATCGGTCAGCCGTCGCGACGCCACGGTGATCAGCCACGCCTTGGGGTCGTCCGGCATGGCCGCCGGCCACTGCTGCGCGGCGGCGAGCAGCGCCTCCTGCACCGCGTCCTCGGCCGTGTCGAAGTGGCCGTAGCGGCGGACGAGAGCCGCGAGGACCTGCGGCGTCAACTCACGCAGCAGGTCCCCGAGGCCGTTCACAGCTCGTGCCGGCTCTCGCCGATCGGCCGGATGTCGACCACCACATCGGGGCCGATCTCGGCCGGTCCGGGCACGTGGAACAGTCGGGTGGCGATCTCCGTGGCCCGGTCGTAGCTGTCGCACTCGACCACCCAGTAGCCGGCCAGGACCTCCTGCGTCTCGGCGTACGGGCCGTCGGTGACGACCAGGTCGCTGCCCTTCAGTTGCAGTCGGCGGGCGTGCGCCGGGGCGGTCAGGCCGCGGGTCTCCACCAGCTCGCCGGACTCGGCCAGGTCGTTGTTCAGCTTCTCCATGTACGCGCCCATGGCCTCGAAGTCCTGCGGCGTCCAGGTCGGGGCGCCGGGCGCGGGCCGGCCGGCCATCGCGTCGTAGTCGCGCTGCGAGCCGTAGGCGAGGATCAAGTACTTCACGGTGTCGCTCCTCTCGTGGGGGCTGTCAGCAGGAACGTCGGCGCCGCGCGCCCGTTGCGGACATCGTCCCTCGAAAAAGAGCGGACCACCCGGCAGCGTCACCAGCCGCGGCGGGACAGCGACCGGCCCAGCGAACCCAGGGTGAGCAGCACGAGGCCGATGCCGAACAGGATCGCACCCGGCGCGATGTCGGCCAGACCGGGGAACTGCGGGCGGCCGAACTCATCCTGCTGCGTGGACATGACGATGGCCGCGTTCACCACGATCAGGCCGAACCCGCCGAGCGAGGCCAGCGCGCCGAGCGCCGTGACCAGCTTGACCCAACCCGGCGCGCCGGAGAGGTTCTCGTGCCGCTCGGCCTCGCGCCAGGTGTTGCTGACGTAATCGCGGCCGACGGCGATGCCGCTGCCGAAGTTCTGCACGTTCGTGTGCGCCTGGACCTGGTTGAGGAACTGCCGCCCGCCGGCGCGGTCGAGCCGGTCGACCAGCGCCGAGAGCTGCGCCGCGAACTGCGGATCGACGGTCGCCGTGTTCTCCACCGCCCGGGCCAGCCGCTGCTGCGCGTGCTGGTCCTTCGGATCGGCACGAAGATCGTTGACGATGCCGCCGAACTTGCGGGCCACCGCGTTGTAGAGGCCGTTCATCGCCGCCTCCGCGCGTCCTTCCATGAACCGCTTGGCCGCCCCGCCGAGCAGCGCGACCAGATACGCGACCACCACGCCACCCTCGATCATCAGCCGCTCCTGACGCTCAAGCGATCCAATTCGGCAGCACCGAGCCCAAAATAACCGTGCGACCGGGACGATCGGGCGAAATCACTCGTTCGGCCCGAGGGGGAGATTCGGGGCGCGTCCGCCCGGCTACCGGGTGTTGCCGCCACCGTGACTCGGCCGTCGCGGACAAATCGGTAAACTCGGCCAGGTGTCCGAGGAGAACCACGACAGCCAGCCGACCATCCGCTTCGGCGGCACCGCGGGTTTCGCGCCGGTCATGGGCAGCCTGGAGCCGCCGGTCGAGCCCGCACCGCGTAAGGGGCTGCGGCGGGGGCTGATCGTGGCGGGCGCGGTCGTCGGCGCGCTTGTCGTGCTGTACGGCCTTGACCTGCTGCTTTCCCAGGGCTCGCTGCCGCGCGGCACGACCGTGGCCGGCGTGGACGTGGGCGGGCTGAGCCGGGCCGACGCCGAGCAGCGGCTGCATTCGGCGCTCGACGGCCGGATCGGGCAGCCGGTGAAGCTGCGCGCCGGTGACGTGGATGCCTCCCTGGACGCCAAGCCGGCCGGTCTGACTCCGAACTGGGCCGGCACCCTGGACGAGGCGTCGGCCCAGCCGCTGAACCCGTTCGTGCGGCTGACGTCCTTCTTCGGGCAGCACGAATCCCCATTCGTGTCCACTGTGGACGACGCCGCGCTTGGCAAGGCGTTGGACGGCCTGCGGCCCAAGGTGGACCGCGAGCCCGTCGAGGGCGGCATTCGCTTTGACGGCACCACGCCGACGGCCGTCAACCCGCAGTCCGGCCAGAAGCTGGACGCCGCCGCGGCCAAAAAGTCCATTGTGGACAACTGGATCGACGGCGGCACCGTGTCGCTGCCGGTCGACAGCGCGCCGGCCAAGGTTAGCGCCGATGCCGTGCGCGCGGCCGTGGAGAACTATGCCAAGCCGGCCGTGGCTGGGCCGGTCACCGTGAAGGGCGAGGGCAAGGACGCCACGCTTCAGCCGGCTGCCATCGCCGCCGCCCTCGGCTTCGCGCCCGGTCCCGACGGCAAGCTCACGCCCAAGATCGACCAGGGCAAGGTCGTCGAGGCGTTGAAGCCGCAGCTGGCCGGCACCGAGCAGGAGGGCAAGGACGCCCAGATCGTCATCGAGGGCGACAAGCCCAGCGTCAAGCCGTCGGTCGACGGCCGCGGCGTCGACTGGGACAAGAGCCTGGCCGGGCTGGCCGACCTGTTGCCGCACAAGGACAACCGCGTGGTCACCGCGCAGTACCACCAGCAGCCGGCCAAGCTCACCACCGACCAGGCCAACCAGCTCGGCGTCAAGGAGGTCGTCGGCGAGTTCACCACCGGCGGCTTCGCCGCCGACTCCGGCGTCAACATCCGGGTGGTCGCCGAGAAGGTCGACGGGGCCGTGGTCAAGCCGGGGGAAACCTTCAGCCTCAACGGTTACACCGGCCCGCGCACGGCCAAGCAGGGCTACGTCGAGGCCGGCATCATCGAGAACGGCGCCCCGGGCAAGGCCGTCGGCGGCGGCATCTCCCAGTTCGCCACCACGTTGTACAACGCTTCCTACTTCGCCGGTATGACCGATGCCGGGCACACCGAGCACAGCTACTACATCAGTCGCTATCCGGCCGCGCGCGAGGCCACCGTCTTCCAGAATCCCGACGGCAGCAGCGTCATCGATCTCAAGTTCAAGAACGACGGGCCGACCGGCATCGCCATCCAGACCATCTGGACGCCGACGAACATCACCGTTCGGCTGTGGGGCACCAAGCACTACGCGGTCGAGTCCATTCCCGGCGAGCGCACCAACTTCGTCGACCCGCAGCCCCGCCCCGGCCCCGCCGCCAACTGCCATCCCTCGGCCGGCGGACCCGGCTTCACGGCCACCGACACCCGGGTGATCAAGGACCTCACCGGCCGCGAGGTCTCCCGGCACACGCGCAAGAAGGTCTACGACCCCGCTCCGAAGATCACCTGCGGCTGACCGGGGATTATCACCGTTTTTCGGCCGGCGGTTTACGCCATTCGCTATTGCCGGCCGGCCGAAAAACGGTGATCTCCTCACGTTGTTACGGCGCGTGAAATGACTTCACACGATCGTGTGATGGTTGATGTGAAAATGGGGTAGTGGCGGGTAGAACGTACGGCAGTGGTGGCTCCCGAGACCGGAGAAGGAACCCGATCGACTGATCGGCGTGCCGCCGACCGCCGTTTTGCGGCCCCGAGTTCACGCGGAGCAAGCACTGAGACGCGCTTATCGAACCTCATTCGACGTGCTGGCGCACGCGGTGACGCAGTGCCACGCCGATCGAATCAACGCCGCCCTTGTGGTGATCGGCGATCCGGGCGGCGTGGTCAACTTCCGGGACGGCGCGGTGATTGCCGTGCACAGTCCGGGAGCGCCCGGGGTGGCGATGCTGTCGGCGAGCCCGCCGGACCGCGTCGGGGCGGCCCTGGCGGACGCGGCGTTCGCGATCGCGGTGGGCGGCATCTCGCACTATCTGGTCGACGACACCGCGGATGTCCTGTCGCCCACCTCGGCCGGGATCTCGCCGACCCGGCTGCTCGGGCAGGTCGCCGTACGGCTGGCCGAGCTGGCCGCGACGCCCTGCCCGGTGTCGCCGTATCGAGAACGGCCGGTACCGACCGGACGTGCGGAACCGGCCGCTGACCTGCGGGACATCGTCACGCATGCCACCGGCCGGCGCACCGCGCGGGACATCGCCTTCGCGATCGGCCGCGGCGTCCACTCGGTCACCGTGGACGTGGCCCGGCTGCTCGGCGATGACGTGCTGGCCCTCGCGCCGGCCGGCGTGTTCACCGGCCGTGTGCACCACGAGGCCGGGCCGCTGCGTCCCCGGGCGTCGCCGCCGCGGCCGGCCGACGTCGTGCCGGTGGACCCGCTGCCGGTGCGGCGACCCGGCCGAGCCGGTCGCGGGCCGTAGCGATGGGCCGCCTCGCCTGGCGCCGGCCGGCCTTTCTGAAAGGGAAAAGGAAAAACGTGGACTATGACGCGCTCGCCGTCGAGTTACGCAAGCTCAGGGAAACCGTGGCCGGCGTGACCGACACGGTGATCGCGGCGGTCGACGGAATTCCGATAATCTCCGATGTCGCCGACAACGTCGATCCGCTGAACATTTCCGCACTGGCCGCCGCCAATCTCGGAATCGCGCGCCAGGCCGCCGAGGTGACCCGCCAGGGCACTTTGCACCAGACCGTCGTGTTCAACAGCGGCGGCTATATGGCCGTGTACGCCATCGGCCGGATCGCGCTGCTCGTCGTGCTCGGTGACGGCGGCCTGAATCTCGGCCGCCTGCTCTACGAGACCCGGTCCGTCACCGACCGGATCAGTTCGATCCTGACCCCGTAGCCCCAGCCAAGGAAGTGCGATGAACATCGATACCGCCCTGAAGGAAGCCATGACCATCGCCGGCGCCGTCGGCGTCGCGCTGGTCGACTACGAGAGCGGCATGTCGCTGGGCACCAGCGGCGGCGGCGACTGGCTCAACCTGGAACTGGCCGCCGCCGGCAACACCGAGGTGGTGCGGTCCAAACTCCGGGTGATGTCCACCCTCGCGCTCAACGACACCATCGAGGACATCCTGATCACCCTGCACCGCCAGTACCACCTGATCCGGCTGATGAACTCGATGAAGAACCGCAGCTCGCTGTTCCTGTACCTGGTGCTGGAACGGGAGCAGGCCAACCTGGCGCTGGCCCGCCACCACCTCAAGCGCATCGAGAACGAGTTGCAGGTGTGAGGAGGCCGGTGGGTCAACCGGTCCGCAGGCCGTCCAGGTAGAAGCCGAGGAATCGGCGCCAGCCGGTCGGGTCGCGCTGGATCACCTGGGACATCGCCCACTGCAACGGCACCAGATCGGACGGCTCGAAGTCGGGGCGAAGCCGCCCGTCGGCCTTGGCCCGGCCGATGATCCGCTGCACGTGCTCCAACCCCTGCTGGCACACGGCGAGCACCTCTGGCGTCAGCTGGATCCGTTGGGAGATCGCGTCGTTGAGGCCGTGGTCGGTGGCCTGCAAGGCGCACAGACCGGTCACGTAGGTCTCGAACGCCTGCCACGGGTCGTCCGTCGCGTGCGCGGCGGCGGCCAGGCCCTCCAGCGCCGGACCGAGGCGTGAGGGCAGCAGCGCGTTGAGGAAGTCGTCCCTGGTGGGGAAGTGGTTGTACAGCGTCCCGATGCTCACGCCGGCGCGCCGGGCGATGTGCTCCAGCGGGGCGTCCAGGCCCTGCGCCGCGAACTCCTGGGCCGCCGCCGTCAGCAGCTTGTCCCGGTTTCGGCTCGCGTCCGACCGCAGTGGCCTGGTCATTGGCCCAGTGTAATGAAGCTGAGGGTGCCCTCGACTTTCGTGCTAGGTTGAAAGTCGAGAGCACCCTCAACTTCACTGGGAGGAACCATGACGGCCGTGGTCATCGGGGTCGGACCGGGCTTGGGCAGGTCGATCGCGCACCGGTTCGGCCGGGAGGGCCATCCCGTGGCGCTGATCTCCCGTAGCGACACTCGGCATGCCGGCTACCTGGCCGAGCTGTCCACCGCCGGCGTCAAAGCTGAGGCGTTCACCGCCGACGTCCAGGACACCGACCGCCTTCGGTCCGTCCTCGACGACGCCGCCGAGCGGCTCGGTCCCATCGACGTCGCCTACTACGGGCCGGCCGCCCTCGGTGACTCCATCGCGCGGCTCGACACCGCTGCCGCCGACGACATCCGTGCCGCGATGAAGATCTTCTATCCCGCCGTCGACGTCGTGCACCACGTGTTGCCCGGCATGCTCGACCGCGGCCGCGGCACCTTGCTGTTCGCCGGCGGGCTCAGCTCCGTGCGCGTCATGCCGCAGCTCGGCGCGGTTGCCATACCCAGCGCCGCCATGCGCAACTACGCCATCACGCTCAACGCCACCCTGGCCGACACCGGTGTCTACGCCGGCACCCTGACCATCGGCGGCTTGATCAGTCGTGGCGACATCTACACCTTGGTGAAGGCCAACGAGGCCACGTGGGGACCGATCGCCACCCTCGACCCGGACGACATCGCCGACAGCGCCTGGGACCTGCACGCCAAGCGTGATCGCGCGGAGGAGATCTTCAACGTGATCGACTGAAAACACGTAAGCCCCGCCACAAGGTGGCGGGGCTTACGTTCACCCGGTGAAAGGTGGTGCCCTCGGTAGGATTCGAACCTACGACACACGGTTTAGGAAACCGATGCTCTATCCCCTGAGCTACGAAGGCGTCGTGACGCACATAGAGCATACCGGTAGTGCGTCCGACCGCGCGGCGGCGGGTGGATCCGCCGGGTGGAGTAGTAACGGTCACTGCCAGTGCAGGTGGAGTCGGCCGGTAGGCCGACGAACAGGGGAACTTTGCCCCGGCCGGGCAGCTCGTCCCGCATAGTCGCAAGGGCACGACGATGGGAGGAGCGGCTGTTGACCACCGACGCGACCCGGCTGCTGGAGCGAACCCGCCTGGACGCCAGGCGGGCGACGCGGCGGTTCGTGGAGCCGGAGGGGTTCCTGGACGCGCTGGCCAAGCTGCTGAGCAGCCGGGCGGTGGTGCTGGCGGGACCGACGGGCTCGGGCCGGCGGACGGCGGCGACGGTGCTGCTGGACCGGCTGGGCGGCCTGCACCTGGTCGAGATCGCGGTGGACGACGAAGCGACGCTGGCCCGGCACCCGGTGGCGGCGAAAGAGGGCTACCTGCTGGACCTGACCGGCGCCGACGAAGCGACGGTGGAGCAGGTCAAGGCGGCGCTGGCGGAGTTCACGGCCACGCTGGACCAGGAGGACAGCTCCCTGGTGGTGATCGTCGACGACGATCGGGCGGCGGGGTTCGACGCGGTGCGGCTGCCGGCCCCGGACCCGGCCGAGGTGCTCAAAGCGCACCTGGAGGGCACGGAGTTCGATCCACTTCCGACCGAGCCCCCGACCACGTCGGCCGACGCGGTCCGGCTGGCCGAACTGCTGGTGAGCGTCGAGGATCCACGGCTCGTGGCCGGCGCGTTCCATCACTGGAAAGCCCGGCTGCGCAAGGAATTCGACCAGCACGAGGATGTCCCGTGGCGGGCGCTGCTGCTGGCGGCGGCGTTCCTGGAGGGCGCGCACCAGGACGCGGTGGATGCGGCGACCGACGCATTGCTGGCGGAAACCCGTTACGAGGGGCCACGTTCGCACCCGCTGGCCGGCCCGGGCCTGGCGGCGAGGCTGGCCGGCGTCGGCGCGTTCGCCGGCCCGGTGTCCTTCGCGGAGCCCGGTTACGCCGAGGCGGTGATCGACTTTGCCTGGGCGGAGTTCCCGGCGCTGCGAGAACCGCTGGTCGACTGGCTGATCGGACTGTCCGCTACCGACGGCTCCCGGCTCACCGCGAAGGTGATCCGGCTTGGCACACCAGCCGTGGCCAAAGTCGTGACGGCGTGGGCGGAGAGCGCTTCCCGCTGGCGCGCGGACTCCTCGCGGCGGCGGCACTGGACCCGGTGATCGGCACGGACATTCGCAGGTTGATCAAGGACTGGTCGAGGCGACGTGATCTGTCCACGTCGCTGAGCGAAGTGGTGATCGCGGTCTGCGGCGGTGAACTGGGCAGCCGGTTCCCGCACATCGCGCTCACTCGCTTGGGCAGCTTCGTGAAAAGGCCGGAGCTGACCGATCAGGTCGCCGCGGCACTGTCCACAATGGCCGGTGAGAGTCAGTTCGCCCAAGTAGTCACGAGACTGGCCCGCTGGCTGCGTGAGACCGACACGGCGCGGCGGGCGCTGGCCGTGCGGGCACTGCTGGACGAGGCGACGGCCCAGCCGCAGCACCGGGAGACCCTGCTCAACCTGCTGGTGCAGGCGGCCGGCGGCCGGCCGACCGAGCTGGGCGCGCTCGACCTGGCCGCGTTCGAGTGGCGTCGCGACGGCGGCTCCCACGATGTGCACGACCAGTTGCAGGCCAAGCTGGACGGGGTGGACCCGCTGCTGCGGTCCGCGATCTCGAGTTGATACAAGGGGAACGATGCCAACGGATCCGTGGTCGGAGGTCAAACCGACCGTGCGCGGCAAGATGGGCGGCTGGTGGTCGCGCTTCATCCGGCGCCGCCAGCAGGCCGAACACGACTGGATCTACGGCAAGGAGCCGGGCGCGACGGTCACGCTGCGGCAGCCGCCGCCCGCCCCGAAGCGGCCGACGGTGGTGTTCACCGCCGTGCTGCCGAGCGCGGTGCCGCACGCCGACTTCACCGCGACCTGCACGGTGGCCTGGGAAGCGATCGGCGAGACCACCCACGCCAAGCCGGAATCCATTGCCCGCAGCGACATCGAGCGCCGCGCGGCGGCCATTCTGGCCAACGGCCGGGTCACCCAGAGCGAGCAGTTCCAGCACAAGCTGGAGGCCGAGCTCGGCTACGTGACCAAGCTGGAGGACGCCCGGATCGCCGTGCAGCTGGTGGAGATCGAGCTCACCTGTAGCGACGAGGCCAAGGCGGCGACCGAGCTTTTCGAGGAGCTGCAACGGCGTCGGCTGGTCCGCGGCTGGGACCGCGACCTCAAGCTGGACGAGCTGCGCCACCTCAAGGACGACATCCTCAGCGACCCGGCGATGGCCACCGTGTGGTGGCTGCAGAACAACGACAACCAGGTCGACCAGGCCGTGGAGATGTCGGCCAAACTGCGCAAGCTGGCCCAGATCATGACCGAGAACGACGAACGGTCCACAACGGACACCGTGGCGTCCCTTGTGGACCGTTTCGTCGACCGCCTGCCGGAGGGGGCCCGCTGGCGGCTGCTCAGCAACCTCGCGGACGTCTTCTCCCACTACGGCAGCCCGGATCTGGCCAGTGAGCTGCCGCAGCTGGACGGGGGCGGCCGGGACCGCCCCCGCCCGGCTCACAGCGAGTAGACCTGGAACTCGTAGAGCGAGTAGCCGTACTTGGTGCCGCGCTGCACCCCGGACATCCGCACGTAGCGGGCGTCGGTCGGGGTGAACGCGTCGTTGTCCGTCCCGCCGTCGCCCGCGGTGGTCGACCACACCGTGCGCCAGTTGGCGCCGTCCGCGGAGACGTCGATGCGGTATCCCTTGGCGTAGGCCGCTTCCCAGGTCAGGATGGCCCGGCCGACGGTCTGCACGGAACCGAGGTCGACGGTGATCGACTGGTTGTCGCTCCAGTCGCTGGCCCACCGGGTGTCGGCCTTGCCGTCGATGGCGTTGGCCGGCGGCGAGTCGTAGGCGCCGGTCTCGTGGCTGGTCGAGGTGGCCGACGCGCCCTGGGCCAGGTTGGCCACGTTGTCGCCGCGGTGCGCCGGGTACTGCACGACCTGCTGGAAGGTCGGCCGGTTCTGCCAGCTGATCTTGTCGTCGGTCACGCCGCCCAGCGGCCGCTGGATGATCGAGTCGGCGCACCACTGGTCGCCGGCCGAGCAGTCGGCGTCACCCGGGTAGACCTGCGCCGCCGTCTGACCGACCGCCTGCTGCAGGCTGGTCAGCAGCGACTGCCGGCACTGGGCCAGATTGCCGTTGCCGCAGAACGACCGGGACAGGCCGCCCTGAACGGAGTCGCCGAGCACCGCCCGCAGATCCTTGTCCGCGTAGGACCACCAGCCGTACTGGAACGAGGAACCCTTGTGCGGCTGGGAGTTGTTCGCGCCGCCGTCGGTGCTGCCGATGTTCTGGCCGCCCGAAGGAGACTCGTTGATCTGGATCGCCCCGGTCATGGTGGTGAACAGGTCGTTGCCCATGGCCGGCTGGAACTCGCCCTGCACCAGCAGCGACCACCAGGCGTCCATCACCCGGATCGCGTCCGCGTTGGCGTAGGTGTGGCTGCCCGGCGTGGTTTCCAGCCGGTGCGAGCCGGCCTGCTGCCAGGTCGTCAGCTGCTTGACCGCTCCTGCCAGCGTCGGGTCGGTGATCGGCTGGCTGTTGAGCACGCGCAGCGCGTCCGGCAGCACGTCCTCCGCCCGCAGGTCCACGTTGGCCGCGTCGGCCATGGCCGCGGCCAGCGACGCCCGCGTCACCTTCTGCCCGCTGGTGACCAGCTTCTTCACCCGGCTGTCCAGCAGGTTGACCCGGTGCACCGAGCCGTCACCGTAGGCCGCAACGCTGAAGTCCTTGGCCTGCTTGTTGTTCCAGCTGACGTAGTAGTCCTGGCCGATCGAGTTCGGGTGCTGCGCCGGCGTGGTGTAGGAGGCCACGTTGGTGGTCGGGTTCCAGCCCTGCCACTCGTACTGCTGGTCGGCCCAGATCGGCAGGTTCGGGTTGGTGTTCGCGGCCCGCACCGGGTTGTTGCCCGAGTTGTAGTACGCGATGTCCTTGGAGTCGGCGTAGAACCAGTTGAACGTGTAGTTCACGTCCTGCGCGGCCTTCTGGAAGCTGGCCGCGTCGTGCACCGCCGTCGGGTCGTTGAACTCCTGGAACCCGATGATCGAGTCCACCTCGTGCTGGTAGCTGGACCGCAGGCTGGCGTAGGCCACCGGGGCGCCGCCGACCGTGGCCCGCGACTGCACGATGCCGTACTTGGTGCGGTACGCGATCAGCTTGTACGAGCCCTCGGCCGTGCCGTCGGCGATCGTCGGCTTCCACGAGTTGTCCCGCTCCAGCGGCTCCATCGCGGTGCAGGCGCCGTGGTACAGGTAGAAGTTGGAGTCCTTGGTCGCCGGCTTGCCGCTCGGGTCGCACAGGTGCAGCGCGTACGTGTCGGTGATGTCCTGCTCGGCCGACGTGGCGCTCCAGGAGTAGTCCTGGCCGCGGCCCAGCTCCACGTACAGGCTCACGCCGGCGAACGCCGCGCCGCGGGCGCTGATGCCCGGGCCCTGGAGTTCTTCCAGCATCAGCAGCTGCGGCGCGAAGTAGCCGGTCTGCGGGCCGAACACCGCCACCGGGTTGCCGGTGTCGGTGTACTTGCCGGACACCAGCAGCGCGTTGGACATGCCGTGCTTGGCCGAGATCAGGTCGGCCGGCAGCACGCCCTTGTCGAAGACGCCGCGGGCCTTCTCCTCGTCGGGTGTCTTCGCCGCCGGCTGGTTGGCCGCCTTGACCTCGGTGGCCGACGCGGCCGAGCCGGTCGGGTCGTACACCAGCTGCTGCGGCGTGACCGAACCCGCGTCCGGCATCGCGACGCCCTGCGGGTTGGCCGGATCCTGCCCGTACGGGAAGGAGCTGCCGTCGTGGATGGTGGTGACCGACTCGGGGTCGTTCTGCTCCCGGAAGGCGTTCCACACCTTGTCGCCCTCGGTCACGCCGTACTTGGCGTCGGCGGCCAGCTTCACCAGCGCCGACTGCACCTCGCCGCCGCCGCCCGAGCCGAACAGGGCGCCGACCACGCTGCCGATCGCCACCATGTCGGTGAGCTTGAACGGGTCGATGCCGCCGGCGTTGGTGATCGGGTCGATGTGCCCGGTCAGGTCGTACTCGCCGGGGAAGGTCCGGTTGTTGTAGACCTGCGTGACGTACGCGTTGATGCCGGCCACGTAGTCGGTCGCGTCCTGCAGCGCCTGCGCGCCGCGGGCACCATGCGCCGCCGCGGCCGAGTTGAGCTGGTTCTGCAGGTCCTGCTCGGTGTACGGGGCGGCCTGCCAGAACGTCTGCTCGAGGCCGCGGTTGCCCACCGCGCCGCCGGCGAACGAGGTCAGCTCGCCCCGGCCCACATGGCGGAACACGTCCATCAGCCAGAGCCGGTCCTGGGCCGCCGCGTAGCCGGCGCCGAACTCCGTGCCGGAGCGGGTGGTGCCGGTGATGTGCGGGACGCCGGTGGCCTTGTCGCGCACGATCGTCACGTCCGAGCGTGGCTTGACCGTTGACTCGACCTGGTTTGAGGGCACGCCGAACGAGGAATCGTTGAAGAAGTTGGACAGCTGGCCGTTGGTGAGGCCGGTGTAGCCGTTGACCAGGCTGGCGTACTTGCCGAGCTGGTCGTCGGTGTGGGCCGGCCGGCTGCCGAAGGCCTTGTTGGCGAGGATCTGCGCCAGCGTGGCGCTGCCGTTCTCACCCGGCGGCAGGATGTCGCCGCACTGGCCGAGGCAGTAGTCATTGTTGGCCGGGGCGGCGCTCGCTGGTGCCGCGGACAGCAGGGTGGTCGACGTCGCCACGATCAGGGTCGCGGCGAGTGCGAGGCGAGAGCTTCGCGACATGCGCAGGGTCCTCTCCTGGAGGGAACGTGACGCACGTTACTTGTGAGTAGTTCAACGCGAAAGAGCTTCACGTTAGACATTCACTCTGAAGGGTGAGCCGGGTGGCGGCTTCGGTGGTGCGGTGGATCGACGACGAGCTCGCCCTTGACCAGGGGCGATGGCGCATGCGGGCCAGTGGCGGGGCCGGCGGCCTGGTCGCCATGCTGCACGGCGCCGGGCTGACCGGGGCAGTGGTCTGGACCGTTGGCGGGTGGCTGTTCGGCGGACTGGCCCTCGTCGCCACGCGCAGCCTGCGTTCCGCCGGACGGCACAGCCTGCCCTGATCGTGCAAGTCGATTCACAGGTTTGGAAACCGTTGATATTTCGGTGCGGGCGTCAAGTCGCCGGAACTTCTAGGCAAAACCGGGACCACATGATGAGATAACACCGCGGTAACCCGTGGTTGCGTCAAGATGAGTGATGCTTGGCTAATGCGAGCACGCAGCGCCGAATCGGGGAGGCGTCCGTTGATCAAAGTGATGCTGGCTGACGACGAGGATCTCGTCCGATCCGGCCTCAGGATGATTCTCAGCAGCGCCGGCGACATCGAGGTGGTCGCCGAGTGCGACGACGGCCTGCTCGTCGCCGATCTCGCGCGGCAGCACCGGCCGCACGTTGTGCTGCTCGACGTGCGTATGCGCTCGGCCGACGGGCTCGTCGCCCTGCGCCGGCTGCGCACCCTGCCCGACCCGCCCCGGGTCGCCATGCTCACCACGTTCGACGTCGACGAGTACGTCTCCGAGGCGCTGCGGCTGGGGGCGTCCGGCTTCCTGCTCAAGGACACCGAGCCCGAGCAGCTGGTCAAGGCCGTTCGTGACCTCGCCCGTGGCGGCGCCGTGCTCGACCCCGGCGTCGCCGCCCGTGTGCTCGCCGCCGTCGCCGACGGCGAACGCGCCGCCGAGCCCGCCCGCCGCCTGCTCACGTCGTTGTCCGAGCGCGAGCGGGAGGTCCTCCAGCTCATCGGCCAGGGCATGTCCAACGCCGAGATCGGTGGGGCGCTGCACCTGTCCGAGGCCACCGTGAAGGGCTACGTCTCCTCCGTCCTCGGCAAGATCGGCGCCGTCAACCGCGTGCAGGCCGCTCTCGTCGCCTACCGCGGCGGTCTCATCGCCTGACTCCTTTTCTCGCACAAGGGCCCCGACATCCCGCCGGGGCCCTTGTGTTTATGGCTGTTGATGATTCTTAATAGCTGTTAATAGCGCCGTGGTCCCTTGCGCCGATCGGGTGGAAGATCATCCGCTGGGTCCGGTGTGGACAAACGGGAGCGCAGGGGTCATCACAGGCGGTTTGCGGGATGCAAGTTGCAAGTGGAGGGTGAGGCGCGAGGGCGACACCGGGGCATCCGGTGGAGGAGGTCAGCTCTCCGAGAGCTCGCCCAACCGAGCCATGGTCTCGTGGACCTCTACGCGGTTGCGGCCCTGGCGTTTGGCGCGGTACAGGGCGATGTCGGCGGCGGCGAAGAGCTGGTCGAGCTTGGCGGGGCCGCCGGCGACGCCGATGGAGACGGTGGGGCGGCGGGCGGTGCCGAGGACGATGCGCCAGTCGTGCTCGTCGACGGCGGCGCGGATGCGTTCGGCGACGGCGGGGCCGACGTCGGTGCCGGGGCCGGCATCGCCGAGCAGGACGACGAACTCGTCACCGGCCCACCGGGCGACGAGGTCGCCGGCGCGGCACTCACGGCGCAGCAGGCGGGCGATCTCCCGCAGGGCGGCGTCGCCGGCGGCGTGACCGGCGTCGTCGTTGACGTCCTTGAACCAGTCGACGTCGACGAGCACGAGCCACGGCACCTTGCCCTTGGAAGCGGTGCCCTCCAACAGCTGCTGGGCGCTGCGCTCCAACCCGAGCCGATTGGCCAAGCCGGTCAACGGATCCCGGGCGGCGGCCTCCTGGGCGGCCATGGCGAGCTTCTGCGCCTGCACGGCCAACCGCCGCTGCTCAAGCGCCTGCCCGAGCCCCTCCTGCAAGGTCTCGGTGGCCATCCGGCTGGCGGTCACCGAACACCGCAGCGCGGCGGCCTCGCCGACCTCGTCCTCCATGGACGCGCAGATATCGGCCAGGTCCAGCGAAAAGCGCAGCAGCAGGGAGTTGTCGTTGATCTTGTTGGCGGCCGCTACGGCCCGGCTGGCCAAGGTCCGCGCCTGCACGAACTCGCCGAGACCGGCGTGCACGCAGCCGAGCACCCAGTTCCCGACGGCGACCGTCCACAAGTCGTCCAGCTCGAGACCGTGGGCCAGCACCTCGGTGGCGTGCCGGGCGGCCAGCTCGAGATCACCGGTGCCGGCCAGGGAACGTGAGTACGCCCCGACCAGCGGCCAATAGCTGACGTCGTCCGGCCCCACGAGGGTGAGCCCCTCGCTCAGATGCTGCCGGGCCTCGCCGAAGATCTCGTGCGCGTTGACCGGCTTGCCGTCGATGGCCCGGAAGTTGAGCGTGCCGCCGAGCCGTTGCAGGCACTGGGCGAGCGCCGACGGATCGCCGGCCTCCCGCGCCACGTGCAGCGCCAGCCGCACCATGTCCAACGCGGCCCGCCGGTGGCCGATGCCCTCCAGCAGATAGCCGAGCTGCCCGAGCGCACGGGACGCGAGCACACCGGTCGGCCGCTCGGAGTCCATCTCGGTCCACCCCTCGGCAGCCAGCTCCAGCGCCAGCGGGATGCGCCGCAGCCGCCACGCCATGGTCGCCCGGTGCACGAGCAGATACGACCGGCCCCACCGGTCCGAGCTGGTCGGCCCGCGCGACACGACCTGCTCGAAAAGGGTGTTCGCCTCACTGAGGCGGCCAGCGTTGAGCAGCAGGCGCACGCGCTGATCCTGCTGCGGGAGCTGTCCCCCTACGAGCGAATCGTCCTGCTCCACTGGGTCCTCGACGTCCCCTGCTGCTTCGATGCGGTTCGACTCGGGCCAGGCTACCGGCCTGGCCGTTGACCGTACCGCTCATGGTGGACAACGTCATCGAGTGGCAACCGTTCACGCCACCCGTGTCGCTCCAGATCGGGAACATCGGGCAGGTCCCGCACCCCGCCGAGGCACAGCCAGGCCACCGGACGGACGCCGGCCGGCACACCGAGCAGCCGACGCAGGAAGTCCTCACGGTAGAAGCTGACCCAGCCGACGCCGAGACCCTCGGCGGTGGCGGCCAGCCACAGGTTCTCGATGGCCAGGCACACCGAGTACAGGCCGGCGTCGGCGATGGCGTGCCGGCCGAGCACGGCCGGCGAGCCGCGCCCGGGGTCGTAGCAGACGACGACGCCGAGGCTGGACTCCAGCACGCCCTCGATCTTGATCTTGTCGAACACCGCGGCGCGCTCGGGATCCAGCGTGGCGTCGAAGATCTTGCGCTCGGTGAGCACGTGATCACGGAACTCCCGGCGCACGTGTTCGTCCGAGACGAGTACGAAGTCCCACGGCTGGGAGAGGCCGACACTCGGCGCGGCATGGGCGGCCCGCAGCACACGGTCCAGCACCGCCGGGTCGATCGGCTCGCCGGTGAACTCACGCCGGGTGTCGCGCCGGCGGTACAGCACGTCGTAGAGAGGATGCACATGCGCTTCCTACTTGACGCCTGGTGCCACGTAGGAAGCGCATGTGACGTATGTCAGCGCTGCGAAGGGCCCGGATAGGGCAGAAGGGCCATTTCACGCGCGTTCTTGATGGCGGTGGCGACCTCGCGCTGCTGCTGCGGCGTCAGCCCGGTGACGCGGCGCGAACGGATCTTGCCGCGGTCCGAGATGAACTTGCGCAGCAGTGTCACGTCTTTCCAGTCCACTTGGGTCACACCCTCGCGGCGCAGCAGGTTCACCTTGCGCTTGGGCGGCCGCCGGTCGGTCTTGGCCATGGCTCCCCTCACCAGCTCGACTTGCTCACGCCGGGCAGCTCGCCGCGGTGCGCCGCCTCGCGCAGCCGCAGCCGGGACAGCCCGAACTTGCGGAAGAAGCCGCGCGGCCGGCCGTCGACCACGTCCCGGTTGCGCAGCCGCGTCGGGCTGGCGTCACGGGGCAGCTTCTGCAGACCTCGGGCCGCGGCGTCACGCTCGGCCGGCGTGGCCGTCGGCGAGGAGACGACGAGCTTGAGCTCGGCCCGCTGCTGCGCGTAGCGGGCCACGGTCTCCCGGCGCCGAGCGTCCTTGGCGATCTTGGACTTCTTCGCCATTCAGCGCTCCTCGCGGAAGTCGACGTGCTTGCGGGCCACCGGGTCGAACTTGCGCAGCACCATGCGGTCGGGGTCGTTGCGGCGGTTCTTGCGCGTGACGTAGGTGAAGCCGGTGCCCGCCGTGGAACGCAGCTTCACGATCGGTCGAACCTCGTTGCGAGCCATTACTGCTCCATTCCGGACAGGACCGCGTCGATCCCCTTGCGGTCGATGGTCTTGATCGCCTTGGCGGACAGTCGCAGCGTCACCCAGCGCCGCTGGGACGGCACCCAGTAGCGGCGGCGCTGGAGGTTGGGCTCCCAGCGGCGGGAGGTCCGCCGGTGCGAGTGCGACACCTGCTTGCCGTAGCCGGGGCCGCTGCCGGTCACCTGGCAGCGCTTGGCCATGCTGCACCTCCTTGTAACGACATTCGTTTTCAAAAATTCCCACGGCAGGGTAGCGTGGCGCTCCAGAAGATGGAAATCATTACCAACTGGAGGGCTCGTGTCCGTACCGATCGTGCTGGTCGGCGGCCTCGCGGCGACGGCGGCCGAGCGGATCGCCGACGAACTGGCCGATGCCGGCACCGCCGTCGTGCACCACGACCTGTGCCGGGTGACCGAGGGTGTGGTGCGACGGCGGCTGCGGCACCGCGGCGAGGACAGCTGGACCGTGCTGGAGCTGGGACACGGCTGCGTGTCCTGCACGCTGCGCGAGGACCTGCTGCCGCTGGTCGAGCAGCTGTCCGGACGGGCCGACGTCAGCCGGATCGTGCTGCACCTCGACCCGCGGGTGGAACCGGAGCCGATCTGCTGGGCGCTGGACCGGTCGCGGGTGCAGGCCGTGGTCACCGCCGTCGACCACGAGACCTGGCTCGACGACGCCACCGGCGACGAGGCGATGTACGAACGCGGACTCGGCGGCAGTGCCGATGACGAGCGCACGGTCGCCCAGGTCGCGGTCGGCCAGGCTGAGTTCGCCGATGTGCTCGTGCTCACCGGTCCGGCTGGCCGCCTCGACGCCGTGTTCCGACGGCTGGCGCCGACCGCACTGCGGGTTCCGCTGGGCGGCACCGAGTGGTTGTCCGGGCTGCCGGCCAATGCCCGTCGCGGACGTCCCGACAGCGCTCACGGGCCGTTGCTCCGCGGTCAGCCGCCGCTCGACCGTGAGGACGGCTTCGAGCTGCTGCTGTTCAGCGAGCGTCGACCGTTTCACCCCGAACGATTCCATGCGTGCATCGACGTTCTCCTCGACGGCGTCGTACGCACCAGGGGTCGCGTCTGGCTGGCCAGCCGCCCGGATGTCGCGCTGTGGCTGGAATCCGCCGGCGGTGGACTCCAGGTCGGGCATGCCGGCCCCTGGCTCGCCGCCATCGACGACTGGGACGGCATCGACGACGACCGTCGCGCCATGGCCGCCCTGAACTGGGATCCGTACTACGGCGACCGTGGCCAGGAGATCGTCGTGCTCACCGACGGCGCCGACCACGCCGAGATCACCGCCACGCTGCGCGGAGCGCTCGTCACCGACGCCGAGCTCGCCGCCGGACTGTCCACCTGGGACAGCTACCGCGACCCGTTCCTGTTCCCCGACCGTGAGGACGAACTGCGATGAAAAAAGGCATCCACCCCGACTACCACCCCGTGGTGTTCCAGGACTCCTCGACCGGGACGTCGTTCCTGACCCGGTCGACCGCCACCTCCGACCGCACCGTGGAGTGGTCGGACGGCAACACCTACCCGCTGCTGGTGGTCGACATCACCGCCGACTCGCACCCGTTCTGGACCGGCGCGCAGCGGCTCGTCGACACCGCCGGCCGGGTGGAGAAGTTCAACCGCCGCTACGGAAAGAGGACCCGCTGATGGCCGTGCCCAAGCGCAAGACGTCGCGCAGCAACACCCGGCACCGCCGTTCGCAGTGGAAGGCCACCGCCCCCGAGCTGGTGTCGATCACCGTGGACGGCAAGAAGATCCTCGTGCCCCGGAACCTGGTTCCCGCCTATCGGCGGGGCTTTCTCAGTCCTCATCAACTGTGATCAAGCCATAGCCTTGAAAAACGACGGTATCGGTCCAGTGCTGACAACCGTCCATTGCGGATGCACGATGCGCGGACACGCCGGGTGGTGACGAACCCGGTCCCTGCCAAAGTGGAGGTCCGCTTTGCGTAGATTACTTCCCCTGCTGGCCGGCTTGACGCTGGCGATGTCCCTGACCGGAACGGCCTTCGGCGCGGCCGCGTCGCACTCCGCGCACCGCGTATGCGACCGGCCCGCCGCGGGGCAGGCCGCATGTGAGGCATGGCTGAGCGATCGCGCCACGGCGGCGGCGACGCCGTCCGGCTTCGGTCCCGCCGACCTGAGGTCGGCCTACAACCTCACCACCTCGACGACCGCGGGCGCGGGCCAGACCATCGCCATCGTGGACGCCTACGACGATCCGACGGCGTTCGCCGACGTCAACGTCTACCGGGCGCAGTACGGCATCGCCGCGCTGGCGTCGTGCACACCGTCGACGATCAAGGGCAGCACCACCGCCTGCTTCGCCAAGTCCAACCAGAGCGGCGGCACCAGTTACCCGCGGACCAACGGCGGCTGGGCCCAGGAGATCTCGCTCGACCTGGACATGGCCTCGGCGATCTGCCCGAAGTGCAACGTGCTGCTGGTCGAGGCGAGCAGCGCGTCGCTGACCAACCTGGGCGCGGCGGTGAACACCGCGGTCCGGCTGGGCGCGAACGCGGTGAGCAACAGCTACGGCGGCAGCGAGTCGTCCTCCGAGACCAGCTCGGAGAACACGTACTACAACCACCCCGGCGTCGCGATCACGGCCAGTTCCGGTGACGGCGGCTACGGCGTCGAGTTCCCGGCCGCGTCCCGCTACGTCACCGCGGTCGGCGGCACCAGCCTGAGCAAGGCGGGCAACTCCCGTGGCTGGAGCGAGACGGCGTGGAGCGGCGCCGGCAGCGGCTGCTCCGGCTACGTCCAGAAACCTTCGTGGCAAACGGATTCCGGCTGTTCCCGGCGGACCGTCGCGGACGTGAGCGCGGTGGCCGACCCCAACACCGGCGTCGCGGTCTACGACAGCACGTCGTACCAGGGACGCAAGGGCTGGATGGTGTTCGGCGGCACCAGTGTCGCCTCGCCGATCATCGGCTCGATCTACGCGTTGGCCGGCAACGCTTCCTCGCTGAGCTACGCGTCGTCGATCTACAGCCACACCTCGGCGCTGTACGACGTCTCCGGTGGCAGCAACGGAAGTTGCGGCGGGACGTACCTGTGCACCGCGGTGAGCGGCTATGACGGTCCGACCGGGCTGGGCACCCCCAACGGAACCGGCGCGTTCTGATCGGACGACAGGGTGGGCCTGCCGCGCGGCGGGCCCACCCTGTCTCGTAGCGGCCGGATGACCGTGCGTGAGTTGTACGGCGAACCGGTCGTGATGGCTTAGGGTGGGCCGCCCCCAAGGAGTCTGAGGATGCCCACCCCAAGCGATCTCTCCGAAAGACCGGTGTTCGTCGACCCGAGCGGTCGCCGTCGCCGGGTCGCCCGCCGCATCGCCATCGGTGTGTGCGCGGTGCTCGCCGTCTACGTGATCCTGCTGTGCGCCGCACTGTCCGGCGCGCCGATCCCGCCGTCCGCCTTGCTGCCGCTGCCCGCTGACACCGTCACGCCGACCACTTCCGACGTCCCGGAACCGCAGGTCACGGGCTCGACGACCACCAGCAGGGCCCCGGGTGTGACAACTTCGGCCTCCCCGTCGCTGAACAGGACGACCACCTCCGCACCCGCGGTCGTGACGACGACGGCTGCCACGACAACCAGCGTGGGCAACCGGAACTCGCACGCCCCGACCACGCCGCCCGGCCACGCCAAGCACACCGAAACGACCACACCCGGGCCGTAGCAAGGAATTCGACCTTGGCGACGCACCACCGCACCCCGCCGCCGCGGGCGCACTGGGTGCTGCTCGGCACGTTGCTGTTGGTCACGACGGCCTTGCTCACGTTGCACGGCCTTGTGCTCGGCGAATTCCACGCCGACGAGTCGACACCGCAGGGGCCGGCCGACGCCGTGCCGGCCGCCGTGCGCACCGGGCAGGCGGTCATCGACGCGAGAAAGCCGTCTCCCGTCACGCTCGGGCCACGGGACCACACGCTGGCGCTGACCTTTGACGATGGCCCGGATCCCACGTGGACACCACAAATCCTGGCCGTGCTGGACCGCTATCACGTGCATGCGACGTTCTTCGTTACCGGTGCGCACGCGGCCCAGTATCCCGGCCTGATCCGCGAGATCCTGGCTCACGGCAACGAGATCGGCAACCACACCGCCACGCACGCCGATCTGCGCGACGTCGGCACGGCTGGCACCGGCGTGGAGCTGCACACGACGGACCTCGCCCTGGCCGGTGCGGCGAACATCGCGACTTCCTTGGTACGGCCCCCTTATTCGGCGACGCCGGACTCGTTGGACGATCTCGCGTGGCAGTCGGTGCGTCGGATCGGCGCCGACGGCCGGCTGGTCGTGCTGTCCGATCTGGACTCCGAGGACTGGCAGCGGCCGGGCGTCGACAAGATCATCGCCAACGCGACGCCGCGAGACGGTCACAGTGCCGTGCTGCTGATGCACGATGCTGGCGGTGACCGGTCGCAGACCGTCGCGGCGTTGGACCGGTTCCTGCCGGCGATGCGCGCCGCCGGTTGGCAGCTGGACACCGTGAGCCACGCGGTCGGCATCAGCGACACCAACGCCGTCGCCGAACCGCAGACGCGGTTCGGCGGATGGCTTCTGGTCGCGGCCGTGCAGTTGAGCGACTGGCTCACCGCCGCCCTGCGCCTCGTTCTGCTGGTGGCCAGCGCGCTCGCCGTGCTGCGGACGATCATGGTGTTGATCGTCACCTGGATTCACGTTCGACGGGCACGTGACCGGCCACTGTGGACCCCTGAGGAGTCGGTAACAGTGATTGTGCCGGCGTACAACGAGAAGGCGGGCATCGAGGCCACCGTGCGCTCGGTGCTGGCCTCCGACCACCCGGTCTGGGTGATCGTCGTGGACGACGGTTCGACCGACGGCACGGCCGAGGTGGTCGAGCGGCTCAATCTGCGCCGGGTCGTGCTGATCAGGCAGGCCAACGCCGGCAAGCCGGCCGCTTTGAACACCGGTCTGGCCGCCGCGCGTACCGACCTCGTCGTCATGGTCGACGGCGACACCGTGCTCGAACGCGGCACCGTGCGGACCGTGGTCAGCCACTTCGCCGATCCTCGCGTCGGCGCCGTCTCCGGCAACGCCAAGGTCGGCAACCGCGGCGGCCTTTTGGGGAAGTGGCAGCACATCGAGTACGTCATCGGCTTCAACCTCGACCGGCGGATGTACGACGTGTTGGAGTGCATGCCCACCGTGCCCGGGGCGATCGGCGCGTTCCGCCGCGACGCCGTGTTGGCGCTCGGCGGCATTCCCACCGACACGCTCGCCGAGGACACCGACCTCACCATGGCGTTGGAGCGGGACGGCTGGCGCGTCGTCTATGAGCAGCAGGCATTGGCGTGGACCGAGGCCCCGAGCACGCTCGGGCAGTTGTGGAAGCAGCGATACCGTTGGTGCTACGGCACTTTGCAGGCCGTATGGAAGCACCGCCGCGCCATCCTCGAACACGGCCCCGCCGGCCGCCTCGGCCGTCGCGGCATCCCCTACCTGCTCCTGTTCCAGGTAGCGCTGCCCGTCCTCGGTCCTTTCGTCGACGTCGCCGCCATCTTCGGCATCCTCACCGGCGACGGCGTCCCCGCCTTGCTGTACTGGCTCGCCTTCCTCGCCATGCAGCTGATCCCCGCTGTCGTCGCCTTCCGTCTCGACCGCGAGCCACTCCGTCCTCTGCTGGTGTTGCCGTTGCAGCAGTTCGTGTACCGGCAGCTGATGTACCTCGTCGTGTTGCAGTCCGTCATGACAGCCTTGGCCGGCGCCCGCCTGCCCTGGCACAAGCTCACCCGCACCGGCCTGTCGGTGCCCACCACCGGCCTCGACGAGGGGCGCACCCCCGCCAAAAGGTGAGGCCGAGGTCTCCTGAGCTGAACGGCTATCCTCGCACGATGTCGAATCGGGGGACTTCGGTCGATCTCACTGTCGCACAGGTGATGGCGCACTGCGGGGGCAATCCGGCCGCGGCCGCGGACCATCTGGCCCGCGCCATCGCCGCCGCACCGGAAGACCCGGAGCCCTATGCGCTGCTGGCCGAGTTGCGGTCGGAGTTGGTCGACGTGGTGCGGGGTGGCGGTTCCCTGCCGGCGGTGTTGGCGCAGTCGTACGTCAACTTCCTCGACGGCGACATGGACGCGGCGGTGCTGGCCATCGGCTCGGTGACCGGGGCCCGCCCGGACATCGCATGGGCCGGCGCGCCCTGGTTCGGTGACGAACGATTTCTCGGCGCGGTATCCCCAGATGCGTTGGCCGAGGCCGCGACGCGGACGCTGTACCACGACCCCGACCTGGATTCCGACAGCATGCGCGAACGGTTCCAGCCCTGGTTTCACGCGATCGAGGTGGTCACCGCCCGCCGGCCCGTCCCGGCGGCGTTGGCCAGGATGGCGATCCTGCTGCGGGCAAGCGGTCTCACCGACGAATCGTTCGCCTTGTGCGACAAGGCCGATGCCGTCGAGCGGATCATGCTGACCGAAGTCGTGCGCGCCGGTACCTGGCGGAAGCTGGGCGATCCCGAGCAGACCGCCGCGGCGTTCGAGCGTGCGGTCGCCCTGGAACCGACGAGCTGGTCGCTCCATCTCGACCTGGCTGACCTTCGGGCCGAGCAAGGAGACTTTGCCGGCGCGGTCGCGCATGTCGATCGGGGCCTGCGCCACGAACCGGCCGAGCCGACGCTGCGCGTGGCCGCGGCCGCGTACCGCACGCGGCTCACCTGCTCGGCTGCTGATCTGGTCGAGCTCATCGAACTCGCGCCGCTGCTGCCCGACGACCCGTACCGCAGCACGCTGATCGACTACGCCTGCGCCAACCCGGACCTGCCCGCCGACCTTGTGGCCAAGGCTCGGCGGCTGTAGACGGACGCCACATGCGCTTCCTATGTGGCATCTGGCGCCACATAGGAAGCGCATGTGGCGGAAAAGCTCAAGGGGTGGGGCTAGCGCACCGAGGTTTTCTGGGTGGAGCCGTCGGGGGACTGGCGCCACTGGCCGAAAGGGCGGTCGATGGTCCAGTCGCCCTCGGCATCCCGCTCCAACACGCGGTATTCGCAGTGCCCGGGATTGGACAGGGACTCGAAGAGCTCGATGCTCCACGAGAAGAGCCGCCGGCACAGCAGGCGCATGGCCAGGCCGTGGGAGACGACGAGCACGGTGTGCGGGTGCTTGGGTTCCTTGAGCAGGCGCATCTCGAGCTCGGCGACGAAGCTGGCGACGCGGTCGTCGACGTCGGCGCCGGACTCGCCGTGGGGGAGGCGGTAGAAGAAGTGGCCGAACTCGTGCCGGAGCCGCTTCTGCACCTCCTGCTCGACGGGGTCCTGGAGGTTGCCCCAGTCCTGCTCCCGAAGCCGGGGCTCGGCCACGGTCCGGTCGGTGAGGTCCCGCACGCCGAGCAGCTCGAGGGTCTGCCGGGTCCGCAGGTAAGGACTGACGTACGCGGCGACGGGCCCGGGAGCCAGGTGGGCCCGGATCTCGGGCGCGGTGTCGACGACCTGCTGCTCGCCGTGCGGCGTGAGCGGCAACGCGTGGTCGGGGATCCGGCAGTACGCCAGCTCGTCGACGTTGCCGAGGCTCTCCCCGTGCCGTACCAGGATGATCCGCATGCTTCCCATTCTGCGGTCGGCTCCAACCGGAGCAGCCAGCTCTACCGATAGTAAAGCCCGTACGCTGCGCAACCGTGGTCATTGAGCTGATCGGTCTAGTGGCGTTCGCGGCGTCCGGCGCGCTCGCCGCCGTGCGGGCCAAGCTGGACGTGTTCGGCGTGGTCGTATTGGGTCTGACGACGGCGCTGGGCGGCGGCATCATCCGCGACGTGCTGCTGGGCATCCACCCGCCGACCACGCTGCGTAGCTGGCCCTACCTGCTCACGGCGGCGGTGACCGGTATCGCGGTGTTCTTCTTCCACCCGCAGGTTGCCCGTCTGCGCAGGGCGGTGCTGCTGGCCGACGCGGTCGGCCTCGGCGTGTTCGTCACGGCCGGCACGACCACGGCGCTGCAACACGACGTCCCGGCCTACACGGCCTGCCTGATCGGCATGACGGTGGGCATCGGCGGCGGCGCGATCCGGGACGTGCTGCTGCGGGAGATCCCGATGGTGCTGCGCAAGGAGATCTACGCGGTGGCGGCGCTGGCCGGCGCGGTGGTGGTGCCGATCGCGGCCTACCTCAGGATCCCGGACGTGTGGGGCACGGTGATCGGCTCGGCGCTGGTGGTGGCGATCAGGCTGACCGCGCTGTGGCGGCACTGGAATGCGCCAGTACCGCGTGCGGGCGAAACCGCTGAGAGCTGAGCCGCTCCACCCACGGCAACTCGTCGAGCGAGGCCCAGGTGTCCTGGGTGGTCCAGGCGACCACGCCGGTGCCGTCGGTGCTGGCGTGCAGGTACGTGCCGGGCGTGGCCTCAGCCAGCATCAGGTCGACGAGCCGGCGCTGCCGGGCGACCTTGCTGACGCCGAAGGAGACGATCAGGATCTCCGGAAACAGCTCGGTGCAGCCATGCACGAGCCGATAGCCGAGCTGATGTGTGCTCCACTGCTCGTAGTGCAGCACCAGGCGGCCGTCCGCGCCGAGCAGCACGCTGCGACTCAAGCAGTCCGACGGCCACGGCCGTGAGCGCCAGGTCTTGAGGGCGGCGTCGGCGGCGCGGAGCTGGTCGTCGGTCCGCCAGGTCCGGATCACGATGCCGGCGACGTCCGGGCGGGCGAGGTCGGGCAGGTCCATGCCGCACAGCATGAAACCTCGGGTTAAGTGGAGGTCAAGCGGTCACGCACGGTGGTCGCGCGGACACCCTCACCCGGTCGGTGAAATTGTGCCTGTCCTTGGGTCCCTCTCAGGCACCTCTCAGGCCCGCAGGTAACACTTCCTTTATGCGCATCCTCGTAGTGGACGACGACCGGGCCGTGCGCGAGTCGCTCCGTCGCTCGCTGCAGTTCAACGGCTACCAGGTCGAGCTGGCCGGCGACGGCCAGCAGGCGCTGGAGGCGGTCACGGCGCAACGTCCCGACGCGATGGTCCTCGACGTCATGATGCCGAGGCTGGACGGCCTCGAAGTGTGCCGGCGACTCCGCGGCACCGGCGACGACCTGCCGATTCTTGTGCTCACGGCCCGTGACGCGGTCTCGGACCGGGTGGCCGGCCTCGACGCCGGCGCCGACGACTACCTGCCCAAGCCGTTCGCCCTCGAGGAGTTGCTGGCCCGCCTGCGGGCGCTGCTGCGCCGCGCGGTGGCCGACGACGCGGCGGCCAACGCCCCCTTGGCGACCATGCGCTTCGCCGATCTCGAGCTGGACCCGGGGACCAGGGAGGTGCGCCGCGGCGAGCGGTCGATCAGCCTCACCCGCACCGAGTTCAGCCTGCTCGAACTGTTCCTGGCCCACCCCAAGCAGGTCCTCACCAGGGGCCGGATCCTGGAGGACGTATGGGGCTACGACTTCCCGACCTCCGGGAACGCCCTGGAGGTCTACGTCGGCTACTTGCGGCGAAAGACCGAGGCCGACGGCGAGCCCAGGTTGCTGCACACGGTGCGCGGCGTTGGCTACGTGCTCAGGGAGACCCTCCGTGACGATGCCCCGCGCGGAGGGCAGCCGCACCGTCTCGCTGCGCTCCCGGGTGATCCTGCTCACGGCGATCTGCGTGGCCGGCGCGGTGGCGCTGGCCTCGATCGGCGCGTTCATGGTGGTCAGCAGCAATCTGAACAGCCAGGTCGAGGACTCGCTGTCCAAGGCGGCCCAGGGCGCGAGCCAGACCCTCCAGCTGGCCCGGCCGGGCGAGAAGATCCTGGTCGTGCACGGCCCGGCCGACTTCAACGTGGGCACGTTCACCTCGAGCGGCATGGGGTCCAACCAGACCGGGCCGCTGCCGCGGCTGACCTCGGCCGAGCTGGACGTGCTGGACGACACGCCGAACTCCTGCTCGGCCCCGCGCACCGACCACACCACCGACTCGATGGTGATCGCGTGCAACGTCGCGCCGGGCGTGGCCGTGCTGGCCGCGCAGTCGCTGAAGCCGACCGAGACGCTGCTCCAGAAACTGGCGCTGGTGTTGGTGTTCGTCGGCATCGGCGGCGTGCTGGTCGCGGCCCTGGCGGGAACCGCCGTGGCCCAGGGCGGTCTCCGTCCGGTGACGCGGCTGCGGCAGGCCACCGAGCACATCACGGCCACCGGTGACCTCCGCCCGATCCCGGTCACCGGCGACGACGAGCTGGCCTTGCTCACCACCAGCTTCAACACGATGCTGGGCGCGTTGGCCGAGTCGCAGGAACGGCAGCGACGGCTGGTCGGCGACGCCGGTCACGAGCTGCGTACCCCGCTGACCTCGTTGCGTACCAACCTGGAGCTGCTGCTGGCCTCGGAGAAGCCCGGTGCGCCAACACTGTCGCAAGAGGACCGTCAGGAGATCTACGAGGACGTGCAGGCCCAGATCGCCGAGATGACCACGCTGATCGGTGACCTGGTCGAGCTGGCCCGTGAGGATGCGCCGCAAGCCGTGCACGAGCCGGTGGACATGCTGGAGCTGGTGGAACGGGCGCTGGACCGGGCCCGTCGCCGGGCCGTCGGCCAGCAGTTCATGGTCAGCCTCCAGCCCTGGTACCTGCTCGGTGAGGCGCACGCCCTGGAACGCGCGGTGCTCAACCTCCTCGACAACGCGGTCAAGTTCACCCCCGCGGACGGCGTTGTCCGGCTGGAGATGAAGCCGGTCGGCGACGGCACCATGCTGATCGAGGTGGCCGACAGCGGTCCGGGCATCGCCGAGGCGGATCTGCCGCACGTGTTCGAGCGGTTCTACCGGTCGAGCGAGGCCCGCACCCTGCCGGGTTCGGGGCTGGGCCTGGCCATCGTGGCCCAGGCGGCGGAACGGCACGGTGGCAAGGCCTACGCCGGCCGGGCCCCGGAGGGCGGCGCGCTGATGACGATCAGGCTTCCTGGCCGGCCGAGCGTCGGCTGACCCGACCGATCCTGGGCTGGTGGCCGTCCGCGACCTGCGCGACGGCCGCCAGGATCAGGTCGGCCACCGTGAGCAGCACTCGACTCAGCGCCACCACGGTGACCACGGCCGGCTTGTCCAGCAGCAGTCCCAAAGCCAGCCCGAGCATGAGCTCGCGAGCACCCAGCCCGGCCGGCAGCACGAAGGCGACGATGCCGGCCACCGACGCCAGCACGAACGCGCTCAGCGCAACGGAAGCGCTCGGCCAGTCCACGGTCCCGAACGCCCCCACCAGCACGACGAAGTGTGCGCCGGTGATCAGCCAGCCCAGCACCATCCATGCCACCGCCCGCACGACCACGCCCCGTGAAGGCAGCACCGGCGGTTCGCCGTCCCGCTTGAGCAGGCGGTGGGCCAGCCCGACCAGCCCGGTCAGCAGCCGTGGCGCGACCACCGGAACCAGGCACAGCGCCAGAATCGGCACCAGCAGCCACCACAGCCCGCTGCTCTGGGCCAGCGACGGCACGGCGATCAGCCCCACCAGCAACCCGGCGGCGGTGGACAACGCCACGCTGCCAAGGAACGCCGCGGCCAGCCGGCTGGGCGGCTCGCGCAGCCGACGGGCGAGGTCGGCGTGGGCCAGCGCCGGCCACAGCCCGCCGGGCAGGTACTTGCCCAGCCCGGCGACGAAGTACACCCGCGACGCCGTCACCAGCGGCAGCCGCGTGCCGAGCCCGGCCAGCAGCACCCGCCAGCCCAGCATGCCGGCGAACGAGCCGGCCAGCGCCAGCACGATCGCCAGCGCGCACCGGTCGAATCCCGTCCGCGCGACGTTGCCGAGAAGATCGTCCCGGGTGGACCACAGCTGGTAGCCGAGGAAGCCCACCACGACGGTGTAAGAGGTAAACCGGAGAACGGGTATTACAAGTCGGGAGTAAGACCCAAACCGGGTGATGGGTCTTACGGACCGGGCCGGAGAGCGCGGGTCGCCCATCACGACCCCGCCAGGGAGACGACCACGTGCTGCATCGCGTGGTCGGAGGGCGCGGAGTTGTCGAGGTCGTAGCTGTGCACGCGGACGCCGGGCGTGGTGAACGTCCAGTCCAGCCGCCACCACCGCAGCGGTGTCTCCCCGTTCCACGACGTGGGGTAGAGCGAGCTGCTGGCCCGCGCGGCGTCGGTGGCCACGGCTTTCATGCCGTCGATGTCCCGCATCGCCGCCGTGGTGTTGAAGTCGCCGGCGATCAGGGACGGGTTGTGGTTGGCCGCCACGTCCGCCTCCAATCCCCGGTACTGCTCGCCCCGCTGGTCGAAGCGGTGCCGCACGTACTGCCAGAAGAACGCGTCGAACGGGCTCTGGATCATGCTCAGCTGCACCGAGATGTGCGTGTTGTAGAAGGACATCACCCGGCTCCCGACCTGGATATCGGTCCGCAGCACCTTGTCCTGTTGGTACAGCGCGGTGAACTCCGGGTCGGGGCCGTCGCGGTCCGGGGCCACTCGCGGCGTCGCGACGATCGGGAACCGGCTCAGCGTGACCAGCTCGCTGCGCATCACGATGTGGTAGCCGGGAAAGGCCTGCTCCAGCCGGGTCCGCTCGCCGACGGCCGTCGCGCCCTGCTCGCCTTTCGACAGGTCCCAGTGCATGTGTTCCTGGAGCAGGTAGACGTCCGCGTTCTGGGCCTTGAGAAAGGCATAGAACGTGGCCGGATCCTTGTCCTGGCTCCACAGATCGGTGTTCCACGACACGACCCGCAGCGCGTCGGCCGGGGCCGGTCCGTCCCCGTGGCCGAAGACGTTGAGCCCGCTGGAGCTGATCCCCAACGCGAGCGCGGCGATCGACATCAGGCCGACGGACCAGCGCAGGCCCGGTCGGAGCCGCCGTCGGCCGAGCCGTGGCGGCGCGATGACCAGGAGCAGTGCTGCCGGTACCAGGAGATAGAGCAGTGGCGGGGCGAGGTCGACCATGAGCCACAACCAGTAGCGGCCGCTGAGCAGGTCGTGCAGCACGGTGAAGACCAGCCAGGCCGCGGCGGCGACGAGCACCAGGTAGCTGAACCAGCACAGCCTTCGCCGCGGTGCCGCTATCTCCGGCGCGGGAGCCTCGGCCACCGCCGTCATGCCGTCACCTCCGTCGGCGCCGGGCCGGGCAGGCTGTCGTACAGGCGGCGGAACGCCGCCGACCGCAGCCACTGGAGCACACCGACGCCGACCCCGGCGGCGATGACCGTGTTGACCACGAAATGCGTGCCGACGAAATACACCAGGAACGCCAAGCCCTTGCGCCGGCGCACGAAGCCGTACATCTGAGCGTCGCACGCCAGCGACTCGACGGCCAGGGCAGCCGGCACCACCAGCCACAGCGGTCCGAGCAGCAGGGCCGGCACCAGCGTCACCACCGCGCCCAGCGCGGCCAGGCTGCCCAAGGCCCGGGACCTGGTCTCGAAGCCCTTGGCGAACTTCCGGGCCCGCGCGTACAGCGGCACGCGCAGCCGGGCCCGGTGGAACAGCTTGCGCAGCAACGGCCGGAAGGCGTGGTCGTGGTCGTGCCGGCCGCCGATGGCCGGGGTCAGCCGCAGCTGGTACCGGCTGCTGATGCGATAGCCGTAGTCGACCTCCTCGGTCTGCTTGAGCTGCGTCTTGAACGGGCCGATGGCGTCGAACACCCGGCGCGGGATCGCGCACATGGCCGGGAACAGGAACGACACATTGCCCTCGGAGCTGGCCGACCAGAAGTAGTACTGGAGGCTGCGGTACTCCTCGGTGCGGCTGTCCCGGATCAGCGGATCGGGGTCGTAGATGCCGCAGGCCGCGCCGATCGTCGAATCGGACTGGAGAATCGCCACCGCCTGTTCGACGGCGTCCGGATCAAGTGCGACATCGGAGTCGAGGAAGAACAGGATCTCGCCGGACGAGTTCTGCACGCCGAGGTTGCGGGCCGAGGCGCAGCCGCCGTTGGACGGCGTGCGCAGCACGGTGACGCCGAAGGACTCGGCCACCGCGATCGAGTCGTCGGTGCTGCCGTCGTCGACCACGATCACTTCGAGCGACGGATAGGTCTGGGCCCGCACGGAACCCAGCGTCAGCCGCAGGGTCTTGGCGTAGTTGTAGTTGGGGATGATGACCGACACGAGAGGCTTGGTGGACATGAGTTTCCCGTTCACGCGTGGGCGGTGATGAGCACGGCCGACAGCACGGCCAGCCACACCAGGGAGTTGGCGAGCATGGTCCGGTCGCGCAGCAGCACGCGGACCGGGTTTCCGCCGCCCTCGTCGACCATCACGGTCTGGAGGTAGCGGAACAGCGCGAGGAACGCGCACGGTGTGGAGATCAGCGTGGCCAGGCCGGCCAGCGAGCCGACCGACGCCAGGGTGCTGATGAAGAACAGGTAGCCGGCGATGGTCAGCGCGGACGTGAGCAGGATCAGGTGATCGGCCAGCTGCACCGAATACCCGCGCAGCGCCGGCCGGTGCTGCGACCCGCTGACCACCAGTTCGTGCCGCCGCTTGCCCAGGCTGAGCAGCACGCACACGGAGAACACCGTGATCATCAGCCAGTCCGAGTGGGTCGCGCCGATGGCCAGGTGGCCCTGCCACAACCGCAGCACGAAGCCGGCCGCCACCACCAGCACATCGATCAGCGGCGCGTGCTTGAGCCGGTAGCTGTAGGCGAAGTTCAGCGCCAGATAGACCGGGATCGGCCACCAGGCGGCGATCGGCCGGCCGACCAGCAGCGCGGCCAGCCCGACGACCAGCACCGCGGCGTACGCCAAGGCGACGCCGAGCGAGATCCGCCCGGCGGCGATCGGACGCAGGCATTTGACCGCGTGCCGGCGGTCCCGTTCGCGGTCGGCGATGTCGTTGATCACGTAGATGACGGCCGAGCCGAGCGTGAAAGCCGCGATGGCCCACAGGATCTGGCCGATCATGCCCAGCCGCCAGACCGGCGCGTCCAGCACGGCCAGCGGGATGACCAGGATGTTCTTGGCCCACTGACCCGGCCGGGCCAGCCGGACCAGGTCGGCGGCGGCGCGGGCGGGGGAGGTCGTGGGGCGGGCCGGCAGGGTGACAACAGGGGTAGCCATAGCTGACTCCTTTAGAAGAAGGCCTTGGCGAGCCCGAGCACTCCCTGGCGCCAGGGGTCGCGTGAGGTGCGGCCGCTGCCGCCGCGGAGATTGCCCGCGGCCCGTTCTTCCCGCCACCACTGGAAGGTCTTCAGAATGGCGTCCTGATTGGACAGACGTGGGTTGAAGCCGAGCCGCTCGCGGGCCTTGTCGATGCTCACGTACGAGTCGGCCATCAGCTTGTGCAGCAGCCGGCCGTAGACCGGCGACAACTTGGTGCGCTCCAACAGACTCAGCACCGACAGCGCCGGACGCGCCGGGACGGACACCACCCGCTTGCCGTGCCCGGCCGCGTCCAGCACCGCCTGGAAGTCGTCACGGATGGTGCCGAACTCGGCGGCGGCCAGGTTGTAGGTGTCGTTGGCGATGTCCGGGTTGGCGTGCAGGGTGGTGTCCACGGCGTCGACCAGGTCGTCCATCGCGAACATCTGGATCCGCACGTCACCCTTGCCCAGCACCGGAAAGTGGTGTCCCTCCTCGGCCCACTCGAACAGCATGGAGAACAGCCCCATTCGCCCGGGGCCGACAAAAGTCTTGGGGCGCAACATCGGCACGCACATGCCGGTGGCCCGCGCGGCTTCGCACACCTCCTCGGCCTCGGCCTTGGCCCGGCTGTACGGATCGACCGGCTCCCGCGGATAGCGCTCGGTCGTCGGCAAGACCTTGGGCAGGCCGTACACCGCGGTGGACGAGATGTGCACCAGCCGCTCGACCTCACGGCGTCGACTGGCCCGCACCACGTTCTCGGTGCCGCCGACGATCACCGAGCGGATCTCCTCGGCCGGGTAGCTGGGCAGCGCGGCGGCGCAGTGCACCACCGCGTCCGCCCCGTTGACCACCTTGGACAGCAGGTCGGGGTCGCGGATGTCGCCGACGAACTGCTGGAAATCGCCGGTGTCGGTAGTCGCGCGCAGGTCCAGGCTGCGCACCGCGTGGCCGTCGGCCACGAACCGCTGCACCAGGTGCGAGCCGAGCATGCCCGCGCCGCCGGTGACGACAATGGTCAGGCCCACAGCGAACCCACCTTCTCCTTGACGAACCGGGCCAGCAGCTTGGACATGCCCTGCGACAGGGTCTGCTCGAAGGCGTCGAGGAAGCGCTCGACCTCGTCGGTCGTCGCCACCAGCGGCGGCCCGACGACCAGCGGATTGCTGCCGTTGAGCGTGTAGTAGGTGTAGATGTCGTGATCGCGGTACAGCGCGTTGATCACCGCGCAGGTGATCAGCTTGGTGCGGAACTGCGGGTCCTGGCGGAAGCCGCCGGGCGCCAGGCGGGCCGCGAGGTCGAGCAGCTTGGGGCCGCCGTCGAGGAAAACCCCGTGCAGCGCGCCGGATCCGACCGTGTTGGAGATGATGTCCGGGAACTGCTTGGCGATGCGTTCCAGGCCTGGTGCCAGCACCCGGTCCAGGTCCCGTGCCCGCGCCGGGTAGTCGTCGTCGACCACGATGTTCACGGCCTCGATGGCCGTCGCGCACTCCTCGCCGAAGCCGTAGTACGTGGTGCTGGTGCTGGTCATCAGCGCGTCGCCGAGATTGTCGTAGGCCTTGCGGAACACCGACTCCCGCGCGATGTAGGCCGAGATCGAGGACTTGCCGCCACCGAAGGACTTGGACGTGGTCAGCACGTCCGGCAGCAGGCCTTCGTAGCGGGTGAAGTAGAACAGGCTGCCGGTCTTGCCCCAGCCGGTGTAGATCTCGTCGAAGACGAGAATGATGTCCTCGGCCGTGCACAGCTCACGCAGGCCGCGCAGGAACTCCTCGGAGCAGTAGCGCATGGTCGAGGCGCTGAACGGTTCGATCAGGATGGCGTACACGTCGCAGCCGCCGTCGGCGGTGCGGGCCTGTGCGACCAGCCGGCGCACGGAGTCCAGGTCGCCGTAGGTGAAGGTCTCCACGCCGGGGATGCCGGGGAAGGCGAAGTTCTTCTGCGGGCTGCCGGTCAGGCTGCCCGAGCCGAGCAGCTTGCCGTGGAAGCTGATGTCGGCGTGCAGGATCCGCTGCCGCCGGCCGCCGTGGTACTTGTAGGCCAGCTTGACCGCGCCCTCGACCGCCTCGGCCCCGGAGTTGGGGAAGAAGGACATCGACAGGTCGCCGGGCAGCAGCTGGGCCAGGTTGTTGCCCAGCGCGGCGATGTACGGCGAGAAGTAGGTCTTGTGGACCTCCATCCGCTGCTGGTCCTGGAAACGCTTGCGAGCGGCCAGGATGCGCGGGTGGTTGTGGCCGTGGCTGAGCACGCCGACGCCACCGGTGAAATCCAGGATCTTGCGGCCGTCGCGGGTGTATATGTACGCGCCCTCGGCCCGTTCGACCAGCTCACGGCCGAAGCCGAACGAGGTCATCAGCGACACCTGGCTGCGGTTGACGTATTTTCGGTACAGGTCGTGCACCTGTTTGACGGACAGTTGTTCGCAGTCTTCTATCGTCAATAGCCCGGACAACGTTCTCCCCTTTCGTGGTCGCCGTCCTAAGGTAGGACGTTTTTTCGGCCGCCCGCAACGAAATCGGCAGGGAGTCGCGTTAGGTGGGGGTGGTGTACGACCTAGGTGGTAGCCGAAGGGCGGGGCGCTACAAAGCCGGTCGAGAATGCCTCGAGAATGCTGGCGCGTCCGATTTGACCGGCCCTACGATCGGTGATGTTCTCCAGTGCTCTGGGTACATGCGCGGTTGGGGGCAAGGCGTGGACCGGACCAGTGAAGCTGCCATAGAGGTCGTCCTGCTCGACCACATAGCCATGTTCCGGGAGGCCGTGCGCAACCTGTTCGAGGTGGAGCCGGACATCCGGGTCGTCGCCGAGGGCGCGAACGGCGCCGACGCGCTGGCCATCGCCACCGAGTTCATGCCCGACATCGTGATGCTGGACATCGAGATGACCGACCCGTACGGCGGTGGGCTGCTGGCCGAGCTCCGGGCCCGCTGCCCCGGCACCAGGACCGTGGTGCTGACCATGTGCGAGGACCCGGCGATGGTGCAGGAGGCGTTGGAGGCCGGCATCGCCGCCTACCTGGTCAAGAGCAGCATCGTCGGGCACGAGCTGGTGGCGGCGATCCGCTCGGTGACCAGAGGTCCGGACAACGTGCTGCTCTCCGTGCCGCGGCAGACCATGGCCGGCTTGCGGCTGGCCGGCGCGGTGGCCGGCATGCTCTCGGAACGGGAGCGCAGCGTGCTGGAACTGGCCGCGCAGGCGCTGAGCAACACCCAGATAGCGAACCGGCTCTACATAGCGGAGGGCACGGTCAAGCGGCACCTGACCAATATCTATTCGAAACTGGGCGCGGTGTCGCGAGTCGATGCGATTCGAAAGGCAATGCAGGGCGGCTTGATCAGAAGCTGACGGACGATGTCTGGGGCGTCGATTCCACTCCCTGCGACGGTGCTCATTCGTTTCGCGGGAAGGGGAACCGGTGTACGGCGACGGCCGAGATGATTTCTGTCAGGTTTTGACCGACGGGTACGGTGGCTATAGGGTGTGGTCGATAGGGGTGGCGCTCCCGAACGGATGGAGGCCGCTCGGCTTTTTCAGCACCAGATGCGGGTGCGAACGCCAGGTCGTCGAATTGCTGGAGGGAAAGAACTATGGAGAACCGGGCCATCGGTAGTTCCGGCGTCGAGGTGGCGGCGATGGGCTTCGGCACCTGGGCGCTGGGCGGCCCGTTCTGGGCCGGTGACCAGGCGCTGGGCTGGGGCCCGACCGACGACGCCGAGTCCGTCCGGGCGCTGCGGCGGGCCGTCGAGCTCGGTGTGACCCTGTTCGACACCTCCGACGCGTACGGCACCGGCCACGCCGAGGAGCTGCTGGGCGAGACCTTCGAGCAGGCGCGCGACCAGGTCGTCTACGCGACCAAGTGGGGCAACGTCATCGACAGCGAGGCCCGCCAGCTCACCGGGGCCGACCACACGCCGGCGTACATGCGAGGGGCCCTCACCGCCTCGCTCAAGCGCCTGCGCACCGACCACGTCGACATCTACCAGCTGCACCTGTCCGACCTGGAGGTGTCGCTGGCCGAGGAGCTGCGGGGAACCGCCGAGGAGCTGGTGGCCGAGGGCCTGATCCGTGGCTACGGCTGGAGCACCGACGATCCCGAGCGGGCCGCGTTCTTCGGCGCCGGCGAGCACTGCACCGTCGTGCAGGCCGAGGCCAACGTGCTCAACGACCGCCCGGAGATGTACGCCGTCGCCGAGGAGCACAACCTGGCGCTGCTGTGCCGTGGGCCGCTGGCCATGGGCCTGCTCAGCCAGCGCGACTGGTCCACGATCACGTTGGCCGACGACGACGTGCGGCTCAAGCAGCCGGAGTGGCTGTCCTACTTCGCCGACGGCAAGCCGGTGCCGTCCTTCGCGGCCAAGCGGGACGCGATCGTGGACGTGCTGACCTCGGGCGGCCGCACGCTGACCCAGGGGGCGCTGGCGTGGCTGTGGGCCCGTTCGCCCCGCACCATCCCGATCCCGGGCTGCCGCACGGTGGCCCAGGTCGAGCAGAACGCGGGCGCGCTGGCGCACGGCCCGCTGTCCGAGTCCGAGCTGGCGCAGGTGGAACAGATCCTGGGCCGGGCCTGAAAAACCGACGGCGGCCCGGGCTTCGAGCCCAGGCCGCCGTCGTGTGTTCGGAGGAACTACCCCTTGGCCGAGCCCAGGGTCAGGCCGCTCACGAACTGCCGCTGCAAGGCGAAGAACACCACCAGCGTCGGCAGGGCCGCCAGCAGCGAGCCGGCCGCAACGAGGTTGTTGTCGGTGAAGTACTGGCCGCTCAGGTTGTTCAACGCCGAGGTGATCGGCATCTTGTCGCCGGTCTGGATCAGCACGATCGCCCACAGGAAGTCGTTGTAGATCCAGGTGAACTCCAGCGTGGCCAGCGCGGCCAGGGCCGGCCGGCACAGCGGCAGGATGACCTGCCAGTACTGCCGCAGCACGCCGGCGCCGTCGACCCGGGCCGCCTCGCTGAGCTCCTTGGGGATCGTCTTCATGTAGTTCGTCAGCACGAACGTGCAGAAGCCGGTCTGGAACGCCACGTGGATCAGGACGAGGCCGAACTGCGAGTCCAGCAGGTACCCGCTGTCGGACAGCCAGCTCGGCAGCGGCGTGAGCAGGTAGATCCGGTACAGCGGCACGGCGATCACCTGCTGCGGCAACAGGTTGCCCGCGGTGAACACCATCAGCAGCGTCAGGTTGAACTTGAAGCTGAACCGCGACACCACGAACGCCACCATCGACGAGAAGAACAGCGTGATGGCCACCGCCGGCAACGTGATCACCAGCGTGTTCAGGAAGTAGTGCGGCAGGTCGGCCTGCGTCCACGCGGTGGTGAAGTTGGTGAACGTCAGCTCGCGCGGCCAGGAGAAGTAGCCGTTGGTCGCGGTGTCCTGATACGTGCGGAACGACGCGAACACCGCCCACAGCAGCGGGGCCAGCCACACCAGGCAGGTCAGCACCAGGAACGTGTGCAGCGCGACCCGGGTGGCGTTCAACCGGTTGCCCGGCCGGGTGATCGACGGGGCGGGCGCGGTGACGAGCCGGCTGGCGAGCGTGTCCGCACTCACGACCGTTCCTCCTTGCGGAACACCTGGACCAGGTAGGTGATGATGAAGCCGAGCGAGATCACCAGCAGCACCACGGCGATCGCCGAGCCGTAGCCGATCCGGCTGGACTCGCCGATGATGTTGTCGGTGATCAGGATCGACAGCAGCTCGAGGCCGTTGCGGCCGCGGTTGATGATGAACACGATGTCGTAGGCGCGCAGCGCCTCGATCACCGTCACCACCAGCACGATGATGTTGATCGGCTTGAGCACCGGGAAGGTGACCCGCCAGAACGTCTGCCAGGAGTTGGCCCCGTCCAGCGAGGCGGCCTCCTTCAGCGCCGGGTCCAAGGCCTTGAGCCCGGCCAGGAACAGCAGCATCACGTAGCCGGTGTGCCGCCAGGCCGCGGCCACCAGCACCGCGTACAGGTTGATGCTGGAGTCACCGAGCCAGTTGATGTGGCCGACCTGCCCGATCAGGTTGTTGACCAGGCCCTTGTCCGGCTCGTACATCAGCTGCCAGATGAAGCCGACCAGGGCCAGCGACAGCACCACCGGCAGGTACAGGATGCTCTGGTAGATCGAGCTGAACCGCATCTTGCGGTCGAGCAGCACCGCCATCAGCAACCCGAACGCGGTGGGGATCACGATCAGGAAGACCAGCCAGATCAGGTTGTGCGCCACCGCGGGCCAGAACCGGGGATAGGCCGTGAAGACGTCGACGTAGTTCTTGGTGCCGATCCACTTGATGTCGGACAGCCCGCCGATGCCGTCCCACTCGCTGAACGACAGCACGATCGAGCCGATGGTCGGCACCCACACCAGCGCGATGTGCACCACGGCCGGGATGCCGACCATGAGCAGCAGCACGATGCGGTCGGGAAGACTGAGCGCCGTCGACTTGCGGCGGGCGCGCCGGCGCGGGGGCCGGGTGGTCCCGGTCCCCGCGTCCAACTGTTCTGCCAGGGTCATTGCCTCATCCAGTGAAGATCGACTTGGCCTGCTCGGCGAGGCCGCTCAGCACACTGTCCACGGAGTTGGGGTCGCCGAGGAACTTGTTGATGCCGTTGGTCATCGCGTCGGAGGCGAAACCGGGGTCGGTGTCCCGGTCCAGGAACTGGGTGATGTGCTTGGCCTCGGAGACGAACTGCACGCACTTCTTCTGCAGCGCGTTGTACGTGCCCTCGTCGACCTTGGAGCTGGCCGCGATCGAGGTCGGGTCGCTCTTGAGGTAGGTCAGCTGGGCCGGTGCGCTGGCCAGGTAGGTCAGCAGCTTCTTGCCGCCGTCGACGTTGACGGCCTTCTTGGACATCATGAAGCCGTCGATCGGCGCCTCGACGGTGTCGGTGCCCCACTGCGGGTCGATCGTCGGGAAGGCGCAGAAGTCCAGGTCGTCCAGCTTCTGGGCGAACTGCTGGCCGATCTGCTGGGAGCCGATCACCATCATGCCGGCCTTGCCGGCCAGCACGCCCTGCGCGGCGTCCTCCCACTTACGGCCGAGCGCGTTGTCCTGGTACAGCGGCAGCATCCGCTTCCAGTTGTCGAAGACCGCCTTGACCTTGGCGCCCTTCCAGTCCTCCTTGCCGGCCATCAGGCTCATGTGGAAGTCGTAGCCGTTGGTCCGCAGGTTGAGCTGGTCGAAGGTGCCCAGCTGGGGCCAGCCGTCGGCCTGCCCGACGGCCAGCGCGGTCAGGCCGTCCGCCTTCATCTTGTTGCCGAGCGTGATCAGCTCGTCGAAGGTCTTCGGCGGCTGGTAGCCGTACTTGGCCCAGGTCGACTTGGAGTAGAACAGCGCCCACGGGTACGAGTAGAACGGCACGAAGTACTGCTTGCCGTCGGAGCCGGTCGAGGCCTCCTTCTGCGCCGCGCTGAAGCTGTCGCCCAGCGAGGTCCAGGTGTCGGAGATGTCCAGCGCCAGGCCCTTGGACGCGAAGTAGCGCATCCGGTAGCCGGCGAACCAGCTGTAGACGTCGTCCGGGTGGCCCTGCAGATAGTTGTTGATCTGCTGCTGGAAGGTGTTGTGGTCCTTCGTGTTGGCGGTGACGGTCAGCCCGTCGGTCTTGAAGCCGTCCAGCACCGCCTTGAGCGCGTTGCGCGGCACCGGGTCGGAGTAGTTCGACCCGAAGGTGACGGTCTTGGATTCGGCGCCGGAGCTGCCGGAACCGCAGGCAGCGAGCCCCGGAACGGCCGCGATACCCGCACCTGCGAGCAGCACCTTGAGCACCGACCGCCGGTCGAGTGTGGGCAGTTGGCCTGGTCTTGGGCGCGCCATCGGGCCCCTCCTGCTGTCGATGTGAACCAACGGACTCAAACAAAGTTGCGCACAATGTTGTACCCGTCACAACAGATGTCAAGACCCAGTTTCACCCCGTTGCTCCCTGTAGACCAGTCGAAACGGTCCGCTCAGGGTGCTTTGGCCGGTGTTAGGGGTAACAGTTATCAAGTCGTAGCCTGTTTGAGTGTGTTGACGTTTGGTGGGTGTGTAGGCCACGCTTCCACCGTGACCGGATGGCCGACCGGACTGGCGAGCCCGAGCTGGGGCGGTGACTACAACCCCGAGCAGTGGCCCGAGCACGTCTGGAAGCAGGACGTCGAGTTGATGCGGCGGGCCGGGGTCAACCTGGTCAGCGTCGGCATCTTCGGCTGGGCCCGCCTCGAGGTCGCCGACAACCGGTTCGACTTCGGCTGGCTGGACCAGGTGCTCGACCTGCTGCACGACGGCGGCATCCGGGTCTGCCTCGCCAACGCCACCGCCGCGCCGCCACCCTGGCTGACCAGCGCAAACCCCGACATGCTGCCGGTAAGAGCCGATGGCGTGCGGCTGTCGCACGGGTCGCGGCAGGCCTACTGCCCGACCTCGCCGGTGTACCGCGACCGGGCGATCGCGCTGACCGAGAAGATCGCGCTGCGTTACGGCGAGCACCCGGCGCTGGCCGCCTGGCACATCAACAACGAGTACGGCTGCCATGTGGCCCGCTGCTACTGCGACCGCTGCGCCGACGTGTTCCGCGACTGGCTGCGCGCCCGCTACGACCTGGAGGGCCTGAACCGGGCCTGGGGCACCGATTTCTGGAGCCAGCACTACTCGGCCTGGGAGCAGGTGCTGCCGCCTCGCGTGACGCCGACGTTCCAGAATCCCGGCCACGTGTTGGACTTTGCTCGGTTCTGCTCCGACGCGCTGCTGGACCTGTTCTGTGCCGAGCGGGACGTGGTCAAGGACGTCACGCCGGACGTGCCCGTGACGACGAACTTCATGGCCAACTGGACGTTCGGTTCGCTCAACTACTGGCACTGGGCGGCCGAGGTCGACTTCGTGTCCAACGATCACTACACCCGGGCCGACGACCCCGAGCGGCACATCGAGCTGGCCCTGTCGGCCGATCTCGTGCGCGGCCTGTCCCGCGGCGAGCCGTGGCTGCTGATGGAGCAGTCCACCTCGGCCGTGAACTGGCAGCCGCGCAACTTCGCCAAGCTGGCCGGGGAGATGCGCCGGAACTCCTATTCGCACCTGGCTCGCGGCGCGGACGGCACGTTGTTCTTCCAGTGGCGGCAATCCCGGGCCGGCGCCGAGCGTTTCCACTCGGCGATGCTGCCGCACACCGGGACGGACACGAAGGTGTACCGCGAGGTCACTCAGGTGGGCGAGGAGTACGGCCGGCTGGCCGAGCTCGTCGGGTCCACTGTGGACGCGCAAGTCGCGCTGGTCTACGACTTCGAGTCGGCCTGGGCGGCCGAGCAGCCGGCCCATCCGACGTCCGATTTCGACTATTACGGCACCGTGCTCGGCGTGTATCGGGCCCTGTGGCAGCTCGGCGTCACGGTCGACGTGGTGCCGCCGTCAGCCGACCTGACCGGCTACCGGCTGGTCGTCGTGCCGTCGCTGTACCAGGTGACCGACAACGAGGCCCGCTGGCTCGAAGACTACGTGCGAGCGGGCGGTCACGCCGTGGTGACGTGGTTCTCCGGCATCGCCGACGAGCACTCCCGGGTCCGCCTGGGTGGCTACCCGGGCGCGTTCCGTGAGCTGCTCGGCGTAAGGGTCGAGGAGTTCTTCCCGCTGACGCCCGGCGACAACGTGAAGCTGACCGGCGGGTTGTCCGCGACGAGCTGGTCGGAACTGCTGCACGCCAACGGGTGCGAGGTCGTCTCCTCCTATGTGGACGGACCGCTGGACGGCGTGCCGGCGGTGACCCGCAACGAATTCGGCGACGGCGTGGCCTGGTACCTCGCCACCACCCTTGATCCCGACAGCGCCGTCACGGTGCTGTCCGACGTGCTGGTCGGGGCCGGTGTCGCGCCGGTGGTCGCCGCCCCGACGGGGGTTGAAGTCGTGCGACGGCGCGGGGAACGGATATCCTGGCTGGTGGCGATCAACCACACCGGCGGGGACGTGGTCCTGCCGGTGCACGGCGTGGAACTGATCTCCGGTGTCGAAACGTCCGGCGGTCTGCCGGTCCCGGCGGGCGGGGTCGCCGTGGTCCGGGAGGTGTGAGGTGCTCGCACGGCAGCGGCAGGCGGTGATCCTGGAGGAGATCCGGCGGATCGGCGCCGTCAAGGTCAGCGACCTGGTGGTCCGACTCGGGGTCTCGGACATGACCGTCCGGCGCGATCTCGACGTGCTGGCCGGTCGGGGACTGCTGGAAAAGGTTTACGGCGGGGCCACCACGGTCGGCGGCCGCAGCACCGACGAGCCCGGCTTCGAGGCCAAGTCGGTCCGGCAGCTGCCGGAGAAGGAAGCCATCGCGCGGCTGGCCGCCGACCTGGTCCGGCCCGGCACCGCGATCGGCCTCTCCGCCGGGACCACGACGTGGACCATGGCCCGCTTCCTGGACGACGTGCCCGACCTGACCGTGGTCACCAACTCCATCCGGGTCGCCGACGTGCTCCAGCAGCGCGGCCGCACCGACCGGACCGTGGTGCTGACCGGCGGCGTGCGCACGCCATCGGATGCCCTGGTCGGGCCGGTCGCCGTGCAGGCACTGCGCTCGCTGCACCTGGACGTGGTCTTCCTCGGCGTGCACGGCATGGCCCCGCGCGCCGGCTTCACCACCCCGAACCTGAACGAGAGCGAGACCAACCGCGCGCTGGTGGACGCCGCCGGTCGCGTGGTCGTCGTGGCCGACAGCACCAAGTGGGGCACCGTCGGCATCTCCACCATCGCCGACCTCGACGAGGCCGACGTGTTAGTGAGCGACGGCGGTCTCTCCGAGCAGGCCCGGCAGGTGTTGGGCGAGAGCGTGGGCGAGCTCCGGCTGGCCGATCCACCGAAGCAGGACCAGGAACAGGAGTCGGTGCGTGACCGAGGCATCCACCAGCAGCATCCGGCGCACGTCAAGGAGGTTGGCGGACGGCCGCGAGATCATCTACTTCGATGACACCGCGGACGCGCCCGAGCGCACCGCCGTCGACACCCGTGACCTGCCCGAGCAGGCGCCGCACAGCGAGGTCCGCCGCGACCCGCTGACCGGCGAGTGGGTCGGCATCGCGGCGCACCGGCAGACCCGCACCTACAAGCCGCCGGCCGACCTGTGCCCGCTGTGCCCCACGTCGCCGGGCCGGCCGACCGAGGTCCCCGAGTCCAGCTACGACGTGGTGGTCTTCGAGAACCGGTTCCCGTCGTTCGCCGAGTCGGTGCCCGACGTCGCGTCCACTGTGGACGGCATGCCGATGGTCGCCCGCGGTCCTGGCCGTGGCCGCTGCGAGGTCGTGTGCTTCACCTCCGACCACAACAGCTCCTTCGGCGCGCTGACGCCGCACCGGGTGCGCACCGTGGTCGACGTGTGGGCCGACCGCACCGAGGCCTTCGCCAAGCTGCCCGGAGTCGAGCAGGTCTTCCCGTTCGAGAACCGCGGCGAGGAGATCGGCGTCACCCTGAGCCACCCGCACGGCCAGATCTACGGCTACCCGTTCGTCACGCCGAAGACCTCTCGCATGCTCGAGGTCGCCGCGGAATACCTTGCCGCACATGGCACTCACGTGCTCGGCGACGTGCTGGCGGCCGAGCGGGCGGCCGGTTCGCGGATCGTCGCCTCGTCCGAGCACTGGACGGCCTTCGTGCCCTCGGCCGCGCGCTGGCCGGTCGAGGTGCACGTGGTGCCCCACCGCCAGGTGCCCGATCTGCCGGCGTTGTCCGATGTGGAGCGGGACGACTTCGCCGTGCTGTACCTGGAGGTGCTGCGCCGGCTGGACGGCCTCTACAACAAGCCGCTGCCCTACATCGCCGCCTGGCACCAGGCCCCGGTGCGCACCGGGCGTGACCTGGCCTGGCTGCATCTCGAGGTGTTCTCGGTGCTGCGCACCGCCGACAAGCTGAAGTACCTGGCCGGCTCGGAGTCGGGCATGGCCGTGTGGATCAACGACACCGCCCCGGAACAGGTGGCTGAGAGGCTGCGCTCTATTTGATCTGGGCTCAAACCTGAGGGTCAATTCCTCACAACACCCCCAGGCTCATCTCAGGCGGCTCTCAGCATCACCCGGCACAGTTACTGCCATGACGGAGAACATCCCGGGTGCCGCTGGGCCCACGCCCGAGCGGCCAGAACAGCCCGCCTCGCCGGCGGTCCAGCACGAGGCTCAGAACCAGCCTCCGGTCGGCGCCCCGGGTGCGCCCGAGTGGAGCCCGTGGGCACCGCAGGGCCAGGAGCGACCCGCGCAGGAGCAGGGCCTGCCGGGTCAGGAACCGCCGACCGGGCAGCCGTGGCAGCAGGGTGCCGCCCAGCCCGTCGGCGGGCCCCAGCAGACGGCAGCCTTCGCGCAGCCGGGGTACGCGGCCATGCCGCCCGGCGGCAACCAGTTCACCCTCACCGCCGAGCAGCCGCACGGGGTGTACACCACGCCGCGCAAGCCGGGCCGTACCAAGCTCGTCGTCGGCGTGGCCGTGCTGGCGCTGCTGGTGGGTGGCGGCGCCGGCGCGGTCGGCGGCTACCTGGCCGCCTCCAACGGCGCCGGCAGCTACAGCTCGCTGTTCTCCTCGTCCAACGCCTCCACCGCGTCCAACGTGACGCCCGGCTCGGTGACCGACGTGGCCAACAAGGTGCTGCCGACCGTCGTCGAGATCAAGACGCAGGAGGGCGAGGGCTCCGGCTTCATCGTCTCCTCCGACGGCGAGATCATCACCAACAACCACGTGATCGCCTCCGCGGTGGGCGGCGGGCAGATCGAGGTCGACTTCCACAACGGCACCAAGGCCCAGGCCAAGATCATCGGCCGGGACCCCACGACCGACGTGGCCGTGATCAAGGCGCAGAACGTGTCCGGGCTGCCCACCGCCACCCTCGGCTCGTCCAACGACCTCCAGATTGGCCAGCAGGTGGTGGCCATCGGCTCGCCGTTCGACCTGGCCGGCACCGTGACGACCGGCATCGTGTCCTCGCTGCACCGGCCGGTCAACGTGGGCGACGAGCTCAACCAGGGGCAGCAGGGCCAGGGGCAGGGCGGCGGCGGTCCGTTCGGCGGCGGTGGTCTCGGCGGCCTCGGCGGCGGGCAGCAACAGCAGCAGGGCACGCCGCAGGTGCGGCAGGACACCGTGCTGGACGCCATCCAGACCGACGCCGCGATCAACCCCGGCAACTCCGGCGGGCCGCTGGTGAACATGCAGGGCCAGGTCATCGGCATGAACTCGGCCATCTCCAGCCCCAACTCCAGCCAGCAGAGCCAGGGCGGCTCGGTCGGCATCGGCTTCGCCATCCCGATCGACCAGGCCAAGCGGACCGCGCAGCAGATCGTGCAGTCCGGCAAGGCCACCCAGGCCCAGCTCGGGGTCAGCGTCACCGATCCGACCAACGGCCAGGCCGGCGCCGTGATCAGCGACGTCGTCTCCGGTGGGGCCGCCGACAAGGCCGGCGTCAAGAAGAACGACGTCGTCACCAAGATCAACGACCGGGTCATCACCGACGCCGACAGCCTGGTCGCCGCCGTGCACGCCGCCGGTCCCGGTGACACCGTCACCATCACCATGGCCAGCGGGTCGTCGGTGAAGGCCACGCTGACCGGCAAGACGATCGACGTGCAGAACTGAGACCTGGACGGGCCGGCCCTTCATTCGGGGTGGGGCTCGCCCGTCCGGACCGCCCCCGACCCTCCGCCATCGGGTCGGGCCAACGGGACCAGACGTTTCGCCGGCACCCCCTCACCGGCGCAAGCGTCTGGTCCCGTTCTTTTGCTTGGAAGGCGGCCTTCCTACACTCGGAGTGGAGGAACGCCGCCTTGATCTTGGTGTGTTCGCCGTCGGGCCGACCGTGCTCGCAGCAGTCCCGCGATCACCACCACGGCCCACAGCACCGCCAGCGTGATCAGCGTGTCGGCCGGGTAGTCCCGGTCGTGCAGCCCCGGTTTCGGCGGAAAGCCGTACGGCCGCCAGATTTCCGTCACGGCCAGGTAGGTGATGACCGCCGTGGCGCCGATGCCGAAGTGCAGTGGCCAGCGCCAGGCCGTCGTGGTCAGGCGGGCCACCGCCAGGCTGAGCAGGCCGGCGATCGGCAGGATGATCGCGTCGTCCAGGATCGCCGGTCCGAGGAACCAGGTGTAGATGTCCTTGGCCATCGGGTACGCCATCCAGACGCCCCAGGCCAGCGCGGAAAGTCCGAGCAGCCCCAGTACCGCCCTCGCCGGCTTCACGTGATCACCTCAAGCCGGCGCACCCACTTGGTCTGCAACACACCCGGCCGGCTCGGCGCGATGATCCGGCACGGATAGCCGTGATCCAGGTCCAGCACCTTTCCCTCCAACCTGAGCGCGAGCAGCGTCAGCGGATCGGCGGTGTGCGTGCCGGGCAACGTGGTCGAGTTGTACAGGCCGCCCTTCTCCATCGAGCTGATCCGCAGCGACGAACCCCGTGGTGCCCCAACGGCTTCGAGCAGGTCCATCACCGGCACCCCGCTCCAGTTGGCCGTCTGGCTCCAGCCCTCGACACAGGCGATCGGCAACGCCGCCGTGGTCTGCCGCATGGACTGCAACTGCTCGCGCGAGAACGTCGTGGTCCCGTTGGGGCCCACGACTTCCAGTCGCCAGCTGGCGTCCACGGTCTGCACGTTGGCTTCCATCGCCGTGCGGTTCACCGGCAGCCCTTGTGTGCCGTTGTTCGACCGTTCCGACAATGCGGACACGTTGCGCAGGAACGGAATCGTGCTGCCGCCGAACACCAGCACCGCCACGCCGCTGGTCAGCCAGGTCGTGCGCAGGAACGCCCGCCGGCTCACGTCGATCTCGCGCCGCTTCTCCTTGGTCAGCGACTCGCGGATGATCGGCAGCTTCACCGCGATGTGCACCAGCAGCGACCCGAACGCGATCCACGCCACCGCGTAATGCGCCGTGGTGAAGAAGAAGCTCCACGGGTAGTTCTGCGCCGCGTTGAACGTGCCGCTGGCCAGCTCGAAGAACGCCGCCCCGGCCAGCACCAGGATGGAGATGCGCTCCAGCCCGTGCAGCACCGACTTCACCGCCGGCCGCTCGAACAGCTTCGGGTAGACCGTCCACAACTTGGCGATGAGCAGCGGAATCGCCGCCACCCCGGAGATGACGTGCGCGCCCTGTGTGATCCGGTAGAGGTTCACCGGCCGGCTCGGCCAGTAGAACCACGCCGCCGGATGCTGGATGAAATGGCTGATCACCCCGGTGACGAAGCAGATCGTGAAGGCGATCCCCAGCCACGTCCCGATTCGTGAGGTCACCTTCGGGTCGTGCACCGCGCTCTTGAACCGCAGCAGCCCGAACGCCTTGTCCTGCAACCGGTCCGCAATGCCTTTGAGTCGCCCCAATCGGCTCTCCGGTCGGAAGACGTGTTCCTGGAACCGTTTGGCGCGGTCGCTCAGGACCGTTGGAGCTCGGCGAACCACCGTCCGCCCCTTTCGTTCAACCATCGGATGTCCATGCCGGCCTCGCCGGCCGTGCGCTCCAAGCCGTCCGGGCCGAGCCGGGCCCAGTCGAACCAGCCGCCACTGCTGTCCACACTGGACAGACGGACCTGCTGTCGGCGTAGGCCGGTGCCGGGTGGGTCGAGCTCGGTCAACACGCTGCCGCCCGGCCTCAGCAGTTCGCGGGCCCGGCGCAGCAGGGCAACCGGATCGCCGCCGATGCCGATGTTGCCGTCGGCCAACAGAACGTGCCGCCAGCGGCCCTCGCCGGGGATCCGGTCGAACACATCGCGGCACAGGGCCGGCGCGCCACGCGCCTTGGTCAGTTCGACGGCCACCGGCGAGACGTCAACGCCCAGCGCGATCACGCCGCGCCGGGTGAGGGCCTCGACCAGCCGCCCCGGCCCGCAACCGACATCCAAGGTCGGCCCGAGACACGCCGCCAGCAGCAACTCGTCCGAGCTGTCCAACTCCTGCCATCTGGTCACCGGCAACATCACTCGCTCCCCGTTCGCGCACTCCAGCCAGCAGTGCTCGCCGAGCAGCCCCGGATCGAACTCCGTCGTGGTCACGAGATGGGCTGCCCCGCCGTGCTGATCGCGGCAACCGCGGCCGCGAACCGGCTGCCCGGCACCGATGCCGCGACTCGTCGTGCGTCGTCGATCGTGTCCACATCGGACAGCATCGGCAGCGGCGACACGTGCAGGCCCAGGTCGTGCAATGCATCCAGGGTGCGGCTTCCGGTGTCCGGCTGCGACATCGGCACGTGCTGCAACGCCATGGCGTGCAACGGATCCTTCAGGCCGAGAGCCCACCAGCCGCCATCCTCGGCCAGTCCGAGCGCGGCGTCTCCGGTGTGCGCGGCGGCGATCGCCGAGCCGAGCAGCCATGGCGTCACCTGCGGCGTGTCCATGCCGATCTGCACCACCGGCAGGTCGGCGACATCGCGGTGCGCGTTCACCAGCCGTTCGGCAAAGTTGTTGCCACGTTGGGGAATCACGTCGAACCAGCGCAACACTCGTCGCAACTCCGTGGCCTGCGCGGCCTTCTCGAGGTCGCCGGTCATCGCCACCACGCGCCGGACCCGTGGCACCGACAGCACCGCGTCCAGCGTGTCCAGCAGCGACGCCGCGGCCACCTCGGCGGCCTGTTCCGGGGTGGCCGCCGGCGTCAGCCGCGTCTTGGCCAGGCCCGGCACGGGAGCTTTCGCCACCACCAACACACCAGCACGATCGGTCATCGGAGCACCCCCGCCATGTCGTGCACGGCCCGCAGAGTTCCGTGCACCGAACCGGAAACCTTCGATTTCGTGCCGGCGGTCCGCGGCCGATACGTGACATCGGCCTCCACGACCCGCCATTTCGCCTCGGCGGCCCGGATGAGCAGTTCGAGTGGATAACCGAAGGCCCGATCCTCGACGTTCAACGCCAGCAACCGCTCGCGGCCGACCGCCCGCATCGGTGCGATGTCGCGCACCTTCAGACCCCGTTTCCGCATCAGCGCGGCGAGAATTCGGTTGCCCAGCCGGGCATGCCACGGCCAACTGCCCCGCCCCTGCGGAATTCGCCGCCCCACGGCCATATCCGCATCACCGTCTCGCACCGCGCGAACCAGTCCCGGTAGCTCTCTGGGATCCAATGACCCGTCGGCGTCGAGGAAGCAGACGATGTCGGCAGTCGCGTGCTCGAGGCCGGTGTGCACCGCGGCCCCATAGCCCCGTCGCGACTCGCGTACCACGGTCGCGCCATGCGCGGCGGCAACCTCCGGCGAGCCGTCCGACGATCCGTTGTCCACCACGATCGCTCGATATCCCGGCGGCAGCGCATTCAGCACGGCCGGTAGCGCCAATGCCTCGTCCAGGCACGGCAGCACCACATCGACGGTATCCACCCACCCGAAGCTAGGTCCGCGGCGGAGTGAGCAGAACCCTTTGTGTGGTTACCGAAAGCTGACGGATTGCCAAGTCTTACGGAGTTCTTTCGAACCGCGTTCCGGCGGCCGATGACCGCTACGGTGTGCTGGTGGCCCAACGCATCGGTTTGCGCCTTGATCTTGTCGTGGGCGGCGCGGCACTGGTGTTCGTCGGCATTGCCACGGCGGTCGGCTTGTTCGTGCCCAACATCTTCGCCGGCGCCCCTCCCTTGTTCGCCGAATGGCTTCCGCACGTCGGCATCGGCACTCCGTTCGCCGTCCTCATCGCCATCGCGGTGATCGCCTGGCGCCCCCCGCTGTTCCTCGCCTATCCCCTCGCCGTCGCTTGGACCTTCTCGTTGGCCCTGGTCGACGGTTGGCAGCGCGGCATCGCCGACCGCCTCACCTCTCGTGACGAGTACCTGCACGAGGTTCCCGGCGTGACCGACATCGGCGCCATGCTCCGCTCCTTCAGCACCCGCATCCTGGACTTCCAGCCCGATTCGTGGACCACTCACGTCGCCGGCCACCCACCCGGCGCACTGCTGATCTTCGTCTGGCTCGACCGCCTCGGCCTCGGCGGCGGGGCATGGGCCGGCGTAGCGGTGATCCTCATCGGCAGCCTCACCGCTTTCGCGGTGCCCTGGACGATCCGCTCCCTCGGCCACGTGTCGCCGCCGCGATCCGGCCCTGGCGCGATGTCGATCCATTCCCTCAGCCGTGGTGGCACCGCCCCTGGCCGCTCCGACCCTCCAACGACTATGCCGAGTTGGCGTCGGCGGTCGTGCCCTTCTCCATCCTGCTGCCCGGAGCCGTATGGGTCGGCGTCTCGGCCGACGGCCTGTTCGCGGGCGTCACCGCCCTCGCGGTCGGGCTGCTGGTGCAGCGGCACTGGAGCGCCTGGATCGCCGGCGGGCTGCTGCTCGGGTACTCCGTGTTCCTGTCCTACGGGCTGCTGCTGTTCGGGCTGGTCGCCCTGGCGGCGGTGGTCGTGACCCGGCGCTGGGCCGCACTGATCGTGGCTCTGGTTGCGGCGCTCGCCATCGTCGTCGCTTTCGCGGCCGCCGGGTTCTGGTGGTTCGACGGCTACCACCTGGTCGTCGAGCGCTACTACCAGGGCATCGGCGCGCTGCGGCCGTACTCCTACTGGGTATGGGCCGACCTGGCGGCGCTGGTGCTCGCGGCCGGCCCGGCCGCCATCGCCGGCCTGCGTCGGCTGCCGGGGTCGCCGCTGCTGCTGCTCACCGGCGCGGCCCTGCTGGCCATACTGCTGGCCGACGTCACCGGACTGAGCAAGGCCGAAGTGGAGCGCATCTGGCTACCGTTCACGGTGTGGCTGGTGCCGGCGGCGGCGCTGCTGCCGGCTTCGACGCGCCGGTGGTGGCTGGCGGCGCAGGCGCTGACCGCGCTCGCGGTCAACCATCTGGTGCTGACGAACTGGTGAGGATATGACTGGACGGGTCCTGGTTGTCGACGACGACGAGACGGTGCGCGACGTGGTGCGCCGCTATCTGGAGCGCGACGGGCACGAAGTGGTGGTCGCGGGGGATGGGGAGAGCGCTCTCCAGCTGGTGGCCAAGCAGGTGCCGGACCTGATCGTGCTGGACCTGATGCTGCCCGGCATCGACGGCCTCGAGGTCTGCCGGCGGCTGCGGCAGCGCTACTCGGTGCCGATCGTCATGCTCACCGCGCTCGGCGAGGAGGAGGACCGCGTCGTCGGCCTCCAGCTCGGTGCCGACGACTACGTGACCAAGCCGTTCAGCCCCCGTGAGCTGGCGCTTCGGGTCGGCTCCGTGCTGCGGCGGGCCAAGGGCGTGCCGGCCGGGCCGGCGATGGGCGTGCTCGAGGACGCCGGCCTGCGGCTGGACACCGCGGCCCGCAGCGCGACCCTGAACGGCGCCCCGCTGGCGCTGACCACCCGCGAGTTCGACCTCCTGATGTTCTTCATGGTCAGCCCCGGCCAGGCGTTCAGCCGTCCCCAGCTGCTGGAACGGGTGTGGGGCTGGGACTTCGGCGATCAGTCCACTGTGACCGTCCACGTGCGACGGTTGCGGGAGAAGATCGAGGAGGACCCGGCCAACCCCAAGCGGATCGTCACGGTCTGGGGCGTCGGCTACCGCTTCGACGGGATGAGGTAGCCCATGCTGGTCGAGCTGATGCACATCGCCCCGTACGCGATCGCCTTCACGCTGCCGATCGCGCTGCTGGGCCTGGTCCTGCTCCAGTGGCTCAGAGAGCGCTCTCTGGCCACCTCGATGACCGTTCTCGTGCTGGTTCCGCTGGTCGCCACCGCCGTCGGCGTGATCGGGGTCAGCGGCTTCATGTTCACGCCCATGCTCAACACCACGATGCTGGTGTACCTGTGGGTCGCGCTGGTCACCGTGCCCGCCGCCTTACTGCTCGGCCGTGGCATCGCCAAGCGCACCGTGTGGGAGCGCGAGGCTCGGGCCCGCGAACGCGCCGCCGAGGCGTCCCGGCGCGAGCTGGTCGCGTGGATCAGCCACGACCTGCGCACCCCGCTCGCCGGCATCCGGGCGATGGCCGACGCCCTGTCCGACGGCGTCGTGTCCTCGCCCGAAGACGTCGCCGGCTACGCCTCGCGCATCAGCACCGAGACTCAGCGGCTGTCGGGCATGGTCGACGACCTCTTCGAACTCTCCAAGATCACCGCCGGCGCGCTGCGGCTGACCATGTCCGCCGTGCCGCTGCGCGACGTGATCAGCGAGGCAGTTGCCGCGGAGGGCCCCGTCGCCGCGCGCAAGGGCGTGCACCTGGAGGCCAACGCCGAGGCCTGGCCCGTCGTGCTCGGCAGCGACCCCGAGCTGGCCCGCGTGATCCGCAACCTGCTGTCCAACGCCATTCGGCATACCCCCGCCGACGGCACCGTTGCCGTGCACGTCGACGCCGAGGACGACCACGCCGTCGTGCGAGTCGACGACGCCTGTGGCGGCATCCCGGACAACGAGCTCGACCGCGTCTTCGACGTCGCCTTCCGCGGCAGCTCCGCCCGCACCCCTTCCGGTGACGGCGGCGCCGGCCTCGGGCTGGCCATCGCCCGTGGGCTCGTCGAGGCCCACCGCGGCGAGATCGCCGCCCAGAACCACGGCCCCGGCTGCCGCTTCGAGGTGAAGCTGCCGATCGCCGTCTAACGTTGCCGGCATGGGGGAGCTGCCCTTCGGGGCCATCGCCGCCGAGTACGACCGCCATCGGCCCGCGCCGCCCGAGGACCTGGTCGACGACCTCGAACGCCTCGGCGGTTCCGTGCTGGACGTCGGCTGCGGCACCGGCAAAGCCGCTGTCGCCATGGCCGAACGGGGCCTGGCCGTGCTCGGTCTTGAACCCGACGAACGCATGGCCGCGATCGCCGCCGGGCACGGCATCGAAGTCGAGATCGGGACCTTCGAGGCTTGGGACGCCGGCGGTCGGCAGTTCGACCTGCTGACCTTCTCCGACTCCTGGCACTTCGTCGATCCGGCCGTCGGGACGCGCCGAGCGGCCGAGCTGCTGCGTCCCGGCGGCAAGGTCGCCCGGATCTGGAACAGCTACCTGCTGGAGCCGTCCGCGATCGAGGCCCTCGACCGCGTCTATCGCCGGCTGGCCCCCGAGATCACGCAATCCTGGCGGCCGAGCGCCGCGTGGGCACCGGTCCGCCCCGACGACGATCCGCTCGTGCGGGGCGGTTTCATGCCGCTGCGCACCCGCTCGTACAAATCGGCCGGCCGATCGTCCGCCGACGAGTTCGTGGCCATGGCGGCCACGACCAGCAACCACCTCCGCCTCGGCGACCGCCTAGCCCCGTTGATGTCCGAAGTTCACGCCGCCATCGAGGCACTCGGTGGCGCGGTGCGGATGCATCGCACGACGTTCCTCGCGCTGGCCCGCCTGAACTAGAGGCGGACGGGGTCGCGCAGCGGTGCCGTCGCGAAGTCGGCGACGCCGTCGGCGAACTCCACCCGGGCGCGGAAGCCGAGCAGTTCCAACGCCTTGGCCGGATCGGCCACGACGTGCCGTACGTCGGCCGGCCGCGCCCCACCCACGATTCGTGGCGCGGGGCCGTCGCACGCAGCGGCCAGCTCCACGGCCAGCTCGCCGACGGTGTGCGGGTCGCCGGAGCACACGTTGAGCGCCTCCAACACGCCGTCGGGGGCCGGTTGCTCGGCGGCGAGGGCGTTGATCAGTGCGACGTCGGTGACGTGCACGAAGTCCCGCATCTGCCGGCCGTCCTCCAGCACGGTTGGCGCCTGACCGTTGCGCAACGCGGACCGGAACAGCGACGCCACGCCGGCGTACGGGGTGTCGCGCGGCATCCGTGGGCCGTAGACGTTGTGGTAGCGCAGCGCCCACACGCTGCCGCCGGTCTGCCGCGCCCACGCGGCAGCGAGGTGCTCCTGGGCCAGCTTGGTCGCGGCGTACGTGCTGCGCGGGTCCAGCGGCGCATCCTCCGGCACCTTGCGCCACGCCAGCACGGCGTCGCAGCGCGGGCAGCGCGGGTCGTAGTGGCCGGCATCCACATCGGACTGACGCCGCGGCAACGGCCGCACGACGCCGTGCTCGGCACAGGCGTAGCGGCCCTCGCCGTACACGACCATCGACGACGCCAGCACCAGCCGTCCCAGCCCCGCGCGGTGCATCGCGGCCAGCAGCACGGCCGTGCCGTAGTCGTTGTGGGCGGCGTACTCCGGGGCGTCCTGTGGATCGACGCCGTGGCCCACGACCGCCGCCTGGTGGCACACCACGTCCACGCCGTGCAGCAGCTTGTCCAGCAGCTCGGGGTCCCGCACGTCGCCCAGCACGATCTCGTGCCGCTCCGTCCACGAGGGCGGCTGTGGCGTGCCGTGCGCCTTGGGCAGCAGGGCGTCGAGCAGGAGCACGTCGTGCCCGCGGTCGGCCAGTTCGTCCGCGACATGGGAGCCGATGAAGCCGGCCCCGCCGGTGATGAGGACTCGCACGTCCCCGACGTTATGGGCAGTCCGGCCGACTCGGTCGCCCTCGGCACGGTACGTCACAGAACCGTCAGATCCACTCGACCGCTAGGTTGGTGGCATGGAACGCAGTGCGCAGCGTCTCGGCCGTGCCCTCGTCGTGATCGTCAACGACGCGGTGGTGCACGGCGAGCACGAGGACACCATCGGGCCGCTGGTGACCGAGCTGTTGGAAGAGGCCGGCTTCATCGTCGACGGGGTCGTCGCGGTGTCCGGCGACGTGGTCGGCATTCGCAACGCGCTCAACACCGCCGTCATCGGCGGCGTCGACCTGGTCGTCACGGTCGGCGGCACCGGCGTGTCGCCGCGCGACCAGACGCCCGACGCCACCCAGGGCGTGTTGGACCGCCCCATCCCGGGCATCGCCGAGGCGCTGCGCTCCTCCGGCCTCGCCGCCGGGGCTGTGGACGCCGGCATCTCCCGGGGCCTGGTCGGCGTGTCCGGCAGCACCCTGGTGGTGAACCTGGCTGGCTCTCGCGGCGCCGTCCGCGACGGCATGGCCACCTTGTCCGCGCTGGTCCCGCACGTCATCGAGCAGCTGTCCAGCCTCGACGACGTCTGATCGCGGTCCGGTTCGGGCCGCCGCCACCGTGGCGGGGGCCCGGACCGGGGCCGCTCACTTCTTGTCGTTGTTGAACAGCTCGCCGACCTTGTCGCCGACCGCGCGCACACCCTCGCTGAACTTGCCGCCGGTCAGCTCGTCCATCTTGTTCGCGGCCACGTCCGCGCCCTTGGAGATCGCCTCGCCGGCCTGGTCCAGGTAGGGCTGGGCCTTCTCGCGCAGCGGCTCCGCCTTCTCCGCGAGGTCGTTGACCACCTCCGTGGCCTTCTCGCGCAGCGGCGCCGCCTTGTCGGCCAGCTCGTTGGCCATGTCCTTGGCCTTGTCGAAGAACGTCATCTGGGGTTCCCCCGTCTCGTGCTCGCTGACTGCCTCTGCCTCCCATGATGGACGATGGTCCGGTGACCCAGCCACGCGAAGACCCCGGCCCCGCCCGCCGCCCCGACGCCAAGCGACTCGGCGAGGTGTTCGGCGACGTGCTGCCCGAGACCACCTCCGACGAGCGCGACCCCGACCGCCGCCCTGACCACGGCGACAGCTGGTACGAGGAGAACCGCCCGCCCCACCACGAGAACCGCTAGCCCGGACGCGAGTCTCAGCCCACACCCCGCCAGCACCTCCCCAGCGCCGCTACGGTGACTCGCCGGCCAACGGCACGAGCAGGCGCCTCCTGCGCCCGAACCAACCGGCTGGGCGGCCATAGCCTGGGCAGGTCCTCCGCCCTCGGCCTGGATCAGTCAGCGGTCAGCCACCTGCCAGTCCCGTTGGGTCCGGCGCTTCGCACCCGCCCGAACCAGCCTGCGACGCCGGCCCGGCCGGCCATGGTCTGAGCGCGGTAGGCCGCCCAGACCTGGCCTCTCAGCAGGTTCGTACGCCCCCGGTCACTCCCTCAGCGCTGGCTCTGCTGGGACCGGAGCAGGTCGCGGATCTCGGTGAGCAGCTCGATGTCGGTCGGCGCGGACGGCTTCTCCTCCTCCTGCTTCTTGAAGCGGTTGGTGATGCGCTGCACCGGCACCACGACCAGGAAGTACACGACGGCGGCGACGATCACGAAGTTGATCAGCGCGGTGATGAACAGGCCGTAGTCGAAGGTCACGCCGGCGACGGTGAACTGGCCGCCGATGTTGCCGCCGGTGATGGCCTTCACCAACGGGTTGATGAAGGCGCTGCCCAGCGCCGTCACCAACGCGGTGAACGCGGTGCCGATGACGACCGCGACGGCAAGGTCGACGATGTTGCCGCGGAACAGGAAGTCCCGGAAACCCTTCAGCATGACGACTCCTCAGAGGGACGAACGATCAGCGCAGAGTAACGGTGACCGGCTGCGCCAATGACGCCGCGGCCACCTTCGCCGCGAGCTGCCGGGGCAGCGCCACGACCACGAGTCGGCCCTTCGCGGACACACCCTCGCTCGGTCGCACCGCAACCACAATGGCGTCGTTCGCCAACACCCCCGGATCGCCCACCACATCCACCCGGCCGCCGGGCCGGAGCAGGTCGGCCACGGCCGCGTCGGTCAGCCGCAGCGGCACGGCGACGGCGTCGGGATTGCCGGTGGCCAGCACCGTGTTCGCCGGCCCGACCAGCCGCACATCGGTGATCGTCTCGCCCGATCTGGCCGCGCCGGCCAGCACCCGGCCGACCGCCGTGGCGGCGTCGGAGATCGTCCCTGCCGGCGCGTAGGCCGCCGGCAGGCTGCGTATTCGCACGTCGTCACGGGTCAGCGTGGCCCCGGACGGCACGTCCCGGGCCGCGACCAGCACGGGGATGCTGTTGTCCCGGCCGTGCAGCAGCGTCGCAGCGGCCAGCACGACGGCCAGCAACGCCAGCAGGGCCGCCGCGGTGCGGCGGAGCAGCATGGTGCGCGCCCAGCTGGAAGTCGTCAGCAGGCGGTGGAGTCTTGTGCGCTTGGCACCCATGCGATCGACGTTAGGGGGCCGTGAACAGCAAGAACACCGGCTGCCCACGGCCTGTGGACAACCGGTGTCAGGAGCAGGTGTCCTGTGGACAACTCAGCTGGCGGCGGCCTTCGCCGGCGCGGATGAGGTACTCTCCGCCGCCTTCGCGGCCGGCTTCGACTCCGTCTTGGTCTCGCTCTTGCTCTCGGACTTGCCGTCCGAGCTGCTGGCGGCGGCCGGCGAGGACGCGGTGGAGCCGTTGCGGCTGTCGGTGCGGTAGAAGCCGCTGCCCTTGAAGACCACGCCCACGGAGCCGAACAGCTTGCGCAGCTTGCCGCCGCACTCGGGGCACTCGGACAGCGCGCTGTCGCTGAAGGACTGAACCGCGTCGAAGCGGTGTCCACATGCGGTGCACGCGTACTGGTAGGTCGGCACGGTTCCTCCGCGAGCAGTCAGGATTGGCACTCAGGTGCAGAGAGTGCCAAGACGATGATGCGCCACGACGGCGTGACCATGCAAACAGCAAGGGGAATCGTCACAGTGGCACAAAACCACCCGATGGGGTGAGGACCGCGGTCATCAGCACGTCATGCGGCTCCGCCGGCAGCCGGTCCACGAACTCCTCCGCACGGACGATGGCGATGCGCGGGGCCGTCACGCCGCCCAGCGACCGGTCGTAGTGCCCGGCCCCGCGCCCCAGCCGCACGCCCTGACGGTCCACGGCCAGCGCCGGGATCACCACAGCATCCGCGTTGGCCACCGCGCCCCGCCCCAGTCGCAGCCCGCTCGGCTCGCGCAGACCGAACGGCCCCGGCACGAGGCTGTCGGCCCCGAAGTAGACGCCCCAGTCCAGCGGCTCCTTGCCGGTGACGATCGGCAGCAGCACCCGCCGGCCCGCCGCCCGCAGCGCGTCCAACATCGCCACCGAGCCCGGCTCGGTGCCGACGGGCACGTACGCGCACACCGTGGCGGCTGGCCAAGCCACGGCCGACATTGCGTCGGCAAGCGCTTGCGCCTCCGCCGCCCGAACCTCACTTGACACCTCGGCACGCGCTTTGACCAGGCGTTTCCGCCAGGCGTCCTTCTCGGGATCCGGCCCGGTCGGTGTCACGATTCCACCTCGCAGAGTGACGGATAGTCTTTTCGTCCATGAGCTCGCCAAGCGCCTTCCACACGGCCATCGTGCCCGCTGCCGGCCTGGGCACCCGCTTCCTGCCGACGACCAAGGCCGTCCCCAAGGAACTGCTGCCCGTGGTGGACACTCCCGGCATCGAGCTGGTGGCCACCGAAGCCGCGCAGGCGGGCGCCACCAAGCTGGTCATCGTGACCTCGCCCGGCAAGGACGCGGTCGCCAACTACTTCCGCCCCCAGCCCGAGCTGGAGCAGACGCTCGAGGCCCGCGGCAAGACCGAGCTGCTGGCCAAGGTGCAGCGGGCCACCAAGCTGCTGTCGGTGGAGACCGCCATCCAGGACAAGCCGCTCGGCCTCGGCCACGCCATCGGCTGCGCCGAGGGCAACCTGGACGGCTCTGACGACGCCGTCGCCGTGCTGCTGCCCGACGACCTGGTGCTGCCCACCGGCGTCCTGAGCAAGATGGCCGAGGTGCGGGCTCGACTCGGCGGCACCGTGCTGTGCGCCTTCGACATCCCGCGCGAGGAGATCTCCGCCTACGGCGTGTTCGACGTGCGCGAGACCGGCGACGACGACGTCAAGCAGGTCGTCGGCATGGTCGAGAAGCCCAAGGCCGAGGACGCCCCGTCCACCTTCGCCGCGGCCGGCCGCTACCTGCTCGACCGGGCGATCTTCGACGCCATCAAGCGCATCACGCCGGGCGCGGGCGGCGAGTTGCAGATCACCGACGCGATCGCGATGCTGATCAACGAAGGTCACCCCGTGCACGTCGTGGTCCACCGCGGCGGCCGGCACGACCTGGGAAACCCGGGTGGTTTCCTGCGTGCCGCGGTGGACTTCGCCCTCGACCACCCGGAGTATGGCGCTGACCTGCGCTCCTGGCTGGAGGGTCGAATCGGGAAGGCGTGAGCGGATCACGATGAGGTCAGTAGACGAGCAGCTCACCCGGGTACTCGGGGCCGCGGTCCGGCCCTCGCCCGTTCGGGTGGCGATCTCCGAGGCGCAGGGCCTGCTGTGCGCCGAGGAGGTCGTGGCCGAACGTGCCCTGCCCGGCTTCGACCAGGCCGCCGTAGACGGCTACGCGGTGCGCAGCGTCGACGTGCAGCCGGCCAACGACAGCCCGGTCTCGCTGCCCGTGGTGGGGGAGATCCCGGCCGGGTCGCGCCAGCCCCGACGGCTCCAGCCCGGGCAGGCCGTCCGGGTGGCCACCGGGGCGCCGCTGCCGACGCTGGCCGACGCCGTGGTCCCGCTCGGCTACACCGACGGCCACCCGGCCAAGGTGACCGTGAACATGTCGGTGCCGTCGGCTGCCTTCGTCCGCCGCACCGGCGAGGACGTGCAGACCGGCGACGTCGCCGTGCGCAGCGGCACCACCATCGGCTCCGCCCAGGTCGGCCTGCTGGCCGCCGTCGGCCGGGACAAGGTGCTGGTGCACCCCAAGCCGCGGGTGTCGATCATCTGCGTCGGCGACGAGCTGGTCGACATCGACCGCACGCCCGGCCCCGGCCAGGTCTACGACGTCAACTCCTACGCGCTCGCCGCCGCCGCGCGGGACGCCGGGGCCGAGGTGTCGCGGGTCGGCATCGTGCCCGGCGACCCACGGCGGCTCCGCGAGATCGTGGAGGGACGGCTGCTGCTGTCCGAGATCGTCGTGATCGCCGGCGGTGTCGGTGGCACCAGCGGCGACGAGGTGCGGGCCGCGCTGGCCGATCTCGGCGACCTCGACACCACCCGGGTCGCCATGCACCCCGGCTCCGCGCAGGGCTTCGGCCGGCTCGGCCCGGACGCCGTGCCCACGTTCCTGCTGCCCAGCAATCCGATGAGCGCGCTGGTCGTGTTCGAGGTGTTCGTCCGGCCGCTGATCCGCACCGCGCTCGGCAAGGCCAACCCGTACCGGCGCATGGTCGCCGCGCGGCTGCTGTCACCGCTGACGTCCACCAAGGGGCGGCGCGGGTTCCTGCGCGGGCAGCTGCTGCGGGACAGCAACAACGACGACTTCCTGCTGCAACCGCTGGGCACGTCCGGCTCGCACCTGCTGGCGTCGCTCGCGGAGGCCAACTGCCTGGCCGTGGTCGACGAGGACGTCACCGACGTCGGCGTCGGGGAGGAGATCCAGGTGTGCTTCCTCGCCCAGCGTGGGTGAGCCCATGGAGATCGCCGAATTCGGCGGCGGTCGACACCCGGGATGGCCGGTGCGCCTCGGCCCGCTGGCCGTGCCGGCCGGCGTCGTCGAGCTGCGCCCACCTCGTCTGTTCGACGCCAGCACGTGGTCGCGGATCCGTATCCGCGAGCGCTCCCACCTGGAGAACTGGGAGCCCACCGCGCCCGGCAGCTGGGAAGAGCGCAACGGCGTGCTGGCCTGGCCCAGCCAGTGGTCGGCGCTGCGCGGGCTGGCCCGGCGGGGACAGACCCTGCCGTTCATGATCCTCGTCGACGGCGTGCTGGCCGGACAGGTCACCGTCGGCAACGTGCTGCGGGGATCGCTGCGCTCCGCGTGGGTCGGCTACTGGGTCGACAGCGAGGTCACCGGGGGAGGCGTGGCCACCGCCGCCACCGCGCTCGTCGTCGACCACTGCTTCCGCAACGCCGCGCTGCACCGCATCGAGGCCACCGTGCGGCCCGAGAACACCCCCAGCGTGCGGGTGCTGACCAAGCTCGGGTTCCGCGAGGAGGGGCTGTTCCGCCGCTATCTGGACGTGGCCGGCGGCTGGAGGGACCACATCTGCTTCGCCCTGACGGCCGAAGAGGTCACGGACGGCCTGGTAGACCGTTTGGTCGCAGCCGGAAGAGCCCAGCGCGCGTAATCGAGTTCACCCATTGGTGCGCTTTTCGCCACACTTGCGGAACCGTGTATCCCCGGCGCGCCTCGGAGACACGTGTGACTGTTGTGACTAACGTGGCGTCTGCGGACAGCGCACGCCCATCGAACTGACGGGGGAGGTGACGAACATGCCCAGCTCACTGATCATCGTCGCCCTGGTCGTGGCATGGCTCGTCGTCCTTGTCCCGATGATCGCGCGCAAGCGTGCGGAGGTGGCCAAGACCTCCGACTCGGCACTGGCCGCCCGCGTGCTCCACGGCGGCACCGAGGATGTTGAGGAGGAGATCGACATGAACGTCGACGAGTCCGAGACAGCGATCACGGACGACGACTACCGCGACTACGAGGACACGCCACGCCGCTACCGACCCGGGCGCGGCGGCTACGACCCCGAAGCCGCGGCCACCGCCGCGCGGGCCAAATACGCCTTCCGGCAGCGCATGGTCCTGCTGCTGCTCGTGCTCTCCGTGCTCAGCGCCCTGTTCGCCGGCCTCGTCATGCCCATCGTCTGGTGGGGCCACGGCGGCGTCGACCTCCTGCTCGTCGGCTACCTCGTCTACCTGCGGCGACAAGTCCGCATCGAGAACGACGTCCGCGAACGCCGGCAAGCCCGCATGCGCGGCCGCGACGCCGACGAAGCCGAATTCGTCGAAACCGAATACGACGACGAAGCCGAATACGACGACTACGCACCCGCCGAGACCGTCGCCGCTCCCGTCGACACGGCCCCCGTCGAGCCCGAGCTCTCCGAATACGAAGACGCCCCGCGCTCCACGCCCGCCCGAGCCCCCTACCGGCCCGGACCCACCCTCAACGGCACCGTCGTCGTCGACATCGACGACGAAGACCCCGCCTTCGAAGACCTCGACCTCCCCCACCGCCGCGGCTACCGCCGCGTCGCCGGCTGAACCGGGGGTGGCAAAACCACCCCCCACCGCCCTGCTATAGTTCAACCCGTACCAAGGCGGAAGCCGAAGTACGACGGGGCTGTAGCACAGTTGGTAGCGCGTCTCGTTCGCATCGAGAAGGTCAGGGGTTCGATTCCCCTCAGCTCCACGCGAGGCCGGGAGGTCTGTGTCTGCGGAAAGCGCAGACATGGACCTCCCGTTCTTTGTTCTGGGGGCGACCCCCAGACCCCCGATGTGGGGGCTCCGCCCCCACGCCCCCGGGCTTCGCTTCGCTCGCCCTCCGGTGGGCGCGTTTGGTGGTGGGTGGCTTCGCTTCGCCCGCCCGCCCGCCGGCCTTGGGCTCTAGGTTCTCCTGCCTCCTCTCCCTGTCCCTCCTCCCTCCTCCCTCCCTCCCTCTCTCTCCTCCCTCTCCCCTCCCTCTCGTTCTCGTTCTCTGGTCTTCTTCTCGGGCTCCTTTCTTTTGTCTGTCGGCCCCTGATCGTTCTTTCTTCGCTTGTTCTTGCTGTGCTCGGTTTCTTTCTCTGGCGTGTGTGTTCTTGTCGCGTTCGGTCGCCTTTTCTTCTGTGTTGCCTCTTTTGTTGGTTCGTCTGGTTTTCTTCTTTCTTTTCTTCCTTGCTTTCTTTTTGGCTATTTTGGGGGTGGGGTGGGTGGGGTGCACGTTGGGGCGGGGTGGGGTCGGGGGTGGGGCGATGCTCATGCGGGGGCGCACTGTGGGTGGTCTCATCAATATTGACTACGCCGAGTGGGTGATGTTGGCGGGTGGGTGTGGGTCTTGGGTGTCGGTGTGAGCTGGGGGGATGGTGGGTGAATGATCAACTGTCTGGTGTGGACGGTGGAACTGGGTGTGGGTGGGACCCGTTGCGGAGGGTGTTCCTAGGTCGATAGTGGTGGCGTGGTCATGGAAGGAACATCGACGGGTGGAAGTGGATGGTTTTCGTGTAAACTACTTGTAATTTGCTCCAGCAAGATCCGAATTAAATTCGAACACCGGGAGCAATCATGAAGCTGGGTGCCGACGAGCACGCAGACTCCGTCCACTACCGCCGCGACCGCTCGCTCAACCCGATCCTGCTGCCATTCATGATCGTCTTTTTCCTGCTGACCGCGGTGGTGATCGCGGTGCTGATCACCGTGGCGGCCACGGCGTACCTGCTGGCGGTGGCGGGGGCGGCGCTGTGGGGACTGGTGAGACCCAAGCGCGACGGCCTGAGCCGCCGTCAGATGGTGGGGGTGACGGTCGAGGTGATCAACAAGGTGGCGCTGCGGACGCGGCGCGGCCGGCACGCGAAGACGGGGCTGCTGCCCCGCGCGCTGGTGCTGTTCACTCGCTGAACGTGATCCACTCCACGACCCGCTCGGCCACGAGGTTCTCGTTCTCCTCGCAGGTGCCGTCGATCTCCACCAGCACGTCGTCGACCTTCAACCGCCGGGCGGCGGCCCGGGACGACTCGACCGGAATCCGGTCGTCCTTGGTCCCGTGCACGATCAGCGTCGGCGGCAGGATCTCGCCGAACACGAAGCTCGGCCGCACCCAGAACGCCTCGTTGAGAAACGCCCGCCCGTGCCGCACGCCGGGCCCGTGCTCCAGATAGCCGACTTCGGCCAGCTGCGGTGACGCCACGCGCCCGCCGGCCCAGTTCGGATTCTGATCGATGTAGTCGCCCTTGAAGTTCAGCTGCGGCGTGAGCAGCACCAGACGGTCCAACTCCGTCGGCCGGCGCGCGGCGTAGAAGGCGGCGAGCCCGCCGCTGAACCTCGTGCCCAGCAACGACACCCGCCGCGCCCCGGTCTCGGCCCGGATGTACTCGACGGCAGCGCGAAGATCATTCAGATGCTCGGTGAGCGTCCGCTCCTCCTGCACGCCTTCGCTCGCGCCGTGCCCACGATGATCGAACCGCAGCGAGGCAACGCCTTCGACCGCCAGTTCTTCGGCCAGCAGCGGGAACAGCCCGTTCTCGTCCCGGTCGAGGCCTTCGCTGTGGGCGAGAACCACCGCCCGGTGCGGCACGCCCGACAGCGGCGCGGTCACGGTCCCGGCCAGCCGCAGGCCGTCGAGCGACCGAAAGCTCCCCATGCGCCGATGCTCCCATGCGCGGGCGCGCAGCGGAGCGGCCTTCGCCGTCGATCCAGGGAAGACGGCACGATCGAGCCCGCGTCCGGCGCAACTCCGCACGCGGGCCGATCGGTCAGACGACGCTGCCGTCGATCACGACAGCGGGCAGCTGATGGCCACGAGCGCTCAGCGCATGGCCGAGCGCCACCAGGCGGGCGCCGAAGTCGGCGTGTTGCTGACGGCTGAAGGTGCCGTCGAGCATGGCCAGGGTCACCGCGGGCACGGCGTCGTTGACGCTCATGAGTTCGGCGAGCAGTTCACGGTCCGCACGAATCAATGCAACCTCCCGTCCGACCATCCACGCGCCCCGGTCACAGCCATAGACGATGGCCGGGAGTCGAAGGTTGCGTGGGAGGAGGGGGAAACGGTGACCCGGCGCGAAGTTGGCCGGGGAAGTGGCTGCGGCGGGGCCTGTGGATGAGGGGTGGGGCGGTGGGTCATTGCCAGGGAGAGCGCTCTCTGGGCGTGCTACAAATGCTGCATGAGCACCGATCAGGCGCCGCCGACGCTGGAGCATGTGGCGAAGGTGGCGGGGGTGTCGAGGGCGACGGTGTCGCGGGTGGTGAACGGCATCCGCAACGTCGACCCGGAGCTGCGCGAAGCAGTGGAGAAGGCGATCGAGCAGACGGGGTACGTGCCGAACCGGGCGGCGCGGTCGCTGGTGACACGGAGGGCCGGCGCGGTGGCGCTGGTGGTGTCGGAGCCGAGCAAACATGAAGACGCGTTCCCGGGAGGGGTGTTCGCGGACCCGTTCTTCGGCCGCGTGGTGAGCGGTGTGCTGCGGGTGCTCGGCCCGCTGGACGTGAGCCCGGTGCTGATGCTGGTGGACTCGGAGAAAGCCCGAGCCCAGCTGATGAACCGGCTGAAGCAAGATCGGTTCGACGGGGTGCTGCTGATCTCGATCGACCCGAGGGACCCGCTGCCGGGACAGCTGACCGAGGCGGGGGTGCCGACGGTGATGTTTGCCCGGCCGGTGCGGCCGACGCCGATCAGCTACGTGGATGTGGCCCACGAAGACGGGGCGAGGCTGGCGGCGGAACACCTGGTGGCGAGGGGATGCCGGCAGGTGGCGACGGTGAGTGGACCGATGGACACGCCGGCGGGACAAGATCGGCTGGCCGGCTTCCGGTCGACGATGGCGCGTCACGGCCAGGCGTTCGTGCCGAGCGCAGAAGGCGACTTCACGCAGGTCGGCGGGGAGCGGGCGACGGAGGCGCTGCTGGCCAAGGAGCAGTTCGACGGGCTGTTCGTGGCCAACGACCTGATGGCCATGGGTGCCATCGACGTGTTGCGCCGGCACGGAAAGCGTGTGCCGGAAGACGTCTCGGTGGTGGGCTTCGACGACAGCGGCGCGGCGCTGGGCTGCCGGCCGCAGCTGACCACGATCCGTCAGCCGGTGGAGGACATGGCGGCGGAGATGGCCCGCCTGGTGCTGGAGCACATCGGCGGCGAAGGCCAGCGGGTCACCTCGGTGATCTTCGAGCCGGTGCTGGTGGTCCGCGCGTCCTCCTGAGCCGGCGGCTTGGAGAGCGCTCTCTTGACGCACCTGTGAACCTCCGGTAAACCTGTGTATCAGTTCGGAGAGCGCTCTCCCGCCAGAGGGGCTACTCGGTCCGCTGCCACGACGTACCTCTGGAGATCCGATGAAGGCTCTCTCCTGTGCGCTGCTGCTCGTGCTCGGTCTGTGCGCACCGGTGCTCGTCCCGCCCCCGCCCATGCCGCCGCAACCCTGCTCTCGCAAGGCAAACCGGCGCTCGCCTCGACCGAGGAGGGCGGCGGCACGCCGGCCTCGGCGGCGGTCGACGGCGATCCGAACACGCGCTGGTCGAGCGCGTGGAACGATCCGCAGTGGTTACGTGTCGACCTCGGCTCCACCCAGCAGATCAGCCAGGTCGTTCTGCAGTGGGAAGCGGCGTACGCGACCAGCTTCGAGATCCAGGTCTCCGACGACGGCGTCAACAACTGGCATGACATCTACTCGACCACGGCCGGAACGGGCGGTCGGCAAACGCTCTCCGTGTCGGGCAGCGGCCGCTACGTCCGTATCTACGGGACCAAGCGCGCCAATGGTTACGGCTACTCGCTGTGGGAGTTTCAGGTCTACGGCGGCACGGACCAGCCGGGCGGCCCGCAGTGGAACCCGGTCTGGACGGACAACTTCCCCGGCGCGGCCGGCAGTGCTCCCAACGCGGCGAACTGGATCACGGCCAACGGGCCGAACCCGTCCAGCGGCGAGGTGGAGACCAACACGCCGGCCAACGTCGCCCTCGACGGCAACGGCCACGTCAACCTGACGGCGTTGAACAACAACGGCAACTGGACCTCCGGACGCATCGAGTCGCAGCGTACGGACTTCGCCGCGCCACAAGGCGGCCAGCTGATGATCACGGCGTCGATCAAGCAGCCCAACGTGGCCAACGCGCTCGGCTACTGGCCGGCCTTCCGGGCCTACGGATCGGCCTACCGCGGCAATCCCGGGTCATGGCCGGCGGTCGGCGAGACCGACATCATGGAAGGCGTCAACGGGCGGGCGCAGTCATCGGAAACCCTGCACTGCGGCACGGTTCCGGGCGGCAACTGCGGCGAGTACAACGGCATGACCAGCGGCCTCGGCACCTGCGGCGACTGCCAGACCGCCTATCACACCTACGCCGAGGTGATCGACCGGACGCTCAGTGACGAGCAGATCCGGTTCACCATCGACGGCCAACAGGTATGGCAGGTAAGGGAAAGCCAGGTCGGCGTGAGCACATGGCAGGCCGCCGTCGATCATGGCTTCTACCTCGTGTTCGACCTGGCGATCGGCGGTGGCTACCCGAACACGGTGTGCGGCTGCACCTCGCCGAGCCCACAGACGTCGTCCGGCGGCGTGCTCAGCATCGGCTCTGTCGGCGTCTACACCAGCACCGGCACGACCCCGCCGCCGCTGACGACCCCGCCGGTGCCGAACGGCGGCAGCGTGGTCAAGGTGACCGGCGGCCAGGGCAACTGGGGCCTGTCGGTGAACGGAAATCCTTACTACATCAAGGGAGTCACGTTCGGCCCGCAGAGCGCCACGGCCGAGGCGCACATGCAGGACCTCAAGGAGCTCGGCGTCAACACGGTCCGGACCTGGGGCACCGATGCCTCGAGTCAGCCGCTGCTGGATCGCGCTGCCGCCGTCAACATCAAGGTGATCAACGGGTTCTGGCTCAACCAGGGCACCGATTTCGTGAACGACACGGCGTACGAGGACAGCACGCTGAACTCGATCGTCCAGCAGGTGAACGCGTACAAGAACCATCCGGGCGTGCTGATGTGGGACGTCGGCAACGAGGTCCTGCTGACGTTGCAGAACACCTACTCCGGCGCGCAGCTGGAGGCGGAGCGCAACGCCTACGCCCGCTACGTCGAGCGGGTCGCGCAGGCCATCCACGCCGCTGACCCGAACCATCCGGTGACCTCGACCGACGCCTGGACCGGCGCTTGGCCTTACTACAAGGGCAATACGCCGTCGCTCGACCTGTACGCGGTCAACTCCTACGGCGCCGTCTGCAACGTGAAGCAGGATTGGATCAACGGCGGCTACACCAAGCCGTACATCGTCACGGAGTCCGGCGAGGCCGGCGAGTGGGAGGTGCCCAACGACGCCAACGGGGTGCCGACCGAACCGTCCGACCAGCAGAAGGTTGCCGGCTACGCCAGCGCGTGGAATTGCATTCAGGGACACACCGGCGTTTCGCTCGGGGCCACGTTGTTCAACTACGGCAACGAGAACGACTTCGGCGGTATCTGGTTCAACCTCGAACCAGGTGGCTGGAAGTTCCCGACGTACTACCAGGTCGCCCAGAGCTACGGCGGCTCGCCGGCCACGCTGGCCGGCCCGGTGATCACGAGCATGTCGGTGCCGCAGAACGTCAGCGCGGGCAAGCAGTTCGCGGTGAGCGTCAACGTGACCGGCTCCGTGCGCTACAACCTGATGTACACCAGCAAGTACGTCGACAACAGCACCACCTTGCGGTACGCGGACTTCACCCAGACCGGCGCGAATTCCTTCAGTGTCACCGCGCCGAACCAGCTCGGCGTCTGGAAGGTGTACGTGTACGCCTACGACGGGCACGGCAACGTGGCCGTCGAGACGAAGTCGATCAACGTGACCGTGCCGCCGGTCAGCGGCACCAATGTGGCCCGGGGCCAGCCGACGACCGCTTCCAGTTACCAGGCGACGGGAAACGGTGCTCCCTACCCGCCGAGCAACGCCGTCGACGGCAGCACCGCGACCCGGTGGGCCACCGACTGGTCCGATCCACAGTGGATCCAGGTCGACCTCGGCCGGACCACGGCGATCCACCACATCCAACTGGTGTGGGAAGCCGCGTACGGCAGGGCGTACACCATCCAGGTGTCGCCGGACGGCAACTCGAACTGGACCACGATCCATGCCACGACCACCGGAACCGGCGGCGTCGAGGACTTCGATGTGAGCGGCTCCGGCCGGTTCGTCCGGTTGACCGGCACCCAGCGCGGCACCGCGTACGGCTATTCGCTGTTCGAGTTCGGCATCTACCAGTAGGGAGAAGCCCGTGTCCCGCAAGGCCCTGCTCCTCGCCGCGGCACTGGTGCTCGCGCTGACGCCGGTCGCTCAGGCCGACGACACCGTGACCCATCACGAGTTCCAGGCCGACTGCACGATCACCCATCACCAACCCGACGACCCCATCGTCTATCCCAACCAGCCCGGCAAGTCGCACGACCACACGTTCCTCGGCAACACCACGACCAACGCGGCGACCACCCTGCAGTCGCTGCTGGCCGCCGGTGTCGGCGCCACCACCTGCCTGGCGCCGGACGACCTGTCGGCGTACTGGTTTCCCACGCTGTACAACGGAAACCAGCCGATCCTGTCAACCTGGCCGCAGGTCGTGTACTACAAGTCCGGCATCCTGGACTACACCAAGGTGCAGCCCTTCCCGCAGGGCCTGAAGTTCGTGGTCGGCGACATGATGGCCACCCAGGACGAGTTCCAGCACGCGCCCGGCGCCATCGAGGGCTGGGAGTGCGGCGACAGCTTCCACAACTGGGACTTCCCGTCCTACTGCGTCGACGGCAGCCAGGCCAACATCCGTTACCAGGCACCGAGTTGTTGGGACGGCGTGCACCTGGACTCGGCCGATCACAAGAGCCACATGGCTTATCCGGACCGGGTCACGCTGACCTGCCCGGCCGACCATCCGGTGCCGGTGCCGATGCTGGAATTCAAGATCGCGTTCCCGGTCAGCGGGGACATGTCGCAGGTGCACCTGGCCAGCGGGCGCGGCTACTCGTGGCACTACGACTTCTTCAACGCCTGGGACCCGCCGACGTTGGCCGCGCTGGTCAAGCACTGCATCAACGGCGGTCTCCAGTGCGATTCGCGCGGCTTCGACCAGTACAAGCCGGACCGCGGCGCCGCACTCGGCCCGAACTACCGCCTGCCGGGCCGCTAGTCAAGCCTTGGAGTTCGGAACGGACCATTCCTCGACTCGGAGTTTGGGAATGGTCCGTTCACAGCGTCGGGTTGTCCGGTTCTGGTCAGAATCGTGGCAGAGGGGTGCCGGTGGCGTGAGAGCGCTGCCATGCTGCGAAGGGTGATCAGGTTCCTGCCGCTCCTCCTGATCGTCCTGGCGCTGCCGCCGGTCCCTGCCGCGGCGGCCACGACGACCGTGTGTGCCACGTCCTGCGACACCCTTGATCCGTCGAGGGTGCAGCAGGAGACGTTTCCCCTGCCGGACAAGAACATCAACGGCCGCAAGGTCCAGCTGCACGTCTCGGTGCCGGACGGGATGGCCTGGGCCAGCATCGATCTGGGCACGACCGGCGACGCGGTGTGGCTGGACCGCTCCTGGGACGGCGGCCGGACCTGGGAAGGCCTGCTGGGCAAGGCGAGCATCCCGAGCACGTGGACCGGCACGAGAACGCTGATGTACAACGTCTACGACCCGGTGGGGCATCGCCGGGGCGTGATCCGGGCCTGCGGCGACGCGCAGGCGGTGGGGTGCACGGATTGGCTGTACCCCACCGTGTGTGACAAGGTCTGCGACGGCACGAGCCAGCAGAACGGTGACACACAACCGGTTGCGCCGACGACGATCTACGGTCGCACGATCCGGCTGCACACCGACAACAACGGCATGGCCTGGGCGACCATGGAGGGCAACGGGCCCGGCGACGAGGTGTGGCTCGATCGGAGCTGGAACGAGGGGGCGAGCTGGCCGGACGGGTCGTCGCTCGGCCGTACGACATCGGGCCGCACGGCCATGTTCGCCACCAGGGATCCGAAAGCCAAGCTGTACGGCGGAGTCATCAGGGCCTGTGGCAAGGAAGCCACGCACGCCAACGGAAGTTGCACGGCCTGGGCCCGTCCGGCGCCGACGAGGCCGGCGCGGCGGCCGACGCGTTGATGTACGACTTCGACGCCTATCAGGGATGGTGGCCGAGCAGTTGGTGGAACTCGGCGGCCACCTTGACGGCGTTGATCGACTACCTCCAGAAGTCCGGAAACCATGACTACGACTGGGTTGTCGGCCGCACGTTCGACGTCAACAAGGGGACCTTCCCGGCTGGCACGAAGTCCGGTGACGCGATCGAGGGCGACTTCATCAGCCGGGCGATCGACGACACGGCGTGGTGGGGACTGGCCTGGATCGCCGCCTACGAGTACACGCACGACCAGCGTTATCTGACCGAGGCGACGACAATTGGCAACTACGTCAACGGTTTCTGGGACAGCAAGTGTGGCGGCGGGGTGTGGTGGGATCGCGAGCGCACGTACAAGAACGCCGTGACCAACGGGCTGTACCTGAGGCTCACCGCAGCACTGCACGTAGACACGCCAGGTGACACCGTCTGGGGTCAAAGGGCTGTGGCGGCGGGGAATTGGTACCTGAACAGCGGTCTGATCAACGGGCAGAACCAGGTCAACGACGGCCTTACCAGCGACTGCCGCAACAACGGGCAGACGGTCTGGACGTACAACCAGGGCCTGGCGATCGGCGGCTTCACCGAGCTGTACACGGTCAGCGGAAACCAGATCTGGCTCAACACGGCGACAAGACTGGCCAATGCCGTCGGCCAGGGCGTGCTGACCGAATCCTGCGAGCCCAGCTGCGACGACAATCAGAAGCAGTTCAAGGGAATTCTCGTCCGCTACCTGGCCGAGCTCGGCTACCAGCCGTACCTTCAGACGCAGGCCAACTCCTTGTGGGCCAACGATCGCGACCCGCTCAACCGCCTCGGCCTGCGCTGGGCCGGCGGCACGCCGAACGCGGTCGACTGGCGAACGCAGGCCAGCGCGCTGGAAGCCCTTACCGCGACGCCGAATCCAGCAGGAGGTTGACCAGCGCGATCACGTTGTCGGTCGCCGGCTCGTGCCCGCCGAGCAGATGGGTGTACATGAACGAGTCGCCGATGCGGACGATCGCCTGCGCCAGCACGGCCGTCGGCACCGCGAAGTCCACACCGGACTCGGCCAGCAGCTTGGCGAACAGCGTCGTCGCGCGCTGTTCGACCAGGCCGGGGGCGAGCACGATCCGGATGAACAGCAGTGGATCGCGTTCGATGAAGGCCCGCAACGGTTCGGCGCTGATCACGGCGTACATGAACTGCTTGAAGACGGCCCGCACACGGTCAAGGCCCTCGGCGCGGACGGTCTCAAGGCAGTGGTGGAACGTGCGCTCGGTCTGCTCGGCCAGCACCATGGCCACCAGCTCGTCGTGGTTGCCGATGCGTCGATACAGCGTGGCGCGGCTCAGGCCCAGGTCGGCGGCCAGCGCGGACATGTCCAGCGGCAGGCCGGCGAGGTAGGCGGCGGTGGCCGCGCGGACCACGTCCTCGGTGCTGTTCCTTGTCAATCCGGCCTCCTTGTGAGACAAATACGATGATTGTCTCACAGCGGAGGCGCGACGTGACGCATTTCGTGGACCACGGCGGCACCGGCCCGGCGGTCGTGCTGCTGCACAGCTTCCTGATGGACGGCGACATGTTCGCGCCCCAGATCGCCGCATTCGGCGACACATTTCGCCTGGTCACGGTGGATGAACGCGGGCACGGCCAGACGCCGGTCGACGGGCCGTTCACCTACTGGGACGTGGCCGAGGACGTGCTGGCCGTGGTCGACGAGCTCGGCATCGACCAGTTCGCGATCGTCGGCACCAGCCAGGGCGGGTTCGTCGGGCTCCGCGTGGCGCTGCTGGCCCCTGGTCGGGTGACCGCACTGGCCGTGCTGGGCAGCTCGGCCGCGGAAGAGGATCCGCAGGTCGCCGAGGCGTACCGCGGGCTCGGCACGCTGTGGACCACGCAGGGGCCGACCGATCAGCTGCTCGACATGGTCGCCACCATCTGCGTCGGGGACATGGACAACTCGGCATGGAAGGTCAAGCTGCGCGCGCTGCCGTACGAACGGGTGCCGGTGCTGCTGGACACGCTGACCCGGCGGGACAGCGTCCTCGGTCGACTGGGTGAGATCGCCTGCCCGACGCTCGTGATGCACGGAACCGCCGACGCCGCCTACCCCGTCGAGCGGGCCAAGGAGATCGCCGAAACCGTGCCCAAGGGCGAGTTGGTGCTGGTCGAGGGCGGGGCGCACTTCCTCAGCCTGACCCATCCGGACGCGGTCAACCCGGCGCTACGCCAATTCCTTTCGGCCAACGGCTGATTCGGCCGAACGGACCTGTACCTCTGCCCGATCACTGACCTGATTTGTCCCGCGGCCGGGCCGTTTGTGATGCTGCGGCGGTGAAGCTGTGGCGGGTGGTGCTGCCCGTGCTGTGCTTGGCGCTGGTTGCCGGCGGGATCGTGACGTATCGCTGGCTGAGCGCGCCGGCCGGCGCGACCTACATCGACATCGCCGACGCGAACCCCGCGCCGACGCCGGTGGCGTTCGCCTCGACCGGCTCGACCGGCAGCTGGCACGTCGACTGCGGGCGCAACCAGGAGCGGATGTACAACTCCGACAACCTGGTCGCGCAGCCCGGTGTCGTCGGCGGAGCCCATCACGTGCACGACTACGTGGGCAACAAGTCGGTGAATGCGCTGTCCACCAATGACAGCCTGGCCGCGGCCGAGACCACGTGCCAGCTCGGCGACAAGTCGACCTACTACTGGCCGGTGCTCCTGCTGCCGTCGACCATGACCGCGATGGACGGCATGGACGGGATGTCCATGGACCACAGCACTATCGCGGTGCCGAGCTCGGTGCGTATCGAATACCGCGGCAGCCCGGTCAGCAGCGTCATCGCCATGCCACGTTTTCTTCGTGCCACCACGGGAAACCCGCATGCCACGACTGAAGGCCTGGCCAACACCGAGCACGTGCAGTGGACTTGTTCGGGCGCGCGGGACAAGGTCACCATGGACTATCCGCAGTGCGGCAGCGGACAGCAGACCATTCGCGTGTACGACTTCCCCAGCTGCTGGAACGGATCCGCCACCGACAGTCCCGATCACCGCAGCCACCTGGTGTTCCCGGAGGCCGGCGGCGGCTGCCGGGTCGGCACGTTCCCGGTGCCGGAGTTGCACATCGAGGTCGCGTACACGCTGCCGCCCGGCATCCATTACGCGATCGACGCCTTCCCGGAGGAGCATTTCAGCTCCGTGACCGATCACGCGATGTTCGTCGATGTGCTGCCGGACGCGCTGATGGGGACGATCGTCGACTGCATCAACTCCGGCCGTCACTGCTGACCTATTTGCCTTGCGCCGGGCCGCCGGTGGGCGTGACCGCGAACCAGGTTCCCTTGACGCCCTGGCCGTTGATGTCGCCCGGCGCCTTGTCGCCGGAGAAGTAGTACACCGGCTGGCCGTTGACCGTGACCTGGCACGTGCCCTCGGGACGCTCGACGTAGCCGACGGCCTGCGGGTCGAGGCCGTCCGGGTAGATCTTGCCCGGGGAGGCGATCAGCAGCGGCCGCCAGGTGTTCGCGCAGTCATTCAGGCAGGTCGGTTTCTTGTTGGTGTCCTTGGTGAACATGTACAGCGTCATGCCGTTGCCGTCGGTCAGGAACGTGCCGATCTTCTCGGACGTGGTCGCCCTGAGCACGACGTCGTGCGCGTCCTGGGTCATCGGCTGATCCGACGGGCCGCTGAAGATCTGCACCAGCCGCTGCGTCTTGGCCACCGTCGGCGGCGGCACCGCGCTCGGGGTCGGCAGCGTGACGACCTGCTCGACCGGCTTCACGTCGGCGGCCTGCGGCGTGCCACCAATGGAGCACGCGGTCATCGTGATCATGGCCGTGACCAGGAGGGACGAAGAGATGATCACATTGGTCAGCCGCATGGCTCCGCGCTCCGTGGGTTGTTCGGATGGGTTGCCGCAAACACGGGTGGGCGGGTCGGGCGGTTCAGTCCGGATTCGTGGTGAACCTGTCCGGCCATCCGCTCGTGTGTCACGTAGGTCGGGCCCGTGCGGTGTGCAGGGCGTCGCACGGACCCGGCCGCCCTCCACTGTGGACGTTTGACCGAACGGGCAGGTGTCGGCGGCCGGAGTCGCCAAGCGGTCGGCCGGCGGCCCGTGATGACCGTGTTCCTCGATGAGCCCGATCGGGATTTCCGGTCGGTGCACGGGGGTGACACGGAAGGTGGTGCTGATGGCCGGGCTGAGCAGGCGCGCCCGCCAGGACGTCGCCGATGAGGCGCTGCTGCGCTCGCTGTACCGCGAGCACGGCGGGGCCATGCTGGCGTACGCGTATCGGCTGACCGGGGACCGCGCCGCGGCGGAGGACGTCGTGCAGGAGGCGTTGGTGCGGGCCTGGCAGCATCCCGACAGCCTGGTGAACGGCATGGGGTCCGTTCGGGGCTGGCTGTTGACCGTGGTCCGCAATCTCGTCACGGACAAGGCACGCGCCCGGGCCTCGCGGCCGCAGGAGGTCGCCGAGCCGCCCGTCGACGTCGCCGTTTCCCGTGACCATGCCGATGGCGTGGTCAACTCGATGGTCGTCGGCGCCGCGCTGGGGCGGCTGTCCGCTGAGCACCGTGACGTCCTTGAGCAGATCTACCTGCTCGGCGGCACCGCCAGCGAGGCCGCGCAGGCGCTCGGCATTCCGCTCGGGACCGTGAAGTCCCGGTGCTACCACGCACTTCGCGCGCTGCGCGGATTTCTCCCTGGGGTCGAGGCGGGATTGGAACGGTCGTTGTCATGAAAAACCCGGAAGTGGAGCGCTACCTCGCCGGCACGCTGGACGAGGGGCGGGCGCGGCTGCTCGAGCGGCACCTCCAGACCTGCGTGCAGTGCAGCGACGAGGTCGCCGAGTTCCATGAGTTCCAGCGCATCGTCGACACCGTGCTCAACGGCCCGCCACCCGCCGACGATCTTGTCCTGCAACGCGCCCTTCGTCAGATCCGCGCCGAGTCCTCCGCCCGGCGGCGTCGCCGCGGGGCCATTCTTGCCTCCGCCGCGGCCGTCGTGCTCGGCGTCGCGTTGACCACCGGTGTCGCCGTCGGCCGGGCCGGGGAGACCGTCGGTCCCATTCGTGCTTCCGCCACCGATGCCGGGACCGGGGCCGCTCTGGGCTTGGCGTTTGCCGACACGTCCGGGTGGTCGCATCTTTCTGCCGCCGTCAGTGGGGTGCCGGTCGGGACGCAGTGTGAACTCGTGATCGTCGGCAAGGACGGCAAGCGGACCGTTGCCGCCGGGTGGAAGGTCACCGGGGCTTCGGGCAGCGTCGATGCCAGCGTGCTGGTCGATCCGGCGGAGATCGCCTCCGTTCGGGTGGAAAACACCTCTGGCCAGCGGTTGGTGTCGGTGAATCTGTAGTTCGGGTCCGCCAGTGGCCGCCACCCGACGGGTGGCGGCCGTTTCGTGTGTCGAGAATGGGCCGGCGGCTCCGTCCCAGGGGCGGATGACGGACACGGAGGAGACCGGAATGGCGATTCAGCGGATGGACAACGTGCTCATCGTGGTCGAGGACCTCGACGCGGTCATCGCGTTCTTCGTCGAACTCGGCCTCGAGCTGCTGGGCAAGGGTGCGGTCGAGGGCGAGTGGGTGGAGCGCGTCATCGGGATCGACGACGTCCGCGAGGAGGTCGCCATGCTGCAGACCCCGGATGGTCACGGCCGTATCGAGCTGGCGATGTTCCACACCCCGAAGGCGATCGCCGCCGAGCCGAAGGACGCGCCGGCCAACACGCTCGGCCTGCGGCGCATCATGTTCGCCGTCGACGACATCGAGCAGGTCGTCGCCCGGATGCGGGCGCACGGGGCGGAGCTGGTCGGCGAGGTCGTGCGGTACGCCGACAGCTTCCTGCTCTGCTACCTCCGGGGGCCGGAGGGCATCGTCGTCGGGCTGTCCGAACAGCTCGGCTGACCTGTCACATCGACTGTGGTCCGAGGCTCAGGTGTTGGTGAGCCTTGTCGACGGGATGGTGCCGATGGAGTGGCTGGCGGAGCGGTTCGAGCGGGAGCGGCCGAGGTTGCGGGCGGCGGCCTATCGGATGCTGGGGTCGGTGACGGCGGCGGATGACGCGGTGCAGGACGCGTGGCTGCGGTTGAGCCGGACCGAGGCGGAGATCGAGAACCTGGGTGGCTGGTTGACGACGGTGGTGGCCAGGGAGTGTCTGCACCAGCTGAGGTCGAGAAGGCACCGCCGGGAAGTGCCGCTGGAGCTGGTGGTGACGGCGGCGGAGCCGGACCCGGAGCAAGAGGTGCTGCTCGCCGACTCGGTGGGCCTGGCCCTCCAGGTGGTGCTGGAGCAGCTGACGCCGGGGGAGCGGCTGGCGTTCGTCCTGCACGACCTGTTCGACGTGCCGTTCGGCGAGATCGCGGGCATCGTGGGCCGGACACCGGCGGCGACGAGGCAGCTGGCCAGCCGGGCCCGCAGAAGGGTGCAGGGGGCGGAGGTCCCGAAGGCGGAGCCGGATCGCCACCGTCAAAGGAAAGTGGTGGAGGCCTTCTACGCGGCGGCGTACACGGCGGATTTCGACGCGCTGGTCAGGGTGCTCGACCCGGACGTGGTGCTGCGGACGGATGAGCCGGCGAACATCGTGCGAGGGGCGAAGGCGGTGGCCGAACAGGCCCGCGCGCCGCAAGGCGGCAACCTGCGGTCGATCCTGGTCAACGGCACGATGGGGGCCCTGATCACGATCGGCGGCCGTCCGGACGCGGTGATGGTCTTCACCGTGGCCGACGACAGGATCGTCCGTATCGACGTCATTCGCGACACCGAGCGCGTCGGCCGGGTGGCCGACGCGCTCGGTGCGTGATCACCAGTACTTGGACGGGATTCGGACCTCGATGGCGCCGCCGAGCCGGGCCTGCGGAATGCGCGCGGCGATGGCGACGGCGGCGTCGAGGTCCTCGGCCTCGACCGTCATGAAGCCGCCGACATTGGTGCCGACGAACGGCCCCGGCGTCCGCACGGTGGCGCCGTTCTCGACGCGAACGGTGGTGGCGTCCTTGGGCAGCCCCAACGGCGGCCCGCCGGCGACGTTGTCGAGCGAGCTGACGGCGGCCCAGTCGGCGTACACGGCCTTGCGTTCCTCGGCCGAGATCGATGCCGCGCCGGGCGTGCCGGGCAACGGAAAGCTGCCGTGGTGGATCACGAAGATGAACTGCATCACGTCCTCCTCAACGGGTTCTCACCACCCTGAGCCCCGCCGACACGAGGATGTGACGGCACAGCGCGAAAAAGAGGACCGGCCGGAGCCGGTCCCCTTCTCGAGGTGTCAGATCAGCCCGCGAAGCGGATCGAGTAGACCATCTTGTCGAAGCCGATCGTGCTGAGGTCGTTCTGGTTGCCGGTGACGATCATCGACTTGCCGGTGCAGTCCTTGCCGGTCCACAGCTTGTACGTGCCGTCGGCCTGGATGGAGGAGACGAGCGAGGGGGTGGTGACGTTCGCGCAGCCGGGGCCGGACACGGCCTGCGAGCCCTGGGGCTCCGAGAGGTTCTTGCCGGAGTCGAGGATGGCGCTGGTGGCGGTCAGGGCGGCGTTGCCCGTCGTCGTGGTGGGAGGCGTCTGACCGCCGCCGTCGCCGAAGCGGATGGAGCGAACGGCGTTGTCCATGCCGACCGTCTTCAGGTCCTTGACGTCACCGGTGATCACGACGGACTTGCCGGTGCAGTTGGGGCCGTCCCACAGCTTGACCGGCCCGTCGATGGTGACGGAGGACGCGACGTCGGGGCGGAACACGTTCTGGCAGCCGGGGCCGGCCACGCCCTGGGAGGCGCCGTTGTCGGAGAAGTTGGCGTCATCGAACAGGATCGCGCTCTTGCCGGTCAGCGCGGTGGTGGGGGCGCCGGTCGGCGCGGTGGTCGTCGGCGCGGTCGACCCGGGCGGGGTGTTCTTGCCGAAGTTGCGCTGCCCGTCCGGCGTCACGGCCCACCACGTGTTCTTCACGGCCTCACCGTTGGTGTCGAAGGCCTTCTTGTCCCCGCTGAACAGGTACAGCGGCCGACCCTTCAGCGTCAGCTGGAGATTGTGGTCGTCGGGCCGGCGAATGACACCGAGGTCGTGCGGGTTGATGCCGGCCCACATCACCTTGGGCGTCTTGCCCAGCTCGACCGGCGGCCAGGTGTCCCGGCACGCATCTACGCAGTTGGACTTGTTCTTCTCGTCCTTGTCGAAGACGTAGACGACGCGGTTGGCAGCGTTGAGCACGACCGGGTCGAGATCGCCGGCCTTGCCGGCACGCAGCGAAACCCAGGCGCGTGAGACGTCGGCCGGCGCGCCCTGCGGGGCCCAGTCGCCGGTGCCGGGGGTGGCGTTGTTCGACTTCGCGGTGCCCTGCAACAGGTTCAGCGGCGTGGAGTCGGCCACGTTGCTGGTGGCCGGCGACGCGGTCGGCGCCTCCGGGGTGCCACAGGCGGCGAGCATCGCGGCGGCGCCGGCGATGAGGGCGGCAAGGGACACAACAGTCTTGCGCGACATGGGGATTCTCCAGTGGCTACAAGGTTCCGGATCTGTCCGGAAGCCGTTCGCGATGTACACGGAGCCCCACGGCGAACGGTTCAAAGATTTTTTCGGTGAACCGTTCGCCGCTGGTCAGCGCCGGAAAACTCAGGGAATCAGCACGATCTTGCCGCGGGTGTGCCGCTGCTCGAGCTCGCGGTAGGCCTCGCGAACCTGAGCCAGTGGGTACTTTCGGGCAACGACGATTTCCAATTCGCCTGCGGCGATCCGTGAGGCCAACTCGGCCAGCACATCGGCGCTCGCGGCGGCGCTGTTGCCCTCGGCCTTCACGCCGAACTTCTCGACGGCGGCGAAGTTGATGATCGTGTTGATCCGTTCCTTGTCGACACCCAGTTCCAGCGCCAGTTCCACGTAGTCGGCACCGAACGTGTCGATGAACGCGTTGACGTTCCCACCAGCGGCTTCCTTGACGCGTGCGGCCAAACCCTCGCCGTACTCCACCGGCGTCACGCCGTGGGCGGCCAACCAGTCGCTATTGGACGGTCCGGCGATGCCGATCACCTTGGCGCCGGCCGCCACGGCCAGCTGCACGACCAGCGAGCCGACCCCGCCGGCCGCGCCGGAGACGACAACAGTGTCCCCCTTGGACAGTGCAACGGCCCGAACTGCCGCGTACGCAGTGGTTCCCGCCACGAACAGCGAGCCCGCCTGCTCCCAGGTGACGGCCGCCGGCTTCGGCGTGAGCTGCGTCACCGGCACCACGACGTACTCGGCCTGGCTGGCCCGGTCGTCGGTCCAGCCGATCACCTCGTCGCCGACCGCGGCCTCGGACACGCCTTCACCGACCGACGCGACCACGCCGGCAAGGTCGCTGCCCTGGCCGGACGGGAAGGTCGACGGCCATACCTCGTGGAACGCGCCGTTGCGGATGCTCGCTTCGCCGGGGTTGATGCCGGCCGCCTTGACCTGCACGAGCACCTCGCCGGGGCCGGGGACCGGCTGGTCCACGTCGACCACGTCCAGCACGTCGATGCCGCCGAACTCGTTGTACCTGACCGCCTTGGACATGGCTCCGAGCCTCCTCGTCGGGTGTATGTGAACTCTCAACCACCCGTCTCGGAGATTTAATCCAGCAGGCCCCGCTCATAGGCGACGGACACGGCCTCGGTCCGGCTGGCCGCGCCGAGCTTGGCCATCACCCGTGACAGGTGCACGCTGGCCGTCTTCTCGCTGATGTAGAGGCGTTCCCCGACCTGGCGGTTGGTCAGTCCCGAGGCGACCAACTCCAGCACCGATCGTTCTCGCGGGGTGAAGAGGTCTTCGGTGTCCGGTTCTTCGCCGTCGATGCCGATACGGGCCCTTCTGGCCAGGGCTTCGATGGCCTTGCGCAGCGGCAACGCTCCCATGTGGACAGCCTCGGCATGCGCGGCCTGAAGCTCCACAATGGCCTCATCGCGGCGACCGTCATTGATCAGCGCCTCGCCCAGCCGCCATCTCGCCGAAGCCTGCCAGTACTTGAAAGTCGCGGCCTTGGCCACCGCGACCCGCCACAGCTCGACATCGACGTCATCACGAAGCCGGTTGAGCTCGGCGTCGAGCCGGGCTTCCATACAGGCGGTCTCCGGATTGCGCATGTCCTCGCGCCACTGGTGATCCAACGAGTACTCGCCCTCGGTCAGCGCCAGCTCGTGCACGCGCTCGCCTTCGGCGATGGCATCCCGCGCCGCGTCGTCGTCGCCACGGCGCCAGGCCTGCTCAGCCAGGTCGGCCAGCGCGCCGACCGCGAGCGCACCGGCCCGCCGGGCCTTGGTGACGCTGGCCCGGGGCGCGTCGGCGATCGATGCGATGAGCCGGAGGCACTCATCGACGGCCTCGCGCAGCTCGCCTCGCCACAGCGCCGCCTCGGCCCGTGCGAAGCGGACGCGCCCGACGATGTTGGCATCGTCGGAGTAGGTCATGATTCGCGCCGTCGCCTCGTCCACCTCGTCGAACCGGCCGGCGATGGCCAGCTCGTACAGGGCGGCGGCCTCCAGCCGCATCGACGCCCAGCGTGGCGCGGTGGAGTGGTCCTCAAGCGCTTCGGCCGCGGCGCGATGGCCGGTGTTGAACGCGATGCCCATCCGTGACACCCGGGCCTCAACCGCCAACTCGGACCAGGCCAGGCCCACTGTGACGGCTCGGTCGATGAGCTCGGTCACCACTGCGAGGACCTCCTGGTACAGGCCCTGCATGTACAGGTTGACCGCGAGGTTGTTGCGGGCGCGGAGCTCGACCGCGTACGCGCCGATCTCGGCCGCCGTGGTCGCGGCGGCGCGGTACAGCCCCTGGGCCTCCTCGGCCCGATCGCGCCACTCGGCGTAGACGGCCAGCGTGATCAGCGCATCGACCGCGACATCGTCGGCCCCGACCTGGACCGCCTCATCGCGGGCCTGCTCGGCCAGTCGCTCCAGCTCGTCGATGTCCAGCCCGGCCGAGCCGTACCAGGCCCATTCCCGTGCCCTCAGCGCGATGATCCGCGCCCGGGTGACGCTCAGCGGCCGGTCACAGACCAGGTCCCAGGCCTCGGCGACCGCGGCGGCGATCTCCGCCGAAGCCGTCTCCAACGGGATCAGGGTCAGCACCAATTGATGCCGGGCTTCCGCACCGGTCTCCGGATCCTCCGCCAGGCCGATCGCCGAGCGGGCGTAGGCTACCGCCCGATCGGAATCACCGGCGGCTTGCGCCATGCGAGAAGCCAAGCGCTGCAACGAATACTCGCTGACGCCTGGCTCCGCGACCGCGCCGAACAGCTGCAACGCCTGCTCCACGTGGTGCAGGGCCTCGGCCGGGGCCCGAAGCTCCACGGCTTCCTCGGCGGCCTGCACCGATGCCTTGAAAGCCGTGGGCAGATCATGGCTCTGTAGGGCGTGATACGCCAACGAAGCGGGCGAAGTGACGACGCGGGCGTACTGGGAATGCAGGCGAACCCGTTCGCCTGGCAGCAAATCCTCGTAGACAGCCTCGCGGAGCAACGCATGCCGGAAGGCGTAGCCGCGTTCGGCGGTGACCAACACGTTGTGCTGCACGGCCTCCCGCAACGCCTCGTCGAGGTCGGTGAGCTCGGCGACGGCCTGGAGCACCGAATGCTCCACCTCGCCGCCGGCACCGGACGCGGCGCGGACCACCAGGCGGGCGTTGGAACCCAGTCGTTCCACCCGGGCCAGCAACAGGTCCGACAAACCGGTGGGCACGGCGGTGTCGTACGCGGCGATGAGCTCCTCGCAGAAGAAGGCATTGCCCTGCGACCGGGCAGCGATGCCCCGGAGAGTCTCATCGGCCAGCCCGCCGTCCGACAGGGCCGACACGAAAGCCATCGCGTCGGCCCGGTCGAACGGCAGCAGATCGATACGTTCCACAGTGGACAAACGGCCCAGCTCGGTCAGCAGGGGCCGCAGCGGATGCCGGCGGTACAGGTCGTCCACGCGGTAGGTGGCCACCACCAGCAGCCGCTGACGATTGAGCCGGGAAACCAGGAACAGCAACAGGTCCCGGGTCGCGGCATCGGCCCAGTGCAGGTCCTCCAGGGCCAGCAGCACGCACGAATCGGCCGACAGGTCGGCCAACTCGGTGTGCACGGCCTCGAACAGCCGCAGTTGCTCCATGGCGTCGTCCAGCCGGGAGGCGCCGGACTCGGGCAACCGGCCCAGCGCCTCCACGAACGGCAGGTACGGCAGGCCGGCGCGCTCGACGTCGAGGCACCGACCGGTCAACACCTTCACCCCGGCGGCAACGGCCCGCGCGGTCAGCTCCGCGAGCAGCCGCGACTTGCCGACGCCGGCATCACCGGCCAGCAGCACCGCCCCGGCTCGCCCGTCCGCCGCGGCGGACAGCGCCGACTCCAGTGCCGCCAGCTCCGCGCGACGGCCGACGAGCGGAATCCCCGATCCGATACGCGGCACATCGCATGGTTGCACACCGTCAACGGGTCTGCGGCTGGTTGGCCCGCTTCCACCAGCGCCGACGCCGTCCGCCCCGCGCCGCCCTGACCTGCTCGGCGGCCTGCCGCTGGGCCTTCTGCTGTTCCATCACGAACTGGTAGTTGGAGTCGTTGGTCTGCCACATGACGAACCTCCCCTTTCGGCCACCCTGAGGTTCGGCCTGAGGCACCCCCGCGCACATTGGGCAGTCACGTCATTCCGGCCGCCGTGGCGGTAAGACGGAACTGAGGGGTCGACGGAAGTCGGGCATACCCGGCGCGCGACCTTGACGGCTGATCACCTGCGGTGAAATCCTTGTAAGGAAACCTTCTTTACGACCTCGAGCAGCAGCGCGTCGGGCTGCTGCTCCAGGGCGTACCCGCCCTAGGCTGCACCCCATGTCGGCGACGCGGTTGTTGGTGCTGGGGGTGGTGCGCGGCTACGGGCGCGCGCACGGCTACCTGATCGGCAACGACCTGATGTCGTGGGGCGCGGAGAGCTGGGCCAACGTGAAGTGGGGCTCGATCTACCACGCGTTGAAGCAGGGCGTGAAGGCCGGTTTCCTGCGCGAGGACTGGCCGGTGCCGGGTCGTACCGACTACGAGCTCACCGAGAAGGGTGAGTTCGAGTTCAAGCGGCTGCTGGCCGACGCGCTGCGCAAGCCGGAGCCGCGGCCGGACATGCTGGCCGCGGGCCTGGCCATGCTGCCCGCGTTGACCAGGGCCGAGGCGATCTCCCTGTTGGAGGTGCGGATGGCGGCCGTCGAAGCCGTGCACGCCGAGGCCGACGACCTGTTGACGAGCTGGCAGGAGCCGCCGCACGTGCGTGAACTGTACCGGCTGCGGGTCTCTGCCGCTGCCGACGACCTGACCTGGACCAGGGGATTGATCGAGCGGCTCGACCGCGGCATGTACGCCATGGCCGGCGACCCGGACACGGTCGGCCGGGCCGGCAGCTGGCCGCACCCGGCCTGAACCTTATTCAAGTTTGCATACCCGGGCGGATCGGGTGCACACTGGCAGCGCGATATTCAAGTTTGAGTATTCACCCTGGGGGGCAGATGGCCGTGCTCGTCGACGGGCTGCGCAAGCGGTTCGGGGACAAGATCGCGCTGGACGGCTTTGACCTGCACGTTCCTTCCGGCACGGTGTGCGGGCTGCTCGGGCCCAACGGCGCCGGCAAGACCACGTCCGTGCGAATACTGAGCACTTTGCTGAAATGCGACGGCGGACGGGCCGAGGTCGCCGGCTTCGACGTGGCGACGCGGTCCATGCAGGTCAGACGGCGAATCGGGCTGGTCGGCCAGCATGCCGCCGTCGACGAGGTGCTCAGCGGCCGGCAGAACCTGGAGCTGTTCGGCCGGCTCTACCACCTGAGTGCGGCGGCGGCCCGGGCGCGGGCCACCGAGCTGCTCGACCGGTTCGGGCTGGCCGACACCGGGAACAGGGCCGTCAAGCAGTACTCCGGCGGCATGCGGCGGCGGCTCGACCTGGCCGCCGGCATGATCCTCTCGCCCGAGGTGCTGTTCCTGGACGAGCCCACCACCGGGCTGGATCCCCGTGGCCGCAACGAGGTCTGGGACGCCGTGCGGTCGCTGGTGGCCGACGGCACGACCGTGCTGCTGACCACCCAGTACCTCGACGAGGCCGACCAGTTGGCCGACCAGATCGCCGTCATCGACGCCGGGCGGGTGATCGCCGGCGGCAGTCCGGCCGAGCTCAAATCCCGGATCGGCGGCGACCGGATCGAGGTGGTCGTGCACGACGCCGTCGACCTGGGCACGGCCGCCGAACTCCTGCACAAGATCGCCGCCGTCGACCCGGAAATGGACGTCGACCTGCGCCGGCTCAGCGCCCCGGTGCGTGACCGCGTCGCCGCGCTGACCGAAACCGTGCGGGCCTTGGACGCCGCCGGCGTGCCGGTCGAGGACATCGCCCTGCGCCGACCCACCCTCGACGACGTGTTCCTGACCCTGACCGATGGAAAGGTGTCCGCGTGAGCAGCATCCGGTGGGCCGTCGCCGACGGATGGACGATGACCCGGCGCGACCTCGCGCACTGGGTCCGCCAGCCGGCGCCGGTCGTGGTCAGCCTGCTGTTCCCGATCCTGCTCGTGCTCATGTTCGGCTACCTGCTCGGCGGCGCCATCGCCGTGCCGGGCGGCGGCGACTACCGCGAGTTCCTGCTGCCGGGCATGTTCGTGATGACCATGGGCTTCGGCGTCGAGGGCACCATGCTGGCCGTGACCACGGACGCCTCCCGTGGTGTCACCGACCGGTTCCGGTCCATACCGATGGCGCCGTCGGCCGTGGTGGTCGGCCGCTGCGGTGCGGACATGCTGAATTCCGCGCTGGTGCTGGTCGTGATGGCGGCCTGCGGACTGGCCGTCGGCTGGCGGCCGCACGGCGGGCTCGGTGCGACGCTGGCCGCGTTCGGCCTGCTGCTCCTGCTCCGGTTCGCCTTCCTCTGGGTCGGTATCTTCCTCGGGCTGGCGCTGGCCAACCCGGGCGCGGTGACGCTGGTGCAGGTGCTGGTGTGGCCGGTCAGCTTCCTGTCCAACATCTTCGTCGCGCCGGACACCATGCCCGGCTGGCTGGGCGCGATCGCCACCTGGAACCCGCTGTCGGTGACCGCGGCCGCCACCCGCGAGCTGTACGGCAGCCCCGGCGCGGCCGCCGGGTGGCTGGGCGTGGCGGTGGTATGGCCGCTGCTCCTGGTGGCCGTGTTCTTCCCGCTGTCGGTACGAGCGTTCCGGAGGTTGAGCCGATAGTGGACGAACTGACCCGCTGTCCCGTCGTGTTCGAGCCCGCGGATCCGCCGAGATTGGGCAGAATGGCCTTCTGGGGCGCCGAGCTCCCCACGGGGATGGGGGAGCTCGGGGCCCTGGACGTGGTCGAGGCCCAGGACGGCGAGGTGCGGATGCGCACCGTGCCGGCGCTGCGGCTGCCGGTCACGGACGCGGTGCCGCTGCTCAGCCGGGCCCGTCGCGACCGCAGGGCCCATCCGGCCACCGCGTTCTGGGGTGCGGCCACCGTGGTCGCGCTCCAGCTGGTCGCCCGCGGCCGGCTCCGGCCGACGGTCTCGCCCGGCGACTACGACGCGTGGCGGGTCGGGCCGCTGGACCCGGCCGACGAGAACCGGATCGGCGAGCTGGTCGCGGCCATGCCGGCCGAGGCCCGCAGCGTGCCGGTGCCGGACCGGCAGCCGCTGGCTCTGCCCGACGCCCGGCTGCTGGTCGAGGGCTTCCTCGACGCCATCGCCGACGGTCTGCCGCGCGGCGGCAGCGAGGCCGCGTTCCTGGCCGCCACGCCCCAGCGCGTGCCGCAGCTGCGGGCCTGGGCCGACGGCGTGAGCGTGTCGCTGCGGATCGAGTTCGACAACCGGTTCCGGGCCGTCGTGCAGCTGCACAGCCTGTCCGATCCCGGCGTGGTCAGCGACGCCGCCGAGGTGTGGGCCGGTGCCGGCCGGGCCAGGGCCCAGTCCCAGGCGCTGGTCGTGCTGCGCCGCGCCGCCCGGGTCTGGCCGGCGTTGAACGCCCTGCTGCACAAGGAGATCCCCGACGAGATCGGGCTCATCGACGACGAGGTGCGGCAGCTGCTGGCCGGCGCGGCCGACCGGCTGGCGGCAAAAGGTGTGCCTGTGCACTGGCCCAAGGAGCTGGCCCGTCAGCTGGTCACCCGGGTCGCTGTCGGCGGCGGCGCGGCGCCCCGGGACCTGCCCGGTTTCCTTGGCGGCGGCGAGGCCCTGCGGTTCGACTGGCAGGTCGCCCTCGGCGACGACCCGCTGACCAAGGACGAGTTGGAGCAGCTGGCCCAGGCCCACCGGCCGATCGTGCTGCTGCGGGAGCAGTGGCAGCTGGTCGACGCCGACGTCGCCCGTCGCGTGCGGCAGCGGGAGCTCACGCCGCTGAACCCGTTGGCCGCGTTGGGACTCGCGCTGACCGGGGCGGCCGAGATCGACGGCGAGCAGATCGAGGTCGTCGCCGACGGCTGGCTGGCCGCGCTGCGCGACCGGATCGCCGACGCCGAGGGCGGGGCCGAGCTGCTGGCCCAGCCGCCGGACCTGCACGCGACGCTGCGTGACTACCAGCTGCGCGGCCTGCGCTGGCTGGCCCGCATGACCTCGCTCGGCCTGGGCTGCTGCCTGGCCGACGACATGGGCCTGGGCAAGACGATCACCGTGATCGCCCTGCACCTGCACCGTCACATCGATGGGGCAGCCGGGCCGACGCTGGTGGTGTGCCCGGCCTCGCTGCTGGGCAACTGGGAACGGGAGATCCGGCGCTTCGCGCCGGGCGTCGCGGTCCGCCGGTTCCACGGCTCGGCCCGTGACCTGTCCGGTGTCGACGGCTTCGTGCTGACCACGTATGGCACCATGCGCCGGGATGCGGCCGAACTCGGTGCGGTGCCATGGGATCTGGTGGTGGCCGACGAGGCCCAGCACGTCAAGAACGCCCGCTCGGCCACCGCGAAAGCCTTGCGTACCATCGGAAACGGCGTTCGGGTTGCCTTGACCGGCACGCCTGTCGAGAACACTCTGTCCGAGCTGTGGGCCATTCTGGACTGGGCCACACCGGGTCTGCTCGGCTCGCAGGCCGGGTTCCGGCGGCGCTGGGCCAAGCCCATCGAGGCCGACAAGGACGAGGAGGCCGCGCGCCGGCTGGCCCGCCTGCTGCGGCCGTTCCTGTTGCGGCGCAGCAAGTCCGACCCCGGCATCGCGCCCGAGCTGCCGGCCAAGACCGAGACCGACCAGCTCGTGCCGCTGACCCGCGAACAGGCCGGCCTGTACGAGGCCGTGGTGCGGGAGGTGATGGCCGAGATCGCCCAGAGCGAGGGCATCGCCCGCCGTGGCCTGATCCTCAAGCTGCTGACCTCGCTCAAACAGATCTGCAACCACCCCGCCCAGTACCTGAAGCAGACCGACGCCCGGCTCACCAGTCGGTCCGGCAAGCTAGCCCTGCTCGACGAGCTGGTCGAGACCATCGTCGCCGAGGACCACGCCGTGCTGGTGTTCACCCAGTACGTGGCCATGGCCGACCTGTTGTCCCGGCATCTGTCCGAGCGCGGCCTGCCCACCCAGTTCCTGCACGGCGGCACCCCCGTGGCCAAGCGGGAGGAGATGGTGCAGCGCTTCCAGGACGGCGAGGTGCCGATCTTCCTCATCTCTTTGAAGGCCGGCGGCACCGGCCTCAATCTCACCCGGGCCGACCATGTCGTGCACTACGACCGCTGGTGGAATCCCGCCGTCGAGGACCAGGCCACCGACCGGGCCTACCGGATCGGTCAGACCCGGCCCGTGCAGGTGCACCGGCTGATGACCGAGGGCACCATCGAGGACCGCATCGCCGCCATGCTCGACACCAAGCGCGCCTTGGCCGACGCCGTGCTCACCGGCGGCGAGGCCGCGCTCACCGAGCTCTCCGACGGCGAGTTGGCGGATTTGGTGGCGCTGCGATGACCGAGGCCCGCGGGTTTCCCGCCTTTCCTGTCCGTAGCCGGCGGCGGCTGCACACCTGGTGGGGCAGCGCCTGGATGCAGGCCATGGAAGACACCGCCGTCGACAGCGGTGTGACGCGGCGTGGCCGCCGTAGTGCCGCTGACGGCCGGATCGGGCCGATCGCCATCAGCCCAGGCCGGGCCGCCGCGGTATTCGACGGTGCCTTCCGCATGACCATTGCGGTGGAGCCGTTGTCGGACAACGCCTGGGGTTCGCTGGTTGCGGAGGCGTCCGTCCAATCGGGACACCTGGCCGCCCTGCTCGACGCCTTCCTGCCGGACGCGCTGTCGGTGCTGGTGCCGGGCATCGGTGAGCTCGACACTCAATGTGGCTGCGACGACTGGGGCAGTCCCTGCCAACACGCGGCCGCGCTCTGCTACCAGACCGCCTGGCTGCTCGACGCCGAACCCGCGCTCCTGCTGACCCTGCGCGGCCGATCACTGGAGGAACTGACCACCGCCATCACCCAGCATCACGCCAACCCGCCGGCCTGCCTCGCTGATGCCGAGGACGCACCCGACACGGCGTTGGCCGCCTTCGCCCGACCGGTGCCACCGCTGCCCGAACCACCACCGCCTGCCACCGGGGAGCTGCACCTCCTCGACATCGAGCCGCCGCCGGGCATTGACGCCGCGGCCCTGCACGGTGCGGCCGCCACCGCCGTCACCCGGGCCCGAAACCTCCTATCCCCCACCCAACCCCCGCGAGTCCCGCTTAGCGTCACACCGAAATGCTGAATACGTTTCAGTATTTCGGTGTGACTGTGGGCGGGACTCGCCGGGGTATGACAGTTGTCATGGGTGGGACCTGACAGGTGTGCCAGGGCTGGAACGCCCGGCGGCGACAGGCTGTCAGGCATGGACAGCACAGACACCGTCAGCCGGGGCGCCGCGGTCAGCCTCCGCGGCCTGGTGAAGCACTTCGGGGATGTGCACGCCGTCGACGGGGTCGACGTCACGATCGCGCCGGGCGAGGTCGTGGCGCTGCTCGGGCCGAACGGGGCCGGCAAGTCGACGACGATCGACATGCTGTTGGGCCTGGCCGAGCCCACCCGCGGTGCGGTGTCGGTGTTCGGGCGGCCGCCGCGGGCGGCGGTGGCCGCCGGACTGGTCGGGGCGATGCTCCAGTCCGGCGGCCTGCTGGACGACGCGACGGTGGCCGAGACGGTGGCGCTGTTCCGGGCGATGTACCCGAAACCGTTGCCGCTCAAGGAAGTCCTGACCCGGGCCGGGCTGGTCGAATTGGCCGGGCGCAAGGTCGGGGCGCTGTCCGGCGGGGAGAAGCAGCGGATCCGGTTCGCGGTGGCGCTGGTCAGCGACCCGGACCTGCTGGTGCTGGACGAGCCGACGGTGGCCATGGACGTCGAGGCCCGTCGCGAGTTCTGGACGGCCATGCGCTCCTACACCGACACCGGCCGCACGGTCGTGTTCGCCACGCACTACCTGGCAGAAGCCGAGGATTACGCGGACCGCGTGGTGCTGCTGCGCGCCGGCCGGGTCGTGGCCGACGGCTCGGTCAGCCAGGTCCGCTCGCTCGCCGCCGGCCGCGTGATCACGGCGAAGATCGCTGACGCCGACCAGGCGGCGCTGGCCGCGCTGCCCGGCGTCACCTCGGTGTTGCTGCGCGGCGAGGCCGCCGAGCTGGCCTGCGTGGATTCCGACACGGCGCTGCGCGAGCTGCTCAACCGTCATCCACAAGCCCGAGACATCGAGGTTCGCGGGGCTGGCCTCGAAGCCGCGTTCGTCACGCTGACCAGGCAGGAGGCCGCCTGATGGGCGCGCTGTTGACGTTCGAGGTGCGCCGGCTGGTCCGCTCACCCCGGTTCTTCATCTTCACGGTCGCGTTTCCGCTGGCCATGTTCCTGGCGTTGAGCTCGGCCTACGGCACCGAGCGGGACGCCGTCACCTTTCTGATGGTCAGCTTGGCAGCCTTCGGCGCGGTGGCGGCGTCCATCAGCACCGGCGCCCGCACCGCGATCGAACGCCAGGTCGGCTGGAACCGCCAACTCCGGCTGACCCCGCTGGCCGGCGGGCAGTACCTGGTCTCCAAGGTCGCCGCCGCGATGCTGGTCGCGCTGCCGAGCATGCTGCTGGTGTACGGCGCCGGCATCGTGCTCGAGGGCGTCAGCCTGAGCTCGGGGACGTGGGCGCAGTTGATCGTGTTCTGCTGGCTGGGCGTGCTGCCGACGGCCGTGTTGGGCCTGCTGGTCGGCCTGCTGGCCACCGGCGATTCGGCCCAGGCGATGAGCTCGGTGTTGATGTTGACGTTGAGCCTGCTCGGCGGCCTGCTGCTGCCGCTGACCACCCTGCCGGCCGTCATGACCGACATCGCCAAGGCCCTGCCGAGCTACTGGCTGGCGGAATTCGGACACGACGCGTTGGCGGGCAACGCGATCAGCGTCCAGGGCGTAGTCACCATGACGGCCTGGATCGTGGTGGCCGGGGCACTGGTCGCGCTCCGCTACCGGCGGGACGCCGCCCGCGGCTGATCGGCGGTTCGTGGGCCAGAGGGGAGCCCGCGAGCCGCCGATCAGGGGCAGCGATCAGGCGGAGCAGGTCCCGCTGCCCGGGCAGCTACGCAGCAGTCGCACCACCGGGGGCGCCGTGATCCGCGACGGCGCCCTCTTCGCGCCATCCGGCCACTGGATGGACACCGCGATCGAGGACGAGTTGTTGTCGTAGTCCTTCTCGATCAGCGTGCGATCCGGGTTCACCGTGTTGACCACGTCGTACACGCCGGAGCTCACCGACGTGAGGTCCAGCCACTGGAAGTCCACGTTGTACCGGTAGTCGTCGCCGCTGCCGACCGAGATGCCCTCGCTGACGTCGGTGGCCTGCGGCTGCTCGTGCCCGCACATGTTGTAGATCAGGAACTGGTGCAGCTTGGCCTCGGGCTGCTCGTCCTCGTGCACCCGGTGCTGCAACGACGCCTTGTCCGGCACGTCGTAGCGGTCGCCCAGGCAGAAGCCGTTCTTGCGGTCCGACACCACCGTGCCGCCGCCCAGCGTGCGCAGCTGGAACCGTTCGAAATGCAGCAGGTGCCAGTGCATATGGGCCGGGGCCGGCTCGTAGTAGGCGCTGGTGCCCGAGGACTTCTGGGCCGCGCCGAACGCGTCCGGGATCGGGCCGTGCACGCCGTTCTGGAATGCCTGGCGCACCGACATCGTCGGGAACACCGTGCTGTCGCGGTGCGCGTAGAACAGCAGCGGGCCGTCGCCGATGTTCTCCTCCGCGGACGTGAACCGCAGCCGCACCGCCTTGATGTCACCGCCGGTGACGCACTGGGCGTTGGGCGCGTTGACGTCCGTGACCATGCAGACGTCCCAGTCCTTGCAGTCCATCGGGTCGCCGCGGTGTGAGCCCGCGCAGCCGACCGGCGCCTGGCGCAGGTCCGGCAGCAGCATCGGGGCCGCCGCCTCGGCCGGGGCCGTCGTCGCCATGAGCGCCAGAACTGCCGTCACCGCAAGGAACCGCGCAGTCGTCATGCGCCCCAACCTAGCCAGGGGGCCGCCGACTCGATCGGGTGATCTCCACTGTGACGGTGCGTGGATGCCCTTAACCTCGGCGGGTGTCGACTGCTGCCACCGAACCCGTCACCGCCCCGCTTCCGTCCCTTCAGGACGCTCGCGTCGTCGCGGCGCCCGCGCTCCGTGAGGCCGCGCTCGTGCTGGACGCCATCGCCGCCGTCGTGTCCAAGGCCGACGCGGACACCGCCGCCCGCATCCGCCAGGTCGTCACCGACCTGGAAGCCGGCGACCGGATCGACCGCCCCTGCTGCGACAACCCCTGGAAGCCCACCCTAACCACCGCCCTCACCCCCTGACCCCGAACGCTTGGAAGGGGGCCTTCCTACACTCCGAGTGCAGGAAGGCCCCTTCCAAGCATGAGGGGCGGGAATTAGCGCCAGCTGGGGAGCCAGAGTTCGGCCTGCCACTGGGCGGCGCTGATGGGGTCGCCGTTGAGGATCGGCCACAGCCAGACGAAGTTGGCCACCACCAGGCCGGTGTAGATGGCGACGACGAGCAGGCCGGTGCCGCGGCGTTCCGCGCCGGCCCGGGCCCGGCCGAGGATGTCGCCGCAGGCCAACACCAGGCCCAGCACCAGGAACGGCGCCATCGGCGTGACGTAGAAGAAGAACATCTGCCGGTCGATGTTGACGAACCACGGCAGCAGACCGGCCATGTAGCCGACCATCACGGCGGCGTGGCGCCAGTCGAACTTGACGATGGCCCGCCACAGCGACCAGCCGATCATCGGGAAGGCCAGCCACCACATCGCCGGCGTGCCGACCAGCATCTGCGCGCTCACGCACTCCGACGCGCCACAGCCGGCGGCCAGCGGGCTGGGCGACTGCTCGATGTAATAGAGCATCGGCCGCAGCCCCATCGGCCACGTCCACGGCTTCGACTCCCACGGATGTGTCCCGACACCGGGCGCGCCGGTGATCAGGTTGGCGTGGAAGTGCAGCACGTTGCCCTCGTAGAAGAAGAACGACTGGAAGGCGTTGGGCAGCCAGCTGGACACGGCGACGGTGTTGCCGGCGGCGTTGCGGTCGACGCCGGTCTCGCTGCCGAACCAGGCCCACCAGGAGGCGAAGTACACCGCCACCGAGATCACCACGATGGCCCACAGCGCCGGCAGCACGTCACGGATGAACGCGCCGGCCCACGGCCGTTCCACGCCGGCGGCCCGCCGCGCGGTCGCGTCCCAGATCACCGACAGCAGGCCGAAGGCGACGATGTAGTAGATGCCGTTCCACTTGACGCCGCAGGCCAGGCCGAGCGAGACGCCGCACGCGAAACGCCACCACCGGAACCCCAGCCGCGGGCCGAACTCGGAGGCGTTGACCCAGCCCTCGGACACCGCGACGGCCAGCCGGTTCCGCACCACGTCCCGGTCGACCAGCAGGCAGCCGAAGGCCACGACCACGAACAGCGCGCCGAAGATGTCCAGCATGCCCAGCCGGGACTGCACGTGGCTGACGCCGTCGCAGATCAGCAGCACGCCGGCCAGCGCGCCCAGCATGGTCGAGCGGGTCAGCCGCCGGCCGATCCGCACGATCAGCAGGATGCAGATGGTGCCGGCGATGGCCGACGAGAACCGCCAGCCCCAGCCGTCGTAGCCGAACAGCCACTCGCCGATGGCGATCAGGTACTTGCCGACCGGCGGGTGCACCACCAGCTCGTAGCCGGGGTTGTCCTCGTAGCCGCCGTTGCGCAGCATCTGCCAGGCCTGCGGCACATAGTGCTTCTCGTCGAACACGGGCGTGCCGCGGTCGGTCGGCCAGCCCAGGTCCCAGAACCGGACGAGACCACCGATCAGGGTGACGGTGAGCGTGACGATCCACCCGCGGACGGTGTCCGTCGGTCGCCAGACGGCCAGGCGTTCCAGCGGCCCGGCGGTGGACGGCTGGGCCGCCGGCGGCAGCTCGCCGACGTCCACCACGCCGTCGGGCTCGGGGTCGGTCCGCTCCACGATCGTCGTCACGGGGGTCGATCGTAGGGTGAGTGGCGTGAATACCGTATCGGGCACCGGTCAGCTGCTGGTGGCGGCGACGCCGCTGGGCAATCTCGGCGACGCCACCCGGCGACTGGTGGATGCCCTGGCCACGGCCGATCTGGTGGCGGCGGAGGACACCCGCAAACTGCGGTCGCTGGCGTCCGGTCTCGGCGTCACACCGGCCGGGAAAATCGTCAGCTTCTACGACGCGGTCGAGCAGGCCCGGCTGCCCGGACTGGTCAAGGCGGTCGCTTCCGGACAAACGGTGCTGCTGGTGACCGACGCCGGTATGCCCAGCGTGTCCGACCCCGGCTACCGCCTGGTCGCGGCGTGCGTGGCCGAGGATCTGCCGATCACCTGCCTGCCCGGCCCGTCGGCGCCGGTCACCGCGCTGGCCCTGTCCGGGGTGCCGGTCGACCGGTTCTGCTTCGACGGCTTCCCGCCGCGCAAGCCGGGGAGCGCCGCAAGTGGCTGGCCACGCTGGCCACCGAGACCCGGGCCTGCGTCTTCTTCGAATCACCGCATCGGGTGGCCGCGACCCTGGCCGACGCCGTCGAGGTGCTGGGCGGCGAGCGTCGCGGCGCGGTCTGCCGGCAGCTGACCAAGTCCGACGAGCAGGTCGTGCGGGGCACGCTGGCCGAGCTGGCTGAGTGGGCCGCCGGCGGTGTGGGTGGCGAGGTCACGGTGGTGTTCGCCGGGGCCGAGCCGGCCGTCGTGGACGTCACGGACGTGGCCGGCCTGGTCCCGGCGGTGCAGGAGCGGGTGGCCGCTGGACAACGCCTCAAAGATGTGGTTGCCGAGGTCGCGGCCGGTGCCGGCGTCAGCAAGAAGGCGCTGTACGACAGCGTGGTAGCGGCCAAGAAGTAATGGGTGTACGTACACCCGTACCCTTTGTCGCATGAGTGCCTCCGTGCTGACGGCGGTGGCCTGGCCCTACGCCAACGGCCCCCGTCACATCGGCCATGTCTCCGGTATCGGTGTCCCCTCCGACCTGTTCGCCCGCTACATGCGAATGTCGGGTCACGACGTGCTCATGGTCTCCGGCAGCGACGAGCACGGCACGCCGATCCTGGTGCAGGCCGACAAGGAGGGACTGACGCCGCAGCAGACTGCGGACAAGTACCACCGCGTCGTCGCGGAGGACATGCGCGCCCTCGGCGTCACCTACGACCTGTACACGCGCACCACCACGCGCAACCACTACGACGTGGTGCAGCAGATCTTCCTCGCGCTCAACGACAACGGCTACATCCTGCCCAAGACCACGACCGGCGCGGTCAGCCCGTCCACCGGCCGCACCCTGCCCGACCGCTACATCGAGGGCACCTGCCCGATCTGCGGCTACGACGGGGCGCGCGGCGACCAGTGCGACAACTGCGGCAACCAGCTCGACGCCGCCGACCTGATCAACCCCAAGTCGCGGATCAACGGCGAGACGCCCAAGTTCGTCGAGACCGAGCACCTGTTCCTCGACCTGCCGGCGTTCACCCGGACGCTGGGCGAGTGGCTGGCGTCCAAGACCGACTGGCGGCCCAACGTCGTCAACTTCACCAAGAACCTGGTCGACGACATGCGGCCGCGGGCCATCACCCGCGACCTGGACTGGGGCGTGCCGATCCCGCTCGACGGCTGGCGCGACCAGGGCCTCAAGCGGTTCTACGTGTGGTTCGACGCGGTCATCGGCTACTTCTCGGCCAGCGTGGAGTGGGCCCGGCGCAGCGGCGACCCGGACGCGTGGAAGCGCTTCTGGACCGACCCCGAGACGCCGATCGTGCACTTCATGGGCAAGGACAACATCACCTTCCACGCCCAGATCTGGCCGGCGCTGCTGATGGGCCACAACGGGGCCGGCGACAAGGGCGGCAAGCCCGGGCCGTACGGCACCCTCAACCTGCCGACCGAGATCGCCTCCAGCGAGTTCCTCACCATGAGCGGCTCCAAGTTCTCCACCTCCCGGGGCCGGGTCATCTACGTGCGGGACTTCCTGGCCGAGTTCGGCCCGGACGCGCTGCGCTACTTCATCTCGGCCGCCGGGCCCGAGACCCAGGACGTGGACTTCACCTGGGAGGAGTTCGTCCGGCGGATCAACTTCGAGCTGGCCAACGAGTGGGGCAACCTGGTCAACCGGTCGGTCTCGATGGCGCACAAGAACGTCGGGGCCGTGCCGGCGCCGACCGCGCCGACCCAGGCCGACGAGGACCTGAAGGCGCTGTCCAGGGCCGCGTTCGACACCGTGGGCACGCACCTGCGGCACTCCCGGTTCCGCGCCGGCATCGGCGAGGCGATGCGGGTGGTGTCGGCGGCCAACAAGTACCTGTCCGACCAGGAGCCGTGGAAGCTCAAGGACGACCCGGCCCGCCGGGACACGGTGCTGCACACCGCGTTGCAGGTGGTCAAGGACGCCAACACGCTGCTGACGCCGTTCCTGCCGCACTCGGCGCAGAAGATCCACGAGCTGCTCGGCGGCACCGGGCTGTGGGCCTCGCAGCCGGAGATGCGCGAGGTCACCGACCTGGACGACCCGTCACGCGAGTACCCGGTGCTGACCGGTGACTACACGGCCGAGCAGGCCAAGTGGGAGTCGACGCCGATCGAGGTCGGCGTGCCGCTGAGCAAGCCGACGCCGCTGTTCGCCAAGCTCGACCCGGAGCTGGGCGAGACCGGTCCGGAGTGGGCACCAGTCGAGAAGTGACTCCTCGCAGGGGTGAGCGGCCGCCGATACCGGAGCGTCTTCCGGTGTCGGCGGTCGACGCCCACACCCATCTGGAAGCCTGTGGCGCCAAGGATTCCGCCGATGTCCGGTCCATGATGGACCGGGCCGAGTCGGCCGGCATCGGGCACGTGATCACGGTCGCCGACGACATGGCGGCCGCCCGCTGGGCCGTGGAAGCGTCCACCTGGGACGATCGCGTTTTCGCCGCCGTGGCGCTGCATCCTACGCGTACCAAGGACTTCGGTGAGTCCGAACGGGACGAACTGGCCGCGCTGGCCGCGCACCCGCGGGTGGTGGCGATCGGCGAGACCGGTCTCGACTACTACTGGGACTACGCCCCGCATGACGCCCAGCAGGACGCTTTCCGTTGGCACATAGAGCTTTCCAAGCGCCTGGGCAAGCCGCTGATGATCCACGACCGTGATGCGCACGAGGACGTGCTGCGCATTCTGGACGAGGAGGGCGCGCCGGACAGCGTGGTGTTCCACAGCTTTTCCGGCGATGTGGACATGGCGCGACGCTGCGTGGCCGCCGGTTACGTGCTGTCGTTCTCGGGCACGGTCACGTTCCGCAACGCGGAACCGTTGCGGGACGCGGCAATGGTTGTCCCGCTGCAACAGTTGCTTGTGGAGACGGACGCGCCTTTCCTGACGCCCCACCCGTTCCGGGGTCGCCCGAACGAGCCGTACTGCGCCGCGTACACGCTCCGTGCACTCGCTGATCTACGGGGAGTACAGGTCGGTGAGCTGGCAACAATTGTCACCGCAACGGTGAACCGAGTCTTCGGCCTGGGCGTATGACCCTCCGTGCGACGAAGATTTCACCCCGTGGTGTGACTGGAGCCACAACAACCCGAGGAATGTTTGCTCACACGCTCGACCTCCGTTACGGTCCCGTGATCGGTGGATCGGGCAACGATGTCCGCCCACCGGCCCGCAGTCAGGTCGGCGTTCGTCGGGGACGGCCGGCTTCCGCGAGGAAGCGGCCGGACGGCGTTGACTACGGGACCGAGCAAGGCAGTCGGAGCACGAGACCCGAGCGAAGCGAGGAGAAGTACCAGCGGCTGATCGGCTAGTGGCGAGACAGCCGCGGAACTCTTCGCGGACCATCGGCTTTTCGGAGGTAACGACCCCGTGACTGGGACCGGTAGGCACCGTAGACCGCGCATGTCCGAGGAAGCACCCACCCAGGTGCAGAGCGCGCAGAGCTTCTGGGCACCCCACACCGGGGTGGCCGTTGCGGAGCGCCAGACCTCGGCCTGGACCGCTGTGCGGCCGGACCTCGACTGGGACTGGGACTGGGAGGCCGAGCTCGAGTCCACCCGCCAGTTCGTGCCCGGCGGGGCGTACGTCTCCACCCAGGACGTGATGGACGTTCTCGGGCCTGACGCCCAGGACATCCTCAACTCCGTCAACATGGAGCTCGACCAGCTGCTCGAGCTGATGAACGCCAAGACCACGGTCTTGCCGATCATCCGTGACGACGCCGGTCCGCTCACCGAGGGCCTGGCCCAGTGCTGGGAAGAGCTCGAAGAGGGACTTGAGGACCGCAACCTCGTCCCCGAGCCGCTGCGTGGAACCAAGCGGGCAAAGACAGTCGTCAAGACCGACCTCGAAGCCAAGTCGCCGTGGAAGCGCCGGTTCATCAAGGCAGCCGTGATGGCCACCCTGGTCAGCCTGGCCGGTGGCGGCGCCACCGCGCTGGCCATGGACAAGGCCGTCACCGTTGACGTCGACGGCCACGAGATGACCGTCCACACGTACTCCGGCACCGTCGGCGACGTGCTGGCCAAGCAGGGCCTGACCGCCGGCGCGCACGACTCGCTGATGCCCTCGGCCGGCTCCTCCATCGCCGACGGCGGCAAGATCGTCCTGCAGCGCGGCCGCACCATGACGGTGTCGGTGGACGGCGTCTCCCAGACCCAGTGGGTCAAGTCCCTCACCGTGGCCGACGCGCTGCGCGAGATGGGCGTCAAGACCGAGAATGCCAAGCTGTCGGTCGACCCGTCCAAGCAGATCCCGCTCAACGGGATGTCGCTGGACGTCAAGACGGCCAAGCAGGTCACCATCAGCGACGGCGGCAACGCCCCCAAGCAGCTCACCACCTACGCGGTGACCATCCAGGAGCTGCTCAAGTCCCTGAACATCTCGCTCGGTGCCGACGACAACGTCGCGCCGGCCGGGGACACCAAGCTGGCCACCGGCGCCCAGATCACCGTCAGCCGCAACGGCGTGACCGTGGTCCAGGAGAACCAGGACATCCAGCCGACGACGCAGATCGTCAACGACCCCACCCTCGACGAGGGCGTCACCCAGGTCATGGACCCGGGCACGGTCGGCAAGCAGAACGTGACCTACCGGGTCACCATGCACAACGGTCAGCAGACCGACAAGCAGCAGATCGGCGTGCAGATCATCACGCCGATGAAGCCGAAGGTCGTCAAGAACGGCACCAAGCCGCTGCCGGGCGACGAGATCTGGGACAAGATCGCCGGGTGCGAGTCCAGCGGCAACTGGCACATCAACACCGGCAACGGCTACTACGGCGGGTTGCAGTTCAACAACCCGACCTGGCTGTCCAACGGCGGTGGCCAGTACGCGCCGCGGGCCGACCTGGCCACCCGCGAGCAGCAGATCGCCATCGCCAACAAGGTCCGCGCGGCCCGTGGCCTGCAGCCGTGGGAGTGCGCCAAGATCCTCGGCCTGGACTGAGCCTAGAATCTCTCTCCGTGCCCGAACTGCTGGGACCCGTCGAGGTCCGTGCCCTTGCCAAGGAGTTGGACGTCCGTCCGACCAAGAAGCTGGGCCAGAACTTCGTGCACGACACCAACACCGTTCGGCGCATCGTCACTGCCTCCGGTGTCACCGGCGATGACGTGGCGTTGGAGGTCGGTCCCGGCCTCGGGTCGTTGACCCTGGCGCTGCTGCCGGTGTGCAAGGCCGTCGTCGCCGTCGAGATCGACCCCGTGTTGGCGGCGAGGCTCCCCGCCACCGCCGCCGAGTTCGCGCCGTCCTTCGCGTCTCGGCTTTCGGTCGTCGGTGCCGATGCCATGCGGGTCACCGCTGACCAGCTCGGTGCCGCGCCTACCGCTTTGGTCGCCAACCTGCCGTACAACGTCTCGGTGCCCATCGTGCTGCACCTGCTCGCCGAGCTGCCGTCATTGCAGACCGGGCTCGTCATGGTCCAGTCCGAGGTCGCCGACCGCATGGCCGCCGGTCCCGGCAGCCGGGTCTACGGGGTGCCCAGCGTCAAGCTCGCCTGGTACGCCGACGCTCGGCGTGCCGGTCCCGTGCCGCGGTCCGTCTTCTGGCCCGTGCCCAACGTGGACTCGGCGCTCGTCGCCTTCACTCGGCGTGAGTCCCCGTCCACGGTTTCCCGCGAGGCCCTCTTCGCCCTCGTCGACGCCGCCTTTGCTCAACGCCGCAAGACGCTTCGGGCCGCCCTCGCCACCTGGGCCGGTTCCCCCGACCGCGCCGGTCAGCTCCTCACCGCCGCCGGCGTCGACCCTTCGTCCCGTGGCGAGCAGTTGGGCATCGCCGACTTCGTCCGCATCGCCGAAGCCGCCCAGTAGCCATGTTGGTGCCGCTCCAGGCCGGTTATGCCCCGGCCGTCCTCGCCTTCGAGCTCGCCAACCGCACCTACTTCGCCGCCTCCATCTCCGACCGCGGCGACGACTACTTCGCCCAGTTCACCGCCCGATACGACGCCCTGCTCGCCGATCAGGCCACCGGCCTCTGCGCCTTCTACCTCGTCGTCGAGGACGACTCCGTGCTGGGCCGCTTCAACCTCGACCGTTTCTCTGGCGGCACCGCCGACCTCGGCTACCGCGTCGCCCAGTCCGCCGCCGGCCGCGGCCTCGCCACCCGCACCGTGCGGGACCTGTGCGTGCTGGCCGCCTCGCGGCACCGCCTCCACACCCTCCGCGCCGCCGCCTCCCACCAGAACGTCGCTTCGCGGCGGGTCCTGCTCAAGAGCGGCTTCGCCGAGACCGGTCCGGCCGACCCCGCCGAGCTCGGTGGCAAACAGGGCACCTGGTACCAGCGCGACCTGCTCGACGGATAACTCTGGGTGCCGATGAAGTCGCTGTCCGATATGTCGGTGGCCGAGTAATCTTCGGCCATTGGTGTGACTTACCGAACGATCCATGGTTCTTTGCAGGCACGGCTTGATTTTCCACATACCGGTCAGGTGTACTGCTACTTGCATCCATCCCGAGCGGCCGAGAGACCTGGATCGACGAAGCCGCAGCAACCACCCCACCCGGGGCAGGTGCTACAGCCAGGACCGATGGAGGACGTCATGGACCTCGTACGAGTGTGCGCAGCGCTGCTGCTCACTCGCCGTCGAGTGGTCGATCAGTGCCGTCGCACCGCGACGGGCTGTCGGGCCGGCCGGTAACACCCCTACCGCCGCCTACTGTCGGTTCACCCTCATCGCATCGTCCCGATAGGACGGTCCAAAAAGGACGACCTGCGCGCGCCGTCTTCGCGCGGGGTCGCCGCGTGCCGTGGAGCAAACAGTGATCACTGTCGACAATCTGGTCAAGTCATTCCCCAGTCGTAGCGGCGCCGTGCGCGCCCTGGACGGCGTCACCCTCGAGGTCCAGGCAGGCGCGGTGTGCGGCGTCGTCGGCCCGAGCGGCTCCGGCAAGTCGACCCTGGCCCGCTGCATCGCCCTGTTGGAGCGCCCGGACAGCGGTGCGATCCGCGTGGACGGCACCGACCTCGTCACCCTGGACGGCAACCGGCTGCGCGCCGCGCGCCGGCAGATCGGCGTTGTGCCGCAAGGGGATTCGCTGCTGCGCCAGCGCACGGCGGCCGGCAATGTGGCGCTGCCGCTGGAAACCGCGGGCGTCGACGGCCCGACCCGGCGTCGCCGCGTCGGCGAACTGCTCGACCTGGTCGGCCTGACCGACAAGGCCGCCTCGTACCCGGACCAGCTCTCCGGCGGTCAGCGTCAGCGCATCGCGGTGGCCCGCGCGCTGGCGGCGAACCCCGCGGTGCTGCTGGCCGACGAGCCCACCTCGGCACTGGACCCGGAGACCACCGGCTCCGTGCTGACCGTGCTCGACCGGGCCCGGGCCGAGCTCGGTGTCACGGTTGTTGTTGTCACACATGACATGGCGGTGGTCCGCCGGATCTGCGACGACGTCGCGCTGCTCGACGGCGGCCGGATCGTGGAGAACGGCAGGCTGCTCGACCTTGTGTCCGATGTGGACAGTCGTACCGCCAACGCGCTGCTGCCCGCGCTCGACCAGACCGACGGCATCGCCGCCAACCACGACCGCGTCGCCGACGTGGTGCTGGTCGGCTTCGCCGCGGTGGGCGCGCTGCTGCCGGAGGCGTCCAACCGGTTCGGCGTCGACCTCGCCGTGCTCGGCGGCGGACTGACCCGGCTCGGCGAGACCCCGGTCGCCCGGTTCCGGCTGGGCCTGACCGGCGAGCGGGCCGACTCCGCGCTGGAGTGGATCTCCGAGGCCGGCGCCCTCGTTCGACGGGCCCAGAAGGGCCCGCAGGGAGTCGCTGCGTGAGACCGACCACTCCGTGGTCCGATGTGTTCGACCTGCTCCACCCCGCACTTGGCCAGACGCTCTACATGGTCGGCGTGGCAACGTTGTTCGCCACGGTGCTCGGGATTCCGCTCGGCGTGCTGCTGCACGTGACGGCGCCGGACGGGCTGCGGCCCGTGCCGGTGCTGCACCGGATCCTGGGCACCGTGGTCGACTTCGGCCGGTCACTGCCGTTCATCGTGCTCATCGTGCTGCTGCAACAGGTTGTCACCCGCCCGCTGATCGGCACCTCGATCGGCCCGACCGCGGCGATCGTGCCGCTGGCCATCGGGGCGGTGCCGTTCCTCGGCCGGCTCGTCCAGTCCGCGCTGCGTGAGGTGGACGCGACGGTCGTCGAGGCGGCCGTCACCACCGGCGCCACCCGGGCCCGCATCGTGCGATCGGTGCTGCTGGGCGAATCCGCCCCGGCCCTGGTGTCCGCGGTCGGCGTCACGGCCGTCACCCTCGTCGGCTTCTCCGCCATGGCCGGGGTCGTCGGCGGCGAGGGCCTCGGCGACCTGGCCATCCGCTACGGCTACCAGCGCTACGACGACCGGGTCCTCTGGTCGACGGTGCTGGTGCTCGGCGCCCTCGCCATGCTCATCCAACTGCTGTTCGACGTGTCCTCGCGGTTGATCGACCGCCGCCGCCGCGTCACTGCCTGACATTCAAGGAATCACAGTCCCATGAAGCTCCGTGTTGCGCTCCTTGCTGCCCTCGTGACGGTCTCCGCGGCCGCCTGCGGTTCGGGCGGCGGCGCGGCGGCCGACCCCAACGCCCCGCTGATCGTGGGCGTGAGCCCCACTCCGCACGGCCAGATCCTCCAGTTCGTCGCCGACAAGCTGGCGCCGGCCAAGGGCCTGAAGATCCAGGTCAAGGAGTTCACCGACTACGTGACGCCGAACACCTCGCTGGTCGACAAGTCGCTGGACGCCAACTACTTCCAGCACCAGCCCTACCTGGCCGACTTCGAGCAGAGCCACGGCGTGCAGCTGAGCTGGATCACCGCGGTGCACCTCGAGCCGCTCGGGCTGTACTCGAAGAAGGCACACAAGCCGGCCGACCTGCCCGACGGCGCCAAGATCGGTGTGCCCAACGACACCAGCAACGAGGCGCGGGCGCTCAAGCTGCTGGCCGACAACGGTCTGCTCAAGCTGAAGCCCGGCACCGAGAGCACCGCGACGCCGCGTGACATCGCCGACAATCCGAAGCACCTTCAGTTCGTCGAGCTGGAGGCGGCGCAACTGCCGCGCAGCCTTGAGGACACCGACGCGTCGATCGTCAACGGCAACTACGCGCTCTCCGCCGGCCTTGACACCAAGTCCGCGGTGCTGCTGGAGAAGGCCCAGGGCAACCCGAACGCGAACGGTCTGGTCACGCGGCCCGAACTGGCCGGTGACAAGCGGATCAAGGAGCTGGCCGAGCTGCTCAACTCCCCGCAGGTCAAGGACTACATCGACCAGACGTTCCACGGTTCGGTCCTGCCGGCGTTCTAGCCTGCACGGCAACAGCCCGTAGGCTGGACGGGTGCTAGCCGTCGTACCGACCCCAGTGACCGTCCGGGCCCCGGCGAAGGTCAACCTGCATCTCGCCGTGGGTGACCTTCGCGCCGACGGCTACCACGACCTGACGACGCTGTTCCAGTCGTTGTCGCTGATCGACGAGGTGACGGTGGCCGTCGCCGACGAGTCGCGGCTGGAGGTGCGGGGCGAGGGCGCGGCCGACGTGCCCACCGACGAGTCCAATCTGGTCTGGAAGGCCGTGCGGGCGCTGGCCGCGCACGTCGGCCGGGACCCGGACGAGCCCAAGCTGCGGATCAGCATCAACAAGGGCATCCCGGTGGCCGGCGGCATGGCCGGTGGCAGCGCCGACGCCGCCGCCACCCTGGTCGCCCTGGCCCATCTGTGGCGGTTGGAGATGGGCCGGGACGAGCTCGCCACCGTGGCCGCCGAGATCGGCAGCGACGTGCCGTTCGTGCTCCAGGGCGGGCTGGCCCTGGGCACCGGCCGTGGCGAGCAGTTGGTACCCGTGCTGTCCCGGCACACGTACCACTGGGTGATGGCCCTCGACGCTGGCGGTTTGTCCACGCCCGAGGTGTTCCGCGAGCTCGACCGCCTGCGGGTCGAGGGCAACCCGCCGCGCGTCGGCGCCGTCGAGCCCGTGCTGGAGGCCCTGGCCTCCGGCGACCCCAACCAGCTGGCCCTGCTGCTCGGCAACGACCTCCAGGCCGCCGCCGTCTCGCTACGCCCCGGCTTGCGCCGCACCCTCCGGGCCGGCGTCAACGCCGGTGCCCTGGCCGGCATCGTCTCCGGCTCCGGGCCAACGTGCGCCTTCCTCTGCTCCGACGGTGACGCCGCCGTCCGGGTCGCCGCCGAGCTCTCCGGCGCCGGCGTCTGCCGGACCGTGCGGGTGGCCCAGGGCCCCGTCGCCGGCGCCCGCGTCGTCACCGGCGAGGACGCCGCCCGCCCCACCCCACCCGAGGTCCACGCCTAGGCCCGTAGGCTCTTCACGTGGCAAATCTCGTCAACCTAGAAGCCGTGAGCAAGTCGTACGGCGTGAAGGCCCTGCTCGACACCGTGTCCCTCGGGGTCAACGAGGGCGACCGGATCGGGGTCGTCGGGTTGAACGGGGGCGGCAAGACCACGCTCCTCGAGGTACTGACCGGGCTGGAGCCGCCGGACGAGGGGCGGGTCAGCCAGAGCCGGGATCTGCGGATGGCGGTGGTCACGCAGCGCACCGAGCTGGTCGGTGACACGGTGCGCGCGGCGGTGCTGGACCCGCACGGGTACGCCTCGGAGCACGAGTGGGCGTCGGACGCGCGCGTGCGGTCGATCCTGGACGGCCTGGGGATCACGGCGCTGGGCCTGGACTCGCCGGTGGCGACGATGTCCGGCGGCGAGCGCCGCCGGGTGGCGCTGGCGGCGGCGTTGATCAAGGAGCTGGACCTGCTCGTGCTGGACGAGCCGACCAACCACCTTGACGTGGAAGGCGTGCGCTGGCTGGCCGAGCACCTGCTGGCCCGGCGCGGCGCGCTGGTGGTGGTGACCCACGACCGGTGGTTCCTGGACACGGTGTGCACCCGGACCTGGGAGGTCGTCGGCGGCGCGGTCGAGCAGTACGAGGGCGGCTACGCGGACTGGATCTACGCCAGGGCCGAGCGGGCCCGGCTGGCCGACACGCTGGAGGAGAAGCGCCGCAACCTGGCCCGCAAGGAGCTGGCCTGGCTGCGCCGCGGCGCCCCGGCCCGCACGTCCAAGCCCCGGTACCGGATCGAGAACGCCGAGGCGATCATCTCGGACGTGCCGGAGCCGCGGGACAAGGTCGAGCTGATGGCCTTCGCCAAGCGCCGGCTGGGCAAGACCGTGATCGAGCTGGAGGACGTGTCCTTCGCGCTGGGCGACCGCACGCTGCTGGACAACGTGACGTGGCGGATCGGGCCGGGCGACCGGATCGGCCTTGTCGGCGTGAACGGCTCGGGCAAGACCTCGCTGCTGCGGCTGCTGTCCGGCGACCGCGAGGCCGACAGCGGCAAGCGCGTGCAGGGGCAGACCGTGCGGCTGGCCCACCTGACCCAGGAGCTGATCGACCTGCCCGGCGAGCTGCGGGTGCTGGAGGCGGTCGAGGAGGTCGCCCGGCGGGTGGTGCTGGGCAAGGTCGAGCTGTCGGCGTCGCAGCTGGCCGAGAAGTTCGGCTTCACCAAGGTCAAGCAGTGGACGCCGGTGTCGGACCTGTCCGGCGGCGAGCGGCGGCGGCTGCAGCTGGCCCGGCTGCTGATGGCCGAGCCCAACGTGCTGCTGCTCGACGAGCCGACCAACGACCTGGACATCGACACCCTGCAACAGTTGGAAGACCTGCTCGACTCGTGGCCGGGCACGATGGTCGTGGTCTCGCACGACCGGTACCTGATCGAGCGGGTCTGCGACCAGGTCGTGGCGCTGTTCGGCGACGGCCGGATCGCCAACCTCACCGGCGGCATCGAGGAGTACCTGCGGCGTCGTGACCAGCAGCTGGCCGCGGCGGCCGCCGCCCAGGCCACGCCGGTCGCGCCGAAGGTGAGCGACGCGGCCGAGCAGCGGGCGGCCCGCAAGGAGCTGTCCCGGCTGGAGCGTCGGCTGGACGTGCTGACCAAGAAGGAAGGGGATCTGCACGCCAAACTGGCCGAGGCGGCGACCGACCCCGACCGGCTGCTGGCTCTCGACGCCGAGTTGCGGACCGTGTTGGCCGAGAAGGACGACGTCGAGGAGCAGTGGATGCTCGCCGCCGATGCGGCCGAGTGAGCCTTAGGCATAACGGAACGGATGCGTCCCGCCCAACGGACCCATCCTTGAGCCGGACGCCCTAGGCTCCGCACTATGAGCAAGTTCGTCGACACGTTGCGCGCCACCGGGACCGGTGGGCGTGGCAAGGGGTTCATCACCGGCGAGCCGCAGGCGCCGGTGCGCCGGACGTGGGCCGAGGTGCACGTGACCGCCACCGAGCTGGCCGGCGGGCTGGTGGCGGGCGGCCTGCGTCCGGGCACCGCCGTTGCCGTGCTGGCCGCCGATCCGGCGGTGATCGCGCCGGCCGTGCAGGCGGTGTGGCTGGCCGGCGGCAGCGTGACCATGCTGCACCAGCCGACCCCGCGTACCGACCTCGGCGAATGGGCCCAGGACACGCTGAAGGTGCTCGGCATGATCGAGGCCGGCCTGGTCCTGCTGGGCAGCCCCTTCGATGCGCTGTCGCCCGTGCTCGACGAGCACGGCATCACGTACCGGAAGCTGACCGACCTGGCCGGCGCCGAGCCGCTGACCGAGCCTGTCGATGTCGACGAGGACGCCACCGCGCTGCTCCAGCTGACCAGTGGCTCCACCGCGGACCCGAAGGCCGTGCGGATCACCCACCGCAACCTCATGGCCAACATGACCGCGATGATCACGGCGTCCAAGTTCGACTTCGAGGCCGACACCATGGTGTCGTGGCTGCCGCTGTTCCACGACATGGGCATGGTCGGCTTCCTGACGCTGCCCATGACGTTCGGCATCGAGCTGGTGAAGGTCAGCCCGGTCGAGTTCCTCGGCGGGCCGCTGCTGTGGTTCGACCTGGTCAGCCGCTACCACGGCACCGTCACCGCCGCACCGAACTTCGCCTACGCCATCGCCGGCCGCCGACTGTCCTCTGTGGACGAAGACGGCAAGTACGAGCTGTCGCAGCTGCGGATCGCCTTGAACGGGGCCGAACCCATCGACGCCGCCGCGGTGAAGTCGTTCACCGACGCCGGCGCCCGTTTCGGCATGACGCCCGGATGTGTGCTCTGTGCCTACGGAATGGCCGAGACGACCCTCGGCGTCGCCTTCGCCGCGCCTGGTGAGGGCATGACCATCGACACCATCGACGCCGACGAGCTCGAGGCCGGCAAGCGGGCCGTGCCGGCCACCGATGGCAAGACCCGGTCCTTCCCGCTGCTCGGGCATCCCTTGCCCGGCTTGGAAATCAAGGTCGTCGACGAGAACGGCGAGCCGCGCGGCGACCGCGAGGTCGGCCTCATCATGCTTCGCGGCGAGTCCGTCACGCCCGGCTATCTCACCGTCAACGGTCCAGTGTCCACACAGGACGAACACGGTTGGCTCGACACCGGCGACGAGGGCTACCTCATCGACGGTCAGGTGGTGGTCTGCGGGCGTCGCAAGGACGTCATCATCATGGGCGGCCGCAACATCTACCCCACCGACATCGAGCGCGCCGCCACCTCCGTCGACGGTGTCCGCGCCGGCAACGCCGTCGCCGTCCGCCTCGACGCCGGCACCCGGCGGGAGCGGTTCGCCGTCGCCCTGGAATCCAACCGCGCCAACGATCCCGAGGCCGTCAAGGTCATAAAGGACGAGGTCACCGCCCGCATCGTCGACGCCGCCGGCGTGCGCCCGTACGCCGTCATCGTGCTCCCGCCCGGCAACCTGCCCAAGACCCCTTCCGGCAAGCTCCGCCGCGCCGCCGCCGGCGACCAGGTCGCCAAGATGCTGACCAAGGACTGAGCGAAACCGGGTGCGGGGCAAGGAAACCCCGCACCTGGTTTGTCCTCAGTCGACGGTCACGGAGCCGAACCCGTGGCCGGACGTCGCCCCGGCCGCCGTCGTGGTGTAGACGTCGAGCTGCTCGAAACCGGGCCGATCAACGGTGAGGTCCACCGTGGCCGTGCCGTCGTCCCCGACCGCGACGGTGACCGGGTCCGCGCCGCCCCAGGTGTAGACGAAGGACGTCGAGCCCGGCAGCACCGAGTGCAGCGTGAACTGCACCGTCGAGCCCTGCGGCGCCTCATCGGTCGCCGCCTGAACCCAGGGCACGCCGGAATCGAGCCCGAGGCCGGTGGAGACCGGGTCACCCAGATTGCCGTTGAACATCCGTCCCTGGACCGTGATGTCCCAGTCGCTGGGCGACATCGGCGTCACGGTGACCGTCGCGCTGCCGTTGTCATCCGCGTCGACCGAGACCGGCGTGCCGTTCCCGATCTCATATGTGTAGCCGGTGTAGCGGTTGAGGGTCGGCGTGAACGTGCACTGGCGCGCCACCCCGATGTAACCCGAGCCAGGGGTGCACGAGACCTGTGCCTTGTTGTTGTTCACGGTGTACAGGTACTTCGTGACGCCCGAGACGTTGCCGGCGGCATCGACGCTGGTCACCACCAGCTGCTGCGTGCCCCAGCTGTTCGGCGTGATCCAGATCGTCGCGCTGCCGCCGGTCTTGTCCGCCGCCACGTAGGTGGCCGGGATGCTCGCGCCATAGCGGAAGCCGACCGTGTCGGCGGAACCGTTGGCGGACAGGATGAATCGGCCGGGCTTGCCGACACCGCCGCCACCGCCCGGCGGGTAGTCGGGCGAGGTGACGGTCGGCTTCCCCGGTGCCACGAAGTCCGTGGTGAATTCGCAGATGTCGCTCCACGGCCCGTCGCCGGACCGGGCCTGCCACGCGTAGGTGACGCCGTCACTCAACGCGCTGTGCTGGACGAGCACGGCGCTGTCCGAGGTCTGCGCCGAGGCGCGCTGGTCGGGCTGGTCGACCGGCCACCAGTCGAACTCCGTCGTCGCCTGGCTGTCGCCCGGCGTCACGGCCAGCTGGGACGCGGTGTCGAGTGCGTTGACGAGGATGGGTTGCGTGCCGCAGGAATGCCGGTCGACCGTCGGATTGGTCGGCGCGCCGGTGTCCGCCAGTGCGGGTGTCGCGAGTCCGGCAGTGATCATGCCGAAAGCCAGCGTGATGCCGGCCGCTCGTATGAGCAGCCCTGATGTGCCCAAGGCCATTGGCCTTTCCCCCTGCTGTTCGTCGGTCGCCACCTGAGGGTGGCGCAACCGTGTATAGGCGGGGAAGTGTTGCTGTTACAGGGCTTCCAGTGTGGCGGCGACCTGGGTGAGGAACTCGTCCACTTCGTCCTTCGTGTACCCGCGACGGCCGAGACCGGGATGGGTGAAGGCGACATCTCGGACATCGGTGGCGGTGAGGGAGTCCTGGCCGCGCAGAGTGGCCTCGATCCGGTCGAGGAAGGCGTCGACCTCGGCCTCGTCGTAGGCGTTCTTGCTCATCAAAGCCAGGCTGAACGTGATGTCACGGACGTCCTCGGGGCTCATGGCAGCCGACGCTACCCACGGCCGGCGAACACCGCCTGTTGATCAGTGGAAGGCGTTCTGGGCGGCTTCGAGGCCCTTGCCGATGAGGGCCTCGACGGCGTCGGCGCAGCGGTCGATGGCGAACGGGAGCTCCTTGCGCTCGACGGTGCCGAAGTCCTTGAGCACGTAATCGGCGGGGTCCTGGCGGCCGGGCGGGCGGTCGATGCCGAAGCGGACGCGGAGGTAGTCCTTGGTGCCCAGGGACTTGGTGATGGAGCGCAGGCCGTTGTGGCCGTTGTCGCCGCCGCCGAGCTTCATGCGCAGGGTGGCGAAGGGCAGGTCGAGCTCGTCGTGCACGACGATGACGTCGGCCGGGGCGACCTTGTAGAAGCGGGCCGCGGCCACGGTGGGGCCGCCGGAGAGGTTCATGAACGAGCGGGGCTTGGCCAGCACGACGCGACGGCCGGACAGCCGGCCCTCGACGACCTCGGCGCCGCTGCGGTGCGCCTTGAACTTGCCGCCGACGCGGGCGGCCAGCTCGTCGGCCACGAGGAAACCGATGTTGTGCCGGTTGCCGGCGTACTGCGGACCGGGATTGCCCAGCCCGACGACAAGAACGACCTCGCTACCGTCCACGAGAGCGCAACTCCTGCTCCAACTCGTCCAACAGGGCGTCAACGGCGGCCACCCGATACCCCCGGCGCAACCCGGTGGTGCCGGTGAACCGGGTGTGGAACACCTCGGACGCGGTCATCGCCGCCCGGCCGTCCAAGGTCGCGGCGGCCCGCACGAGGAACGCCTCCACCTCGCCGGGATCGTAGCCGTGCGAGGCCTTGGGCAGCCGCACGCCCAACAGGTCGGCCCCGGTTCGCAGCCGCGTCCCGGCCACCCGCCCGGTGCTCAACTGCCGCCGAACCCGCTCCAGGAAGGCGTCCACGTCCCGCGGCCGGTAACCGTGCTTGCGTGAGGTGAAGACGACCGCGCGCACCTGCTCGGCGGTCAGCCTGGCCCGTCCGGTCAACGCCTGCGCGACCTGGGCCAGGAAGGCATCCACCTCGTCGGTGTCATAGCCGGGCCCCCGCTCGAACCGCACGGACCGCACATCGGCCGGTGTGAGGGTGGGCGGCGGCATCGGGCCTGAACGCGGGAACGGCGCCCCGCCCCCGTGGTCAGGGGGCTGGGCGCCGTCGCGGTGCTCTGCCGTGATGGCTCAGCTCTCGTCGCTGGCCGGCTCGGCCTCAGCCTCGGCGCCGTCCAGCTGCGCGGCGGTCGGCGCGGCGTTGACCGCCGCGACCAGGGCCTCGCCGTCGGTGACCAGCGAGGTGCCGGCGGGCAGCGCGATGTCGGCGGCGTTGATCCGGGTGCCGGCCTCGGCGCCGGCGATCGGCACCTCGATGTGCTCGGGCAGGTTCAGGGCGTCGGCCTCGACCTGGATGGTCGACAGCTCCTGGGTGACCAGGGTGGCCGGGGCGGCGTCGCCGACCAGCACCACCGGCACGTCGATGGTGACCTTCTCGCCCCGCTGCACCAGCAGCAGGTCGACGTGCTCGATGTAGTTCTTGATCGGGTGCGTGGTGACCGTCTTGGTCAGCGCCAGCTCGTTGCCGCCGTTGAGCTCCAGCGACAGCACGGCGTTGGTGCCGTGCTCACGGACCACACGGGCGAACTCGAGCGCCGGCAGGGCCAGGTGCTTCGGGTCGGAACCGTGGCCGTAGAGCACCGCGGGGATCTTGCCGGAACGACGGGTGCGGCGGGCCGCGCCCTTGCCGAACTCGGTGCGCGACTCGGCGGCGAGACGTACCTCGGACACGGTGGGGTACTCCTTGTAGCTCTGCGATTCGGGGTGGGGAAGCGGCCTGCGGCGACGGGGGCGCGCGGGACCATGAACAGCGCGCGGCAACCACGCCGCCGCGTCGATCACGGAGCCACGAGGACGACCCTCGCCGAGGCAACCAAGACAGTGTAGGGGGCCGATTCGACGTAAGCGAATCGGCCCCCTACTTTACCAGCTCGAAGATCGAACTCGTTACGCGTTGCCGTCGAACAGCGAAGTGACCGAGCCGTCCTCGAACACCTGCTGGATCGCCTGCGCCAGCAGCGGGGCGATGGACAGCACGGTCAGCTTGTCGAACTGCTTCTCGGTCGGGATGGGCAGCGTGTTGGTCAGCACGACCTCACGGGCGCTGCTGTTCTGCAGCCGCTCCACCGCAGGCCCGGACAGCACGCCGTGCGTCGCGGCCACGATGACGCCCTTGGCCCCGGCCTCGACCAGCTGCTCAACGGCCTTCACGATGGTGCCGCCGGTGTCCACCATGTCGTCGATGACCACGCACATCCGGTCGCGCACCTCGCCGACGACGCGGTTGGCCACCACCTCGTTGGGCTTGAGCGGGTCCCGCGTCTTGTGGATGAACGCGATCGGGCAGCCGTCCAGCATGTCGGCCCACTTCTCCGCCAGCTTGGTGCGGCCGGAGTCGGGGGAGACGACGGTCAGCGGCTCGCTGCCGTACTTGGTGCGCACGTGCTCGGCCAGCAGCGCCATCGCCCACAGGTGGTCGACCGGCCCGTCGAAGAAGCCCTGGATCTGCGCGGTGTGCAGGTCGACGGTCATGATCCGGTCCGCGCCCGCCGTCTTGAACAGGTCGGCGATCAGCCGGGCCGAGATCGGCTCACGGCCGCGGTGCTTCTTGTCCTGCCGCGCGTACGGGTAGAACGGCATGATCACGGTGATGCGCTTGGCGCTGGCCCGCTTGAGGGCGTCCACCATGATCAGCTGCTCCATCACCCACTGGTTGATGGGCGCGGAGTGGCACTGCACCACGAAGGCGTCGCAGCCGCGGACCGACTCCTCGAACCGGACGAAGATCTCGCCGTTCGCGAACTCGTACGCCGACTGCGGCACCACCGAGACGTCGAGGTACTTCGCGACCTCCTCGGCGAGCTCCGGGTAGGCGCGGCCGCTGAAGAGCATCAGGCTCTTCTTCGGTGTTCCGGAGATGGAGGCCACGGTCACTGCTCCTTCGGGTCGGGTGTTGCGTCACCGTCCTGCTGGGCGGCGAGTGCCTTGGTGGCGGCCTCGGCCGCCGGGGTGCCTTCGCGACGTCGGGTGACCCAGCCCTCGACGTTGCGCTGCGGCGCCCGTGCCACCGCGAGCGCGCCGGGCGGCACGTCGCGGGTGATGACCGAGCCGGCCGCGGTGTACGCGCCGTCCCCGACGGTCACGGGGGCGATGAACATGGTGTCCGATCCGGTCCGCGCATGCGAACCGATCACGGTCCGGTGCTTGCGCACGCCGTCGTAGTTGACGAACACGGACGCGGCGCCGATGTTGCTCTGCTCACCGATGGTGGCGTCGCCGACGTAGGTCAGGTGCGGCACCTTGCTGCCGTCGCCGATCTCGGAGTTCTTCACCTCGACGAAGGTGCCGATCTTGCCGGCGGTGCCCAGCTTGGCCCCGGGCCGCAGGTAGGCGAAGGGGCCGACGCTGGCCCGCTCGCCGATCTCGGAGTCCGAGCCGTGGGTGCGGACGACCGACGCGCCCGCGCCGACCACGCAGTTGCTCAGCGTGGTGTCCGGGCCGATGACCGCGCCCTCGTAGACGGCGGTGCCGGCGCGCAGCTGCACGTTGGGCTCGATGAGCACGTCACGGGCCAGCGCGACGTCGGCGTCCAGCCAGACGCTGCCCGGGTCGGTCATGGTGACGCCGGCCCGCATCCAGTTCTCGACCAGCCGCCGGTTGAACTCGGCGCCCAGCCGGGCCAGCTGCACCCGGTCGTTGACCCCCTCGACCAGCCACTCGTCGGCGCAGACCGAGGCGCCGACCGGCCGGCCGTCGCCGCGGGCGATGGCCAGCACGTCGGTCAGGTACTGCTCGCCCTGCGCGTTGTCGGTGGTCAGCCGGGACAGGCCGTCCTTGAGCACTGCGGTGTCGAAGACGTAGATCCCCGAGTTGATCTCGGTGATGGCCGCCTGCTCCGGCGTGGCGTCCTTCTGCTCGACGATGGCCAGCACCTGGCCGTCGGCGTCGCGCACGATCCGGCCGTAGCCGTGCGGCTGCGGCACGATCGCGGTGAGCACCGTCACGGCGTTGCCGGCGGCGTGGTGCTCGGCCAGCAGCTGGGCCAGCGTGTCGCCGTCCAGCAGCGGCACGTCCCCGTAGGTGACGACGGTCGTGCCGGTCTCGACCTTCGGCAGCGCGGCCAGCGCGCAGCCGACGGCGTGCCCGGTGCCGCGCTGTTCCTCCTGCACCGCAACGGTGATCTTGCGGTCGAGGTCGCCGGACAGCGCGTCCAGGTACTCGGCGACGGCCTGCCGGCCGTGCCCGACGACCACGACGAGATGGTCCGGGTCCACGCCGACCGCGGCCCGCACCGCGTGCTCGACGAGTGCTCGGCCGGCGATCCGGTGCAGCACCTTCGGTGTCGCCGATCGCATCCGGGTTCCCTCACCCGCCGCGAGCACGATGGTGCTGACCTGTCCGCCCTGAGGCATGGACCTGCTCCCTAGGAGTCGACGCCTTGGATGACGACGATCCTACGGTGCGCCCTCCACTGCTACGGCCGACCGGCTGTTGGGCTCACTCACAGTGTCCCCGGCCACAGCCGCGACACCGTTGCCGCCGTCCCGCTTGGCCAGATACATGGCGGCGTCGGCGCGGGCGAGCGCCTGCGCGGCGCTCTCCTGCGGACGGAGCGAGATGACGCCGATGGACAGCGTCACGCCGCGGGACAGGTCCATGGGCAGCCGGGCGACGGCGTCCACCGCCCGGCTCAGCGCCGCCTCGGCCGCGCTCAGCGGCGCGCCGGGCAGCAGCACGACGAACTCGTCGCCGCCGTAGCGGGCGACCATGTCGTCGCCGCGGACGGCGCTGCGCAGCGTGCTGGCAACCACCCGCAGCACGTCGTCGCCCTCGGCGTGCGAGGCGCGGTCGTTGACGCCCTTGAAGCCGTCCAGGTCGACCAGCGCCACGGCCAGCGGCTGGTCGCCGGGCGCGGCCACCAGGCCCTCCAGCCGCTCGTCCAGCGCACGGCGGTTGGGCAGGCCGGTCAGCGGGTCCTGCTTGGCCTGCTGCGAGATCGCGCCGTGCTCACGGGACAGCCGCTCGTGCTCGCGGCGGGTCTGCAGGCTCGTCACCTTGGACTCGCCCATCTGCCACATCTCGTGCTCGAGCTCGGTGGCGTACTGCTCGAGGGCGTTGGCGCCGATCTCGGTCTGCTCCGAGCCGGACAGCCGGGCGAACTCCCGCATCAGGCACAGCCGCAGCGTGTTCTCGGTGGTGTCGTTGAGCAGCCGGTCGGCCGCACCGGCCAGCACGTGGATCGCCTCGGAGAAGCGGTCCTCGCGTTCGAGGCAGCGGGCCAGCGCGATGGACACCATGATCAGTTCACGGGGCGAGGCCGCCCGGTCGGTCAGGCCGCGCAGCCGGTCGATGTGCTCGGCACCGGGCCGGGCCAGCGCGTGCGCGGCGCCCACCACCGGCAGCTGCTCGGCCGCCGGGGCCTCGGACAGCCGGGTCGGCTGGGAGTTGCGCCACGGCACCTCGGCCGCGGCGGCGATGGCCGAGGCGGTGAGGAACTTCTCCGCCGCCTTGTCGTACTGGCCGACCCGCTCCAGCCGCAGGCCCCAGCCCAGCAGCAGCCGGGTCTGGTTGATCATGTGCTCGGCGATCTCGTACGGGCCGCCGTCGCCGCGGATGGCCGCGCCGGCCCGGTTGAACACGCCGGAGGCGATCTCGTACACCCCGAGCTGGCTGAGCAGCTGGCCGATGTCGACCAGCACCGCCGACAGCAGCCGGGTCCAGGACCGGACGCCGATCAGGGTGTCCGGGGTGAGGTCCTCGTCCAGGATGGCCAGCGCCCGGGCGGCCGAGGTGAGCGCCTCGTCCTCGTAGCCGCCGAGGAAGAACCGACGTCCACGCAGGGCGTGGGCGCCCGCCTCCATCACGGTCAGGCCGTGCCGGCGGGTGTGCGCGATCATCTCGTCGAGCAGCGGATCGGTCTCGTTGGGCGAGTGCGCGCCGGACAGCCGGACCAGGCAGCTGGTCCGCAGGACCTGGGCGACCATGCGCGGCTCGCCGCGACGCTGCGCCTCGGCCAGCAGGCGGTCGGCCTCGGCCACCGCCGTGTCCGAGGTGCCCTCGACGTCGCCGCCCGAGGACATCGCCAGCTCTCGGGCCCGCCCGACCAGCCAGGCGTCCGACATCTCGGCCAGCGCCGGGGCGCCGTCCTCGTGCTGGTCGACCGTGTCCTCGTGCAGCTTCGACTCCTTCTCGGTTGCTCCGCTGCCAGGATTCGAACCTGAACCATTGGAACCAAAATCCAAGGTGCTGCCGTTACACCACAGCGGATCGGGGCAGTGCCGGCCCCCATGTTGTCACGTCTCACCTCGTCAGGTCAGGGCGACCACCCAAGAAGTCCCTGAGATGACGCTCGTAGCCGCTCGGGTCCACGTTCCAGGCCGCCGTGTGCTCGGCCTTGGGCACCTCGACGTAGGTGATCGGCCAGCCGAGGGAACCGGCCGCCGCGGCGAGGTCACGTGAGGCCTGCACGGGAACCGTGGTGTCCAGCGAGCCGTGGAACAGCAGGGTCGGCGGCTTGTGCGCGGGCGGGGCGTCGAGCAGCTCCATGCGGCCGAAGTCGATGCCGCCGCGCCAGCCCGAAACCAGTTCCGCGTCCCAGGTCAGCACGCTCGTCAGCGGCAGGCCGCGGTCCTGGGCCTGTAGCACCAGGGTCTTGGTCCAGCTCACCGCCGGCGCGTCCAGCACGACCGAGTCGACCTGACCGGCCAGCGGAGACTGCTTGAGCAGCTGCTCGGCGATCGCGCCGCCCATCGACCAGCCGTAGAGCACGAAGCGCTTGGCGCCCTGCTGGCTGCCGTACCGCATTGCCGACTCGACGTCCCGCCACTCGGAATCGCCGAGGTGGAAGAAGCCGTCCGGGGACTTCGGCGCGCCGTCGTCGTTGCGGTACGTGATGGACAGGACCGTGAAACCCAGCTGGTGCAGCGTCGGGATGGCCCGCAGTGTTTCCTCGCGGGTGCCGGCGCGGCCGTGGATCGCGATCACCCAGGTGTCGTTGCCCGGCACCAGCCAGGCCGGCGCCGGGCCCAGCTCCGTTGGCACGTCGACGTTCTGGAAGTCCTGGCCCAGCGCGGATTTCGGGTCGCCCGGCCACATCTGCGGGCTGAACCGGACGTGGGTGCCGGCCGGCGGCGCCTGTCCCTTGAGGAGGCGGCGCTCAACCTTGTTGTCACGGTCGCTGAGCACCTCGCCGACCTGGGCGGAGCCGCCGTTCCAGAGCAGCGCCCACTGGCCGGCATCTGTGGTGTCGCTCGCTTTTTGCAGTGCGACGGAACTCACACCGTTCACAGACGTTGGGCCCAGTGACACGTCCGGATAGCCGGGTCGCGCCTGCCCCGGATCGAGCAGCTGGCCGCTGTAGTACCAGCCGATCCCGAGCAGCGCGAGCACGGCGACGACCAGCACGATCGGCACGGTGACGACGGTGATCCGGACGGCCTTGTGGCGGCGAAGACCTTGTGTTGACACGGAAGAGCTGACCGCCTGTCGATCCTGTGAAGATGCCTACAACGTCCATGTGCGGGCTGGTATTCCGGGCCGGCACAACTTACGCTTGCGTAAGTTACGGTCCCGTAGGCGAGGTTCGCCTAAGTCAACCAATTAAACGACCGCGAGGTGTCACGGTATGACCACAGCCCTGGAGAAGCCAAGGGAGACGGCCGGCGGGGGGCCGAAGCCGATGCTCGACGGCCAGCACGGCCGGACCGAGCAGGCCCTCATCTACATCTTCACCATCGTGCCCTTTGTCGCGTTGGTCGCCGCCGTCCCGCTGGCCTGGGGCTGGGGGTTGAGCTGGGTCGACATCGCGATCGGCGCCGTCTTCTTCTGCATCAGCGGCATGGGCGTGACGGTGGGGTACCACCGCTACTTCACGCACGGCTCGTTCAAGGCCAAGCGCGCCCTGCGGGTCGGGCTGGCCATCGCCGGCAGCATGTCGCTGCAGGGTTCCGTGATCAAGTGGGTCGCCGACCACCGGCGCCACCACGCCTTCTCCGACCGTGAGGGCGACCCGCACTCGCCGTGGCTGTTCGGCACCGGTCCCGTGGCGCTGGCCCGTGGTTTCTGGCACGCGCACATGGGGTGGCTGTACGAGCGCGACCTCACCAACCGTGACCGCTTCGCCCCCGACCTCGTCGCCGACGACGACCTGAACATGGTCGACAAGCTGTTCCCCGTGTGGACCGTCGTCAGCCTGCTCGCGCCGGCCGCGCTCGGCGGGCTCATCACCTGGTCCTGGGCCGGCGCCCTGTCCGCCTTCTTCTGGGCCGGTCTGGTCCGGGTCGCCGTGCTGCACCACGTGACCTGGTCGGTCAACTCCATCTGCCACATGATCGGTGAGCGCCCGTTCGCCGCCCGCGACCGCTCCGCCAACTTCTGGCCGCTGGCGATCCTGTCCTTCGGCGAGTCGTGGCACAACCTGCACCACGCCGACCCGACGTCTGCCCGTCACGGCGTGCAGCGGGGTCAGATCGACATCTCGGCCCGGACCATCTGGCTGTTCGAGAAGCTCGGCTGGGCCTGGAACGTCCGGTGGCCGAGCCCGCAGCGCCTGGCCAGGATCAGCGCCGCGAAGTAGGTGACATATCGTGGCAGGCCATGGCTGCCCGCCGCAGGACACGTGACAGCAGGGGCGACGCGGACGGCGTCGCCCCTGTGACGCGCGTGCGGATGACCGGCAAGGAGCGCCGGCAGCAGCTGCTCGACGTCGCCCGGGAGCTGTTCGCCGAGAAGGGCTTCGACGGCACCTCCATCGAGGAGATCGCCCACCGGGCCGGCGTCTCCAAGCCCGTGGTGTACGAGCACTTCGGCGGCAAGGAGGGCGTCTACGCCGTCGTCGTCGACCGCGAGATGCAGTACCTCCTCGACTCCGTCGTCGCCGTCCTCGGTGATGGCGACGGCCACCCCCGCGAGCTCCTCGAGCGGGCCGCCAAGGCGTTGTTGAACTACATAGAGGGCTCGTCCGACGGCTTCCGCATCATGGTCCGCGATTCCCCCGTCGCCAGTTCCACCGGCACCTTCTCCAGTCTGCTCAACGACATCGCCTCGCAGGTCGAGCACATCCTCGGTCTCCACTTCGACACCCGCGGCTACGACCCCAAGCTGGCCGGGCTGTACGCCCAGGCTTTGGTGGGCATGGTGGCGTTGACCGGGCAGTGGTGGTTGGAAGTGCGGAAGCCCAAGAAGGACGAGGTCGCCGCCCACCTGGTCAATCTGGCGTGGAACGGCTTGTCCCACCTGGAAGGCAAGCCCCGGCTTCGGAGTCGTTAGGACGACTGGAACGAGACAGTTGGACCGTAGTCCGTCGTCTCTTCGGCCACTGTTACCACGAACGTGCGGTCCGCGAATTCCTCGCTCAGAGCTGACCGCCACATTGCTCCAACCTGTTCGGCCAGCTCGCCGAGGAGCTCGTGCTCAGGTTCTGACTTCGGTGGCAGGACGTCCCACAGATGCACGTGATTGACGACGGACTCGACGGCCCGCACATCATCGTTCACATGAGCGAACCACTTGTCGATGGCAGGCTTGTCGAAGAGGAAGCTCAGGAAAACGCCGCCGCGGTACTCGGTGAACTTGGGCCAACAGAACAGGAGGAACGCCGCAGCCTCGGTTGCCGTCATGCTTGACAGTAGGAACGTTCGTGGGTCAAAGACTTCACCCTCGACAACAAATCCCGCCACCTGTGGCAGCTTGCTGAAGTCCACGTGTACTTCCCTCCTGTTCTGGCGCCCGGTGTTCGATCAGTATCGGTCAGCACACCCGAGGCATGTCGTCTGGGCCTGCCGGAGTCGCGATCTTGCTCTGTTGGGGGAACACTCGCCCGTCTGGCGTCACGTTACGTGTGTACTCCTGGACGTGCGGGGTGGGTACGCCTCCGTGAGCCCTGCCCACCAGGTCGACTCGACGCAGAATTATGCCATTCTCGTCGTAAACCGCGTAGTTGCTGACGGTTCCATTTTGCTCGCGATACAAGACGCCGTTCTTTGGGCCGCCAGCGTCTTGCGAACCACCCAACGGAAAGTTGCCCGTCCATGGTTGGGCGTTGCTCAGGTCGATGCCAGGAGGGTCGTTGTGGACCAGAACCCTCGTGGCACCGGCCATCACGTCAAACGTGTGAAGGCCGTCGACAGTCAGGTTGTACGTACGGATGCTCGACGTGAACTCCCAGCTGGACAACACGGTGGCGGTGCCGTCGCCGCCGGTGTCGAGCTGGTCGCCGGGCTTGAGATCGGCGGCTGGAGTCCAGATGTGCTTGGTGCTGTCCCAGAACAGGTGATGGGCGGTGACGGTGATGGTCTTCGGACCGTTGGCCGTGGCAACCGACAGGCTGGTGAAGTCCCGGTCGGTGTCGGTCACGTGGATGGCGGTCACCGTGTGCTGCTGGGACGTGGTGGTTTCGGGATCGGCGTTGGTGATCTTGTCGCCGACCTTGACGTCCTGAATTGGGCGTTGGGAACCGTCAGCCATCAGGACAGCGGTGTCGGCGGCGAAGCTGTTCGTGCGACATGCCGCCTTGAACAGGGCCGACAATCCTGAGTCTTCAGCCGATGACATCGTTGCTGCGGCTGCGCCGTCTTCCCCGGCCTTCACCGCAACAGAGCCCAGGCCATCCTCAGCGCCGGCGAGGAGCTCCGGTGCGAGCAAGGCGTCGGCCGTGCCATCCGTCATCACGGTGAGGGCGGTGAAGATGATGATGTCAGCGGCGAGGTTGCGGATAGGAGCGAGCAGGCCCGCCGCCGCCGCGGCGCCACAGAATTTCGTGTCCGCTTCACCTGCATACGAGCAGCTCTCGTAGGCCCAATCCCTGATGGCGAGACCGTATTCGTTGTCAGCGTAGCCGTGCCCGCCCAACCGCAGGGCCTTGAGCTGGTCGAAGGTGGGTATCCGGCGGCCGCCAAGAGACGGTTGCAGGTTGACGTCCTTGTTCTGGCCGCTGGCCAGCCGGCCGTAATTGGCCAACTCGGGGTGCGAGACGTCGCCGGAGGCGCAGCCGTCGCAGTAGTGGGTGACGGGGCTGCCGGTCGAGGAGTCGCAGTGGCTCAGGTTGGCCTGACAACCGACGCCGTGGTTGTCGCCGCTGCCGCCGTACTCGCAGCCGTCGCAGAAGAGGCCGGACGGGTCGCTGCCGGTGATGGGGTCGTTGCCGGCGTAGTCGTACCCGTTCATCTGGTTGGGACTGTTGTCCTCGAACACCGGGTCGGCGGAGAGGAAGCGGCCGTTGGCGGGGTTGTACTCCCGGGCCCCGAGGTTGACGAGTTGTGTCGTGGGATCGGGGGTGCCGCCGACGAAGCCCTTGTCGCCGGGCCAAGCGGCGGGAGGGGTGCCGCGAGTGCCGCCGAAGGGGGTGAACTGGCGACGGGTGACTGCGCCGCTGCCGGCGTCGATGGTGAGCTGGTCGGTGCCCTGTCGGTCGGGCACGAGGAGCTGGGGGTTGGTGTTGAGGGTGGTACGCACGGCGACGGTGGTGCCGCCGATGGCGTAGTAGCGGCTGGCTGACACACCGTTGGTGGTGGTGTCGAGCTGCAACTGCTCGTCGCCGACGAAGATGGTGGTCTTGCCGGGATCGCGCCGCACGATGAGGTTGCCGGAGGCGTCGTAGACGTAGGACGAACCGCCGGTGCTGGTGGTGTCGGTGGCCAGCTGACCGAGGTCGTTCCAGGTCAGGCTCTGGTCGCCGGTGGCGCCACCGTGGATGGTGGTGGTGTTGCCGGCCATGTCGTAGCTGTATGACGCGGTGTTGGCGGCGGCGTTCGGGCCGGTAGCGGTGGTGTTGGACAGGGTGTGCGGCTGGGAGCTGCTGGACCCGGGCGTCGGGTAGTTGTAGACGGTCCGGTTGTCCTTAGTGACATCACCGGTCACGTCGTGGTCGACCTGGCTGGCCCGGTTGCCGGCGGCGTCGTAGGTCCAGGACTGCCAGTACGCATTCGGACCGCCGACGTTGGAACCGGACGGAGAGTTGGCGCAGTTGTCGGTGGCGGACCACGCGCCGGCGAGCCGGGTGGCGTAGTCGTAGGCGTAGCACTGGGTGTCGGTGACGGCGCCACCGTTCTGCTTGTCCACAGTGGACATGACCAGCCCCGCGCCCTTGGACACGCCGGGCCCGCTGTAGCGGTAGCTGGTGTCGTCGATCAGGTTGGTCTTGACCTGGTCGGCGGTCTGCACGTCGGTCAGTGCATGGGTCTGGTCGTCGTAGGAGTCGGTGACCCAGGCGTTGCCCGTGCCGGTGGGCAGCGTGTACTGGACGGGCTCGCCGAACTCGGAGTACCCGAGCGCCTGAACGTAGGGCCAGGACGGGATGCCGGAGGTGACCGGGATGGTGCCGGACAACGAGGTGGGCTCACCAAAAGTGTCGTAGCCGGTGCCGATGTCCTCCTGCGGCAGGCCGTCGACCGCGGAGTCCTTCTGGTCGGTCCGGTAGCCGGTGAGGCTGTACACGAACCCGGTGGTGATTCCGGCCGACGGGAAGACGGTGGTGCCCTCGCCGGTGAGGGTGGTCTTGACGGACGACGGCACGCCCATCGCGTTGTAGTTGACCACGGTCTGGGTGTAGGTGTCGCCGCCCGAGATCGACGTGGTGGCGGTCGGATAGCCCGTCTTGACGGTGTCGTACGTCCACGCGGCGGTCTTGTTGCTCGACGACAGCGTCTGCGTGGTCGTCGTGTCGTAGCGGGCGGTCTTGCGGCCGTCGACGTCGTAGGTGAACGTGACCTGCTTGCCGCGGGAGTCGGTCGTGGTGATCAGCTGACCGGCGTTGTCGTAGGTGCTGCTGGACGCCCCGGTGTCCGGGTCGTTCGAGGACGTCTGCTGCCCCAACAGGTTGTACTGGTACGACCAGCTGTTGCCGGCGGCGTCGACGACGGTGTGCTTCTTACCGTTGGGGTAGTACGTGTACTTGGTGTCGTCATAGGCCGAGGCCGGGTTGTTGATCGGATCCGGGGTCACGCCCTGGTGGTAGACGAGGTAGTCGGTAGCACGGCCGAGCGCGTCCACGATCGTCGTGGTCGGCGGCGCGCCGGCCGGCGGCGTTGTGGTGGTGAAGTTGCCGCCGTAGGTGTAACCGGTGCTCCAGGTGGCATTGCCCAACGCGTATGCGGTCTCAGTGGTCTTGCGACCGGTCGCGTCATAGGCGATGCCAACCGCGGCCGGCACCTGCCCCGGCTGCGCCTGCACGTAGGTGGCGCTCACCGGATCGGAGTTGAAGTACGGGCTGTTGGTCTGGGACACCCAGCCATCGGTGTTGTAGATGGTGTCGGAGATCAGACGGCCGTTGTCCGGCGTCTGGGTCTGCGTCTCCCGCGCCCGCAGCAACGAGTCGTACAGCGTCTCGGAAACCCGGTAGCTGCCGTCGTAGTTCAGCGCATACGAGTCCACAACGGACGGTTTGTCGTTGGCGACGGTGTAGCTGTACTTCAGCGACACGCCGTTGATGCCTGGCTTCTGCACGGAGATCAGCCGGCCGATCGCGTCGTACTTGGTGCTCGTGACGTAGCCGGCCGGATCGGTCAACGAGATGGCCAGATTGCGAACCGGGTCGTACGTGGTCGTGGTCGTGAACTTCTTCGGGTCGGTGACGGCGATGGACGTCGGCTGCACGCCGGTCGCTGGTGTGTACACAGTGGACGTCGACCGGTTGTCAGGGTCCGTCTTCGCGGTCGCGCGGCCGTACTGGTCGACCGTGATCGTCGACGTGGTGATGTAGTTCGGTGTCGCCCCGGTGTAGGACGAGGCGAGCTGAGTCATTGTCATGTCGCCGACGGTCGGTGCCGCGCCGAGCGTGGTGGAGCCGTCGTAGAAGGTGAGCCCGTCGGTGACGACATCGCCGGGAATCGCTGGTGTGGCTGAGCAATTGACCGCGACTGACTTGACCTCGGCCGCCTTGTTCAGGATCCACGCCGTGGTGTTGTCGGCGTAGGTCGTGGTGGTGCACATGTCGTCGGTGTTGACCGACACATCACCGAGGTCGCTCACCTTGGCGATCCGGCCGCGGGCGTCGAAGGTGTTGTCCGACTCGGTCACCCGGGTCGTGCCGCCGGCCAGCGGCGTGTACGTCTTGGTGTCCAACGAGCCGGTGAAGAACGCCTGCTGCGCAGGCAGTCCGGTCAGCGCGTGCGTCGCGGTGGGGGCGTCGCTGGACCACGGGTCGGTGACGGTGTCGGAGACGACGTCGGTCCCGTTGAAGATGACCTTCTCGTACGTCATGCCGGCGTACTGCGCCTTGTCGGTGACGCCCGGGTCGCCGCGAGAGTCGCTCACCGCCGCGGAGCGGGTGCCGCCGGGTTGGGTGTCCCCGTCCATGCCGCGGAAGTACGTGTACTGGGTCTTGGCGATCGGGTCCGGCGCGGTGCCGGTCGTCACGATCATGCCCTGGTAGCCGCGCCACTGGTCCCAGGTGCGGTGGTTGGCCGGCGTGAGCGGATTGTCGTTGTGGTGCCAGGCCGGCGTGCCGACCGGGGTGTACGTGGTGACGATGGTGTCGTTGGCCGCGCCGCCGGTCGGGTCGGCCTCGGTGACGCCGGTGACGATGTACTTGTTGAACCAGTCCAGTATCGGGTCGGTGACCCCGAGCGGTGTCCAGTAGCCGGGATAGCAGAGCTTGGTGTTCTGCGACGGATCGGTCGGGGTGCCCGTGCCGCAGCCCGGCGAGCTGTACCCGATGGTGATCGTCTCGCCGGTCTCGGTGGTGATGGTGTGCATGCGCTGCCGGGTGATCGGCGCGTAGCCGGACGCGAGGTCGACCCGGTTGGACAGCGGCGTGCCGGTGAAGGTGACCGCCGGCAGGTCGATCGGCGCCGTGCTGCCGGAGGTCGTGTCCTGACCGGTGTGCGTGATGGACGACAACCACAGCGCCGGCTGGGTGGAGTCGCCGGTGGCCGGGAAGGAGTGCGTCAGCGACCACTTGTCCACATTGGTCTCGGTGGTGCCGACGAGAACCTGCGTCTGGATCGACTGGAGCGTGTACTCGGACCAGAACGACGGGCTCTGCGCCTGGCAGGCGGCCTGCGACGCGCAGTTGAGGTCGTACGGCACGTCCGGCCAGTCCGTGGCGGTGCTGGAGTTGAGCGTTCCGGGGTCGCAGCTGTCGAGCTTGCAGCGGCCGGTCGAGGTGAAGATCACCTGGGCGGCCGGCTGGGTGCTGTAGACCTGGCCGTCGCGCTGGCCGTACTGGATCCGCGCCAGGTAGCTGCCGCGGTCGTAGCCGGCCGTGGCGTTGGTGCCCTTGTCGGCCGCGTAGGAGTTGGTTTCCTTGCTGTAGAAGTAGGAGACGACGTCGTTGTGGGTGTCCTTGACGTAGTCGAGGTTCCACCGGTACGCCTGCTGGCAGTGCGACTGCGAGAAATCGGCGTTGTAGCAGCCCTGCGGGGTCGACTTGGTGAAGTAGACCGGTTCGGTCAGCACGGAGTCGGTGGTCGGCTTGCCCGAGCTCCAGCCCGGCAGCTGGTTGAGACCGAAGAAGTACTGGGTGCCGTCGGTGGTGGTGACGACGAAGTGCTCGCCGTTCTGCGCGCCGTTGGCGATCCCGTCGGTGACGTACTGCACGCGCGCGCCGGAGTCGGACTGCGGGTGGTACTCGCCGGTGACGTCGTCCTTGATCAGCGTGCTGGTCGAGCCGGCCAGCGACAACGTCAGCGTGTTGTTGTCGGACCAGCAGTTGTCGCTGGTCTTGGTGGCGCCGTCCGGGTTCTCCTGGCAGGACTGGTAGGACCGCTCGATGTAGCCGGGGGAGTAGTCCCAGCCGTCGCCGAGCCAGGAGGGCTGGTTGTTGGTGGACGAGATCAGGCCGTCGACGCTCTGGGAGCTGTAGGACAGGCCGACGCTGGGCTGGAGTCCGCCCGGCACCGACGGCACCGGGATCGGGTACGACCAGCTGAACGCGTCGGTGGAGCCGCCGGCCTGCCACGAGCCCGAAGGCTTGAGCGAGGTCGCCGAGTAGTCACCGCCGCCGTCACCGGAGCCACCGGCTTCGGCCGCGAACACGGTTGCCGGGCTGGCAGTGCCGCTTTCGGCGGCTCGAGTGGTGGGCCGGGTGGTGGACGCCAGCGTGACATCCGCCGACACGGTGCCGGACTTGGTGTTGTTGCTCGACTTCACCGGAGTCTGTCGGCGGCATTCGGGCTTGTCCGGTGTGGTCAGCGCACACGAGGGCAGCTCGACCACGTGCAGCCGTGAGCTCCAGTCGCCGCCGAAGGCGTCCTGGAACGGGGTGTAGTCCAGGCTGACCTTGACCGAGCTGGTGGCGGCGTCGTTGTCCGTGCGCTGCAAGGAGAACACCACGCCGTGGATGCCGGCGGCGGTGGCCGTGGCCTGCGGCGCGATGGCGACGTGGGCAGCGGGCTGCTGGGCCGCGGCGGTGCGCGCCAGGTTCATCGGCAGGGCGCCGGCCTTGACCGACTTGCCGGCGGTCAGGGTGACGTCGGCGGCGCCGGACGGCCACGTCGTGGCCTTCGGCTGCCATGCCGGCATCGCGGGAGGCTTGCCGTAGTGCCCGGCGATCGCGCTGACCGGGATGGATCTGTCCCGATGGACCTCGGGCGCCGATCTGTCCTTGGCGGGCGCGGCGGCGGCGATTCCGGGCACCAGGCCCAGCACGAGCGCGGTGGCCAACCCGGCGGCGACAATGCGACGGCGACGCGCAGACTTCAACAACACCACAGTGCCCTCCCCTGCACCCGGCTGGTGCGAAACAACGCGAAGCTAGCAGGTGAGGTCACGCTGCGGAAGTGGCTGTGATTGGTCGATCCGGGTCATTGCCCGTCCGGTCGGAAAACGTTCCGTAGTCGCGAAGGAAATGACAACGGCAGGCGGAATCGGACCATTCGACTGAATCGGGTCAACCGCTCAGGGTGGCCACCGCCTGCGGAGACGCGCTATCGATACGGCAGGTCACGGCGTTACAGCGTGAGGTCCGCGTGAAGGGTGATCTGCGCCACATTGTGATCATGAGGTTTTTGTTAGTCAAATTTCAGCTGGCTTGTGCCGGATGCTGCGCGGATCTTGATTGATGGTCGGAATGGGGGGCTTCATGCTTTGGATCAATTCTGCCCGTAGAAAATCAAGACAGCGGAATGTGATATTCGCGGCCGTTCTTGCCGCTGGCATGATCGTGTCGACCGCGGCGGCCGTGCCGCCGGTCGCGCTGGCCGTCACCCCCGTCACCCCCAAGCCTGGGCCGGTGCCCACGACGCAAGGTCAGCCGTCGAAACTGCCAACTCTCGACGACGGCTACGGACCGACGCCGCAGCAGTCGGCCGCGATGACCGCGGCGGCCGCGAAGGCCCGCGCCACCGGCAAACCGGTCACTGTCGACAGCCTCACCACCGAGACCGCCCAGTACGTCGCCCAACCCAAGGGCGGTTTCGTGCTGACGGGCACCCCAGAACCGGTGCGCGCCAACCAGAACGGCAAGTGGGTTCCGGTCGACACGACGCTGCACCGCAATGCGGACGGCTCGCTGTCCCCGGCGGCGACCGCGTACGGATCCGTCACGTTGTCCGGCGGCGGCAAGGTGCCGCTGGCGGTCACCGCATCCGGCTCGACGACCTACTCGGTGTCGTGGCCGGCAGCACTGCCCACGCCGACCGTGGCCGGCAGCACCGCGACCTATCACGACGTTCTGCCCGGTGTGGACCTGCAGGCCTCGGCCACCATCGCCGGTGGTTTCTCCGAAGTCCTTGTCGTGCATGACAAACAGGCCGCCAGCAACCCGGCGCTGGCCAAGCTTCAACTGCCCACCGTAGTTGCCGGCGGCTCCGTCAAGACGGAGAAGACCGGCGGGGTCACGATCACGGGCGCCAAGGGCGGCAACACGCTGACCGCCTCGACGCCGTTCATGTGGGACTCCAACACCACGATCCCCAGCGCGGCGAAGGACTCGCCGCGGCAGCGGTCGAGCGTGCAGACGAGTCCCGACGCCTCCGACAGCACGCATCCCGGCGCGGTCGCGCGGTCGGCGCCGATCAAGGCCGAGGCGACGGCGAGCGCGCTGACTCTCGTACCGGACAAGCACCTGCTCACCGACACGGCCACGGTCTTTCCGCTGTACATCGACCCGTCGTTCCAGTGGAAGAACCCCACCGAGAACATGTCGAACCCGTCGTTCGACGAGGTCAAGCAGGGCTATCCCTGCACCAACACCTCGTTCTACAACGACACCAGCAGCGGTGCCGACAACGGCTACCTCGCGGTCGGCATCAACGACTTCGCCGGCGGCACGTGCCTCGGCAAGATGCGCGCCTACTTCCAGTGGGCGCTGCCGCAGGAGATCTGGGGCGCGCACATCGGCAACGTGTCCGGCCAGCCCGGCGCGACCGCGAACTTCACCAAGGTGTATTCGGGCACCTGTGCCACCGGGAACATCAACCTGCACTGGTCCGGCGGCATCGGCCCGGGCACGTCGTGGAACAACCAGCCCAACCCCGGGCCGAGCATCGGGCAGCTGGCCTGGGGCCCGGTCGACCGGCCTTGCGGCGCCGGCACGCCGGCCGCGATCACCCATGGCTACGACGTGACCAGCGTGATCGCCCAGTCCGCGGCGGCGCACGCCTCGCAGATCACCCTGGGGCTGCTCGACGACGGCGGCGAGGCTTCGCGCAGCGACGCCGCCTACGCCCGCTTCGCGCACAACGCGACGCTCCAGATCTTCTTCAACCGTGCGCCGAACACGCCGGGAGCGGACGGCATGGCCGCGAAGTCCGGCGCCGACAACGCGGGGTGCAACACCGCGGGGCAGGGCCCGTACCCGTACATGGGCAAGGCCATCGCGACCAACACCCCGGTACTCTCCACGACGGTGTCCGATGTGGACGGTGACCACCTTCAGGCCGACTTCCAGTACTGGGTGGACAACGGGTCTCCGACCGACGGCTACAGCGCGGACAACGTGGGATCCGGCGGCACGGCCGCGTACTCGCTGCCGAGTTCGTTCATCACCGGGCTGTCCAACGGCCAGGTGGTGAGCTGGAAGGCCAGGGTCACCGACGGCGAGGACTGGGGTGGCTGGTCGCCGGTCTGCCACTTCACGGCCGAGCCGACCGCGCCGTCGGCTCCGTCGATCAGCTCCACCGACGGCAGGTATCCCGACAACGGGACCATCGGCGCGGTCGCCGGCACGCCCGGACGGTTCACCGTCGCGTCCACCGGCGGCCAGGTCAGCAAGCTGGTGGACAGTCTGGACGAGCCGAACCTGCCCAGGACGAATCCGCCGTCGGCCGACGTGATGACGCCCAACGGCAGCGCCGCCATCGCCGTGGCGAGCCGGTGGAAGTTGTCCGACGCCACCGCGACGGCCGCACCGGATTCCGCCGGCAACGCGCCGGCAACCCTCAGCGGCACCACTTCGTTCGTCACGGATCCCGTGCACGGCAAGGTGATGTCGCTCAACGGCAACGGGTTCGCGGCGACCAGCGGACCCGTGATCAAGACCGACGGCAGCTTCACCGTGTCGGCCTGGGTGAACGCCGCCTCGACCACCGACAGCGGCGCGGTGCTGGGCCAGGACAGCGTCTTCGCCAGCGGCTTCTACCTGGAGAACATCGACGGCAAGTGGTCGTTCTCCAAGCTGTCCAGCGACAACCTCAACGCCGCGGCGGTCCGGGCGGAATCGACCAACGCGCCACAGGTGGGTGTGTGGGCCCACCTGGCCGGCGTGTACGACGCGTCGAACGGGAAGTTGACGCTGTACGTCAACGGGCAGGCTCAGGGCACCAACACGGACAGCACGCCTTACGCGGCCAACGGGCCGTTCACCATTGGCCGGGCGCAGTGGAACGCCATGCAGGCCGGCGACTTCAAGGGGTCGATCAGCGATGTGCAGGCCTACCAGGCGGCGCTGAGCGCGACCGACATCGCGAAGATCTTCGGCGGCGGGCAGATCAGCCCGGCGGCCCGGTGGCGGATGACCGAGGGCACCGGCACGAGCCTCGCCGACGCCAGCGGCAACAACCATCCGGTGACCTTGACCGGCGGCGGCGTCGCCTGGGCGCCGGCGACCGACGACGCGCCGGCACTGAGGTTCGCGGGCCCCGACGGGCACGGGGCGACGAGTGGCCCGGTGCTCGACACCACGCAGAGCTTCACGGTCTCGGCCTGGGCCAAGATCTCCGACCTGAACGGCTACTACGCCGTCGCCAGCCAGAACGCCACGCACACGTCGGCCTTCGAGATCCGGTACTCGCCGGACGTCAAGGCGTGGATCTTCGGCATGACCAATGCGGACGCGACGGGCGACCCGTACCAGTGGGCGTTCCTCAGCAACACGGTGACTCAGGCCAATGTCAATGTCTGGACCCATGTGGCCGGTGTGTACGACGCGCCGGCGCACCAGATCAGCCTCTACGTCAACGGTGTGCTGATCAAGCAGAACACGGTGTCCGCGGTGATCCCGGCGCCCGGGCCGTTCGTGGTCGGCGACACCCGCTTCAACGACGGCGACACGGCGTTCTTCCACGGTTCGATCTCGGATGTGCAGGCGTACCAGACCGCGCTGAACGGTTCGGAGATCGCCGAGATGGCGGCGTCGGCGACGAGGTCCTACGGGCCGAAGTCCCCTGGCCCGCACACGATGCTCGCCTACACGGCCGACGCGGCCGGCGACGCCTCGGGTTACCAGAGCTACACCTTCTATTCGGGCGCCGACCCGAGCACCACCTGCGCCACCCTGGCCGCGTGCTTCAACAACGTGTCGATCAGCCCGAACAACAACGTGAGCCTCGGCAACGCGGACGGTCTCAACTCGTTCTCCGCGGATGACCTCACCAACGCCGGCTGGAACAGCGGCGGCACGGTCAACGTCAACGGGGCGAAGTTCACGCTGCCCCAGTTCGGCGCCGGCCAGGCCGACAACGTGCTGGCGGCCAACCAGACGATCACCGTCGGCCAGTCCGTCGCGACCACCGGCAGCAGCGCGCTCGAATTCCTGACCACCGGCACCACCGTGGACGCCGGCAAGATGCCGCCGTCGATCAAGGGCAACCTGACCGCGCCGTACGTGCCGGCCGGCACGCCGGTGACCGCCTCGTGGTGCTTCGACTCCACCAAGCCCGGCTACTGGTGCGCGCCAAAGGGTGTCATCCACTACGACCACGGGTTCGACATGCCCTACTACCTGACCGTCCCGGACTGGGTGGCCGGGCCGAGCGCGTTGGCGGCGGTCACGTTGCCGCACCGCAATGAGCCCGGCGGCCCCAACGGCCAGCTCCCGACCAAGCTGTACACCTTCTCCGTGCCGCTGATCCCCGGCCGCACCGTGCAGTCGGTGACGCTGCCGGACGTCGGCGCCAGCCCGTGGAGCGCCCAGGCGCTGCACATCTACGGCATGGCCACCCGCGACACCACCATCGACGGCGCCGCCGCCGGCAAGACATGGACCGGCGCGTGGAGCTCCCCGACCGAGGGCCTGTTCAACTACGGCTCGACCTTCTCCGACGTCACCTTCCGGGAGGCGGTGCGGCCGTCGATCGGCGGCGACACCGTGCGGATCAAGTTCGACAACGCGATGGGTGACACGCCGCTGGACATCAGGCATGCCAGCATCGCGTTGGCGTCGGGCGGAGGTACCGCGCCCACGGCGGTGCCGGCCGCATCGCCGATCGCGCTCACATTCGGTGGGCAGCCGAATGTGACGCTGCCCGAAGGCGGCATGACGTACTCCGATCCGATACACCTGACGGTGCCGGCCAACAAGTTCGCGCTGGTGTCGTTCCAGGTGGGCAACGACGTGCCGTACATCGTCACGAACTCCGAGACCAACAACACCGGCTACGGCTTCGTCACCGCGAACGCCACGGCCACCGAGAAGGCCAACCACACCGACGACCACACCATGGACATGACCGGAACCGCGTTTTCTCACAGCGGGACGGACGGGTTCTCCACGAACGTGGTGACCAACATGGATGTGCAGACCAGCGGCGTGCCGACCCAGGCGGTGCTCGGCGACGGTTTCGTCGAGCAGACCCAGCCGGGCCGGACGGCCGTGGCCGACCTCGCCGACGTGTTCGCGGCCACCGAGGCGACGACCCCGACGCCGTACGGCACGCTGTCGGAAGGCATTCAGTCCAACCGCGTGATGACGGACTACGCGTCGGTCAGCGGCGGTGGCCCGTCCCTGCTGTCCCGCATCGATCGCGACCTGCTCGACCAGCCGGGCCTGAACACGGTTGTGCTCGAGGAGGGGCTGCAGGATGTGCTCGCCGGCCGATCGGCCAACGACCTCACGTCAAGCGGCCTGAGCGCGCTGATCGACTACCTGACCGGCTACGGCCTCACGTTCGTCGGCATGGGGCTGACACCGTGCCTCGGCTACGCCGGAAACGGGACCAGTACGAACGATGCCTGCACGACGGCCGTCGACGACCAGCGGGTGGCGGTCAACCAGTGGCTGGCCGAGTTCGGCGGGCAACCGTCGCAGTACTACGTCGACTCGGACAAGGCCGTCGGCGTGCCCGACTCCAGCGGGCAGCGGGTGCAGTTGAATCCGGCCGCCGACAGCGGTGACCACGTCAACCTCAACGATGCCGGATTCGGCGCGCTGGCCTCCGTGTACCAGGGAGCGCAGGACACCTGGACGCTCGATGACGGCGCGACCACGAGCGATCCGACGATCGCCGCGGACACGCCGAACAGCGGTACCAGTCCGTATCTGCCGGCCTCCGGCGGCAACCAAGCCACCCTGGCCGGTACAGCGGCGTGGGCCGCCGACCCCGTGGTCGCCGAGGCGCTCAGCCTGGACGGGTCCGCCGGCTACGCCGCGACGGACGGGCCCGCGGTGGACACCAGCCGCAGCTTCTCGGTGTCGGTCTGGGCGAACCTGAGCACACTGCCCTCGACCGCGGCCACCGTGCTGGGCGAGGACGGCCAGCACAGCAGCGCGTTCTACCTGTTCTACAACCCGGCTTCGAAGAGCTGGAACTTCTCGGTGTCGCCGTCGGACACGCCGACCGTGGCCAACCTGCCGTGCGTGATCGCACCTGATCAAGCGGCTGCCAACACCTGGACCCATCTGGTTGGCGTGTACGACGCCGTGGCGAAGACCGAGAGCCTTTACGTGAACGGGACCTTCGTCAACCTGGTCGGCAACGTGACCTCGTTCGCCGCCACCGGGCCGTTCACGATGGGCCGGGCACGGTGGAACGACGCCAACGACCGGTTCTTCCCCGGCCGGATCCGTCAAGCGCAGGCATGGAACTACGCGCTGACACCGACCCAGGTCTCCGCGCTGTACCAACGGATCAACTGATCGCGTCGAGGCCCCGGAGCTCAGCTCCGGGGCCTCTTTCGTCTGATCGGACCGTCCACCCCGCATATCGCGCTGACCTGGGGTTTTGAACCAGGGCGGGTCCTTGTCGGTGGTGCGGCATAGGCTGGAGAGCGTGTCGAGGTGTATCCGAGGGGGACTGTCGAAGTGACCCAGCCCGGCCGTTTGTCCGGTCTGCTGACCGCCGTGCTCGCGGACAAGTCGCTGCGTGAGGCGCTGGGGGCGGTGGAGACGCCACGCCTTGAGCTGGAAGGGCCGCCGGCGGGGAGGCCGCTGCTGGTGGCGGCGCTGGCCACGCAAAGGCCGGTGCTGGCGATCACGGCGACGGGGCGTGAAGCGGACGAGCTGGGGGCGATCGCGAAGGATCTGCTGGGCCAGGATGCCGTGGAGCTGTTCCCGTCCTGGGAGACGCTGCCGCACGAGCGGCTGTCGCCCCGGGCGGACACGGTGGGGCGGCGGCTGGAGGTGCTCAGGCGGCTGGCGCACCCGGAAGAGCACCCGGCGGGGCAGCTGAAGGTCGTGGTGGCGACGGTGCGGAGCCTGATCCAGCCGATGGCGCCGCAGCTGGGTGAGCTGGCTCCGGTGCACCTGGAGATCAACACGGAGCACGACTTCGAACAGCTGGTGGAACGGCTGACGGAGCTGGCCTACGTACGCGTGGACATGGTGGAGAAGCGCGGTGAGTTCGCGGTCCGGGGCGGCATCCTGGACGTGTTCCCGCCGACGTCGGAGCACCCGGTCCGGGTGGAGTTCTGGGGCGACGAGGTCAGCGAGATCCGGGCGTTCTCGGTGGCCGACCAGCGGTCGCTGCCGGGAGAGATCCAAGCCTTCACGGCACCGCCCTGCCGCGAGCTGCTGCTGACGGAACAGGTCAAGGCCAGGGCGGCGGAGCTGGCGGCGGATCACCAAGCGGATGCGCAGCTGGCGGAGATGCTGGACAAGCTGTCCAACGGCATCGCGGTGGAAGGCATGGAGGCGCTGATCCCGGCGCTCTGTGTCGGCGAGCTCCAACTGCTCACGGAGGTCGTGCCCGAAGGCACGATCGTGCTGGTCAACGACCCGGAGAAGATCCGAACCCGGGCCCAGGACCTGGTCCGCACGGGCCAGGAGTTCCTGGAAGCCTCCTGGATGGCGGCGGCCGGCGGCGGCAAGGCGCCGATCGATCTGGGCGCCTCGGCCTACCGAGCGCTGGCCGACGTCGCGACGACCACAGTGGACAGTGGCCGCGCCTGGTGGACGATGAGCCAGCTGACCACGGACGTGGAAGGCGTGCTGCGCCTGGATGTCACGCCGGTGGAGTCGTACCGCGGCGAGGTGGACCGGGCCTTCGCCGACCTGCGTGCCCACACGGCGACCGGCGGCACGGCACTGCTGATCGTTCCCGGCACGGGTACGGCCCAGCGCGCCGTTGAGCAGATGTCCGAGGCCGAGGTACCGGCGCGGCTGGCGGAGAACGGCCTGCTCGACGCCCCGGAACCGGGCGTCGTCACGGTGGCCCGCGGCTCGATGGAGGACGGCTTCCTGGCCAGCGGCCTGGGCCTGGTCGTCCTCACGGAGACGGACCTGACCGGCGGCCGCGGCGGCACGTCCACACGGGACATGCGCAAGATGCCGTCGCGGCGGCGCAACGCGGTCGACCCGCTAGCGCTCAAGTCCGGCGACTACGTGGTGCATGAGCAGCACGGCATCGGCCGCTACGTGGAAATGGTGCAGCGCACGGTCGCCGGCGCCACCCGCGAGTACCTGGTGCTGGAGTACGCGGCCAGCAAGCGGGGCCAGCCGGGCGACCGCCTGTTCGTGCCGACCGACCAGCTCGACGAGGTCTCCCGCTATGTCGGCGGCGAGCTGCCCACGCTGAACAAGCTGGGCGGCTCGGACTGGAAGAACACCAAGGCCAAGGCCAAGAAGGCGGTCAAGCAGATCGCCGCCGAGCTGGTGCAGCTCTACGCCGCGCGGCAGTCCGCCCCCGGCCACGCCTTCGCGCCGGACACGCCGTGGCAGCGCGAGCTGGAGGACGCGTTCCCGTTCACCGAGACGGCCGACCAGCTGGCGGCCATCGACGAGGTGAAGGGGGACATGGAGCGCGCGGTCCCGATGGACCGGGTGATCTGCGGCGACGTCGGCTACGGCAAGACCGAGATCGCGGTCCGCGCCGCGTTCAAGGCGGTGCAGGACGGCAAGCAGGTGGCGGTGCTGGTGCCGACCACGCTGCTGGCCCAGCAGCACCTGAACACGTTCAGCGAACGCATGCGGCAGTTCCCGGTCGTGGTCAAGGGCCTGTCCCGGTTCACCGACCCGGCCGAGTCGGAGAAGGTCGTGGCCGGCCTGGCCGACGGCGAGGTGGACATCGTCATCGGCACCCACCGCCTGCTGCAGACCGGCTTGCGCTACAAGGATCTCGGCCTGGTCATCGTGGACGAGGAGCAGCGCTTCGGCGTCGAGCACAAGGAGCACATCAAGGCGCTGCGCACCCACGTCGACGTGCTGACCATGTCGGCGACGCCGATCCCGCGCACGCTGGAGATGAGCCTGGCCGGCATCCGCGAGATGTCGACCATCCTGACCCCGCCCGAGGAGCGGCACCCGATCCTGACCTACGTCGGCGCCTACGACGACAAGCAGGTCGGCGCGGCCATCCGCCGCGAGCTGCTGCGTGACGGCCAGGTGTTCTTCGTGCACAACCGGGTGTCCTCGATCGAGCGGGCGGCCCGCCGGATCCGCGAGCTGGTGCCGGAGGCCCGGATCGCCACCGCGCACGGCCAGATGAACGAGGACCGCCTCGAGAAGATCATCGAGGGCTTCTGGGAGCGCGAGTTCGACGTCCTGGTCTGCACCACGATCGTCGAGACCGGACTGGACATCTCCAACGCCAACACGCTCATCGTTGAGCGCGGCGACCTGCTCGGCCTGGCCCAGCTGCACCAGCTGCGGGGCCGGGTCGGCCGGGCCCGGGAACGCGGCTACGCCTACTTCCTGTACCCGCCGGACGGCACGCTGACCGAGACCGCGCACGACCGGCTGGCCACCATCGCGCAGAACACCGAGCTCGGCGCGGGCATGGCCGTGGCCATGAAGGACCTGGAGATCCGCGGCGCCGGCAACATCCTCGGCGCCGAGCAGTCGGGCCACATCGCCGGCGTCGGGTTCGACCTCTATGTACGCCTTGTCGGCGAAGCGGTCGAGGCGTTCCGCAAGCACGCCGGCGCGCCGACCGAGGACGACGCCGAGGAGCTGGCCGAGGTCCGCGTCGATCTGCCGGTGGACGCGCACATCCCGCACGACTACGTGCCGGGCGAGCGGCTGCGCCTCGAGGCGTACCGCAAGATCGCGGCGGCCTTCGACGAGGCGACGCTCCAAGCGGTCAAGGAAGAGCTTCAGGACCGCTACGGCCAGCCACCGGCCCCGGTGGAGCGGCTGCTCGCGGTGGCCCGGTTCCGGCAGACCTGCCGCGCCCACGGCGTCACCGAGGTGGCCACGCAGGCCAGCTCGATCCGCTTCGCGCCGATGGAGCTGCTGGACTCGCAGCTGGTACGCATGAAGCGGCTGTACCCGAAGGCGCTGTACAAGCCGGCTACGCACATCGTGTCGGTGCCGCGCCCGACCGAGGGCCCGGCCGGCGGCCGGATCGGCGCGCCGCCGCTGCGGGACACCGAGCTGCTGGACTGGTGTGCCCACTTCATCGAGTCGCTGCTGGGAAAACCCAAGCCGGTAGCGGCTGGTTGAGATCATCTTCACTGTGAGAGAGTGCGCACTGTGACGATCGCCATTCGCCGACCGATTGCCGTCCTTGCCGCGTGCGCCGCAGTCGGCGCCCTGGTCACCGGTTGTGGCGCCGGCCCGGGCGGCGGTGACATCGGCGCCGCCGCCATCGTCGGCAGCGGCCAGGTGAGCCTGGAGTCCGTCCAGCAGCGGATCACGGACGTGCTGGCCGGCAGCCCGGACGCGCGCCAGCTCCAGCAGCAGAAGCCGAGCACCTTCCCGCCGATCGCCCGCACCATCGTGCAGCTGGCGGTGTGGGACGAGGCGACCAGGCAGCTGGCGGCCAAGCTGGGCGTGACGGTCAGCGAGGCGCAGGTCGACCAGGTCTACGCGCAGCAGACCGCGTCCGGTCAGCTGCCGTCCTACAGCGACACCAAGAACATCCCGGTCAAGGGCGACGTGCTCAAGGGCTACCTGCGCGACTCGCTGCTGTGGCAGGCGATCGGTGCCAAGCAGGTCCGCACCACGGCCGTGACCTACGACTACGCGGTCACCCAGGACCGCAACGGCGCGCAGGCGCTGGTCGACAAGATCCTGGCCCACCCCGACCAGCACACCGCGATCATCAACCAGGCGATGGCCGGCGCGCAGAGCCAGGACGGCGGCAAGCCCAAGTCCACGGCCAACCTGACCGGCTCGCCGGCGAGCACGCCGCAGGAACTGGCCCCGATGTTCGCGGCCAACGCCGGCTCGGTGATCGCCTTCCCGGTGCAGCAGGAGAACATCTGGGTCGTCGCCTACGTGCAGAAGCGCAGCGAGAACGCCGGCGACACGACCGGCGGCCAGGACGTGAGCCAGGTCGCGGGCAGCTTCGGCCAGTCGCAGATGATCCGCTACGCGGCGCAGAGCGGCGTCACGCTCAACCCGCGCTTCGGCGTCTGGGAGCCGCTGACCGGCCTGGTGTCGCCCAGCGACGGCGAGTCGTCGTCGATCTTGAAGACGGTGAAGACGAACTCGTGACCGCTGTTGTCGTGCTGCTCAGCCCGCGCCTGCCCGGCGTGCTGCCGGCGGCCGCGCTGCCGGCGTTGCGCGCGGCCGCGCAGGTGTGGGCGGGCAAGGACGTGCCCGAGCAGTTGCGACAGTCCCTCGGCGCCGGCGAGCTGGCCGGCGAGGAGCTGGGCGCCGACGCGGTCCTGATCGCGACCGATGCCACGGAGCCCGCCGCGGCGGCGCTGTTGGCGGCGGGGGCGACCAGGATCGATACGCCGGAGCCGGCGGGCTCGGCCCTGCTGGACGCGGCGTCGGTGATGGACCGGCTGCGCTCGCCCGGCGGCTGCCCGTGGGACGCGGAGCAGACGCACGAGTCGCTGCGGCAGTACCTGGTCGAGGAGACCTACGAGCTGCTGGAGGCGATCGAGGACGGTGACCGGGCGGCGCTGCGCGAGGAGCTCGGCGACGTGCTGCTCCAGGTGCTGTTCCACGCCCGCGTGGCCTCGGAGCACGGCGAGCCGTTCGACATCGACGACGTGGCCGGCGACCTGGTGGACAAGCTGGTCGGCCGGCATCCGCACGTGTTCGCCACCGAGGAGGAAGGCTTCGAGCTCGACCGGCACGACCGCCGGTGGGAAGAGCTCAAGCAGGCCGAGAAGAAGCGCGAGTCCAGCGTGGACGGCGTGGCGCTCGGCCAGCCCGCGGTGTCCCTGGCGGCCAAGCTGACCCAGCGCGTGGCCCGCGTCGGCCTGCCGGTGGACCTGCTGCCCTCGGGCGACGACACCGGCGCGACCCTGTTCGGTGTGACCGCGGTGGCCAAGCTGGCCGGCGAGGACCCGGAGAGCGAGCTGCGGGCCGTGGCACGGCAGTTCGAACGGGACGTGCGGGCCGCGGAGCTGTCGGCCAAGGCTGCCGGACTGGACCCGACCCGGTTGACCGCGGAGGACTGGCGCCGGCACTGGCCGCAGCCTCAATCCCCTTTGGCCACGTAGCCTGGGTCGCATGGCCTACTCGACCCCTCCGCGCACGCCGGCCGGGACGCCATATCCGTCGCCGCCTCCGCGCAAGCGCCGGGGCGGCGAGATCTTCGGCAAGGTCTTCCTGATCGCGCTGGTGCTCGCTTTGGGCGCCGGCGCGATCTATGCCGTGAACTGGCTGAGCCATCCCAAGCCGCCGGTGCCGTCCGGCCCATCCGGGCCGCCGCCGTTCCGGGTGCCGCCGCTGGAGGTGGCCCGGGGCGCGGCCATCCCCGGCCCGGCCACCCCGGTGCCGGCCGCGCAGACCGCCGCGCCCCGGGAGAACTTCCAGGGCTGGCTCACGCGGGTCACCTACTACAGCGACGTGCCCGAGCGCGTGCTCCTCGCGTACGCCAAGGCCGACCTGGCCTACCAGGCCAAGAACCCGGCCTGCCACGTCACCTGGGCCACGCTGGCCGGCCTCGGCCGGGTCGAGTCCAAGCACGGCCGTTACGGCGGCGCGAGCGTGCAGGCCAACGGCGAGGAGTCGCGGCCGATCATCGGCCCGGCGCTGGACGGCAGTCCGGGCTTCCTGGCCGTGCCCGACACCGACAAGGGCAAGCTCGACGGCGACACCACCTGGGACCACGCCGTCGGCCCCATGCAGTTCGCGCCGGCCACCTGGCACCGCTGGGGCGTACGGGCCAGCGCCGACGGCAAGGACCCCGACCCGCAGAACATCGACGACGCCGCCATGACCGCCGCCCGCTACATGTGCGCGATGGGCGGCGACCTGTCCGTGCCCAAGAACTGGTGGGACGCCGTGTTGGCGTACAACAACTCCACCGCCTACGGCCAGGACGTCTTCTCCAACGCCGACGCCTACGGCAAGGTCAGCCTGGGCAAGCTCTGAAGTTCGGAACGGACCATTCCTCTACTCGGAGTTTTGGAACGGCGCGTTCACAGCTTCAGTCGCCGGCCTGGGGATGGTTGCGCAGCGACAGGCGGGCGCTGACCTCGCCGAGGGCTTCCTGGTACTCGGGCAGCGGGCTCATGGCCACGGCCAGCCGCAGGTGGGTGATGGCCTCGGCGTGCCGGCCCTGCCGTTGCAGGGTCTTGCCCAGTGCGAACAGCGAGTAGTGGTCGCTCGGGTCCATCTCGACCAGTCGGCTGAACGCCTCCTCGGCCCGTCGGAACTGGGCCGAGTTGAGGTAGGCGCGGCCGGCCAGCTGCACGACGGACGGCAGGTCCGGCTCGGCGTCGAGCACCGGACGCAGTTCGCGCAGCGCGTCCAGCGGACGGCCGTTCGACACCAGCGCCTCGGCCCGTCGGAACGCCTCGAAGGTGCTGTCGCTCATGGTCGTTCCCACAGTACGCAAGATCGGCTGTGACTTCGATGGACCATCCGGGCACAACACCGGTGACCGGTGGCGCGCGCGACCAGCGGTTTGATAGATTTACCGGTCTGTACGCACAACTAAAAACCACGAAAAAACGTGTCTGCGCCAGAATATAACGGTGAGTGAGGTCAGTTGTCAAGCCCTGCGAGTATTCCGGACAGTCAGGAAATCGACCGAGAGCAGGAATACGTCTCCATGCTCTACGGCCGGCTCGACGACCTCCGGGAACAGACGTCGCGCCGGCTGGCCCGCGTGTTGCTGGAGACGGGCGGCACGCCGCAGGCCCGTTCCGAGCGCGACACCGCGACCGCGATGCACTCGAGCGATCTCGCCCAGTACAGCGCGGTCGAGAACGGCCTCTGCTTCGGACGCCTCGATTTCGAGAACGGCGAACTTCAGCACATCGGGCGAATTGGCATCTTCCGCACCGAAGGTGACTACGAACCGTTGTTGATGGACTGGCGCGCCCCCGCGGCCCGCCCGTTCTATCTCGCCACGGCCGCGTCCCCCGACGGTGTGACGAGGCGCCGCCACATCCGCACCCGCCGCCGCAACGTGGTCGGCCTCGACGACGAGGTCCTCGACCTGGCGCAGGCCGTGCCCGGCCGCAACGAGGGCCTGGTCGGCGAGGCCACGCTGCTGGCCGCGGTCGGCGCCAGCCGCACCGGCCGGATGAGCGACATCGTCGCCACCATCCAGGCCGAGCAGGACCGGATCATCCGCTCCGAGCTCAACGGCGTGCTGGTCGTGCAGGGCGGTCCCGGCACCGGCAAGACCGCGGTGGCCCTGCACCGTGCCGCCTACCTGCTCTACACCCACCGCCGCCAGCTGGAGAAGCGCGGCGTGCTGGTGGTCGGCCCCAACTCGACCTTCCTGAACTACATCAGCCAGGTGCTGCCGTCGCTGGGCGAGACCGGCGTGCTGCTCAACACCGTCGGCGAGCTCTACCCGGGGCTCAAAGCAGTCGGCAGCGAGCCGGTCGAGGTCAGCGCGGTCAAGGGTCGCCTGGTGATGGCCGAGGTGCTCCAGGCCGCGGTCCGGGACCGGCAGTGGGTGCCGCGCGACGGCATCGAGATTCCGCACGAGCGCGACACCCTGGTGCTGGACCGCAAGACGCTGGCCGACGCCCGCGGCCGGGCCCGGCGCTCGCGCCGCCCGCACAACGCGGCCCGGCCGGTGTTCGAGCGGGAGATCATCGGTGCGCTGGCCCGGCTCGTCGCCAACCGGCTCGGCTCGCAGTTCCTGGATTCCGACGACGTGGCCGACATCCGCGCCGAGCTCCGTGAGGACGAGCGGGTGATGGGCGCGATCGACAAGCTGTGGCCGATCCTCACCCCCGAGCAGCTGCTGACCGACCTGTACGCGTCGGAGAAGCGACTCAACGCCGCCGGTCGCGGGCTGTCCCAGCAGGAGCGGCAGCTGCTGCGCCGCGATCCCGGCGCGGAGTGGACGCCGGCCGACGCGCCGCTGCTGGACGAGGCCGCCGAGCTGCTGGGCGAGGACGACCGCGCGCTCAAGGCCGCCGCCGCGGCCAAGCGCCGGCAGGACCTGGCCTACGCCCAGGGCGTGCTGGACATCCTGGACCTCCAGGACGAGTCCGACCCCGATGTCCTGATGGCCGTGGACATGCTCGACGCCGACGCCCTGGTCGCCCGCGTGGCCCAGAGCGACTACCTGACCGCCGCCGAGCGCGCCGCCGACGACCGCACGTGGACCTTCGGCCACGTGATCGTGGACGAGGCGCAGGAGCTGTCGGAGATGGTGTGGCGGGTGCTGATGCGCCGTTGCCCCAGCCGATCCATGACCGTGGTCGGCGACATCGCGCAGACCGGCGACCTGGCCGGCACCATGTCCTGGGGCCAGGCGCTCAGCCCGTACGTGGCCAACCGCTGGCGGCTGGCCGAGCTCACCGTCAACTACCGGACCCCGGCCGAGATCATGGCCGTGGCGACGGACGTTCTCGCCAGCCTCGACCCGGACGCCGTGCCGCCGAGCTCGGTCCGCGACTCCGGATTGCCGCCGTGGCACGAGAAAGTCGAGGACCTGGCCGAGGCCGTGCCCCGCGCCGTGGCCCGTGAGGAGAAGCGGCTGGAGGACGGGCGACTGGCGGTGCTGGTGCCGCGCTCGCTGGCCGGCGCGTTCGCGGTCGGCGGCGACGACCTGGAGAGCCCGGTCGTGGTGCTGACCGTCGGACAGGCCAAGGGTCTCGAGTTCGACTCCGTGCTGCTGGTCGAGCCGGAGTTGATGTTGACGGAGTCCCCGCGCGGCGCGAACGACCTGTACGTGGCCATGACCAGGGCGACCAAACGCCTCGGCGTGCTCCATACCGGAGACCTGCCGGCGGTGCTGGCCAAGCTCACCCCTTTCTCCCTCGATTCAGAATGATTACGCTCTCGTTTCGGCACGCGAGCGTGCCGCCTCCGGGTGATCCATGTGCCCGGCTAGGCTGGTCGAGGGATGAGTCCCTGAACGCTGGATAGGAGCTGTTGTGGCGGTCATCGAGCAGGTCGGCGCGCGCGAGATCCTGGACTCGCGAGGCAACCCGACCATCGAGGTAGAGGTCGCGCTGGACGACGGCACGCTGGCCAGGGCCGCGGTGCCCTCCGGCGCGTCGACCGGTGAGCACGAGGCCGTCGAGCTGCGCGACGGCGACACGACCCGGTACAACGGCAAGGGTGTCGAGAAGGCCGTCACCGCCGTCCTCGACGAGATCGGGCCCGAGCTGGTCGGCATCGAGGCCGTCGAGCAGCGGGTGGTCGACCAGAAGCTGGTCGACCTTGACGGCACCCCGGACAAGGGTCGCCTCGGCGCGAACGCCATCCTCGGCGTCTCGCTGGCGGTGGCCAAGGCGGCCGCCGAGTCCAGCGGGCTGGAGCTGTTCCGCTACCTGGGCGGCCCCAACGCGCACATCCTGCCGGTGCCGATGCTGAACATCCTCAACGGTGGCTCGCACGCCGACACCGACGTGGACATCCAGGAGTTCATGATCGCGCCGATCGGCGCCGAGTCCTTCCGCGAGGGCCTGCGCTGGGGCGTCGAGGTCTACCACGCGCTCAAGTCCGTGCTGAAGGGCAAGGGCCTGGCCACCGGCCTCGGCGACGAGGGCGGCTTCGCGCCCAACCTGTCCAGCAACCGCGAGGCGCTCGACCTGATCGCCGTCGCCGTCGAGAAGGCCGGCTACAAGCTGGGCCGCGACGTGGCGCTGGCGCTGGACGTGGCCGCCACCGAGTTCTACTCGGACGGCGCGTACACCTTCGAGAAGAGCAAGCGCAGCGCGGAGCAGATGACCGCGTACTACAGCGAGCTGGTCAGCTCCTACCCGATGGTCTCCATCGAGGACCCGCTGTCCGAGGACGACTGGGACGGCTGGGTGCAGCTGACCGCCGAGCTCGGCGACAAGGTGCAGATCGTCGGCGACGATCTGTTCGTCACCAACCCGGAGCGGCTCGAGGAGGGCATCTCCCGCCGCGCCGCCAACGCGCTGCTGGTCAAGGTCAACCAGATCGGCACGCTGTCGGAGACGCTGGACGCGGTCGCGCTGGCCACCTCCTACGGCTACCGGTCGATGATGAGCCACCGGTCCGGCGAGACCGAGGACACCACCATCGCCGACCTGGCCGTGGCCACCGGCGTCGGCCAGATCAAGACCGGCGCCCCGGCCCGTGGCGAGCGCACCGCCAAGTACAACCAGCTGCTGCGCATCGAGGAGACTCTCGGCGACGCGGCCCGCTACGCCGGCGAGCTGGCCTTCCCGCGGTTCACCGCGGAGGCCTGATCGGATGCCCGAGCGCGAGCACGGTCGGCAGCCGCGACGCCGGCAGGACACGTCCAGCCAGCGTCGTCGGCCCGACCGTGCTCGTCGTGAGGGCAAGCCCGTCGCTTCGCAGCAGGACCAGCCGGCCGCGCGACCGCCGCGGCCGCGCAATCCCCGCCAGGACGGGAAAACCCGTACCGGCGGCGCGTTCGGGTTGTCGGCGACCAGGCAGGCCGCGGTGCTGGCGATGGTCGTCTGCGCCCTGGCGCTGTCGGTGGCGGTGCCGTTGCGCACGTACCTGACGCAGCACGCGCAGGTGGAGCAGGAACTGGCCCAGCAGGCCAAGCTGGAGCAGCAGGCCGCGCAGCTGGAACAGCGCAAGCAGCAGCTGGCCGACCCGGCGCAGATCCAGGCCGAGGCGCGCAGCCGGCTGGGCATGGTGATGCCGGGGGAGACGCCGTACACGGTGCAGCTGCCCGGCGACGGGCAGCAGGGCGGTCAGCGCGGGCCGGCCCAGCAGCAGGCGAACAACAGTCCATGGTTCGAGCATTTGTGGGATTCGATCACCGGGGGTGGCTCGTGACGGCGGGCGTAAGGGAACCGATCACCGAGCTGGACCGCGAGGTGATCGCCCAGCAGCTCGGCCGGCCGCCGCGGGCGCTGCGCGCCATCGCGCACCGGTGCCCCAGCGGCCACCCGTCCGTCGTGCAGACCGCGCCGCGGCTGGAGGACGGCACGCCGTTCCCCACCCTGTACTACCTGACCTGCCCACGGCTGACCTCGCTGGCCAGCCGGCTCGAGGCCGACGGCATGATGCGGGAGCAGACCGCGCGGCTGGCCGAGGACGAGGAACTGGCCGCCCAGTACCTGGCCGCGCACCGCTCCTACCTGGCCGAACGTGACGCCATCGACTCGCTGGGCACCGAGGTCAGCGCCGGTGGCATGCCCGGTAGGGTCAAGTGCCTGCACGTGCACATCGCGCACGCGCTGGCCTGCGGACCGGGCGTGAACCCGTTCGGCGACGAAGCCCTCGCGGCCCTGGCCGGCGACTGGCCGGCCGGCGACTGCGCCTGAGTTCCGGGCCTGACGTCAAGACGCTGACTTCTGTACGTCTGTGACATCTTTGGTGACGCTGTGTGCACCATTCGGGCTAGTGTGGCCTCCCCGAGGTGCAAATCTCACTCAACGCAGTGACACCTGCCCGGGTGTGTAGCAGGCTGACCGTGAGCTAACGGCGTGTAGGCAACGATCGATCTCAGGCGTGGGGATCGAGACGAGGAGCGTGGATCCGCGTGGGTGTGCACAGCGTCAGGGCCCGGACTCCGAAGCCGCCGCGAGTCACACCCCAGCGGAGATGGCGCGCCGCGGCGGCCGTGACCGCGATGCTCGCGCCCATGGTGCTCGCCGGCGACGCCACCTTCGCCTGGGTCAACACCGCCCACTCCACGCCGACCAGCCAGCCCGCCCCCAAGAACCCGTTAGGCGCGACCGGGCAGCTGCCGCAGCAGGACGACGTCGACCCGACGCTGCCGACCGACATCGGCGACGCCGCCAACACCGACGGCGCCGGCGAGCTCGGCGGCCTGCCCAACGGCCCGCTCGGCATCCCCGGCGCGGCGCTCGCGGCGTACCGGCGGGCCGAGCAGCTCGAGGCCGCCCGCAACCCCAACTGCCACCTCGACTGGCCGCTGCTGGCCGGCATCGGCCGTATCGAGTCCAACCACGCGCGCGGCGGCGCCGTGGACGCCCAGGGCAACACGCTGGCCCCGATCCTCGGGCCTCGGCTCGACGGCAGTGGCGGCTTCGCCCTCATCTACGACACCGACCACGGTCAGTGGGACGGCGACACCGCCTACGACCACGCCGTCGGCATGATGCAGTTCATCCCGTCCACGTGGGCTCAGTACGCGGCCATCTCCAACGCCAAGAGCTACGGCAACGCGAACCCGAACAACATCTACGACGCCGCCTTCGCCGCCGCCAACTACCTGTGCGCCAGTGGCGGCGACATGAGCAATCCCGCGCAGCGGTCGGCGGCCGTGTTCGGCTACAACCATTCCGACGCCTACGTGGCCAACGTGCTGGCCTGGGCCCACTCCTACGCCGACGGCGTGGAGACGCTGCCCAACAACACCGACGTCCCGGTGATCCAGCCGACCCCGCGGCCGCCGTTCGTCGAGGTCCCGCCGCCGCCGCCTCCGCCGCCGAACAACAACGGCAACCCGTCGAACCCGCCGTCGGACACGACGACCACGACGCCGACGTCGACCAGCACCACCACGACGTCGCCCACCGAGACCACCACATCGACGTCTCCCACGACCACGACGACCACCACGACCACGACTACGACGACCACCACCACGACCACCACGACGACGCCGACGTGCCCCACCACGCCGACCTCGACGACCACGCCCACCAGCACCGTGGCACCGCCGCCGGCGCAGTCGACGCCGACCGGCTGCCCGACTCCGACCAGCAAGTCGCCGACGCCCAGCTCCACCCCGGTGGCCAGCTGAACGACTAGGTTGGCGGCATGAAGCACTCGCGGGTCGCCGCCATCGACTGTGGGACGAACTCGATCCGTCTGCTCATCGCGGACGTCACCGTCCAGGACGACGGATCGAGTTCGCTGCGGGACGTGCATCGGGAGATGCGGATCGTCCGGCTCGGGCAGGGCGTCGACGCCACCGGCCGGCTCGCCCCGGAGGCCATCGAGCGCACCCGAGCCGCCCTCGTCGACTACACCGCCTTGTTGCGCCGCAAGGGTGTCGAGGCCGTGCGCATGGTTGCCACCTCCGCCACCCGCGACGCCTCCAACCGGGACGACTTCTTCGCCATGACCCGTGAGGTCCTCGGCGTGGAGGCCGAGGTCATCTCGGGCGACGAGGAGGCCCGGCTGTCCTTCGCCGGCGCCGTCGGCGACTGCGATCCCGCCGACGGGCCCTTCTTGGTCGTCGACATCGGCGGTGGTTCCACCGAGCTCGTGCTCGGTTCTCTCGACTCGAGCGTCGAGGCGGCGAAGTCCGTCGACATCGGTTGCGTACGGATCACCGAGCGCTGCCTGCTCAGCGATCCCCCCACTGCTGAGCAGATTGCCGCCGCCTCAGACCTCGCCGCCTCCGTCTTGGCCCAGGCCTTCGAGGCCGTCCCCGTAGCCAAGGCCCGCACCTGGATCGGCGTCGCCGGCACCGTCACCACCCTCTCCGCCGTCGCTCAGGACCTCCCCTCCTACGACGTGCTCGCCACGCACCTCTCCACCTTGTCCGTCGAGCAGATCCACTCCGTCGGCGACCACCTGCTCACCCTCACCCACGACGAGCGCGCCGCCGTCCCCACCATCCACCCCGGCCGCGTCGACGTCATCGGCGGCGGCGCCATCATCCTCCGCGTCCTCGCCGACCACCTCGCCTCCCAGGCCGGCATCACCCACCTCACCGTCAGCGAAAAAGACATCCTCGACGGCATAGCCCTGTCTTTGGTCAACTAGCCGCCAGCTTTGTTGCTTGGAAGGGGGCCTTCCTACACTCCGAGTGTAGGAAGGCCCCCTTCCAAGCACGGCCAACTGTCAGGCGGAGCCGGAGGGGCGTGCTTGCACGGGGGGACGTGGACGGGCCTTGGCGGCCGCGTATGCGGCTCGCAACTCGGCAATCACACCCTGCGGATCATCACGGAGGCGCGACGGTAGCGTCTGCACCACCACGATCCCAGCTGTGGCATATCGCGTGTTGCGAGCTACGGTCTTGGCGTACCCCTTCGCGTCGAGATGCCATTCGAACGAATCGATCTCCCAGGCCAATGCCACCTCGTCGCACCAGGCGTCGGGGATCGCGACGAACCGGTCAGAGCTGTCGTAGACAGGCACGTTCCACATGGCATTCGGCAAGTTCGCTGCCCGCCACCGGCGAAGTCCGTGGGCCTCGGCGACGGAATGCACACCTTCGCCGACCTCGCTGAGAACTCGGCGTGGGAGCGCAGAACCCCTTCTACTGCCGGTGTCCAGCTCTGCCAGCAGGTCGGCGGGTCGGCATCGTCCGCGTTGTACTGCTTCACTGAGCAGTGCTCGTACCGGGTCGATCTTGCGCAAGCGCCTTGCAGTGTCGAGCACTGCTCGATCCAGCGGAGCTAGCGGTACGCCGTCGTGCCAGACCGGGGCCGGCAGGTGGATCGTACGTTCCACACAGACGAAGCCGGCGCTACGGACCTGTCGCTCGTGCGGAACCAACAGATGGATCAAAGGATCCTGCGGTAGCCGGGTGAGACCATGTCTGCGGACGGCCTCTGGCCCGGTCATGATTGCGTCCGCCCCACCATGTAGCAGAGCCGCGTCGATTTGTTGTTGTCTGGTCGGCTCGCCGTTCGACAACAAGATGATGCCCGGCAGTAGCCAGCGCCAGGGCCCGCCGGGTTGACATCGCTTGTATGAGGTTGATTCGGGGGTCCCTAGCCTGATCAGCTGTCGCACTCTGATCACGCCGCCCCGGCTTTCCCTGATCAACTCGCGTGCATGGGAAGACCAGCTCGTTCGGTTCATGCCTCGATGCTGCCGCGCCCCACTGACAATTCGGGAGAGTGCCGCGTGAAGGGGGCTTTCCTCCACTCCGAGTGCAGGAAGGCCCCCTTCCAAGCATCGAAGGTGTCAGCGGTTTGAGGAGTTGCGGACGAAGGTGGCTAGGTCGGCGGATTGCTGGAGGCGGCTGGGCTCGTGGACGTACATCATGTGGCCGGCCTCGTAGTAGCGGAGGTCGATGTTGGAGCGGAGCTCGTCGGGGATGGCGAGGTGGGCGACGACGTGGTCGCTGCTGGCGAAGGGGGTGGCGCCGTCGTGGTAGCCGGCGCCGATGTGGACGCGCAGGTGGGGATTGCTGCGCATGGCGGAGCCGAGCTTGTCGGCCACGGTGACGTGCGAGTTCTCGAACTCCTTGTAGGACCACGGCCGCACGCGGTCGGAGAGGACCTCGTAGGGCAGGTCGTTGTGGTAGTCGAGCTCCCCTCGCAGATAGTGGTTGAGGGCCGAGGCGTACGGACCGGTGATGGCGCTGATGGACGGGTCGTGGCTGAACCGCTCACGCCCGTAATCGGCTTCCCAACCGGTGAAGCGGCCGTCGATGCGGCCGACGGTGAGCTTGCGCGAACGCAGCAACTCGGTGAAGAACCGGATGTGCTCGATGCGCAGGTTGACCCGGTCGACGTAATCCGCTGACAGACCGGTCAAAGCGGCGGTTCGGTCCACAATGGACTGACGGTCCTCGGCGGAAAGACGGCTGCCCTGGACGAGGGCCCAGAGGTAGTCACGGCTGGCGAAGGCGGTGGCCTCGTCGAGGACGTCACGAAGCGAACGGTCGCCGTGCAGGCCGTGGTAGTGCGCGATGGCGGCATAGGTCGGCAGGAAAAGCGTGTACGGCAGCTCGTTGCCCTCGCTGAAGTCGAGGGCGTTGAAGTCCAGCGCGGTGGAGATGAGCATCAGACCGTTGAAGTACATGCCATAGCGGGACTGGAGCCGCTCGGCGATGGCGACGCCGCGGGTGGTGCCGTACGACTCGCCGGCGATGAACTTGGGCGACATCCACCGGTCGTGCCGCGAGGTCCACAGCCGGATGACCTCGCTGATGTACTCGATGTCGGCGGCGAAGCCGTGGAACTCGTCGGGCTTGCCGCCCTTGACCGCCCGGGAGTAGCCGGTCGACACCGGGTCGATGAACACCAGGTCGCTGTCGGCCAGCAGCGTCTCGGTGTTGTCCACGATCTCGTACGGCGGCGGGGTCATCGCCCCGGCGTCGCCGGTGACCACCCGGCGCGGACCGAGCAGCCCGAGGTGCAGCCACACGCTGGCCGACCCGGGGCCACCGTTGAACGCGAACGTCACCGGCCGCGCAGCCGGGTCGGCGCCGTCAAGGGTGTACGCGGTGAGGAACACCTCAGCCTTGGCCACGTTGCCGTCGAACGCGCCGTCGGTGAGCTTCTCCTGCCGCAGCACGATCCGCCCGGTGGTCGCGGTGTACTCCAGCGCCCGGCCGCCGACGGTGATCGAGTGCTGGCTGGTGGCCAGGTCGTCGGTCGGGTCTTCGCTGGGCTTCTGCTCGTCGTTGCCTGCCATGGGTGGAACCCTAACCACCGTGGATCTACAAGATCTGGACAACGCAGTGGTCGACTGTCGACGGTGCCCACGGCTGGTGGCCTGGCGTGAGTCGGCGCCGACGCAGTCGCGGGCCCGTGATGAGGAGTACTGGGCCCGCCCGGTGCCGGGCTTCGGCCCGGCCGACGCGCGGATCGCGGTGATCGGCCTGGCCCCGGCGCTGCACGGCTCTAACCGGACCGGCCGCATGTTCACCGGCGACCGCAGCGGCGACTTCCTGTTCGAGGCGCTGTACGCGGTCGGCCTGGCGTCGCAGCCGCACGCGATCTCCCGTGACGACGGCATGCGGCTGACTGACGTGCGGATGGCGGCCCCGGTGCGGTGTGCGCCACCGGAGAACAAGCCGTTGCCGGAGGAGCGGGACAACTGCCGGCCGTGGCTGGCCCAGGAGTTGGAGCTGCTGCGGCCCACGCTGCGGGTGGCGGTGGTCCTCGGGGCGTTCGGCTGGCAGGCGCTGCTGCCGGTGCTGGAAGCCGCCTGCTGGACGGTGCCGAAGCCGCGGCCGAAGTTCGGACACGGGGTGGAGGTGCGGCTGCCGTCGACCGACGGCGGCGCGCCGCTGACCCTGATGGGCTGCTTCCACGTCAGCCCGCACAACACGTTCACCGGACGCCTGACCCAGGAGATGGTGCGGCACGTGTTCCGCCGGGCGGTGACGGTCGCGGATGACCAAGAGTGACCGTAGGATGCGCCAACTCTGCGCCGTTCGGTCGGTGAACCGATTCGGCCGACCGGGAGAAACCGGGCAATGCCGGCGCGATGACCACGCGCCGTGATCATGCTCACGGGGGACGGCCGTCACATCGGGGCCGATGTGGGCAGCGGCCCGAAGCGTCGGGTGCGACCATGGCACGTATGGCGGCAGTGAAGTCGGAACCCGCGAGGATCCTGATCGTCGGTGGCGGTTACGTCGGTATGTACACGGCGCTGGGGCTGCAGAAGAAACTCAAAGCCCGCGAAGCGTCCGTGACGGTTGTCGACCCGCAGCCGCACATGACCTACCAGCCGTTCCTGCCCGAGGCCGCCGCCGGCTCCATCGAGCCGCGCCACGTGGTCGTGCCGCTGCGCCGGGTGCTGCGCCGCTGCCACGTGCTGACCGGCCGGGTCACCAAGATCAGTGACGCCGAGAAGGTCGCCACCGTCGAGATGACCGACGGCCACGTCGAGCAGATCAACTACGACGTGCTGGTCGTCGCCCTCGGCTCGGTCGCGCGCACGCTGCCGATCCCCGGCCTGGCCGACCGCGGCATCGCCTTCAAGACCATCGGCGAGGCCATCTACCTGCGCAACCACGTGCTCTCGCGGCTGGACCTGGCGTCCACCACGGACGAGCCGGAGATCCGCAAGCGGCTGCTCACCTTCACCGTGATCGGCGGCGGCTACGCCGGCATCGAGGCGCTGGCCGAGCTCGAGGACATGGCACGCTACGCGCTGCGCTACTACGAGAACCTGGACCCGGCCGACATGCGCTGGGTGCTGGTCGAGGCGACCGGGCGGATCATGCCCGAGGTGCGCGACAGCCTCGGCGTCTACGCGGTCAAGCAGCTCGAGGCCCGCGGCATCGAGTGCTACCTGGACACCCGCGTGAAGACGATGGAGGGCGGCCACGTCGTCCTCGACGACGGCACCGAGTACGACTGCGACACGATCATCTGGACCGCGGGCGTGAAGGCCAACCCGGTGCTGAACGAGACGGACCTGCCGCTCGACCAGCGCGGCCGGGTGATCTGCACGGCGACCATGCAGGTGCAGGGCCTGGACGGGGTATGGGCGGCCGGCGACAACGCGGCCGTGCCGGACCTGTCCAAGACCGACGTCGACCCGGCCGCCACGTGCAGCCCGTCGGCCCAGCACGCGGTGCGCCAGGCCAACCAGCTGGCCAAGAACATCGTGTCGGTGCTGCGCGGCCGCAAGCCCAAGCCGTACGTGCACAAGTACGCCGGCTCGGTGGCCAGCCTCGGCCTGTACAAGGGCGTGGCCGATGTCTACGGCGTCAAGGCCAAGGGCTTCGTCGCGTGGGGCATGCACCGCGCCTACCACGTGTCCCGGATGCCCACGTTCAACCGCAAGGTGCGGGTGGCGTTCGACTGGCTGGGCTCGTGGCTGCTCAAGCGCGAGGTCGTGTCGCTCGGTCAGATCAACGACCCGCGGGCCGAGTTCGATCGGGTCACGAAGAGCTGAGAACGTAGCTATCGGCGTACGACACGCCGAGCTTGATCCGCCGAATGGGCTATGATCGGTGTCAGTCGTCTTGACATTGCGTTAGGCGGGTCCCGAAACTACCCGGGGCGGATCGCCTGAACGTGTGATGCGCCTTCGGGGAAAGAGGTGACCGCGATGTCGATGGAGGACCTGGCCGCACAGCTGCGCGCCGGCGAGATCGAGGACAAGCAGCTCGCGGACTTCGCTGCCGAGTACGCCCGGGCCGAACGGATCTCGCGCAGCAAGAAGGACGACTGAGCATGATCGGCGCTGGGCGGGCCCAGTCAGACGGCCCGCCCCAGCCGATGCTCCCTTCCCGGCCGACCCCCTGCTGCTCCAGGGCCAGGACTACGTGTTCCGTGCGCCCAGCGGCTGTTTCGACTTCCAGGAGCAGATCCACCGCCTCGAGATGGTCGAGGACACCGGCGAGCCGTCGCCGTGCGTGCTGGTGCTGGCCCGGTCGGCCGACATGGAGATGAACGAGCTGTCCATCGCGCTGGCCGAGCGCGGCATCCGGATGGCCCGCATCGACGTCGACCGCTGCCTCGACCTGGCGCTGACGATCTACACCGACACCCCGCTGATCGAGCTGGACCGCTGGCTGCTGCGGCCGTTGCTGGTCTGGCGCCGGCATTTCGAGCTGACCGCCATGCCCGTCGACCCGCGGACCATCAGCGGCGCCTACGCGTTGGACCAGTGGGGCACGGTCGCCGGTTGGCTGACCGAGCGCACCGAATGGGCCCACGTGAACCCCGCTCGGGCCACCGGTCACCTCAATCGGCTCACCCAGCTCTCCGATGCCGCCGCTTTCGGCCTGAGGACGCCCAGGACGGCCGTGACGACCCAGCCCGGGCGGAGCAGGCCCGGTGGCGGTCAGTGCATCGTCAAGACGGCCGGACGGCACCTCGTCGAACCGCGGCCCGGCGTGCAGCACGGGCTGTTCCCCCGGCCGTTGGACACCTCGCGGGCCGGCGACGTGCCCGAGACCGCGCCGGTGATCGTGCAGCAGTACCTCGCCGCCGACACCGAGCTGCGGGTTTTCGTGGTGGGGGACAAGCTCATCGGCTACCAGGTCGACAAGTACGACCCGGCGCAGCTGTGGGTCGACCCCGACAACGTGGCCGTGCAGGCCACCGAGGTGCCCCCGGCGTTGGCCGACCGCCTGCTGGCGCTGGCCCGGCACTGGCGGCTCCAGGTCGCCGCCTTCGACCTGCTGGTCGTGGACGGCGAGCACGTGTTCCTGGAGGTCAACGTCAACTGTGACTGGCGCTGGTTCGAGCACCGCGCCGGCTGCACCGACGTGTCCGACGCCGTGCACGAGTGGGTGGCCGTGCGTTTCGGCGAGCTGCTCGCCGCCGATCGGGGCCGCTGACCCGTGGGCTCGTACCTCCACCGGATGTCCCGCCGATCCGCCGGGTGGGCGAACAGGGTCTCAATTGGCTGTAAGTACCTGACCTTGGGCAGTCGGACGGCTTAGGCTCCCCAGGCCCCCGTAGCCCAATCAGGCAGAGGCAGGCCCCTTAAAAGGGTCAGAGTGTCGGTTCGAGTCCGATCGGGGGCACAGAGAGTAATTCCAGCGCTGACAGACTGTCGGCGTTCACCCGTTAGGGGAAGGTTCCCGGCCCGCCGAGTGACCAGATCCGGCGGCTGCCACGGGCCAGTGAGCGAGCCCGGCGGACCAGGTCGTCGATCACCTCGGCATCGGCCGACGGGGGCGTGCCGGTGCGTGGATCGCAGCAGCTGGGCTTGGTGCGGCGGGTGTTGTCGGTCGGCCAGGTGCCGGCCAGCTGGTACAGGGCGTCGTAGACGTTGCGACCGGGATCGGTGTGCTCGTGTGGACCGACAAGCACGATCCAGGCCCGTTCGGGGCCCTCGAAAGCCACCACGACACGGTCGTTGTCGCGCAGGTGGCGTACGCACAGCCGGGGCAGCGGCGCGGGGCCGGTGACCCGGTAGCCCAGGGCGGCGCAGCCGCGGTGGGCGAGGTCGTCAAGGAAGGACTCGTAGGCCTTACGGGCCGGGCCGCGCAGCAGCGCGGCCTGCGCCGAGGCGACGCGGGTCTCGACTACTTCGATCACTCAGTGATCGTCGTCCCCGCGCGCACAACCGTTCCCTCGCCCCGTACGACCTGGTCGAGGCTCTCGGCGAGATCGTCGCGCTCCAGCAGGGCCTGGTCGGTCAGGCGGCGGTGCACTTCGTCCAGCAGGCCGCGGGTGCGGCCGATCCGGCGGATCTCGCGGACCAGGTGCATGACCTCGTGCACGCGGCGGGGTTCTAGACGCATGGTCGGCTCCTGCTCGCTGACCAGCAGCACGCCTTCGCTGGCCCAGGCCCGTACCGTCTTCTCGGTCAGGTCGAGCAGGTCGGCCGCCACCACCGGACGGATCGGCATGGCCGTGGCCAGCAGGTTGTCCGCGACGTCGTAGAGCTTGCTGCGCCCGGGGGCGCCGCTGGGCAGCGTGCCGGCGACCTCTTCGATCGCCTCGACGTTGGCCAGCAGCCGCTCGGTCTGCTCTTTCTCGGCGGCCACCGACATGACAACCTCCCCATGTATTGACTACCGATTATGGGGTGTGTTTTCGGTAGTTGCAAGTCCGCTTCACGTGAAACGTCAAGCGGACGCGCCGTGTTGGGCGGACTTTCATTCGCCCTGGTGACGGGCGTCACGAAGTTGAGGCCGGGCTGATGTAGGTTCGTCTCCCTGCTCCCGTAGAGATGACGCGATGCCCAGTCCCGAGTTCGAGGCGCTGATCACGGCGATCCGGGCCAGTCCACGGCCCGAGCCGGCCGCCGGGTCGGCCGGCGTGCGGCAGGCACGGGAATCGATGGACCTGGCGCTGGGCTCGATCCCGTTGGCCGACGGCGTGCTCACCGGCGAGACCGACGCCGGCGGCTGTCCGGCGGTGTGGGTCCGGCCGCAGGGCGGCGCGATGGACCGGGTGCTGCTCTACCTGCACGGCGGCGGCTACCGGGCCGGCTCGGCCGGCGCGTTCAGCGGCTTCGCCTCGCACTTCGCCTCCGTGATGGGCATGCCGGCGCTGCTGCCCGACTACCGGCTCGCGCCGGAACACCCGTTCCCGTCGGCCGTCGAGGACGCCGTGCAGGCCTACAAGTGGCTGCTGGCCGAGGGCTACTCGCCGGGACGGGTCGTGCTGCTCGGCGACACCGCCGGCGGCGGCCTGGTCGTCGCCACCATGCTCGCCGCCCGCGATCTCGGTTTACCGCAGCCCGCCGCCGGGGCGTGCCTGAGTCCGTTGTTCGACCTCACCGCCAGCGGCGAGTCCTACGACAAGTTCGCCGAGGACGACCCCATCTACAGTCGTGCGCAAGCGCTTGCCGCCGCCACCGACTACCTGGGCGAGGCCAGTCCCCGTGAGCCACTCGCCTCGCCCTTGTTCGCCGACCTCTCCGGTCTCGCGCCTCTCATGGTCCACGCCGCCGACCGTGAGGTCCTCGTCGACGACGCCCGCACCCTCGTCGCCGGCGTCCTCGCCGCCGGCGGCCGGGCCAACCTCGAGGTCTGGCCCGACCTCATGCACTTCTGGCACGTCTTCGTGCCCGACATCCCCGAGTCCACGGCGGCCGTGCTCGGCGTGGCCGAGTTCCTGCTGACCTACATCGGCGCCTGACTCAACGGCTGAACGTGTAGGTGCTCCAGCTGCCGGTGCTGACGAAGCCACGGGCCAGCCAGTCGTTGGGTCCGCCGGGCGGGTTGGTGATTTCCACGCCGGTGAAGCCGGTGTTGGCCTTGTGCGGTGGGATCGATGTGGTGGGGCCGGGAATGGTGGTGCCGAAGAAGAGCAGGTCGGCCCGGCCGGTCAGGGTGTACTGGCTGTTGTTGGTGACGAAGACGACGGCCAGCACACTGGTGTCGCCGAACGAGGTGTACTCCATGCACGTGTTGGCGATGATGTCCGGGGCGATCACCTTGGCGCCGCTGCACACCTTGCCCTCCTCGGGCGGGTCGGCGTACGCGGTTGTCGCGGTGCCGGCCATGAGCGCGGCGGCGGCCAGCAGGGTGGCAGTTTTTCTCATGCACCAAGGGAAGTGCACGCCAGAGCCCGGCGGCCAGGGTGTGCGTTCCCCACTGCCCGGGAGGAATTCCCGGCTACGGGCTGTACGTGTAGGTGCTCCAGTTGGCCGACCAGAGGTCGCCGCGGCCGATGCAGTTCTCCCCACAGGCCGGGTCTTGCACCCTGGTGCCCTCCACTTGCTGCGACTGGCCCGGGGCGACGGTCTGGTAGGTCCCGGGAACCACGGTCGAACCGGACAGCAGATCGGCCTGCACGCCAACCGAATACCCGCTGTTGTTGGTCACGTTGACGATCGCCCAGGAGTAGGTGGGGGCGTATTCGAAGGTGTGCATGCAGGTCTTGACCTGCACGTACGGTGCGACCACGACGACGGGGCTGCAGTGGTCGATGATCACCGGCGGGTCGGCGTGCGCGGCGCCGGCGGTGCCGAGCGTGAGCCCGGCGGCGGCCAGCAGAGTGACGATCTTTCGCATGGGCACAGGGAAAACGATCGACCGGCCCGGTGGCCAGGGTGCGTGCTCCCAGGGAATCGGGAATCTCGCCCGGGTTCACGGGTCGTCGCCGAGGCGAGCGTCCTCCAGGTCGAGGGTGCGTTGCAACCGGCGACGGGTGTTGTCGTCGATGGCGCCGTCGTCGAAAAGCCTGGCCAGCTCGGCCATTTCCACGGCGAGCAGGTCGCGGCGCAGTCTGCGGTACACGGCGGCGGTGGAGGAGCCGGGCGGCTCCTCGGGGGTGTCGCCGCGGTCGATCCGGGTCAGCAGGGCCTGCCGGAGCCGGTCGAGCACGTCGTGCGGCGCCGTCTCCAGGTCGTAGAGCTGCTCCAGGTGCGCGAGACCGGCCTCGGCCAGCCGCATGTTGGCGACGTCCTGCTCCTTGCGGGCCTCGGCCGGCGTGCGGGCGATGCCGGCCCGTTTGACCAGCGGCGCGAGGGTGAAACCCTGGGCCACCAAGGTGATCACGATGACGGTGGTGGCCAGGGCGAGCACGAGGTCGCGCTGTGGAACGGGTTGGCCGTCGTCGGCCAGTAACGGAATGGACAGCACGGCGGCGAGCGGCACCACGCCCCGTGCCCCGGCCCAGGAGACCACTGTGGACGTACGCCAGTTGAGCCGCTTGTTGCCGCGCCGGATCTGCATGATCCAGCCGAGCGGGAACACCCACAGGAACCGGACGGCGATGAGGGCGGCGGTGATCACCAGCGCCTGCCACGGCCAGCCGGGGTCGGAGCCGGCCAGCGCCCGTACCAGATAGGGCAGCTGGAGCCCGATGAGCGCGAACACGGCGCTCTCCAGGATGAAGATCACGGTGCCGTACACGGCGTCGATCTGGAGCCGGATGTGCGCGGTGGTGATCTTCGGCGTCTGCGCGCCGAGCACGATGCTGCACACCACCACGGCGGTCACGCCGGAGCCGCCGATCGTCTCCGCGAGCACGTAGGCCGAGTACGGGCTGACCAGCGCGATCACGGTTTCCAGCACGGGATCCACGGTCCGCCGCCGGATCAGCCAGATGCCGGCCGCGACCACCAGCCCGACGATCACGCCGCCGCCGGCCAACAGCGCGAACTCGCCGGCGATGGACTCGAACGACACCGCCCCGCCGGCGATCGCCGCCAGCACGGCCAGCCGGAACAGCACGAGGCTGGTGGCGTCGTTGAACAGGCTCTCGGCCTGCACCAACACCCGGATCCGTGGCGGCAGCGACAGGCGTCTACCGAGTGCGCTGACGGCAACCGGGTCGGTGCTGGCCAGTACGGCCCCGAGCACGAACGCCATGCTGGCCGGCAGCGGCGCCACGGCGGCCGCCACCAGCCCGACCACGCCGGCCGAGGCCAGCACCAGGCCGATCGCCAGCACGGTGACCGGACGCCACACCGCGCGCAGGTCCCGCCACGGCATCTCCTCGCCGGCCGCGTAGATCAGCGGCGGCAGTACGACCAGGCTGACCAGCTCCGGCGTTGCGCGGATCTCCGGGACGCCGGGCAGCAGGCCCACGACCACGCCCGCCACCACCAGCAGCGACGGCGCGGGGATGCTCAGCCGCCGGGCGAACGTGGCGACCACGGTCGCCAGCACCACCAGCAGGAGAACCGTCTCCACGCTCTGCATCGCGGGCACGCCTTTCGTCGGGGTCACCAACCACCGCCGACCAGACTTCCCGGCACACCGCCTCGAACCTTACCTAACGCGCCACCCGAAAGTGTGAATCAGCCGTTGAGGTAGGCCAGCACCGCCAGCACCCGCCGGTTGTCGTCCTCGTGCTGGTGCAGGTTGAGCTTGGTGAAGATGTTGTTGGTGTGCTTGCCGACCGCCTTCTCCGTGACGAACAGGCGCCCGGCGATCGCCGCGTTGGACCGGCCTTCGGCCATCAGCCCGAGCACCTCCTTCTCCCGTGGCGTCAGCGACCCGATCGGGGCGTCCCGCTCGCGGCTGCTCAGCAGCTGGGCCACGACCTCCGGGTCCATCGCCGTGCCGCCGTCGGCCACGCGGCGCACCGCGTCGATGAACTGCTTCACATCCGAGATGCGGTCCTTGAGCAGGTAGCCGACGCCGCCGCTGCGGTCGGACAGCAGCTCGCGGGCGTAGAGCTGCTCCACGTACTGGGACAGCACCAGCACCGGCAGCCCCGGCATCGTCCGCCGGGCCTCGATCGCCGCGCGCAGGCCTTCGTCGGTGAAGGTCGGCGGCAGCCGCACGTCCACCACCGCCACGTCCGGCTTGTGCTCGGTCAGCGCCGCCAACAGCTCCGGCCCGGACTCCACGGCCGCCACGACCTCGAAGCCGTGCGCCTGCAACAGCCGGATCAGGCCGTCCCGGAGCAGCAGCAGGTCTTCCGCGATCACTACACGCACGCTGCCGAGCTAACCACAGCTCACCGGCGGCCGAGTGCCGTTTGCAGCAGGGGCAACAGCTCCTGAGCCTTCGGTGTCTGCTCCAAGAGGGTCTCCACCCCGGGATCGTCGAAGCCTGCCCATTGCAAAACCGGTTGACGCGCTGACCAGCGCCATGCCGGTGGTGACCCCAGTGCCGCCGGCCATCGTGAGACTCAACGCCATGATCGGGATCGCGCCGAGGGCAGCGCAGGCGACAAGGCGGATCGTTCGGGCCGTGCGCAGATCGTCGGCAAGGATCCAACGCAGTAGGCGCACACTCTCGGCGACAGACGAGCCGCTGGTCTTGTTGATCACTCCGTATTTGTATGTCCTCGTCGCCCGGACATGGTGGTAGCCAGTGCCATCTGTGGACAACTCGAAGTTGTCCACAGATGTTGGACGTGCGCTTGGTCAGAGCGCCAAGGTCGTGCCGTCTTCGACGACCTCGACGCCGGCGGCGGTGATCTCGGCGGACTCGGGGGAGGCGGGGTCGAGCAGGGGATTGGTGTTGTTGAGGTGGGTGTAGATGCGGCGCATGGAGGGGAATCGTCGCAGCTGGACGAGGCTGCCGGTGTCGCCGAGGACGGGGAGGTGGCCCATGGCGGACTGGCCCTTGGCGTCGCCGGTCTGGATGCCCATCTCGTCGGGGGAGCAGAAGGTGCCGTCGAGGAAGAGGCAGTCGACGCCGGTCAGCAACGCCTCGAACTCCGGGGACCAGGTGGCGAGGCAAGGGGCGTAGAGGAGGGTGCCACCGGTGACGGGGTCGTGGAGGCGGTAGGCGACTACCCAAGAGCCGGGGAGCGCTGGGGCGTACTTGGGGCGTTTGATGCCGACGGGATGGGCGGTGGCGGTCAAGCCGGCCAGCTCGAAAGGCTCATCGGGAACGGTCTCGTGCCACGACCAACCGGCGTAGAGGTCGAGGACGGGACCGAGGCCGAGGGGGAACGCAAGGCGGTCATGGCGTTCAAAGGGGCGTAGAGGTGCTGCCCGCCGCCCTCACGAAGGGAGAACACGCCGAGCGAGTGGTCGAGCTCGGCGGAGGTGAGCAGGACGCCGCGGACAGGGGTGTCGCGGCGGCCGGGACCGGGGGTGAAGGCGGGAGAAGCCAAGAGCTGCGAACGAATGTCGGGGGAAGCGTTGAGCAGCCACCAATCGGAACCGTTGCCGCTGACGGCGAGGCAGTCCTGGGTACGGGAAGGCAACGCGCCGGAGCGGCCCTGAACGCACAGAGAACAGGCGCAGTTCCACTGGGGAAAGCCGCCGCCGGCGGCGGTGCCGAGGACGACAACCCTCACACGGACCGCCGCATGGCGAAAGCGGGCCGTGTCTCGACGATCTCGGTGGCCAGGATGTCTTGTACGAGGCCATGATCCGGGGACAAGGTGCAGACGGGATCGGTGGCGGCGGCGTCGCCGGTGAGCTGGAACGCCTGGCAGCGGCAGCCGCCGAAGTCGATCTCCTTACGGGGACAGGAACGGCACGGTTCCCGCATCCATTCGGTGCCACGGAAGGCATTGAAGGTCTCGGAGCCGTACCAGATCTCGGAAAGCGATGAGCGGGCAACGTTCTGCACGGGCAGAGAAGTGATCACGCTGGCCGCCGGGCACGGCAGCACGTCGCCGTTGGGGGCGACGGTGAGCTGGCGCGAGCCCCAGCCGTACATGCACGGCTTGGGGTTGGCCTCGTGGTAGTCGGCGATGACGTACACGATCTCCATCCGCCCGGCCAGCCGCTCCTGTGCCCGTCGCACAACGGGTCCGGCGGCGGCGAGCTGCTCGCGGGTGGGCAGCAACGCGGCTCGGTTGCGCAGGGCCCAGCCGTAGTACTGGGTGTTGGCCAGCTCCAGCCGATCCGCGTCCATCTCCTCGGCCAACGCGATGATCCCGCCGATGTGGTCGAGATTTGCCTTGTGCATCACGGCATTCACCGTGAAGGCCACACCGGCGTCTTTGATCAACCTAGCGGCGGTAAGCTTACGGTCGTAAGCTTTGACGCCGGCGATCAGGTTGGCGTTCGCGCGATCGGAGTCCTGGACGGACAGCTGCACGTGGTCGAGCCCGCGATCGACCAGGTCGGCCAGCCGCTCGGCGGTCAACCCGAGCCCGCTGGTGACGAGATTGGTGTAGCAGCCGAGACCGCTGGCGTGACCCAGCAACTCGGGAAGATCGGGGCGCGCCAACGGTTCCCCGCCGGACATGTGCATCTGGAGCACGCCGAGTTCCCGGGCCTCGTCGAAAACCCGTTGCCAGGTAAGGGTGTCCAGCTCGTCGGCCCGTGTGACGAGCTCGACCGGATTCGAACAGTAGGGGCAGTGCAGCGGACACCGGTGGGTCAGCTCGGCCAGCAACCCCAGGGGAGCCTCAGTCAACGTCCACCACCCGCCGCGCCACCAACCGGTCCACCAACTCGATCACGTCATCCGCCTGCACGCCGTCGAACTCGTCGGCCAGCGACAGTGCGATCTCGCCGACGTTGGACGAGCCGTCACACCGCGACACCACGGCCGCGGCGGTCTCGTTCAACAGCAGCACACCCTCCGGAAACAGCACGACATCGCTGTCCCGGACCTTGTCGTACGTGCACCGCACGCCCCGCCGCACGCGGGGCACGGAGTCGATGGACGTCATGAGTGATAGTCCACCGCGTCGAGAATCGCTTGCAGCACATCGCATTTGAACGCCAGCGCGGCCACGCAGGCCTGCTGTTGCTCCAACGTCCGGGCGTTCTCGACGACGATGTCCAAAGTGGACTTGCCTTCGCCGGCGATCACGGTCAGCCGGGACACGAAGTAGGCGAAGCCGTCCTCGCCGATCCACGGGTACTGCTCCCGCATGTCGGCCAGTCGGCGCTTCATCAGGCCGGGGGAGAACATCTCGGTCAGCCCGGAGGCGATCGACTCCACCCACGGCTTCGTACGAGCAAAGTTCACGTAGGCGTCGACCGCGAACCGCACACCCGGCAGCACGTGGCGCTCGTCCAGCACCTCGGCCCGGTCAAGGCCGACCGCCTCGGCCATCCGCAGCCAGTTCTCCGCGCCGCCCTCGCCGTCGCGGCTGCCGTCGTGATAGACGATCCGCTCCATCCAGTACCGCCTGACCTGCGGCAATGGACAGTTGGCCAGGATGGCCGCGTCCTTCTGCGGCAGGCTGCGCTGGTAGTACCAGCGGTTGGCCGCCCACAGCTGGAGTTCCTCACGACTGAGCTCGCCGGCGTGCAGGCGCAGGTGGAACGGGTGGTCGTGCCAGTAGCGCGGGGCCAGGGCCCGCAGCTCGGCGATGAAGTCCTCGGCCGCCAGCATGATCGACTCCTCGATGGACGCGCTGCAGTGAACGGACCATTCCCAAACTCGGAGTTGAGGAATGGTCCGTTCCGAAATTCTTCTGCTTGACCGGTCAGACCCGCGCGGCGTACGCGGTGACCTCCAGCGGCGTGTCGTAGTCGTTGAAGTCGGGCTTGACCCACGTGCGGCGGGCGGGCTTCGGCGCGGTCTTGGCGGCGCGCTTGACGGTCTTCTGCACGGACATCGCTCACTCCTTGTACGACTGGGCAAGGCCGCGGCGGAGCTCCACAGTAAGCCCTTTCTATGCCTCCCGGCTAGATATCTTCCGACCGTCCGCACCGATACTTTCGTCGGATGACCCGGTCAGTTGTGCGCGGCCGGCAGCCCGCGCAACGCGTCCAGCACGGCCGGGTCCTGCAGCTGGAGCCAGTGGATGATCTCGCTGTAGGTGGCGCACACGGTGTCCGGCTTGCCGCAGGTCTCGCCCATGAACTGCTCGACCGCGCCGGAGAAGGCCCCGCCGGCCCAGTCGTTGAAGTGGTTGGCGATCACCATCGGCGCCCGGTTGCCGTTGAACACCGTCTGGTAGACCGAGCGATAGGTGTCCAGCACGATCGGCGTGAACTCCGGCGCCCGCGCGGCGTCGTCCTCCTTGGCCCCGTCCAGCAGGTACCAGAAGTTGAAGTCCATCATCACCACGTTCTTGTCCATGGCCGGCACCCGCACCTCGGGCAGCGGGAACTCCCACAGCCCGCGGTCCACCGTCGGCCAGGTGACGCCGTAGGAGACATGGCTGGTGTCATAGACGAAACCGTGCGACTTCATCGACGGGAACAGTTGGTCCCAGTTGCCCTCGAGGCACGGCGTGCGGCCGCCCTTGATCATGTCCGGGGTGATCTTCAGGCCCTTGCCGTCCATCTCCTTCAGGAACGCGAAGAACTGGTCCAGCTCGGTGTTCCAGGCCGCGGTCGACCACGAGCCGACGCTGGGTTCGAAGCCCTGGCAGAAGTGGCCGTTGTAGTGCGTGCCGAATTCCATGCCGTCAGCCAGCGCCCGGTTCAGGTAAGCGACACGGTTGGCGATGTCGGCGTCCGAGCCGCCGAAGCCGATCTCGCTGGCGCCCTTGGGATGCCCGGGCCCGGTGTACTCGTCGGCCTCGCGATCCGGGATCAGGTACGGCCCCGACAGCATCGCGGTGACCTTGGCTCCGGTCCGTTCGGCGATCGGCAGCAGGCTCTGCCAGTGCGGGCCGGACGCGCCGCCGTCGAAAGAGAACAGGATGAACTGCGGCGGCTTCTCGCCCGGCTTGAGCTTGTGCATCCACGCCGGCTGCTGGCCGGTCGGCGGGGGCAGTGTCGGTGTCGCGCCGGCGGGGGTGGCCTGGCCCGCCGCAGTGATCGGGCCCGGATTGGTCGTCGTGGTCGTGCTCGCCTGTGTGCTGGTCTGTTGCCCCGATCCCTGTCCCATCACGATCACGACGACCACGGCGAGCACCATCGCCACCGCGGTCGTCAGCCAACCCCACCTCTGCCTGAGCCCCATGACCGGTGAGACGACGCAGCGCCGGTCTTGGTTGTCGTCAGGACACGGGGTGCGCGATCACCACACGGTTCTCGTCGTAACCCAGTGCGCCGCCGACCCACTGGCCACCGCAGGTGACCAGCACCAACCGGTGCGGGCCGGTCTGCCCGAACAGCTCGTCGGCGTGCTGCGGGAGATTGTCCTTGTCCACGGTCAGAACCTGGTCGACGGCGAAGGTCAGCCGCTTGCCGTTGGCATCGACGACCGTGACGGTCTGCCCGGCCTGGGCGCCCCACAGCTCGGCGAACGGCCCGGCGACACCGGCCCAGTTGATGTGCCCGGCGATCAGCGTCGCCCCGGCCGGGCCGTCGAGGGCCGCGCCCCAGAGCGCGGCTTTGCTCACGCCGTCGGGGATCTGGAGTGTGCCGTCACCGGCGACACCGCTGCGTACGAGCGAGGCGCGGCCACCCTTGGGCAGCAACACCGTGTTCGGCGCGGGCGGTTGCGGCGTGGCAGACGTCTGAGGAGGCGGCGGTTGCGCCGTCGACGAAGGCGCGACGGCCACCGGGGCCGGGCCGGCCTGTGGATCGACGGTCTGGCTGTGCCCGACCGGCATCGGCGTACCGGGCACCGGTTGACCGGACAGCGCCGCGCCGGCCGCCACCACGATCATCGTCAAACCGAGCGCGCCGCTGACGGCGGTGCCGGCCGCGGCGGTCGGGTTGCGGTACCGGGAGCGGCCCGCGGCAGGAACCCGCCGGCCGAGACCGGCCAGCGGGTTCCCGATGCGCGGTGCCTACCCACGCGAGCCGAGGCGACGGCGGCGCAGCAGCAGGCCGACGCCGCCGAGCGCGATCACCACGAGGCCGCCGACGCCGGCCAGCGCGGCCGGGTCGAGCTGGGTGACCGTGGCCGCGTCGGCGACCATCGGCGAGCCGCCGGCCGGGATCTTGACCGGCACGGTCGGCGTGTTCGGCGTGTTGGCCAGCTGTAGGGCCAGCGTCTTGCCCGGCTCGACCGAACCGCAGGCGCTCGGCGGCGACGAGGCGTTGAAGTTCTCGTCGTATCCGGTCGGCGCGGCCACCTCGACCAGACAGATGTCCTGCGGCGTCTGGATGTTGTCGATGGTCGCGGTGCCGTCCGCGCCGGTGGTGACGACCAGCGGCTTGCCGTCGGCGCCGTTGAGTGGGGTGCCGTCCTGCTTCACCGCGGCGGCTGTCTTGTCCTTGCCGGTGATCCGCAGCTGCACGCCGGCCAGGCCGGCGTTGGTCTTGCTGTCCACCTTGGTCACCTTGACGGTGCCCGGCGGGGTCTTCGCGGTGGTCTTGCCGGTCTCGGAGATCGGCGTCTCACCGCCGGTCGTGACCGTCCACTGCAGATTGGCCGAGGCATCCTCGGGCTTCTGCACGACCGGCTTGGCCGCCGGCCCGGTCACGTCGATCTTGAGCTGTGGGTTGGGGCCGGTCGGCGTGACGTCGACCACCACCTTGCCGTCGGCCGAGGTGGTCACGGTGTCCTTGTCGACCTTGCCGTCGGTGACGGTCAGCTTCACCGGCACGCCGCTGATCGCCTTGCCGTCGGCGTCCCGTGTGACCCCGATCGTCCACTTGCCGGCCGCGCCGATGATCTGCGGGTCGGTCGGCGCGGTGACGCTCGCCTTCCATGGCCCGTAGTTGGCCGTGACATCGTTCTGGATCTTGGTCACGAGCGCCTGGTCCAGCGACTTCAGGTGCAGGTCGGCGTCATAGCCGACGTCCTTGAAGCCCTTGCCGGGGCTGGTGTCGCCCTTGGCCGTGTAGCTGTGCAGGAGGTGCGCCACCACCGCGGCCTGCATGTTGTCGGTGGTGTTGCCGTAGCGCAGCAGCAGGTAGGAGATCTGCGCGACGGTGGGCGCGTCCAGCTTGTTGCCCCACTTGTCGGTCAGATCGCTGTCGTCCGGCACGTACTTGGTGTCGGCCTTGGGGGCGTTGAACTCCCAGCGGATGCAGTACACCGCCTTGCCCTGGACCTGGTACTGGCCGAGCCAGTCGTCGGCCTGGTCCTTGGGCATGCCGTCGTACTTCTGCGGCGGCGCGGTGGTGAGGCCGGCACCCCCGTTGTCGGGCTTGGCGGCGCTCGCCGTCGCCGGGGCCAGCACGGCCAGGCCGGCCACCATCATCGTGATCCCGGTCACCCCAGCGACCAGTTTGCTCAGTCCCATAACGGTCCTGCGCTCCCTCATGGGCGCCGTGCCGCTTCCCCGCGGCGCGGTGCCCTTCGTTAGGTCGGACGTCTTCGACGGCGGCAACCGGCGCTCGTTCCCCCGACGGAACGAGAAAGCCGTGGTAGGCCGCCCTGCGAGCCTGGCTGGCCCACGGGCGGCGGGCAAGCCGCCAGCGGGAGGATGTCCGAGGACACCGAGAGTGTCAATACGGTGTGAAGGAGTCGATCGCTAGGCCGATCGGATCAGTGCACGTTCGTCCACCTTGGTAAAGTGACCTTTGCCTCAAGGGGAACCGATCAACCCCGGTTACCGTTGTACGGGCTGTAGGCGCCACACGTTCCAGGAGGACCCAGGTGCGCACATCGAGCAACCCGGTGTTCCGTCAGCTGTCCGGCAACGGCCAGGGCGGCTACGCGGGCTTCGGGTATCAGGGGCAGCAACAGACGGGCTATGGCTACCCGTCGGCGCCGCCCACCGCCGCCGACCGGCCGATGACCATCGACGACGTGGTCACCAAGACGGCCGCCACACTGGGCACCACCGTCGTCGTCGGCGGCCTTTCGGCCGCGTTCCTCCCGCCGGGCGTCGCCCTGCTGGGTGCGATCGTCGGCCTGGTGCTGGCCCTGATCATCAGTTTCCGCCAGTCCACCAACCCGGCGCTGATCCTGGCTTACGCCGCCGCGGAGGGTGTGTTCCTCGGCGCCATCACCAAGGTCATCGACTACCTGGTGCCGGGCGTGGCCGTGCAGGCGGTCATCGGCACCGTGGTGGTGTTCGCCACCATGCTGGTGGTCTACCGGACCGGCGCGGTCAAGGTCACGCCGCGGCTGACCAAGTGGATCATCGGCGCGACCATGGGCGCGTTCGCGCTGATCGTGCTCAACCTGCTGATGTCGTTCTTCGGCCTCAACCTCGGCGTGCGCGGCAACGGCCCGCTGGCCATCATCGTCAGCCTGGTGTTCATCGGCATCGCCGCGTTCAACCTGCTGCTGGACTTCGACCAGGCCGACCGGGCCATCCGGGCCGGCGCGCCGGCCCGATTCGCCTGGTTCATCGCCTTCGGCCTGATGGTCACCCTGGTCTGGCTGTACGTCGAGATCCTGAACCTGCTGGCCCAGTTGCAACGCAATTAGTCAACACGTCTTGCCAGAAGGCGCCGGCATCCGTGAGGATGTCGGCGCTTTCCGCTGTAACGGGTGGATTTCCGTTGCGGGTGAACCCGAACCGAACCGGGCGCGTAGTGCGGATCGGTGGAGTGGGCCCTCGTGGAGGAGATACCCGTGACGGATAGACCGATGCGCTGGAAGACGATCCGGCCGACGTTCGTGTTGCCCCAACTGAAGAAGCTGACCGTGCGCAGTCGGCTCGCCCTCGGCGTGCCCGCGCTGGCGGTGGTCGCCGCGGCCGTCGCCGTGGTGGCATCTGTTGCCGTGCAAGGAGATCCGCAGCTGGCGGCCAACCAGGCCGATATCGCCAACCCGGACTGCACGCTCCAGGTGCCGGCCAATCCCTTGTCGGCCAAGGGGCTGGCCACGCCGTACCTGCTGAGCGCGGCCAGTGGCCACTGCCATGAGACCAACGCCGACCAGTCGGCCTTCGTGCAGGCGACCATTCTCGACCCAAGTACCGGCAAGCTGTCCGTGTACGACCCGCTGGTCATCGACAAGGGCAGCAAGCCGTCGATCACGCCGACGCCACCGGCCCTGCCGCGCGGGGCCGTGGTCGGCATCTGGTTCGGCTTCAACGGCACCAACCTGACGCTGCGCGGCGACACCGGCTCGTGCGTGAACGGTGACCAGGCCGGCGTGTTCGGGCAGTACGCCTACTGCAACGCGCAGCCGTTCTTCGCCGCCGCCAACAACGCGATCGCGGCGAAGAAGCTCGTCGTCCCGCCGCTGGGCACCGGCAAGGACGGCAAGCCGTGCATGACCACCCGTGACTTCGGGCTGGTCGACCAGGACCAGAGCGACAACGTCACCACGACGTACCTCCAGGCCCGTGACGGGCGCGTCGCGCAGGACACGCCGGCCAACGAGACCAAGCTGGGCTTCCAGAAGGTGCGGGCCAAGACCAGGGCCAAGCTGTCCAACGGCAGCGACAACGTGCTGCTCGACGCCTTCATGGACCCGGCGCTGGGCTGCACGCCGTTCACCGCGCCCGATCTGGCCAGCGGCAAGCAGGTCACTTCGCTGGCGCTGGACGAGATCCAGGCTTCCGTGCGGCAGGGTGCGCCGGTCGCGCTCGTGCCGACCAACGACCCGATGGTGCTGGACGGCACGAGGACCAGCGTCACCAAGACGAATCTCTACCGGGTCGGCGTGGACATGCCGGCGATCAACACCCGTACCGACACACCGCAGGGCTACTGCAAGCAGCTGTTCACCACGGGCTTGCAGCGGACCAAGTTGGACGCCCGGTTCACCAAGGTCGCCCCGTCGCCTGACCCCGGCGCCGCGAGCAACCTGTTCACGTTCCTGGCCCAGCGGCTGGCCGGGTCGTTCGACAATCTCGGCTGCGGCAAGCTGTTGCACACCAGGAACCCTGTGCACGTCGTGACGAACAAGGCCGGCGTCGTGGTCGACGCCGGCCTGTGATCGCACACGCGGGGATCAGCTCAGGCGCTCCAGCACCATGGCCATGCCCTGGCCGCCGCCGACGCACATCGTCTCGAGGCCGAACTGCTTGTCGTGGAACTGCAGCGAGTTGATCAGCGTGGTGGCGATGCGGGCGCCGGTCATGCCGAACGGGTGGCCGACCGCGATCGCGCCGCCGTTGACGTTCAGCTTGTCCAGCGGGATGCCCAGGTCCTGGTAGGACGGGATGACCTGGGCGGCGAAGGCCTCGTTGATCTCGACGAGGTCGATGTCGCCGATGGACAGGCCGGCCTTGGCCAGCGCCCGCTTGGACGCCTCGACCGGGCCGAGGCCCATGATCTCCGGCGACAGGCCGGAGACGCCGGTGGCGACGATCCGGGCCAGCGGGGTCAGGCCCAGCTCCTTGGCCTTGGTGTCGCTCATCACGACCACCGCCGCCGCGCCGTCGTTGAGCGGGCAGCAGTTACCCGCGGTGACCCGGCCGTCGGGGCGGAACACCGGCTTGAGCGTGGCCGTCTTCTCCAGCGTGATGCCGGGGCGCGGGCCGTCGTCGGCCGAGACCACCGTGCCGTCCGGCAGCGTCACCGGCGTGATCTCGCGCTGCCAGAAGCCGTCGGCGATCGCCTTCTCGGCCAGGTTCTGCGAGCGGACGCCGAACTCGTCCATCTCCTCGCGGGAGACGCCCTTGAGCAGCGCCAGGTTCTCGGCCGTCTGCCCCATGGCGATGTAGACGTCCGGGGTGTTGCTGTCCTCACGCGGGTCGTGCCACTGGCCGCCGCTGTTCTCGGCCGTGGCCACCGTGCGGGCCTCGGCGTCGGCGAACAGCGGGTTCTTGGTGTCCGGCAGGCCGTCCGAGCTGCCCTTGACGAAGCGCGACACCGTCTCGACGCCGGCCGAGACGAAGACGTCGCCCTCGCCCGCCTTGATCGCGTGGAAGGCCATGCGGATGGACTGCAGGCTGGAGGCGCAGTAGCGGGTCACCGTGCAGCCGGGCAGGTGGTCCATGCCCAGCAGCACGGACACCACGCGGCCGATGTTGTACCCCTGCTCGCCGCCCGGCAGGCCGCAGCCCATGATCAGGTCGTCGATCTGCGTCGGGTCCAGCGCCGGCACCTTGTCCAGCGCCGCGCGCACCATCTGCGCGGCCAGGTCGTCCGGGCGGATCGACACCAGCGATCCCTTGCCGGCCCGGCCGATCGGGGAGCGGGCTGCGGAGACGATCACGGCCTCGGGCATCGCGAAACTCCTTCGGTTCGCTACTGGGTAGTAACCAGCGGAGTCTAGCGACAGAACCCAGCCGGTGACTGTGTCCGAGCTCTCGAATTACGGCGCGAGCTGACGTACAGGCCGGCCGAAGCGGAGGTTGAGGCGGGCGATGAACTTGGCGGTGGGGCGGCGGGCCTCGGCCAGCGGGGACCGTGCCGGCAGCTTGGGCAGCGGCCCGCCGGTCCACACGCCGGCGACGGTGCACAGGGCGGGCAGCAGGACGGAGGAGGCGGCGTCGTAGCCGACGGCGCTGGGGTGGAACTGGTCGGGGCTGAAGAACTCGCGGGGCCGGGCCAGGAACTCGGGGGCCAGCAGGTCGGCCAGCGGCACGGGGATGGCCCCGAGCCGGGCGACGGCCTTGCGCTGGGCCCGGGCCAGCAGCAGGCTCCACACCCGCGCGATCGACTTCAAAGGCTGCGCGATCGGGCGGATCACGCCGAGATCGGGGCAGGTCCCGACGACCACGCCGCACCCGGCGTCCTGGAGGGTGCGGATCACCCGTTCGAGGCCCTCGACGGCATCGGGCACGGTGGTCAGGGTGGTCACGTCGTTGGCCCCGACGATGATCACGGCAACGTGAGGAGGCGTCACAAGAGCCAGCTCGACCTGGGCCGGCAGGTCACGGGTGGCCGCGCCCACCACGGCATAGGTGTCCAGGCGCACGGGCCGCTCGGCCTCCTCGGCCAGCCCGCGGGCCAGCACGACGGCCGGCAGCTGCTCGGCGCTGTCGACGCCAAGGCCGGCGGCCATGGAGTCGCCGAACATGGCGAACCGCAGCCCCTCGTCCTCCTCGGAAGGAGGCACGGGACCGGTGCCGTCGGGCAGGTAGACGCCGTCGGCCAGCCACGGCGGCGCGACCGGCGGACCGATGATCCGCTCCGCCCGCCGGGCCTGCCCGGTGAGCAGCCCGTACGCCGCGCCGTACAGCCCGCCGAGCGTGCCGGCGGCCAGCACGATGAACCGCAGTCCCCGCATCGCACCCATGACCGACCTCCCCCGTCCCATGTTCCCACTGCTTAGATCGTCGGCTCCGCCATTGGGATTAACACCGCACAACCCCGATGGTTCCCCGGAACGAGTTAGGCTGCGGCCAGTTCACGAGACTTCGGCACGTCGGTGCAGGAACGAGAGGGTTTTCGGTGGAGTACGTCGATCACGTAGTCGACCTCGTCGGCAACACCCCGCTGGTGCGGTTGAACTCGCTCGTCGAAGGTCTGGCGCCGCTGGTGCTGGCCAAGGTCGAGTACTTCAACCCGGGCGGCAGCGTGAAGGACCGCATCGCGCTGCGCATGGTCGAGGCGGCGGAGCGCTCCGGCGAGCTCAAGCCCGGTGGCACGATCGTGGAGCCGACCTCCGGCAACACCGGCGTCGGCCTGGCGCTGGTCGCCCAGCGCCGCGGCTACAAGTGCGTCTTCGTCTGCCCGGACAAGGTCAGCGAGGACAAGCGCAACGTGCTCAAGGCGTACGGCGCTGAGGTCGTGGTGTGCCCGACCGCGGTCGCCCCCGAGCACCCCGACTCGTACTACAACGTCTCCGACCGGCTGGTCCGGGAGATCCCCGGCGCCTGGAAGCCCAACCAGTACGCCAACCCGCAGAACCCGGAGAGCCACTACTTCTCCACCGGTCCCGAGCTGTGGCGGCAGACCGAGGGCCGGATCACCCACTTCGTGGCGGGCGTGGGCACCGGCGGCACCATCACCGGCACCGGTCGGTACCTCAAGGAGGTCTCCGAGGGCCGGGTCAAGATCATCGGCGCCGACCCGGAGGGCTCCGTGTACTCGGGCGGCACCGGCCGGCCCTACCTGGTCGAGGGCGTCGGCGAGGACTTCTGGCCGACCACGTACGACCGCGACATCTGCGACGAGATCATCCCGATCTCCGACGCCGACTCGTTCGACGTCACCCGCCGGCTGGCCCGCGAGGAGGGCCTGCTGGTCGGCGGCTCGTGCGGGATGGCCGCGGCGGCCGCGATCGAGCTGGCCCGCCGCTGCGGCCCGGACGACGTGATCGTGGTGCTGCTGCCCGACGGCGGCCGCGGCTACCTGTCCAAGGTCTTCAACGACACCTGGATGTCCTCCTACGGCTTCCTGTCCCCGGACCACTCCGGCGCGACCGCGGGCGACGTGCTGCGCCGCAAGGACGGGACGATGCCCGAGCTGGTGCACGTGCATCCGAACGAGACGGTGGCCGAGGCGGTGGCCATCCTCCGCGAGTTCGAGGTGTCCCAGATGCCGGTGGTCAACGCCGAGCCGCCGGTGATGGCGGCCGAGGTGGCCGGCGCGGTCAACGAGCGGGACCTTCTCGACGCCCTGTTCACCGGAAAGGCGCAGCTGGCCGACCGCGTCGAGCAGCACATGTCCCCGCCGCTGCCGACCATCGGCGCTGGTGAGCCGGTCGGCGTCGCGATGGACGCGCTGTCGGCCGCGGACGGCGCCATGGTGCTCGTCGACGGCAAACCGGCCGGCGTGGTCACCCGGCACGACATCCTCGGATTTCTCGCTGGTCGATGAGTATTGCGAGGTGTGCGGCGGGGCTGCGGCGTATGGGCTAGCGTTACGCCCGACGTGACGTCAAGGGCCCAAGGGGGTTGGAAACCCGATGAGTGATCCACAGCCGCCGGAGACCGGTGACTCCGCGGTGAACCCGGAGGCCACGCAGGTGGTCGGGGCGGGATCCCAGCCGCCGGCCACCAGCCCCGCGGACGCCAATGCCACCCAGGTGGTGCGGCCGGGCGACCTGCCGTCACCGGGAGCGACGACGCCTCCGCCGCCGCCCGCCGACTCGACCCAGGTGGTGCCGCCCGGCCAGCAGCCGCCGGCCGGGCCGACCTACAGCCCGCCCGGGTACGCCAACCCGCCGAGCGGCCCGATGCCGGCCCAGCCCTCCTTCGGGCAGCCGGCGCCGAGCCCGTTCGGCCAGCAGCCGCAGCCGTTCGGCGCGCCGGCCAGCGGCGGCTTCCCCCAGCAGCCGGGCCAGCCGCCGTTCGGCCAGCCCCAGCCGGGTATGCCGGGCCAGCCCCAGCCGGGGCAGTTCGGCCAGCAGCCGTACGGCGCCCCGCCGCAGCCGGCGTGGGCGACCCAGCAGCCCGGCGCCTACGGCGCTTCGGGCATGGCCGGTGGCAGCGCCGGTGGCGCCAACACGCTGCCGATCGCGATGTGGGCGACCATCGGCCTGATGAGCCTCGGTCTTGTCCTGGGCATCATCGGGCTGATCTCGCTGTTCTCCCTCCGGTACGGCGCCGGCCTGGCCATCACCACCGGCGTGATCACCCTCGTGGTGTTCGCCGGTGTCGCCGCCTGCGCGTGGTTCGCCGGCCAGGGGCAGAGCTGGGGCCGGATCGTCATCACGGTGCTGCTCGGCCTCGGCATCGTGTTCTCGTTGATCGGCATCGGCAGCGGCGCGGTGTCCGCCCTGATCCGGATCGTGGTCGCGATCGGCCTGCTGGTGCTGTGGTGGCTGCCGTCCACCTCGGCGGCCATGGCGGCCAAGGCCGGCGCGGCCCCGCAGGGCGGTGGCTACGGCCAGTTCGGCCAGCCGTTCGGTCAGCAGCCCTTCGGCCAACCGCAGCCGGGCCAGCCCTTCGGCGCGCCGCAGCAGCAGTTCGGCCAGCAGCAGTACGGCCAGCCCCAGCAGCCCCAGTACGGCCAGCCGCAGCCGCCGCAGTTCGGTGCGCCGCAGCAGCAGCCGCCGACCGGTGGTTTCGGCGCCCCGCAGGCCCCGCAGTTCGGCCAGCCCGCGCCCTACGGCCAGCCGCCGCAGCAGCCCGGCTTCGGCCAGCAGCCGCCGCAGGGGCCTTACGGCCAGTGAGGTAGCTCGTCTCGACGCCGCCGGGTGGTTCCACTGCGAACCACCCGGCGGCGTTTTATGTTGACCTGATGAAACCTCGGGTTTCGGCCGGCACCACGGTGACCGCGGCCGTGCTGGCGCTGGCCATCGTGGTCATCTCGGTGGTGCGCCAGTGGACGCTGCCCGGCGGGGTCTCGCTGCTGCTCGAGTACGGCGGCGTGCTGGAGATCCTCTTCGAGCTCGTCCTCCCGGTGCTCGTGCCCCTGCTGCTGCTCGTCGCCGCCATCCTGATGCTCGTTCGGGTTCCGGCCGGGCGGCCGCTGGCCGTGGTCGGCGCCGCGCTGGTGATCGCCGTGCCGGTGGCGGTGTTCGCGATCGTCGGCCAGTTCCCGTGGGACATCTCACGGTCGGCCGGCAGTGCCGTCCTGCTGTACCTGCCGATCGCGCTGGCGGTCATCTTGATCGTGGTGGCCTCGGCCCCCGTGACCGGCGCGTATCTGCGTTCGAAAGGGGCCAGTGCCGCAACGTAGGCTCTGTGCATGACGGACAGCACCGCCCGACACGGTTTCGAGACCAGGGCGATCCACGCCGGGCAGGAGCCTGACCCGCACACCGGCTCGGTCATCGTGCCCATCTACCAGACCTCCACGTTCGCCCAGGACGGCGTCGGCGGGCTGCGGGCCGGCGGCTTCGAGTACTCGCGTACCGCCAACCCGACCCGTACCGCGCTCGAGGAGTGCCTCGCGTCACTGGAGGGCGGCCGGCACGGGCTGGCGTTCGCCTCCGGCATGGCCGCCTCCGACATCGCGCTGCGCTCGCTGGTCCGCCCGGGCGACCACGTGATCATCCCGGACGACGCCTACGGCGGCACGTTCCGCTTGGTGGACAAGGTGCTCAGCCAGTGGGGCGTCGAGCACACGCCGGTGCATCTGTCCGATGTGGACGCCGTGCGGGCCGCGGTTCGCCCGGAGACCAAGGTGATCTGGGTCGAGACGCCCACCAACCCGCTGCTCGGCATCGCCGACATCGCCGCGTTGGCCGGCATCGCCCACGAGGCCGAGGCGCGTTTGGTGGTGGACAACACCTTCGCCACCCCGTACCTCCAGTCGCCGCTCGGTCTCGGCGCCGACATCGTGCTGCACTCGACCACCAAGTACCTCGGCGGTCACTCCGATGTGGTCGGTGGCGCGTTGATCACGTCCGACGACGAGCTGCACGAGAAGTTCGCCTTCCTGCGCAACGCCGCCGGCTCCGTGCCCGGGCCTTTCGACTCGTGGCTCACGCTCCGTGGCCTCAAGACGCTCGCCGTGCGCATGGAGCGGCACAGCGACAACGCCGAGCGCGTGGTCGAGGCCCTTGTCAGCCACCCCAAGGTGACCAAGGTCTTCTACCCCGGCCTCGTCGAGCACGCCGGTCACGAGGTCGCCGCCAAGCAGATGCGCCGCTACGGCGGCATGGTCTCGTTCACCGTCGCCGGCGGCGAGCAGGCCGCCCTGGACGTGTGCGCCGCCACCAAGCTGTTCACCCTGGCCGAGTCGCTCGGCGGCATCGAGTCGCTGATCGAGCACCCCGGCAAGATGACCCACGCCAGCACCGCCGGCTCGGTCCTCCAGGTGCCGGACGACCTGGTCCGCCTGTCCGTCGGCATCGAGTCGGCCGACGACCTGGTCGAGGACCTGCTGGTCGCGCTCGGCTGAATGTCACAGGGCTGACCGCGCGAAGGGCTCCCCACCGGTTCGGGTGGGGAGCCCTTCGTCTGCCGTCAGGGGCGGACGCCGGTCGCGGTGTCCTTGGCGCCCGGGAAGTCCTGCTTGTCGACGCAGCTGCCGACCAGTTCCACCACGTTGCCGTTGACCACGTAGTGCCCGGCGTCAGCGCAGCCGGCCTGCGACACGGTGAACACGGCCGCTCCGGCCAGTGCCGCGGCGCACGCGACCGCCCCGATCAGCGGCAGCACCCCGGCGATGCGGGCCACGCGTGCCATGCCACCTCCACGATGTCCAAATCCCGGCGTAGTTGTGCACTACGTTCCGATGACCGCGCGTGGTTCAGTGGTCACCGGCGCCGGTGAGAATGCGTCAAGAGTACCCGTAACGGGCCACCGGTGTGGCGACCCTCAGCACACTGGCAGGATCGGGCGGCATGGAGCTGGTCAACGTCGAGCGGGTGCGGGCGGCGCAGAAGCTGCTGTCCACCGTCGTGCGGCAGACGCCGATGGAGCATTCCCGGGTGCTCGGCGAGATTCACGGCACTGAGGTGTACCTCAAGCTGGAGAACCTCCAGCGGACTGGATCGTTCAAGATCCGAGGTGCCTACGTACGCATGCACGGCCTGGACGCCGAGGAGCGCTCACGGGGCGTGGTGGCGGCCAGCGCGGGCAACCACGCGCAGGGGGTGGCGCTGGGCGCCTCCCTGCTGGGCATTCCGGCCACGGTGTTCATGCCGCGACGGGCCCCATTGCCGAAACTGGCGGCCACCCGCGGCTACGGCGCCGACGTCAAGCTGACCGGTGAGTCCTTCGACGAGACGCTGGCGGCCTCGATCGTCTTCGCGCAGCGCACCGGCGCGGTCTTCATCCACCCCTTCGACCACCCGGACGTGATCGCCGGCCAAGGCACGATCGGCCTGGAGATCCTGGACCAGCTGCCCAACGTCGGCACGGTGCTGCTGGCCGCGGGCGGCGGCGGCCTGGTCGGCGGCGTCGCGGTGGCGATCAAGGCGATGCGCCCGGACGTGAAGATCGTCGCCGTGCAGGCCGAGAACGCCGCCGCGCTGCCCGAGTCCCTCGGCACCGGCTCGCCGGTGAAGCTGCCGGGCGTGCGGACCATGGCCGACGGCATCGCGGTGGCCAAGCCCGGGGCGCTGACCTTCCGGCACGTGCGGGATCTGGTCGACGACGTCGTGACAGTCACCGAGGACTCGCTGGCCCGGGCCGTGCTGCTGAGCATGGAACGGGCCAAGCAGGTCGTCGAGCCGGCCGGCGCCGCCACCATCGCCGCGCTCATGCAGTACCCGGGCCGGTTCGAGGGTCCGGTGTGCGCCGTGCTGTCCGGCGGCAACGTGGATCCCTTGCTGCTGCTGCAAATCATCCAGCACGGCATGCGCGCCGCCGGCCGCTATCTGGCGCTGCGCCTGCGTATCGACGACAAGCCGGGCAGCCTGGCCGGGCTGTTGACGATGCTCGGCGACCTCGGCGTGAACGTGCTGGACGTGGAACACACCCGCATGTCCGACGAACTTCGGCTGGGTGAAGCGGAAGTCTCGCTCAACCTGGAGACGCGCGGTGTCGAGCACTGCGCCGAGCTCGTGGCCGCCCTCCGCGCCGCCGGCTTCACCGTACTCCGCTGATCCCGATACCCCCTCATCTTTTGCCACATGCGCTTCCTACTTGCGCTCAGGACGCAAGTAGGAAGCGCATGTGGCATCAAAGGGGTGCTCGCCGGGGTGGGGCGGTAGGCTGAAGGCGGCGAGCCGTCAGAGGTTGCCGCGGCGCTCCTGCTCACGCTCGATGGCCTCGAACAGCGCCTTGAAGTTGCCCTTGCCGAAGCCCAGCGAGCCGTGCCGCTCGATCAGCTCGTAGAACACCGTCGGCCGGTCGCCGATGGGCGCGGTGAAGATCTGCAGCAGGTAGCCGTCCTCGTCCCGGTCGACCAGGATGCGGTGCTCCTTGAGCACCTCGATGGGCAGCCGCACCTCGCCGATACGGGCCCGCAGCGCCGGGTCGTCGTAGTACGAGTCGGGGGTGTCGAGGAACTCCACGCCGGCGTCCCGCATGGCGGTCACGGTGGCGATGATGTCGTTGGTGGCCAACGCGATGTGCTGGCAGCCGGCGCCGTCGTAGAACTCGAGGTACTCGTCGATCTGCGACTTGCGCTTGGCCACGGCCGGCTCGTTGAGCGGGAACTTGACCCGGTGGTTGCCGTTGGACACCACCTTGCTCATCAGCGCCGAGTAGTCGGTGGCGATGTCGTCGCCGATGAACTCGGCCATGTTCACGAAGCCCATGACCCGGTTGTAGAACTCGACCCAGTAGTCCATGCGCCCGAGCTCGACGTTGCCCACGCAGTGGTCGATCGCCTGGAACAGCCGCTTGGGCGCGCCCTCGGGCCGCTTGACGGTGCTGGTCTTGACGACGTAACCGGGCAGATAGGGGCCGTTGTAACGCGAGCGGTCGATGAGCGTGTGCCGCGTCTCGCCGTACGCGGCGATGGCCGCGCGGCGGATGGTGCCGTGCTCGTCGGTGACGTCGTTGGGCTCCTCGAGCACGGTCGCGCCCTGGGCCCGTGCGTGCTTGATGCACTGGTCCACGTCGCCGACCTCGAGCGCCAGGTCGACCACGCCGTCGCCGTGCTTGCGGTGGTGGTCGAGCAGCGCACTGCCCGGCGCCACGCCGCCGTTGATCACGAAGCGGGCCGAGCCGGACTTCAGCACGAACGACTTGTGGTCGCGGTTGCCGGTCTCCGGGCCGGAGTAGGCGACCAGCTGCATGCCGAAGGCCACCTGGTAGAACCACGCGGTCTGGGTGGCGTTGCCGGTGACGAACACGACGGCGTCCATCGCCTTGACCGGGAACGGGTCCTTGGACGCGTCGTAGTCGACCAGTCCGACCAGCTGCCTGAGCGAGTCGAAGCTGACGTCGTCCAACATCTCGGTCATGGCGGCCTCCCGTGGCGGTGTGCAATCAGCTAGCCGAAGCATCCGTCGCGATGACACCGTGCGCAACAGCCGTCGATTTCACTGCACAAGATGTCCGGTCAACCGTGGAAATTGCCGGCAGAACTGGGCAGACTGACCAGGTGGACCGGGAATCGATGGACGCGCTCGACGCGAGGCTGTTGTTGCTGCTCACCGACGAGCCGAAGCTGGGCGTGCTGGAATGCTCGCGCCGGCTGGGCGTGGCCCGCGGCACGGTGCAGGCCCGGCTGGACCGGCTGGCCGAGCGCGGCATCCTGTGCGGCTTCCCGCCGGCCGTGGACCTGGCCGCGATGGGCTACGGGCTGACGGCGTTCGCGGTGCTGGAGATCGCCCAGGGACGGCGCTCCGAGGTGGCGGCGCAGCTGGCCGCGATCGACGAGGTGTGCGAGGTGCACGCCACCACCGGCCAGGGCGACCTGCACGTCCGCATGGTCGCGCGGTCCAACGACGACCTGCAACGGGTCGTCGACGAGGTGGTGGCGGTGCCGGGCGTGCAGCGGACCTCGACGGCGATCGCGCTGTCGACGCCGATCGAGCCGCGGGTGCGGCCGCTGCTGAATCGGGTCGCCAACGAGCAAAAGCCCTGATCACCGGGTTCAGTGATCAGGGCAGGCCGGCCTCTGCGTCAGGCTGCGGTGTAGGGCACCGCCTTGACCAGGGTGACCTTCATGCTCTTGCCGTTGGGCAGCTCGTACTCGCGGGTCTCGCCCTCCTTGGCGCCCAGCAGCGCCCGGCCGAGCGGCGACGCCGGCGAGAAGACCTCGATCGGGCCCTCCGCGCCCTCCTCGCGGGTGGCCAGCAGGAACTGCTCGGTGTCGGTGTCACCCTCGTAACGGACGGTGAGCACCTTGCCGGGCTCGGCGATACCGTCGTTCTTCGGCGCCTCGCCCACCTTCGCCGCCCGCAGCAGCTCCTGGAGCTGGCGGATCCGGCCCTCCTGCTTGCCCTGCTCCTCACGGGCGGCGTGGTATCCGCCGTTCTCCCGGAGGTCGCCTTCCTCACGCCGAGCGTTGATCTCGGCGGCAATGACCGGGCGGTTCGCGATCAGCTCGTCAAGCTCGTGCTTGAGCCGGTCGTAGGATTCCTGGGTCAGCCAGGTCACCTGGGTCTCGCTCACGGTCACCAACTCCTCGTTTTACTCGGGCCCGCGCCGGACAGGCGGACGCCGGTATGCCCCTGGCATACCGGGCAACTCCGGGCCGTGAGGCCCGGAACGGAAAAACACGGCCCGTGGAAAGGGGCCGTGCTGTCGAGCGATTCTAGCACGCCGCCAGTGCCCGGCGGCGAGATTTTCGCAGGTCCACGACTGCTTGCGGGCCGGTTCACCCGCTTGGCGGCTAGCTGGCCGTGAGGTATGGGGGCACCTGGTAGGAGCAGCCGTACACCTCCACGCTCACTGCTCGTTTCGAGGTGTGCACCACCGTGTCGACCGTGCGTTGACCGCCTCCGGCGGGGACGAGCACCTCGCGTCGGCCGGCCTCGTCGCCGTCGGCGGCGCGGGTCCGCACGATGCAGTCGGCGGCCTTCGAGGGGTCGTCGCGGGTCACCGTGAAGCCGAACTTGACGGTGCCGTCGTCGACGATCTGGTAGCTGGCCGGCTCGGTCGTGATCGGGCCGTCGCCGAGATTGACGTAGGCCACGTAGGCCACCACCAGGCCGGCCGTCACGAACACGCCGAGTAAGGCCCAGTACACCCAGCGCGGCCCGCGACGCGTGTCCCGGGAGCCGTAGCGGCCGGCCGGGCGCTCACGCTGTGTCACCATGCCGCCTCCTCGCTCGGGACTGTCGGACCGGTTTGGAACAATGCCCGCGACCGTCCGGTTGAGTATCCCTGGGCCCCCGGTGGAGACGGCGGGCAGGGTGGATACGACGATGAGGGGACCATGGCCGAGAAGCTTCGCCTGATGGCAGTGCACGCACACCCGGACGACGAGTCCAGCAAGGGCGCGGCGACGATGGCCCGCTACGTCGCCGAAGGCCATGACGTCATGGTCGTGACCTGCACCGGCGGCGAGCGCGGCAGCATCCTCAACCCGGCCATGGACCGTCCCGAGGTGCTGGAGAACATGGCGGAGATCCGCCGCGAGGAGATGGCCGCCGCGGCCAAGATCCTCGGCATCCGGCAGCGCTGGCTGGGTTTCGTCGACTCCGGGCTGCCCGAGGGCGACCCCAAGCCGCCGCTGCCCGAGGGCTGCTTCGCGCTGGTGCCGCTGGAGGAATCCACCGAGGCCCTGGTCCGGGTGGTGCGCGAGTTCCGGCCGCACGTCATCGTCACGTACGACGAGAACGGCGGCTATCCGCACCCCGACCACATCCGCTGCCACGAGGTCTCGGTCGCGGCCTTCGACGCCGCCGCCGACCCGGACCAGTTCCCCGAGGCCGGCGCGCCGTGGCAGACGATGAAGCTGTACTACTCGCACGGCTTCTCCAAGGCCAAGCTGACCGCGTTCCACGAGGGGCTGCTGGCCCGCGGCCTCGAGTCGCCGTACGAGGAGTGGCTGGCCAACTGGGACCCGAACCGCAAGGACAACATGGAGCGGGTCACCACCCGGGTCGAGTGTGCCGACTACTTCGAGCAGGGCCTTGAGGCGCTGCGCGCGCACGCCACCCAGATCGATCCGACCTCGCGCTGGTTCGCCGTACCCTTGGAGATGCAGCGCGAGGTGTGGCCGACCGAGGAGTACGAGCTGGTCCGGTCGCTGGTCGACACCACGCTGCCCGAGGACGACCTGTTCGCCGGAGTTCGAGAGAAGGTGCACGTGTGAGCGGTCTGCCGCTCCCGGTGGTCTTGGCCCAGACGACCACCGCAACCACCACACCCGCCAGCCCCGACCAGGGCGGCCAGGGGGAGGACTTCGGCAAGTCCACTCCCGTCGGCTTTGTCGTGCTCGTCCTGTTCTTCGTGGCCGTCGCGTTCCTGATCCGCTCGATGACCAAGCACCTGAAGAAGGTGCCGGCCAGCTTCGACGAGCCCACGGACCAGGCCCCGAAGTCCGGGGACTAGGTGGATCACGAGGAAGCCGTCCGGTGGTACGGGCCGTGGGGCCTGATCAAGCCGGACGACGCCGCCGCCCTGTGCGACGGCTTGGACGTGCCGTGGTGGGTCAACGGCGGCTGGGCCATCGAGGCCTACGCCGCCGTGCGCCGTGAGCACGGCGACATCGACCTCGGCGTCTTCCGCCGCGACGCCGACGCCGTGATCGAGCACTTCGCGCCGCGCTTCCACATCTGGGCCGTCGGCGACGGGGCCATGCGTCCCGTGGTCTGGCCCGAGGGTGTGCCGTCGTGGGCGTCCGGGCTGTGGCTGCGGGAGAACGCCACCTCGCCGTGGCTGCTCGATTTCCAGCTGGCCGAGGACCGGGGCGGCGAGTGGGTGTGCGGGCGGGACCCGTCCATCGTGCTGCCGCTGTCCGAGGCCACCTGGGAGGGCCGCGGCATCCGCTACCTGCGGCCTGAGCTGGTGCTGTTGTTCAAGGCCAAGCACAACCAGGCCAAGGACGAGGCCGACCTGGTGGCCATGCTGCCCTGGTTCGACGCCGCCGGCCGGCACCACTGCGCCGACCTGATCAAGGCCGTGCACCCCGACCACCCCTGGCTCAAGCTGCTCGGCTGAGCGGTCGTTGGGTTTGGCGGGACTTTTGGCTACACTTCTGGCGTGACCACGATGCCGCTCGGCGACGCCCGCGATCACCTCTCCGAGGTGGTCAGCGAGGTGCAGCGCACGCATGACCGGGTGACGATCACCAGACACGGCCATCCTGCCGCGGTCATCCTGGCCCCCGAGGATCTCGAAGGGCTCGAGGAGACGATCGCGATCCTGTCCACGCCGGGTGCGCTGCTCGAGATTCAGACCGCACAGGCCGACATCGATGCCGGTGACAGCGTTTCCGGTGACGACCTCGCCGCCGAATTCCTCGGTGACCGGTGAGCGAAACGCCTTATCGGGTGGTCGTCGCGCCGGGCGTTCGCCGCACGCTCCAACGCCTGCCCGAGAAGATCGCTGCCGCCTGCGTCGAGTTCATCGTCGGACCGCTGGCAGAAAATCCGCAGCGGCTGGGCAAGCCCCTGATCGGTCCGTTGGAAGGATGTCCTTCGGCCCGGCGCGGCGCGTACCGCGTCGTCTATCGGATCAGTGAGCCGGAACGGCGGATCGACGTGCTCAGAGTCGATCACCGTGCCGATGTCCACCACGTCTGATCAGCTCACACTGCTCGGCTGGTACGTCGGCGTCCGTACGTCCGACTGCCGCCTGCGGACGGACGACGCTGCGGCGGGTAGGCGGCACGCTTCGAGCCATGCCAAGGGGATTCGGGTATCTGATGATCGTCGAGGCGGCCACGTTCCTGGTGGCCTCGCTGCTGCACTTGACGGTGGAGTGGGAGCCGGCCGCTGCCGGACCGGAGGCGCTGATCGGGGTGGTGATGGCGGTGGGGGCGTTGTTCGCCTTCCGGGGCCGTCGGGCGGCGGCGTTGGGAACGAGCGCCTTCGCGGCGTTCGGCACGTGCGTGGGCATCCTGGCCATCAGCGCCGGCCCGGGCCCGAAGTCGGTGCCGGACCTCACGTATCACGGCCTGATCCTCATGACGCTGATCGTCAGCATCGTGCTGATGGTCCGCTCGCGTCAGGCCTTGAGCCGCAGCTGAACCACGAAGTCGTGCAGCTGCGGCTCGGCTGAGGGCTGCTCGGACAGGGTGGACTTCTCCTGGGCGGCGACGAGCTCGTCGAGCCAGCGCTCGTAGGTCCGCCACAGCAGCTCGGACGACGGCCCGCCGGACAGGGTGAGGTGCTCGCCGGCGGCTTTGGCCGTGATCAGGTCGGGCAGGAACGACGGGCCGTGTAGCTCCGACACCAGCACGGACAGGTCGGCCTCGATGGTGCCGGTGCGCATCAGGTGGATGCCGGTGAGCAGGGCCCGGAAGGTGTAGAGCAGGGGCTTGAGCTCGTTGGTACGGCCGAACAGCTGCCACTGGGTCCGGGCGAAGCCGCGGTAGTGGTGGGCATGCCGGGAAGTGACACAGCCGGCGGCGAAGCCGGACAGCTCGGCATGGGCGTCCGAGGTCTGCACGACCAGCGGCGACAGCAGCTGCTCCAGGACGTAACCGTTGGGGCGCAACAAGAGCCGGGCGAACTTGAGCAGGTCGTGGGTGACCAGGTCCAGCTCGACGCCGTCCCGCAGCCACATCCGCTCCAGGGTCTCCGGCCCGTGCCGCAACCCGACGACCTCGTCGGCCGGCAGCAGATGCACGCCGCGCAGGTCCACATCGGAGTCGGCCGACGGGAAGCCGTACAGGTGCGCGCCGGACACGGTCGCGAACAGCAGCTGGTACGGCTGCTCGGCGACAACCTCACGCAGCCCGGGAACGTCCACCGCAGTCACTGGTCCTCCAAAGCGGATCTCCGGCGCACCGACACCAGCCAGTCCTCGACGGCCGCGGTGTCGGGCACCGCGGGCAGCGGTGAGCGGAGCACGGCCCGCGCGGTGCGGTCGCGCAGATCCTCCACCCACTTCGATACGTCCTTCCACGGCACGTCCCCGTCGCGCACGGCCAACAGCTGCGCCCGGTGCTCGCCGACGTTCAGCGTGAGCTCGCCGGTGGCCAGCGCGTGGTCGCACTGGGTCAGCAGCCGGATCACGTGCATGACCTGCTTCCACCGGGGCGTGCCGCCACTGGCCATGGCGGCCGACGCGCGCGCGAACTGCTGTGCGGTGGCCCGGCGGTACGTGTCGGCGATCCGCTGGGACAGCAGCATCGGCAACAGAGCCCGCAGCTCCTCGCCGAGCGGCGTGCACGTCTCGACCAAGTCGGAGGCGAGCACTTCCAGCACGTTGGGGTTGGCCTTCAGCCCCAACGCCAGGAAGTGCTCGACCTCCCAGCTCAACCGCTCCTGCTCGGGCCCGTCGATCGACGACGGCGGCTTCTCGAAGGCCCAGAACAACCTGGTCGGCGGCACGTAGACGCCCCGACGGTCCACATCGGACTCGTCGGTGTCGAGTCCCTGCGCGCGGGAGCCGACGATCACGGACAACACGGTGTGCTCGATCATCTACAGCCTCGGATCCACCGGCTCGGACTCCAGCGCCAACACCGCGAACACGCATTCGTGCACGCGCCACAGCGGCTCGCCGCGAGCCAGCCGCTCCAGGCCTTCGAGGCCCAGCGCGTACTCGCGGGCGGCCAGCGACCGCTTGGCCGCGAGACCGCGCTGCCGCAGCCGGTCGATGTTGCCCGGCTCGGTGTAGTCGGGCCCGTAGATGATCCGCAGGTACTCCCGCCCGCGCACCTTCAGCCCCGGCTGCACCAACCCGCGCCGGCCGCGCATCATGTTGGCCAGCGGCTTGACGACCATGCCCTCGCCGCCGGCTGCCGTCAGCTCCTCCCACCATCGCACGCCGGCCCGCACCGACTCCGCGTCCGTCGTGTCCACGGTCAGATTTGCCGTGGTGGCAAACAGTTCCGGGTCGGCGGCGGACAGCTGCTCGGCGACGGAAAGGTGCCAGGAGTGCGGCCGGTCGTGGTACGTGGCGCCTTCCGACGCGAGCAGCTGGAACGGCGCGATCCGCACTCCGTTCAGGCCCTCGGTCGGCCAGCAGTACCGCTCGTACGCCTCACGGTAGGCGACGGCGTTGTCCGCTCGGGATTCCGTACGTGTCAACAGCTCCGTCACGTCCACACCACGACCCGACGCCTCGCGCAGCGCGTCGACGGCCACCGGCAACGCCGACGACGCCGCCGCGCCGACGGCCGCGTACTGTTCCTGGATCAGCTTGCCGGCCTTGGCGTTCCACGGCAGCAGCTCACAGTCCAGCAGCAGCCAGTCACTGTCCAAAGTGGACCAGAGTGCGGACTTCTCCACCGCGCTGCGGATCCGCTCCAGCAGCTGCCCGGTCAGCTCCTCGTCGAAGAACGACCGGCCGGTCCTGGTGTGCACGGCGCCGTCATCGCGCGACACCAGCACGACCGCCCGTGAACCCATGTGCTTCTCTTCGCACACAACACGATCCACGCCGTCGTGCAGGTAGCCGGAAAACGCCTCCTCCGGGTGCTCCAACACCTCCGGCCGCGTCGACGTCGCCACCGGGGCCATGGTCGGCGGCAGGTACAGCAGCTTGGCCGGCTCGATCGCGAACCGGCTCATCACCTCGATCGCCGCCGCCGCGTTCTCGGCCCGTACGGTCAGTCGACCATGGGCTCCGGTCTGCACGGTGCGCTTGCCGATCACGTCGGTCAGGTCCAGCTCCTCGGGCGGCCGCACCGGTTCCTCGGTCACCAACGGCCGGACCGGCTCGTACCAGACCTGCTGTGCCGCAACGGAAACCAGCTCACGCTCCGGGTAGCGCAGCGCCGTCAGCTGCCCGCCGAACACGCAACCGGTGTCCAGACAGATGGTGTTGTTGACCCATTCGGCCGACGGCACCGGCGTGTGCCCGTACACCACGGTCGCGCTGCCGCGGTAGTCGTTGGCCCACGGGTACCGCACCGGCAGCCCGTACTCGTCGGTCTCGCCGGTCGTCTCGCCGTACAGCGCGAAGCTGCGCACCCGCCCGGACGCCCGCCCCTGGAACCGCTCCGGCAGCCCGGCGTGCGCGACGACCAGCTTGCCGCCGTCCAGCACGTAGTGCGACACGAGGTCGTAGCAGAACCGCTCGGCCTGCTTCCGGAACTCCTCGGACTGCTCGGCGAGCTGGGCCAGCGATTCGGCCAGCCCGTGCGTCACCTGCACGTTGCGTCCGCGCAGGGCCCGGACGAGCTTGTTCTCGTGGTTTCCGGCCACGCACAGCGCCGTGCCGGCGGCGACCATGTTCATCACCAGCCGCAGCACGCCCGGCGTGTCCGGGCCGCGGTCGACCAGGTCGCCGACGAACACCGCGCGCCGGCCGGCCGGGTGCTCGGCGAAGTCGCCTTCCACGCGATATCCCAGCCGCGTCAACAGTTCCGTCAACTCGAGGCGGCAGCCGTGCACGTCGCCGATGATGTCGAACGGCCCGGTCTCGCCCCGACGGTCGTTGACCAGCGGCTCGCGGCGGATCGTCGCCGCATCGACCTCCTCGACCGTGCGCAGCACGTGGACGCGGCGGAAGCCCTCCTTCTCCAGGAAGCGCAGCGACCGGCGCAGGTCGTTGCGCTGGCGTCGGATCACGTGCACACCGAAGTCTCGGTCGGGCCGGGCCCGGTTGCGCTCGAAGCACACGGACTCCGGCAGGTCCAGCACGATCGCCACCGGCAGCACGTCGTGCTCGCGGGCCAGCCGCACCAGCGACGCCCGCCCCTCGCGCTGCACGTTGGTCGCGTCGACCACGGTCAGCCGCCCGTTGTGCAGCCGCTTGCCGGCGATGTAGTGCAGCACGTCGAACGCGTCGCCGGTGGCCGACTGGTCGTTGTCGTCGTCGGACACCAGGCCGCGGCAGTGATCACTGGAGATCACCTCGGTGCCCAGGAAGTGCTTGCGGGCGAAGGTGGACTTGCCCGATCCGGAGGCGCCGACCAGCGCGACCAGCGACAACTGCGGAATGACCAGCTCGCTCATGACGGCTCCTCCTCCCGTGTGAACACGGCCATCTGCGTCGGCGGACCCAGCTCGGGGTCCTGCTCTCCGACGGGAAGGTACTGGACGCGGTAACCATGCTGCGACGCAACGGCTTGCGCCCACGCCGAGAACTGCGCCCGAGTCCACTCGAACCGGTGGTCCGGATGGCGGAACGCGCCCGCCGCCAGGCCCTCGTACCGCACGTTGTACTCGACGTTGGGCGTCGTCACGATCACCGTGCGCGGCCGGGCCGCGGCGAACACCGACCGCTCCATCGCCGGCAGCCGCGGCGGATCGAGGTGCTCGACGACCTCCATCAGCACCGCCGCGTCGTAGCCGGCCAGCTCCGCGTCCTTGTACGTCAACGCCGACTGCCGCAGCGTCACGCGCCGCAGGTCGCGCTCGTTGAGCCGGGCGGCCGCGATGCGCAGCGCCGACGTGGACACGTCGACGCCGAGGATCTCCTCGAACTGCGGCTCCTTGAGCAGCAGCCGCAGCAGCGCCCCCGGCCCGCAGCCGAGGTCGACCACGCGCCGGGCCCCGGACTGCCGCAGCACGGCCAGCACCGCGCCCCGGCGCAGCTCCGCGAGGGACTCTCGACGTTCGACCGGTTCGGCTTCGTCCACCTCGAACTCGTCCACCTCGCCCAGCCGCTCCAGCGCCGATCGGACGTAACCACGCTGGTGCGCAAGGTATCGCCGGCTGATCAGCTCTCGCTCCGGGTGCCCGGCCAGCCAGCCCTCGCCGGCCCGCAGCAGCTTGTCGATCTCGTCGCGCGACACGAAGTAGTGCTTGGTGTCGTCCAGCACCGGCAGCAGCACGTACAGGTGGTTGAGCGCGTCGGCCAGCCGCAGGGTGCCGCTGAGCGTCAGGTCGACGTAGCGGGATTCCTCGATCTGCTGAATATCCGCGGTCCAGCCCAGCGGCTCGAACAGCCGCCGCACCAGCTCCGCGCCGCCGCGCGCCGGCACCACCGGGAGGCGCACGGCCAGCGGAATGTCCTGCCCCGGCAGCTCCGGCTTCGCGTCGCAGCGGCCGTGCATGGCCGTGCGGAACACCGTGCCGAGCGCCACCGCCAGCATCGAACTGGCGGCATACGGCCGGTCGTTGACGTACTGGAACAGCCCTTGACCCCGGTCGCCCCGCACCAGCGCGATGGGGTCGACCTCCAGCAGCAGCGCCGCGGTGCACTCCGCGTCGGTGGCGCGCGGGTAGAACACGTGCGCGGCACCGGCGGACACGGGGAACGTCTGCGCCTTGTCCGGGTGCTTGTGCAGGAGGAAGCCCAGGTCAGTGGCCTGCGGCATGGTGGTGGTCAGGGTCAGGAGCACCTGCGCAGTGTCCCGGATGGTCACGGGGGCGCGCATGTGGTTTCCCGGAGTGGCAGGCTGGGGCGCATGGCCAACCGCCTCGCTGACTCGACCAGCCCCTACCTGTTGCAGCACGCCGACAACCCGGTCGACTGGTGGCCGTGGTCGGAGGAGGCGTTCGACGAGGCCCGCCGCCGCGACGTGCCGGTGCTGCTGTCCGTCGGCTATGCGGCCTGCCACTGGTGTCACGTGATGGCGCACGAGTCCTTCGAGGACGACGAGACCGCGGCGATCATGAACCGCAACTTCGTCAACATCAAGGTGGACCGCGAGGAACGGCCGGATGTCGACGCGGTGTACATGGCGGCAACCCAGGCCATGACCGGCCAGGGCGGCTGGCCGATGACGTGTTTCCTGACGCCCGACGGCGAGCCGTTCTACTGCGGCACCTACTCGCCGCCCGAGCCGCGGCCGGGCATCCCGTCGTTCCGGCAGCTGATGACGGCCGTGGTCGATGCGTGGACCACCCGTGGCGACGAGGTCCGCGAGGCCGCCGGTCAGATCGTCGCCGAATTGGCGAAGAACGCCCGCCCGCTGCCGGAGTCCACTGTGGACGACGAGGTGCTGGACGGGGCCGTGGTGTCGATGCTGGCCGAGTACGACCGCGCGCACGGCGGATTCGGCCGGGCGCCGAAGTTCCCGCCGTCGATGATCCTGGAGTTCCTGCTGCGCCACCACGAGCGCACCGGCTCCGTGCAATCCCTGTCGCTGGCCGAGGGCACGATCGAGGCGATGGCCCGCGGCGGCATGTACGACCAGCTCGGCGGCGGCTTCGCCCGGTACAGCGTCGACGCCGGCTGGGTGGTGCCGCACTTCGAGAAGATGTTGTACGACAACGCTTTGCTGCTGCGGGCGTACGCACACTTCGCCCGGCGCACGGGGTCGAAGCCGGCCGAGCGGATCGCCGTCGAGACGGCCGAGTTCCTGGCCGGCGCGCTGCGGACCGAGGAGGGCGGCTTCGCCGCCGCACTGGACGCCGACACCAACGGCGTCGAGGGTCTGACCTACGTGTGGACGCCTTCGGAGCTTGTCGAGGTGCTCGGCTCCGACGATGGCGTCTGGGCCGCCGAGGTCTTCAATGTCACGGCGGAGGGCACCTTCGAGGAGGGTGCCTCGACCTTGCAGTACTTGCAGGACGTGTCGGATCTGGACCGGTTGGCCTCGGTGCGGGAACGGCTGCTGGAGGCGCGCGCCGGTCGTCCGCAGCCGGCCCGTGACGACAAGGTCGTCACGGCGTGGAACGGGCTGGCCATCGGGGCGCTGGCCGAAGCCGGTGCGGCGCTTGGGCAGCCGGCGTGGATCGGCCTGGCCGCCACGGCGGCGTCGCTGCTGGTGCGAGTGCACCTCGTGGACGGCCGGCTGCGGCGTACCTCCCGTGACGGCGTCGTCGGCACCGCGGCCGGCGTGCTGGAGGACTACGGCTGCCTGGCCGACGGGCTGCTGGCCCTGCACCAGGCGACCGGGGCCGAGGAGTGGCTCGAAGTCGCCGTGCAGCTGCTGGACACGGCGTTGGCGCGGTTCGCCGATCCGGCCGAGCCGGGCGTCTTCCACGACACCGCCGACGACGCCGAGAAGTTGGTCGGCCGGCCGGCCGACGTCAGCGACAACGCCAGCCCGGCGGGCGCGTCGTCCCTGGCCGGCGCCTTGCTGACGGCGTCCGCGCTCGTCGGCTACGACAAGGCGTCGCGCTACCGGGAGGCCGCCGAGGCCGCCGTCACCCGAGCCGGCCTGCTCGTGGCCCGCGCGCCGCGGTTCGCCGGGCACTGGCTGACCGTCGCCGAGGCCATTGCCCAGGGGCCGCTCCAGGTGGCCATCGCCACGGCTCACGGCGACCCTCGCGGGGAGTCGCTGCGAGACGTCGCGCTGGCCCACGCCCCCGGCGGCGCGGTCGTGTTGGCCGGCGCGCCCGACTCCGTACCCCTGCTGGCCGACCGGCCCCTCATCTACGACGCCCCCGCGGCTTACGTCTGCCGCGGCTACGTCTGCGACCGGCCGGTGAGCTCCACCGACGAGCTCCTCGTAGCCCTCGAACGCCGTTAAGGATCTTCCTTAACACCCTTCAATTTTTGCTCTACCTGAGTGGCTCACTTGGCCGCCAGAGCCAACTGAGCCACTCACGTGGGCCTGGCTGCCCTACCTGAGTGGCTCACTTGGCCCCTGAAGCCAAATGAGCCACTCAGGTAGAGGTTCTGCCCCCGGTGAACGAGCCTTGTAAGTGGCGTTGCTGGGCGTACCATGAAGCGGTGTAATCATGTAATCAAGGAGTTCGTCATGCACGGACGCTTCGCACGAGGACGTGGCTGGCAGCAGTCCGAGGTGCCGTCGGCCGACGACGCGCCGGGCTGGTTCGCCGGGCGGCTGCCCGACGGCTGGTTCACCGGCGCGCCGGAGATCACCGTCGACCGCGAGGAGATCGTCATCGTCGGCGAGCTGCCGGCGCTGGAGGGCGAGTTGGCCGACGACGCGGCGCGCGCCGCCGCCGAGTCGGGCCGGATCAGCCGATTCCGCGAACAGACCCGCGACGAGCGGATCGAGATCGCCCGCCAGGCCGAGCACCGCTACGGCCGCAAGGTCGCCTGGGGCGCGAAGCTCGGCGGCACCACCGAGCTGTTCACCACGCTGTCCGCGCCGGTGATGACCCGGCTGCGCCAGTCGGAGCGGCTGGTGCTGGACACGCTGGTCGACGCCGGCGTGGCCCGGTCCCGCTCCGAGGCCCTGGCCTGGGCGGTGCGACTGGTCGGCGAGCACGCCGACACCTGGCTCACCGAGCTGCGCCAGGCCATGCAGAAGGTCAACGACGTTCGGAACCAGGGGCCGGACCTGGGTTGAGAGCCTCTACCCGTGGGCAGCTCTGATTATTTGGGCCGGCTCACGGGTAGAGCGCGAACCAGATGGCGATGTAGTGGCACAGCGCGGCCAACACCGTGGCCGCGTGGAAGAACTCGTGGTACCCGAACACCTTCGGCCACGGGTCCGGCCACTTCGTCGCGTAGAAGACGGCGCCGGCGGTGTACAGCGCGCCGCCGACCAGCAGCAGCACCAGGGACGCGATTCCCGCGTGGTGCAACAGATCCGGCAGCACGAACACCGCGACCCAGCCCAGCGCGATGTAGATCGGCACGCCGAGCCACCGCGGCGCGTGCGGCCACGCCATCTTCAGCGCCACACCGGCCAGCGCACCGCCCCACACCACGGCCAGCACGATCGTGCCGGTGCTGCCGGGCAGCGCCAGCACCGCGAACGGCGTGTACGTGCCGGCGATGAACACGAAGATCATCGAGTGGTCGAGCCGCTTCATCACGGTCCTGGCCTTGACGCTGAGCCAGTTCCGCCGGTGATAGAGCGCGCTCACGCCGAACAGGCCGAGAATCGTCAGGCCGTACACGGCCGTGGCGATCGCCGCCGTCGCCCCCACCGTGCCCGCGGCGACCGAAACCAGGGTCACGCCGGTGGCCAGTGAGGCGATGAACGACCAGAAGTGCAGCCAGCCCCGCATCCGCGGCTTCGGCGGTGCGGGGGGAATGTGGTCGAGGGTCGCGGCGGTCACGAGTCCGAGGTTACGGCACCGTAGGTTGTGCGGTCACCGTGATGTGACCCGATCCGCTGCCCCGGCGTACCCTCCGGTGGCGTGGGTCTTCGCAAGCGCTTGAGCCGGATCGTCTACGGCCTGTACGAGATGCGCCTCAACCAACAGATCACCGCGGCCAGCCGGCGACCGCGGCACGTTGGCGTGATCCTGGACGGGAATCGCAGATGGGCCAAGGAAGCCGGCTTCGAGGACGTCGCCGACGGCCACCGCGCCGGCGCCCGCAAGATCGCCGACCTGCTCGAGTGGTGCCGTGAGGCCGATGTCGAGGTCGTCACACTGTGGCTGCTGGCCACCGACAACCTGAAGAAGCGGTCAAGCGACGAGCTGTCGGCGCTGCTGCTGATCATCGCCGACGTGGTCGACGAGCTGGCCGAGCCGGGCAACCCGTGGCGGCTGCGCATCGTCGGCGCGCTGGACCTGCTGCCGACCGACATCGCCAACCGGCTCACCGCGGCCGGGCAGCGCACCGTCAACCGCACCGGCATGGAGGTCAACGTCGCCGTCGGCTACGGCGGCCGGCAGGAGATCGCCGACGCGGTGCGCAAACTGCTGCTCCAGCACGCCGAGGCCGGCACCCCGATCGAGGAGCTGGCCGAGGTGCTGGACGTGGACCACATCTCCGAGCACCTCTACACGTCCGGCCAACCCGACCCCGACCTGCTCATCCGCACGTCCGGCGAGCAGCGGCTGTCCGGCTTCCTGCTCTGGCAGTCGGCCCACTCGGAGTTCTGGTTCACCGAGGCGTACTGGCCCGCGTTCCGGCACGTCGACTTCCTGCGCGCGCTGCGCGACTTCGCCTGGCGGCACCGCCGCTACGGCTCGTAGACGCCCTGACACGACGAAGGCGCCGGGACCCTCGGGTCCCGGCGCCTTCGTCGTCTGGCGGGCTTGCTCAGCCGCCGTGGTGGTCACCGCTGGTGGAGGCGGCCACACCGTCGACGCAGTCCTTGACGAACGTCGGGTTGAGGGCGTTCACCGCGACGGCCACGAGGCCACCGGCGATGGTGTTGTTGGTCAGGCAGACGGGGACGTCGACGTTCTCGGCGACGTGGTCGTCGTTGACCGCGTGGATGTCGTTGACGTTCACGGTGCCGGCCTGGTCCGGCCCGTCGTGCATCGGGGACGCGAACGCGGGGGAACCGACCAGCGCGAGGCCGGCAGCGGCGATGGCGACGACGGCAGCCTTCTTCAGCACGTCTCACACTCCTTCTCGGGGAATTACCGGCGAACCGGTCCTGCTCGGTAGCGAAACCTACTCGTCGTTTACCGACGGCACCGTGCGACTAACACCATTGTGTGATCATCTCGGCGTGTCGCGAGGTGAAGAACGCGTTTAAACAGCCGAAAGCACCGGCGCGCACGAATTGCGCTCCGGTGCTTTCGGATCAGGACTGGGGGCTTGCTCAGCCGCCGTGGTGGTCGCCGCTGTGCGAGATCGCGGCGCCGTCGACGCAGTCCTTGACGAAGGTCGGGTTGAGGGCGTTGACCGCAACCGCGACCAGACCGCCGGCGATGGTGTTGTTCGTGGCGCAGATCGGCACGTTCACGTTCTCCAGAACGTGGACGTCGTTCAGCGCGTGCACGTCGTTCACGTTGACCACGCCGACCTGGTGCGGCGTGTGGTGCTCCATCCAGTGGCCCTCGCCGGGGGTCCCGGCGAACGCGGGCGCGCTGAGGACCATCACGCCTGCCGCAGCGGCAGCGGCGACTACGCCAGCCTTCTTCAGCACTTCCAACACTCTCCTTCGTACCGGGGAAATACCCGGAACTCCGAAACAGGGGTTCCGAGGTCGGGGCCCTTCGGTGCGAAAACCTACTCGGATCACAGTCGAGTTGCCCACCGCGCTAACACCATTGTGTGATCGGTTCGTGTCGAGGTGTAGCACGTTCCGGTGCTCTATCGGGTGAGTGCATTTCTCGGTCGGCAGTTTGCTCCGGACGGTGGTAGGTGCCGCCGCACGCCGCCGCCTAGGCTCGCAGTTCCCATGGAACTCCAGGTCGTGCGCGAATATCTGATGCTCGGGCTGCGAATGGACCGCCTGCTGCCCGGCGCGGTCGACGCGTACACCGGGCCGGCCCAGCTGCGGGCCGAGGTCGACGCCGAGCCCGTCCCCGATCCGGGGGAACTGTGCCGGCGCGCCGCCGAGCTGCGCCGGGCCGTGCCGGACGCGGCCCTGAGCCCGTCCCGCCGAGAGTTCCTCGCCGCCCAGCTGCTGGCCATGGAGACCACCTTCGCCCGGCTGGCCGGCCGGCCCATCGGCTTCGTCGCCGAGGTCGAGGCGTGTTTCCAGACGTCCATCGAGCTCGGTGACCAGGACGTCTACGCCCAGGCGCACCGGCAGCTGCGCCGCCTGCTGCCCGGCATCGGCTCACTGCGACGCAAGGTCGCGCGGTATCGAACGGGTGAGGAGATCCCGAAGGAGCGCACCGCTGACTGCGTACGGGCGCTGGCCGCCGACTTGCGCGCCCGCACGGCCTCGCGGTTCGGGTTGCCGGCGGGGAGTCCGTCGAGTACGAGATCGTCGACAACCGGGCGTGGAGCGGTTTCAACAGCTACCTGGGCGGCTTCCGGTCGCGGGTGTCGTTGAACGTGGCCCAGGGCCATCGGGTGTCGACCCTGGCCCATCTCGTGGCGCATGAGGCGTATCCGGGGCACCACACCGAGCACTGCCGCAAGGAGGCCGGCCTCATCCGCGTCGACGGGCACTGGGAGCAGAGCATGTTCGTGCTCAACACGCCGCAGTGCCTGGTCGCCGAGGGATTGGCCGAGCTCGGCGTGTACGCCGCCGTCGGGCCGCACTGGGGCGCATGGGCCACGTCCCTGTTCGGCGCGTGCGGGGTTCAGGTCGACGGCGAGCTGCTGGAAGCCGTCGACCTGGCGTCCACCACACTGCAAGCCGTCCGGCAGGACGCCATGCTGATGCTGCACGACCGGCACGCCGACGAGGACGAAGTTGCCGGCTACCTGTCGCGCTGGTTGCTGGTGCCCGAGTTCCGGGCTTACCGGCTGCTGCCGTTCCTCACCGATCCGCTGTGGCGGGCCTACACCACGACCTATGTGGAGGGCGCCCGGCTGGTGCGCCGCTGGCTGGCCGCTGGGGGATCGGTCGACGTGTCCACTCGGTACGCTCGAATGCTGGACGAGCCCCTGGTGCCGGCCGCACTTCGCGCAGAGCTGACAACTACCCCCGGTAGCCGTAAGTGATCGCCTTTTCGGTCCATTCCCGCAGGTCGGGACGGGTAAGTCGGGATTTTTCCGGTGATCGTCGATCTTGACTGTCCGTGCAAGTTCGATGACGACTGCGTGAATCACCTGTGTGGCAGCCTGCAAACAGGGGCACCCCGCAGGTAGCTTGCGAAGTGACGGGTCGTGTCCAATGCGGTCCGTCCCGGGAGGCCCTGGTCGTGACGGTGAGCGCGAGGGGGCCGGCACCCGGCCCTCTTGGGGCGGGAGCCTGACGCCGATGTCGGCGTCGGACGACCGTTCCAGCTGGGTGGTGTGCCTGGCCCATCGAGGGAAGCGGGTGCGGGTGCCGCACTCGCGAGGGAGTTGCCGTGACTGCACGACGTCCCGCCAGCCGTTCCTCAGGCTCTGCCCGTAGTGCCGCGAAAAGGCGCACAACCCCCACCTTCGTGCTCGACACCTCGGTCCTGCTGTCCGATCCGTGGGCGCTGACCAGGTTCGCCGAGCACTCGGTCGTGCTGCCGCTCGTGGTGATCTCTGAATTGGAGGGCAAGCGCAACCACCCCGAGCTGGGCTGGTTCGCCCGGGAGGCGTTGCGCCTCCTCGACGAGCTCCGCCTGCGGCACGGAAGGCTGGACTCCCCGGTCCCGATCGGTGACCAGGGCGGCACCCTGCACGTCGAGCTCAACCACACCGACCCGGAGGTGCTGCCCGCCGGTTTCCGCACCGACTCCAACGACGCCCGCATCCTGGCCTGTGCGCTGAATCTGAAGGCCGACGGGCTCGCGGTCACGTTGGTGACCAAGGACATGCCCTTGCGGGTCAAGGCCGGCGCGTGCGGCCTTGACGCCGACGAGTACCGGGCCCAGGACGTCACGCCGTCCGGGTGGACCGGCATGGCTGATCTGGAGGTCGACCAGGAGGTCATCGACACCCTCTACAAGGAGGGCAGCATCGAGCCGGCGCTGTTCGACGTCGGCGACGCCGCCGACTTCCCGTGCCACACCGGCCTGCGGCTGCTCTCCGGTTCCGCCTCGGCGCTGGGCCGGGTCACCGCAGACAAGCAGATCCGCCTCGTGCGTGGCGACCGGGAGGCCTTCGGGCTGCACGGCCGTTCCGCCGAGCAGCGCATCGCCCTCGACCTGCTGCTCGACCCCGAGGTCGGCATCGTGTCGCTGGGTGGCCGGGCCGGCACCGGCAAGTCGGCGTTGGCCCTGTGCGCCGGCCTCGAGGCCGTCATGGAGCGACGTCAGCACCGCAAGGTCGTCGTCTTCCGGCCGGTGTACGCGGTCGGCGGTCAGGAACTCGGCTACCTGCCCGGTTCCGAGAACGAGAAGATGGCGCCGTGGGCCCAGGCCGTTTTCGACACCCTCGGCGGCCTGGCCAGCAAGGACGTGCTCGACGAGGTTCTCGACCGCGGGATGCTCGAAGTCCTGCCCCTCACCCACATCCGGGGCCGGTCGCTGCACGACTCCTACGTCATCGTCGACGAGGCCCAGTCCTTGGAGCGCAACGTCCTGCTCACCGTGTTGTCCCGCCTGGGCACCAACTCCCGCGTCGTGCTCACCCACGACGTCGCCCAGCGTGACAACCTCCGGGTCGGCCGCCACGACGGCGTCGCCGCCGTCATCGAGAAGCTCAAGGGCCATCCCCTCTTCGCCCACGTCACCCTGACCCGCTCGGAGCGTTCGCCGATCGCGGCCCTGGTGACCGAGATGTTGGAGGACTACGCCAGCTGAGCCGTTGAACGGCCGGAGGCCCGGGACTTCACGTCCCGGGCCTCCGGCCGTTGTTCCAGCGGCTCCTCAGTCCAGCGCGCGGCGCATGAAACCCCGCACCCCGATCGCCCCGAACAGGCCGATCGCGCCCAGCATCACCAGCAGCGACACCCACAGCGCGATGTTCTGGCCGTTGGGCAGCAGAACCGCGCGCATCGCCTCGCTGGCGTAGGTCAGCGGGTTGAGCGCGCAGACCACCTTGAACCACAGCAGGTCGTCGTTCAGCGAGGACCACGGGAACTGGGTCGAGCCGGTGAACATCAGCGGGGTCAGGATGACCGCGAACATGATGTTGATCCGTCGCGGCGGCACCGAGGTGCCGACCACCATGCCGATCGCCGCGCCGGCCAGCGAGCCGAGGATCAGCACCACCAGCACCATCGGCAGGCTCGACGCCGGCCAGGTCAGGCCCAGGATGAGAAAGCCGATCGGGATCATCAGCACCGCCGCCAGCAGCCCCCGCAGCGCGCCGAACACCATTTTCTCGACTGCCACCATGGCGATCGGCATCGGCGCCAGCAGCCGGTCCTCGATCTCCCGCGTCCACGAGAAGTCCAGCACCAGCGGCAGCGTCGTGTTCTGCAGCGCGCCGAGGAAACCGTTGAGCGCCACCACTCCCGGCAGCAGCACCTGGGCGAAGTTGCCCTGCACGTAGCCGATCTGGGACAGCACCTTGCCGAAGATGAAGAGGGTGAAGAACGGCTGGATGATCACCTGGGCCAGAAAGCTCGGCAGTTCGCGCCCGGTGACGAAGATGTCCCGGCCGAGCACGGCGTTGAAGGTGCGCAGGGCCGTCACCGGAGTTCCCTTCCCGTCAGGTGGATGAAGACGTCCTCAAGGCTGGGCTTGCCCAGCGCCAGATCGCTTACCTCGCAGCCGAGTCCGCCCAGCGCATTCAGCGCCGACGGCAGCACCACCGCCGCCTCGAAGTCCGAGTACAGCCGGAACTGGTTGGCCTCCGGCGCGCCGTTCCGCGCCGCGCCGTTCGGCGCCCCGCCGGCGCCGGGCGCTCCGCCACCGGCCGTCCCGCCCCATGGCGGTGCGCCACCAGGGAATCCGCCGTTGCCCTCGGCGATCTGCTCGACCCGCTCCACACCGTCCACAGCGGACAGTTTCGCCGCCACCTCGGCGCCGGCCACGCCGCCGAGCGCGACCGTGAAGGTGATCGTCGTGCGCCCCGGCAACGACTTCGTCAACTCCGCCGGCGTGTCCAGCGCCAGCAGCTTCCCGTGGTCGACGATGCCCACCCGGTCGCACAGCTTCGCGGCCTCGTCCATGTCGTGCGTGGTCAGCACGACCGTGACCCCTTCGGCCTTCAGCTGCGCCACCCGGTCGTGCACGAACAGCCGCGCTTGCGGGTCCAGCCCGGTCGACGGCTCGTCCAGGAACATGATCTTGGGCCGGTGCATCAGCGCACGGGCGATCATCACCCGCTGCGCCTGCCCACCCGACAACGTGTCGATCGCCGCCTTCGCGTGGCCCGTCAGCCCCATCCGCTCCAGGATCTCGTCCGCCAGCCGCGTCCGCTCTCCCCGTGCCACCCCGTGATAGGCCGCGTGGAACAGCAGGTTCTGCTTCACGTTCAGCGACCGGTCCAGGTTGTTGCGCTGCGGCACCACCGCCAGCACCTGCCGGGCCCGTTGCGGGTCCGCCACCACGTCCACGCCGTGCACCAGCGCCCGCCCACCGGTCGGCAGCACCCGTGTCGTCAGCACCCCGACCGTCGTCGTCTTGCCGGCCCCATTCGGACCCAGCAAGCCGAACACCTCCCCGGCATGCACCCGGAACCCCAGGCCGTCCACCGCCGGTCGCGGACTCTTCCCGTACCGCTTGACCAGCTCTTCGACCACGACCGCGTCAGTCACCGCGCAACCCTAAGACCGCGTGTTTATGGGAGCAACCCACTTCTTTGCCACCGGCCGACCTCTGCACGATAAGGCCGTGAACAGGGCATCTGCCCGGCATCGGCCGCGCGCGGCATGCTTCTGCCGCACGGGCCGTCACTGCCAATGGCCGTGCCGGTATAGCCGCGCAGCCTCCGCGGCGGCGGCTCACCAACCGCCGGGCAGGGGGCGTCCCTCGGCGAAGCCCGCGGCGGACTGCACGCCCAGCACGACCAGCTCGTGGAACTCCTCCAGGCTGTGCGCACCGGCGTAGGTGCACGACGAGCGCACGCCGGCGCAGATCGAGTCGAGCAGATCCTCGACGCCCGGGCGCTGCGGGTCGAGCTGCATACGCGAGGTCGAGATGCCCTCCTCGAACAGGCCCTTGCGCGCCCGGTCGAAGGCGTTGTCGTTGCGCGTCCGCGCCCCGACGGCCCGCTTGGAGGCCATGCCGAACGACTCCTTGTACGGCCGGCCGGCCTCGTCGCGCTGGAGGTCGCCGGGCGACTCGTAGGTGCCGGCGAACCAGGACCCGACCATCACGCTGGACGCACCGGCGGCGAGCGCGAGCGCCACGTCCCGCGGGTGCCGCACGCCGCCGTCGGCCCACACGTGCTTGCCCAGCGCACGGGCCTGCGCGGCGCACTCGGCCACCGCGGAGAACTGCGGCCGGCCGACACCGGTCATCATCCGCGTGGTGCACATGGCGCCCGGCCCGACGCCGACCTTGATCACGTCGGCCCCGGCGTCCACCAGGTCCCGCACACCGGCCGCGGTGACGACGTTGCCCGCGACCACCGGCACCGAGCCCAGGTCGAGCTTGCGCACCGCCTGCAAGGCGCTGAGCATCTTCTCCTGGTGCCCATGCGCGGTGTCCACGACCAGCACGTCCACCCCGGCGTCGAGCAGCTCCGCGGCCCGGGCAGCGACATCGCCGTTCACCCCGGTCGCGGCCGCGACCCGGAGCCGCCCGGCGGCGTCCAGCGCGGGGGCGTAGATCTCCGCCCGCAGCGCCCCGACCTCGGTCAGCACGCCGGCCAGCCGGCCCTCGCCGTCCACGCCCAGCGCCACCTTGGTGGACCGACCGTGGAGCCGGTCGAAGACCTCCCGCGGCGCGGTGTCGATCGGCAGCGTCACCACGTCCGGATTGGCGACTTCGCCGACCCGCGTGAACCGGTCCACGCCGTGGCACGCGGCCTCGTCGACCACGCCCAGCGGCCGGCCGTCGACATCCACGACCACCACGGCCCCGTGGGCCCGCTTCGGCAGCAGGTTGACGGCGTCCGCGACCGCGTCACCGGCCCGCAGCACCAGCGGGGTGTCCCAGACCGTGTGCCGGGTCTTCACCCAGGCGGTGATCTCGGCGACCGCGTCCGGGGCCACGTCCTGCGGCAACACCACCAGACCGCCACGGCGGGCGACCGTCTCGGCCATGCGGCGGCCGGCCACCGCGGTCATGTTGGCCACCACGATGGGGATCGTGGCGCCGGAGCCGTCGGAAGTCGCCAGGTCCACGTCGAACCGCGACTCCACGGTTGACCGGCCGGGGACGACGAAGATGTCGTCGTAGGTGAGGTCGTACTGGGGCTCATGCCCGTCAAGGAAGCGCACGAGACTCCAGAATACGGATCCGTCAGCCGAGCAGCAGCGCTCTGACCTGATCGATGGTGTCGGCCTCGCTCACCTCCTTGTCCGGCCGGTAGCGCAGGACCCGCGCGAACCGGAGCGCCACACCGCCCGGATAGCGCGGGCTGACCTGCACACCGTCCAACTCGATCTCGACCACGATCTCGGGCCGCAGCTGCACGACCCACTCTCCGGAGTCGACCGCGATCTCCTGAAATGCCTTGGTCTGCCAGGCCAGCAGCTCGTCGGTGAGGCCCTTGAAGGTCTTGCCCACCATCACCGGCGGGCCGCCGTCCGGATCCCGGGCGCCGAGGTGCAGGTTGGAGAGATAGCCACGGCGACGGCCGTGTCCCCACTCCGCGGCCAGCACCACGAGGTCCAGGGTGTGCACCGGCTTGACCTTCTGCCACGACTTGCCGCGCCGGCCGGCCGCGTACACCGAGTCCAGCGCCTTGACCATCACCCCTTCGTGCCCGGCGGTGTGCGCCGCCGCGGCGATCTCCTCGGCCTGGCCGGCGTCCGGCTCCATCGCACCCGGAATGCGGAACGGCCCGGCGACCCGCTCCAGCGCGGCCAACCGGTCGCGCAGGGGCCGGTCGAGCAGGTCGTCACCGTCCAGGTGCAGGCAGTCGAAGTAGTAGGGCCGGAGCAACAGCTCCCGGGAGCTGGTCGCGCCGAACCTGCTCATCGTCTCCTGGAACGGACGTGGCCGGCCGTCGTCGTTGAGCGCCAGCGTCTCCCCGTCGAGCACGACCGACTCGCACGGCAGGCCGCGGACCTGCTCGACGAGTTCGGGCACACTCGCGGTGATCTCGCGCAGTGTCCTGGTGTAGACGTGCACCTCGGATCCCTTGCGGTGCACCTGGATTCGTGCGCCGTCGAGCTTGTACTCGACGGTGACGTCGCCCAGTTCGGCCAGCGCGGACTCCAGCGACTCCGCCGGCGAGGCCAGCATGGGCCGGATCGGCCGGCCGACCTCGAGCCCGAACGCGGCAAGCGCCGCCGCGCCACCGGATCTCGCCTGCTCGGCCGTGGTGTGCAGCCGACCGCTGAGCATGAACGCCCGGCGGACAGCGTCCACCGGCACGTCGAACGCGGCGGCGACGGCGTCGGTCATCACTCCTTCGAGTGCGCCCTGCCGGAGTTCACCGGTGAGCAGCCGGAGCAGGAAGTCCTGTTCCGGCGCCGTCGCGCGGGACAGCGCGGCGGTCAGCAGCTCGCTGCGGCGCTGGGTCGAGCCCTTGCCACTGGTGGCGGCAACCTGCGTGAGCAACTCGTCGACGTCGAGGATGGTGAGGTCCGGTTCCGCGGCGGCGGGGACCTCGATCGAGACCAGCGTGCGCCAGCCGGCACCGACCTTGCCCTGCCTGGGCAGGCCGACCAGGAACGCGGTGGCCGCTTCGACCTCGTGCGGGTCGTCGAGCTGTCGCAGCAGCTCGCTGAGGGCGGCCACCTTCGCCAGCCGGGACCGGGTCGCGGTCACGGCTGCTGATGTCGAGACGACGTCGGCGAAGCGCATGGGCCCATCTTGCGCCGACCCACCGACAGTTTCATGCCGCGCGTTCCGCGCGGGGCGAGTCGGCACCGGCGCGGACTCGCGATTACCCGGCGAGGGCAGCTACATCCGCGATCAAGTCCACCGCTGCCCGGAGTCGATCCGGTCCCAGCGACGCGTAGCCGACGACCAGACCCGGGTAGGGCACTATCCGTCCACTCGGGACGTACCCGGACAGTGCGAACACATTGATCCCGCTCGCGGCGAGTGCCTGCTGGAGCGCGAGGTCATCCGTGCCGTCCGGCAGCCGCAGCACCACGTGCAGTCCCGCCGCCACACCGACGGCCCGCCATGAGGGCAGCCGTTCCGCGACTGCTACGAGCAACGCGTCGCGACGACGCCGGTAGAGCGCCCTGGTCCGCCGCAGGTGCCGTTCGTACCCACCCGTCCGCAGCAGGTGGGTGAGGGCGGCCTGGGGGATCGGGCTCCCCGAGGTCGTTGTAGTGCTTGGCGTCGATGACGGCCGGGCGCAGCCCGGGTGGCGGGATGAGCCAGCCGATCCGCAGTGCCGGCGACAGCACTTTGCTGACGCTGCCGAGGTAGGCGACGTGCGCCGGGTCCAGTGCCTGCACCGCGCCCATGGCGTGCCGGTCGTACCGGTGCTCGGCGTCGTAGTCGTCCTCGAGGATCAGGCCGTCACGCTCACGGGCCCACGCGATCAGTGCCCGCCGGCGGTTGGGGCACAACACGACGCCGAGCGGGAACTGGTGCGCCGAGGTGACCTGGACGACCCGGCAGTCGGTCGCGGCCAGCTCGTCGACCCGGATGCCGAGGTGGTCGACGGGGATCGGGACCGGGCGCAGGCCGTGGGCCGCGAAGAGCTCGGCCTGGCCGAGGTGGCCGGGGCACTCGACGGCGATACTGGTGTGGCCGGCGGCCCGCAGCACGCGGGCGATCAGGCCCATGCCCTCGGCGACGCCGTGGGTGACCACGACGTCGTCGGGACCGGCCGCTACGGCCCGCACCCGGCCCAGGTAGCCGGCCAGCTCGGCCCGGAGCGCGGGCAGTCCCGCGTAGTCGGGGTAGCCCAGCGCGTCGTCGGGCAGCTCGGCCAGGCCGGCCTTGGTGGCCGCGACCCACTCGGCCCGGGGGAACGCCCCCAGGGCCGGGATGCCCGGCCGCAGGTCGTAGCGCCAGCGGACCGGTCGGCTGGGCGCGGTGGCCGCGGGCGCGGTGCCGCACACGGTGTCGGCCACCGTGGTGCCGGAGCCGTGCCGGGCGACCAGGTAGCCCTCGGCGATCAGCTGGGCGTATCCGGCGGTGACGGTGCCTCGGGCCAGCCCGAGCTGGCCGGCGAGGTCGCGGCTGGACGGCAACCGGGTGCCTGGCCGCAGGCGGCCGGTTCGGATCGCCTCGCGCAGGGCCGACTCGAGGGCTCGACCGCGGGTGCGTGCCGGCTCGGCCGAGACGGCGGGGAGCAGCAGCTCACGGGTTGACGCTGTCGTGTTCGAGGTCATGAATACGGCGGTCCGCCGCCGGGCGGTGGTCGGTCGACTGGGCTCACCCGTCGAGCATGCCCGACAACCACCCGCCGGCTAAGGCCCGCACGTTGCTCACGCGGCCGCCTGCGCGCCGGACACCAGCGCGTGGCCGGCCGTGGTCAGCACGGCCGGCACCCGCTGGCCGGGCGTGCCCGGCTGGCTCGGGCGGACCAGGCCCTCGTGCGCAAGCACGTGGGCGGTGAACTGGTCGCAGCACGGCACGCCGTCCACGAACAGATCGGGCTCGGCGCTGCAGCTGACCTGGGCCCGGCCGGCGGCGACGGCACGCAGCATGGCCAGCACGCGGTGGCTGGCCACGGGCGGTTCTGAGGTCGCGAGCGGTGTGGTCATGTCAGTCCTCCCAGTGCGGTGGCCGCCGTGTGATGGCAGCCACACCCCCATCAAGCAAGAGCGCGAACCGGTCGCCGAGATGCCCTGAACCCATGGTCAGTCATGGCGACGTGGCCGACGCTCGAACGGCCGCACTGCGCGAACTCGCCGGCCGCACTTGGCGAACTCGGAAAGTGGTCCGCCAAGCCGGGGTTCAAGTGGTGTAGGTACGCGGACCAGTTGCCCGCAGACTGGGGATATGGCGAACACGGGGGACATCAGGGCGGTCGCGTTCGGCGGGGGCAGCATCCTGCTGGTCGGCGCATCCTTCCCGGTGACCGGGCTGCTCCAGGGCTACCCGGTGCTGTCCGGGCAGGCGATCCGGTACGCGATCGGCGGCCTGATCCTGCTGGGTGTGCTGCTGGCCCGCGGCCGACGGCTGCCGATGCCGGGCGTGCGCGACCTGGCCGGCATTCTCGGCATGGTCGTGGCCGGCATGCTCGGCTTCAACGCGGCCATCCTGGTCGCCGAGCGCTACGCCACGCCGGGTTTCGTCACGGCCGTGGTCGGCTGCACGCCGCTGGTGCTGGCGATCGCGGTGCCGATGCTGGGCCGGCGACGGCCGGCGATCGCGGCCGTCCTCGGTGCGGCGGTGGTGGTCGGCGGTGTCGCCGTGCTCACCGGCGGCGGTTCGTGGCACGGGCCGGGTCTGCTGCTGGCCTTGGCGTGCATGGCCGGCGAGGTGCTGTTCACGTTGTGCGGCATCGGACCGGTGCAGCGGTTAGGTGCGATGGAGACGTCCACGTGGGCCAGCTTCATCGCGGCTGTCGCGGGCGCCGGCATCGCGACCGTGGTGGACGGTGGCGCCGCGTGGCGGCTGCCGACGCCGACCGAGGGAACGGCATTGGTGGTGCTGGGCGTGTTCGTCACGGCCGTGGCGTTCACCGGCTGGTACACGTGCGTGGCCACGATCGGCGCGGACCGAGCGGGCGTGCTGGTCGGGCTGATGCCGGTGTCCGGGCTCGTCGTCTCGGTGCTGCTGCACGCACAGCCGCTGACCGTCACGGCGGTGGTGGGTGCAGCCGCCGTCGCCGCCGGCTGCACCCTCGGCCTGTACCGGCGCCGGGTCAGCGACCGCCGCGCGCCATCCGAAGCACGTCCAGAGCTTCGTCCAGCTGCTCGACGGTGATCCTGCCGGCGTCCACGTGCCCGCGGGCCAGCACGACCTCGCGGATGGTGCGCCGCTCCTTCAACGCCTGCTTGGCGATCGCCGCCGCCTCCTCGTAGCCGAGGTAGCGGTTCAACGGCGTCACCACCGACGGCGAGGACTCGGCGTACTCCCGCATGCGGTCCGCGTCGGGCACCGCGCCGGCGATCACCTTGTCCGCCAACAGCCGCGCCACCGCGGCGAGCAGCCGGGCCGACTCCAGCACGTTGCGGGCGATCACCGGCAGCATCACGTTGAGCTCGAAATTGCCCTGGGTGCCGGCGAAAGCCACCGCGGCGTCGTTGCCGATCACCTGGGCGACGACCATCATCGTCGCCTCCGAGATCACCGGGTTCACCTTGCCCGGCATGATCGACGAACCCGGCTGGAGATCGGGCAGCGCCAGCTCGGCCAGGCCGGTGCGCGGCCCGGAGCCCAGCCAGCGGAGGTCGTTGGCGATCTTGAACAGCGACACCGCGACGGTGCGGAGCTGGCCGGAGATCTCGACCACGCCGTCCCGGCTGGCCTGCGCCTCGATGTGATCCCGGGCCTCGGTCAGTGGAAGTCCGGTCAGCGAAGCCAGTTCCGCCGCCACCGCGGCGCCGAAGCCCTCGGGCGCGTTGAGCCCGGTGCCGACGGCGGTGCCGCCGATCGGCAGCTCGCCCAGCCGCGGCAGGCTGGCCTGGAGCCGCTCGACGCCGTAGGCGACCTGCGACGCCCAGCCGCCGGCCTCCTGCCCGAGCGTGATCGGCACGGCGTCCATCAGGTGGGTACGGCCCGACTTCACCAGGGAGTCCCACTCGGCGGCCCGCTTGCGCAGCACGGCGACCAGGTGTTCCAGCGCCGGCACGACATCCCGCACCACGGCCTCGGTCGCGGCGACGTGGATGGTCGTCGGGAAGGTGTCGTTGGACGACTGGGAGGCGTTCACGTGGTCGTTGGGATGCACGTCACGGCCGAGCGCCCGGGTGGCCAGGGTGGCGATCACCTCGTTGGCGTTCATGTTCGACGAAGTGCCCGAGCCGGTCTGGAACACGTCGATCGGGAAGTGCGCATCCCACGTGCCCTCGGCGACCTCGTCGGCCGCGGCCACGATCGCGTCGGCCAGGTCCGCCGGCAGCACGCCGAGCTGCTTGTTCACGGTCGCGGCGGCCGCCTTGAGCAGGCCCAGCGCCCGGATCTGTGATCGCTCAAGGCCCCGTCCGGAGATCGGGAAGTTCTCCACGGCTCGCTGCGTCTGCGCCCGCCACAGCGCCTCGGCCGGGACCTTGACCTCGCCCATCGTGTCGTGCTCGATCCGGTACTGCTGCTCACCCATAGTTCGAGTCTGGACCTACAAGCCGACGGCGGCAGCGTGGCGTGCGGCACCCCCTGAGTTGATCCCCCTGATTCCCGCGAGGACCTGACGCGCCCGGCGCGAACCGCACTAGAGTCGGCAGTGTTCGCGATCACTGCCTCCCACCACAGGCGGAAAGCGGGGCCAGAGCGATGAGTTCTCCGGACGACATCGAGGTCGATCTCCTGGTGGTCGGCGCGGGCCCGGTCGGCCTGTTCGCCGCCTACTACGCCGGCTTCCGCGAGCTGTCCACCGCACTGGTGGACGCGCTGCCCGAGCCCGGCGGCCAGGTCACCGCGATGTACCCGGAGAAGATGATCTTCGACGTCGCCGGCTTCCCGGCGGTGCGCGGCCGCGACCTGATCAACGCGCTGGTCGAGCAGGCCGCGCAGTGGAAGCCCCGCTACCTGCTGGGCCGCCAGGCCCGCACCGTGGAGAACACCGACAACGGCCTGGACGTCGGCCTGGCCGACGGCACGACCGTCCGTGCCGGCGCGGTGCTCATCACCGCCGGCATGGGCGAGTTCAACCCCCGCCCGCTGCCCGCCGGCGACGGCTGGGTCGGCAAGGGCGTCGTGTACTTCGTGCCTTCGCTGGAGGCGCACCTCGGCCAGGACGTGGTGATCGTCGGCGGCGGCGACTCGGCCTTCGACTGGGCGCTGGCGCTGCACCCGATCGCCAACAGCGTCACCCTCGTGCACCGGCGGGCGGCCTTCCGTGCGCACGCCGCGACCGTCACGAAGGTGCGCGAACTGGGCGTGCCGATCATCACCGACGCGCAGGTCACCGAGCTGCGTGGCGGCGACAACGGCCTGCTCGCCGAGGTGGAGATCGAGGTCAAGGGCGGCGGCCGCAAGGTGCTGCCCGCCCACACGGCGGTCGCGGCGCTGGGCTTCACGGCCGACCTGGGCCCGATCGAGTCCTGGGGCCTGGAGCTGGACCATCGGGCGGTGTCGGTCGACACGACCATGCGCACCGCGCGGGAGCGCGTCTACGCCGCCGGCGACGTCGCCACGTACCCGGGCAAGGTCAAGCTGATCGCCACCGGCTTCGGCGAGGCCGCGACCGCGGTCAACAACCTCGCCGTGATGCTGAACCCCGAGGCGCACCTGTTCCCCGGGCACTCCAGCAACGAAGGCTGATCAGGCCACGACCTGGACCGGGTCGCCGACGTCCAGCGTCGCGTAGAACTTGGCCGACGCCGCCAGCGTCAGGTGCACGCAGCCGGCCGACGGCCGGCTCAGGCTGCCCTCGTGGAAGGCGATGCCGCCGGGCGCGAAGAACACCGAGTTCTCCATCGGCGCGTCGTTGAACTCGCTGCTCTTGTGGTGCTTGTCCTTCCACTCCACGTGGAAGAAGCCGACCGGGGTCGGCTCGGACGCCTTGCCCGGCATCATCGGCACCGGCCCGTAGACGACCTTGCCGTCGATGATCAGCCACGCCTGGCCGGTGCTCTTGCTCACGCAGGCCGCCATGGTGGCCAGGCACGGCGTGCCCGGCGCCTTGCCGACCGGCTTGGGCTTGGTCGTCGTGGTCGTCGGCGGCACCGTCGTGGTGGTGGTGGTCGGCGGGGGAGTGGTGGTCGTGGGCACGACGGTGGTGGTCGTGGTTGTCGTCGTGGTCGCGCTGGCCGAGGTGCTCACCGGCGAGGCGTTCGAGGCCAGGTCGACCCCGGTCGAACACGCCGCCATCAGCCCGGCAACCCCGACCGCGGCCAGCGCCAGCACGATTCTGCTCACCCGCACGGACTTCTCCCCTGCAAACCCCGGACACAACACCGATCACCAGCAACGACGCGACACTGTATGCGGGGGTTGCGACGAGATTTCCGTTAGTTGATAACGGTTGGGCCTCCGGTTGGCTACGGCAGCGGCGGCAGGGCCTCGGCGTCGCCCAAACGGCCGAAGTCGATCGTCGAGTACTCGCGCAACTTGGTCAGCCGGTGGAAGCCCTCGATCACCCGCACCGTGCCGGACTTGGACCGCATCAGGATGGAGTGCGTGGTGCAACCGCCGGCGCGGTACTGCACGCCGCGCACCAGGCTGCCGTCGGTGACGCCGGTGGCGCAGAAAAACACGTTGTCCCCGCGCACCAGGTCTTCCGTGGTGAGCACGCGGCTCAGGTCGTGCCCGGCGTCGAGCGCCTTCTGCCGCTCCGCCTCGTCACGCGGCCACAACCGGCCCTGGATGGCGCCGCCCATGCACTTCATGGCGCACGCCGTGATGATGCCCTCGGGCGTGCCGCCGATGCCCAGCAGCAGGTCGACACCCGTGCCCGGACGGGCCGCCGAGATCGCGCCGGCCACGTCGCCGTCGGCGATGAAGTGGATCCGGGCGCCGGCCTCCCGGACCTCCTTGACCAGCTGTTCGTGGCGCGGCCGGTCGAGGATGCACACCGTCACGTCCTCGACGTCGCTGTGCTTGGCCCGCGCCACCCGGCGGATGTTCTCCGCCACCGGCGCGGTCAGGTCGATCACGTCCGCGGCCTCCGGGCCGGTGGCGATCTTCTCCATGTAGAACACGGCCGACGGGTCGTACATCGCGCCCCGCTCGGCGACGGCCAGCACGGCCACGGCGTTCGGCATGCCCTTGCTCATCAGCGTGGTGCCGTCGACCGGGTCCACGGCCACGTCGCAGTCGGGCCCGTCGCCGTTGCCGACCTCCTCGCCGTTGAACAGCATGGGCGCCTCGTCCTTCTCGCCCTCGCCGATCACGACCACGCCGCGCATCGACACCGTGCCGATGAGCTTGCGCATGGCGTCGACGGCCGCGCCGTCGCCGCCGTTCTTGTCGCCCCTGCCCACCCAGCGGCCGGCGGCCATCGCGGCGGCCTCGGTCACGCGGACCAGCTCCATCGCGAGGTTGCGGTCGGGCGCCTCCGGCGTTCGCCGGGGCTCGGTGGTGGTCATGGCGGCCTCCCTGTTCTGCTCGTGGCAGGACTACCCGGAAATCCTCGCAGATCACCCGCTCCGGACCGGTCCGTGATCGATTCCGCGGTGAGAAACAGCACCCGGTGCGACCAGGTCCGGCCAGCTTGAGACGATGGCCGGGTGTCCGACTCGCCCACCCCGTCCCCGCAGCGCTCCCGCGGCTCGCAGACCGCCCGCGACATGCTGCTGTCGCTGGCCGCGCTGCTGCTGATCCTGCTCGCGGTGCTGGGCTTCAGCCGGGGCTGCTCGTTCAGCCCGGGCGGGCCGACCATCGACACCAGCGCGGTGCCGACGGTCGACGTGCACAGCGCCCTGAGCGGCATCGCCAACGGCGTGGACGTGCCCGTACGCGAGCCGAAGCTGCCGGCCAGGTGGCGTGCCAACTCGACCGACACGATCTCCATCGGCACCGGTGACCAGGCCCGGCCGGTGGTACGGGTCGGCTGGCTCACACCCAGCGGCTACCTGCGCCTGTCGCAGACCCAGGGCGCGGCCCGCGACCTGATCGCCTCCGAGACCGACGACCCGAAGTCCGAGCCGGCCGCGACCGGCACCATCGACGTCGAGGGCGTCAACTGGACGATCTACCCGGCCCGGCGCAGCGAGACCTCCTGGCTGGCCAGCGTCGGCGGCGTCCGGCTGTTGATCTCCGGCAACAGCAAGGACGCCGACTTCCGGACACTGGCGCAGGCCGTGCAGACGGCAACGCCACTGCCCAAGAAGCCCTGACTAACCCTCGGCCACGTCCTCTTCGACAACGGCCAGCGCCGTCTCGACCCGCTGCCGGGCACCGGCCAGGTGCCCTTCGCAGACCTTGGCCAGTGCCTCGCCGCGCTCCCACAGCGCCAGCGAGTCCTCCAACGACAGCCCGCCGGCCTCCAGCTTGCGGACGACCTCGGCCAACTCGTCGCGCGCGGCCTCGTAGCCGAGCGTCGGTTCCGTCATGACGCGCTGGTTCCCATCTGGCTCTGCACCCGGACCACAACCGCCGCGACGGCCTGGTCGTACCCGACGAACGCCTCGGCGAACTCGGCGCCGTCGCCGTCCTGCGCCGCCTCGCCGATGCGGTCCTCGGCATCGGCCACGCGACGCCGGTGCACCGAACCGTCGCCGTACCACCACTGCGTCCCCACATAGACCGAGGCGGCCTCGGTCAGTTCATGGAGACGCGAGGGTAACGCCCGGCGGCCGGGGTAGTCGCAGCCGGCGAGCATCGCGGTCCAGGTGTCGACCGCGGCGGCGTTGGCGGCCTCGGCGCAGTACTGCACGACCCGTGCGCCACGGGTCTGCTCGGACTGGTCGGGGTTGTCGGCCGCCGCTCTCGCCGTGGCCACCGTCAACGGGAGGAATGTGGGCTCACGCGCCGGGTATGGCACCCCTACCTCCGCTCACGGGTGTCGTCGTCGGGCACGACGGCACGGATCGCCCCGTCAACGAGCCGCACCCGCAGTTGCGTTCCCGCCGGGGCGTCGTCGACGGTCCGGAGCACCGAAGTGGCCCCGTCCTCGGCCACGCTCTGCACCACGGCGTATCCACGGGCCAGCGTGGCGGCTGGTCCGAGGGTCGTCAAGCGTGCGCGAACGGCTGATTGGGCGCGTTCCTCGGTCGTGATCAGGGATTTGATCTCCCGACGGCCGCGGTCGCGCAGCGCCGTCACGTCGTCGGAGCGCCGCTGCAACGGCGTCAGCGGATCGGCCAGCACGGGACGGCTGCGCAGGGCGTCCAGCAGCCGCCGCTCGCGGTCCACCCAACCGTGTAGCGCCCGGCGGGTGCGGTCGCGTAGCTGGCGGATGCGCTGCGTCTCCTCGGCGACGTCCGGCACGACCCGCTTGCCGGCATCGGTCGGCGTGGAACACCGCAGGTCGGCGACGTGATCCAGTAGCGGGGTGTCCGGCTCGTGGCCGATGGCGCTGATCACCGGCGTGCCGCAGGCCGACACCGCCCGGCACAGCGTCTCGTCGGAGAACGGCAGCAGGTCCTCGACGCTGCCGCCGCCGCGGGCGATCACGATGACATCCACCTCGGGATCAGCGTCCAAAGTCTTCAACGCCGTCATCACCTGCGGCACCGCCGTCGTGCCCTGCACGGCCACGTTGATCACCCGAAAGTGTGCCGCCGGCCAGCGGCCGCGGGCGTTGGTCAGCACGTCCCGCTCGGCGGCCGATGCCCGCCCGGTGATCAGGCCGATCGTGCGCGGCAGGAACGGCAGCGGCCGCTTGCGGCGCGGGTCGAACAGGCCCTCGGCGGCCAGCAGCCGGCGCAGGCGCTCGATACGGGCCAGCAGCTCGCCGATGCCGACCGCGCGGATCTCGTCCACGCGCAGGCTCAGCGTGCCGCGGCCGGTGTAGTAGCTGGGTTTGCCATGGACCACCACGCGGCTGCCGTCGGTCAGTGGCGGCTCCATGCCCCGGACCAGCTGGGTCGAGCACGTCACGGAGATCGACACGTCCGCGCTGGTGTCTCGCAGCGTGAGAAAGGCGGTGGCGGTGCCCGGGCGGGCCGAGATCTGGGTGACCTGCCCCTCGACCCAGACGGCGCCGAGTCGGTTGATCCAGTCGGCGATCTTGCGGGTGACCGTGCGCACCGGCCAGGGCTGCTCAGCGGTGGTCGGACCGGGCGCGGTCACGAGTTGGTGTTCTCCTGGGCCCGTACGGTGGCGATACGCCTGGTCAGCATGCCCAGATAGGCCGGCCGGGCGGCGTGCTCGCGCTCGTAGGCCTCCAGCTCTTCCAGGTCACTCAGCGTGAGCCGGCGCAGCCGGGCCCGCAGCTGCGGCACCGACAGCTCGTCGTACTCCGGCAGCGAGGCCGGGCCGCCCGCGGCGATCTCGTCGTCAGCGTTGTCGGCGTCGTCACTGTCGTCGTGCTCGGAGACCGCGCGCTCCTCCTCCAGCCACGGATCGATGTCCGGGGTCTGAGTCGCGGCGGGCGGGTCGTCATCCTCGTCGAACGTCGCCCATTCGGGGGTTTCCTCGACCGGACGCAGCGAGGCCAGCGCGTCGTCACCCTTGATCGCCAGCTCGGTGACCCGCTGCTGCACCCGCATGGACAGCTGTAGCGCCTGGCTCACCACCGTCACCGGGAGGCCGGTGAGCTGCTCCGGGAGCTTGCGGGCCTGCTCGACCGCGGTGACCGCGAGTCCGGCGGCGATGCGCACCGGCAGCGGCAGTGACGACTTCATGGCGTCTAGCCTGCCCCAGTCGGCCCCTTCTGCACAGTTCTGCGTGGCGAACGGGTGACGAAACGAACGCCGCTCACCCGAAGTGGTCGTCCGGCCGCCGCTACCCTTGGACCATGACCCCGTCGAGCCCAGCTGCTGACCGGCCCAAGCGCGTCTTCCTCGCGAAGCCCCGCGGCTACTGCGCGGGCGTGGACCGTGCGGTCGTGACCGTGGAGAAGGCGCTGGAGACCTACGGCGCCCCGGTGTACGTGCGCAAGGAGATCGTGCACAACAAGTACGTCGTGGAGACCCTCCAGGACCGCGGCGCGATCTTCGTCGACGAGACCGACGAGGTGCCCGAGGGCGCACTCGTGGTGTTCTCCGCACACGGAGTGTCACCGGCCGTCCACGAGGAGGCGGCCGAGCGCAACCTGCGCACGATCGACGCCACCTGCCCGCTGGTGACCAAGGTCCACCAGGAGGCCAAGCGCTTCGCCCGTGACGACTACGACATCCTGCTGATCGGCCACGAGGGGCACGAAGAGGTCGAGGGCACCGCCGGCGAGGCGCCCGAGCACGTGCAGCTGGTGGACACCGCCGAGGACGTGGCCAAGGTCGAGGTCCGCGACCCGTCCAAGGTCATCTGGCTGTCCCAGACCACACTCTCGGTCGACGAGACCATGATCCGTGTCGAGCAGCTCAAGCAGCGCTTCCCGGATCTGCAGGCGCCGCCGAGCGACGACATCTGCTACGCGACGCAGAACCGCCAGGTCGCGGTGAAGGCGATGGCCCCCGAGTGCGACCTGGTGATCGTGGTCGGCTCGCAGAACTCGTCCAACTCCAAGCGGCTGGTCGAGGTCGCGCTCCAGCACGGGGCGCAGGCCTCGTACCTGATCGACTACGCCAAGGAGATCAACGAGGAGTGGCTGGACGGCGTCCGCACGGTCGGCGTGACCAGCGGCGCATCCGTGCCGGACATCCTCGTGCACGAGGTGCTGGCCTACCTCGCCGAGCGTGGCTGGGGCGAGGTCGAGGAAGTCACCACCGCCAACGAGAAGATCGCCTTCCAGCTGCCGCGTGAGCTCCGCAAGGATCTTGTCTGAGCTATTGGCGCCGCCTCCGGCGTCGCGGCTCGGCCCCTCGTGACCGGTGCCTCGCCCTTGCCGGATTTAGCCCGCCGCATCGGCTCGGGTGGGCGGGCGCGTTCGGTGGCGGCGGGCGAAATCTGCCAACCGTGCGAAGCACCGGCGGGGCCTCGCTAAACCTGGCTGACACGAAAGCGCCGTTCGTTGCATGAAACGCAACGAACGGCGCTTTCGTGTCACAGGCTCAGTACTCGTCGTCCGGGCGACGGGGCCGGCGCGGCGGAGGCTGCGGCGGACGGCCCTGACCACCTGCGGGACGGCCACCACCGGCGCCGCCACCACGGCCCGGCGCGGCCGGACGCGGCGGCATGCCACCACGCTGACCACCGCCACCACCAGGCGCGGGCGGTCGGCCACCGGGAGCGCCACCACGGTTCGGCGGCACCTGCCGCTGCGGGGGCGGAGGCTGCTGGCGGTCCCGGTCCATGCGTTCACGGTCCCGCCCGGGCGGTGGCGTCGGACGCGAGCGTGCGCCGGCCGGCCGCGGGGCCTCACGGCGCGGCGGCTCGCGGTCGTCACGACCGGCCGAGTCGCGGCGCACTGACCGGACCGGCGGCGGGAAGTCGTCGTCCTCGCCCGGCTTGGGCTTGCGCTGCAGGATCAGCCGCACCGCGCCGATCACCACGGTGAGCACGGTGGCGATGGCCATGACCGGGAAGTTGCCGATCAGCGGCGGGCCGATCGCGATCGCCTTGGCGGCAAGGCCGCTGCTGGCACCGCCGGCGAACAGCCCCAGCACCACACCGGCCACGATGATCATGATCAGCGGGGGCTGGACCATGGGGCCGAACAGGCTGCGCCGTCGCACGAACGTCACGGCCAACACGCAGCCGATCGTGTACAGCACCTGGAACGGCAGTCCCAGTGTCTTGTTCGTCAGCTCGTCGAACAGCGCGCCGACCGCGGTCAGGGCGAGCGCCGTCAACACCGCCCCCACCAGGGCATGGCCCGTGAGCCGAAGGCCGGCGCGTCCCCCCATGAGGCGGGCCCCGGCTCGGTGTCAAGATCGCTTCGGCGATCGCGCGTGGCGGTCACGAGACGACACGGTAGCCCGTTTGTGTCGCGAAGCTTGTGAACGCTCCGTGAGAAGCAGTGGCAGTCACCCCTACGGGCTGCCGACAGTGCCCGTATGAGCGGGCAAAACCCTCAGTTGATCACCCTCCGTCCGATGTTTGCTCGGCGTTAAGCGGCTCGGCCATCGGGGTAAACGGGCCGGCCGTGACCTCATCCGCACGACGCACGGTCGTCAGCGGCGTCGGGCTGCCGGCCGCGTCGGTCAGCGGCTGCACGGCGCCCCGGAACCCCTCCAGCGCGTCCAGCTCGCGGCGCCGGGCCGACAGGAAGCGCTGGAGGTGGGTGCTGGACAGGTTCACGGAGTCGATCGCCGTGTTGGCTGCCCGGTGCGCCGCCGCGGCCTGGCTGCGGACCTGCTCCACGTCGGCCGCGATGGCCCGCTCCGTCGCCGCGAACAACGCCGCCGAGGCCAGCACCGCGAAGCCGGTCGGTCCGCACAGGAAAACCCGCCGGTCCAGCAGCCAGCGCAGCAGGTCGGGGTCGGTGTCCATGGCCGCGACCACCGCCGCGTCCGACGGCACGAACATGACCGTGCCGTAGATGGCGTCGGCCCAGCGGGAGTAGCCCTTGCCAGCCAGTTCCGCCGCCCTGGACCGGATGTTGCGCACGTGCACGCGCAGCGCGTCGGACCGCTCGTCGGCGTCGTCGGTCTCCATCGCCTCGGCCCACACGACCATGCTCATCTTGGAGTCGACGGGCACCTGCCGGCCGCCGCCGACCGCCAGCACCATGTCCGGGCGGACCACGCCGCCGCCGGCCAGGTCCGTCTGCAAGGTGAAGTGCAGTCCCTCGCGCAGCCCAAGGGTGCGGGCCGTCTCCACGAGCACCTGCTCGCCGAGTTCACCCCTTCCGGTGATGGAGGAGAACGCCACCTCGTACCGGCGCAGCGTCGCCTGCTGCCGGTCGAACCGGGCCCGCTCGGCCTCGACCACGGCGAACGCCGCGTCGGTCCGACGCACGCTGTCCTGGTACAACCGCCACAGCAGCACCAGGCCACCGGCCAGCAACAGGGCCAGCACGATCGCCGCGGTGCTGATCACTTCCGCACTCACGACCCCCACAGTGCCATCAGCCCCTGACAGTGTCGTTGCCGCCCGAGGACTTCGGTCACACCTTCGAGACTCGCCGAGCGGCCTACCGGAGGTTGTCGGGGTCGGGCCTTAGCTTGAGGATCCATGCGGGTCCTGCACACCTCCGACTGGCACGTCGGCCGCACCTTCCACGGCCGCGACCTGCTGGCCGACCAGGAAACGGTCCTCACCGGACTGGCGTCACTGGTCGAGCGCGAGCGGGTGGACGTGGTCGTGGTGGCCGGCGACCTGTACGACCGGGCGATGCCGTCGGCCGAGTCGATCGAGACCTGCGGGCGGGCGCTGTCGGCGATCCGCGAGGCCGGCGCGAAGATCGTGATCACGCCGGGCAACCACGACTCGGCCCAGCGCATCGGGGTGTTCGGCACCTTCGCCGCGGCCGGCGGCCTGCACCTCAAGACCACGCTGTCCGCGCTGGACACGCCGGTGGTGATCGACGACGTCGCCTTCTACGGACTGCCCTACCTGGACCCGGAACCCGCCCGCCACACCCTCGGCGTCGAGGGCCGTGGCCACGCCGCCGTGCTGGGTGAGGCGATGCGCCGCGTTCGGGCCGATTTAGGCAACCGGACCGGCCTCGGCACCATGGTTCTCGCGCACGCCTTCGTGACCGGCGGCGAGGCCTGCGAGTCCGAACGCTCCATCCGCGTCGGCGGCATCGACCACGTGCCCGGCGCGGTCTTCGACGGCGTCGACTATGTCGCCCTCGGCCACCTGCACGGTGCGCAGAAGCTGGCCGAGAACCTGCGCTACTCGGGCAGCCCGCTGGCCTACTCCTTCTCCGAGGCGCGGCACCGCAAGCAGGTCCTGCTGGTCGAGCTTGACAGCTACGGATTGCACAACGTTTCCCAGGTCGAGCTGCCTGTTCCACGCCGACTGGCCACCCTCTCGGGACGCCTTGACGATCTTCTCTCGGACCCCCGGCACGCCGATCTGGAAGAGTGCTTCCTGTCGGTCGCGGTGACCGATGAGGTTCGACCCCTTGACCTGCAACGCAAGTTGCAGAAGCGGTTCCCGCACGCCGTGCACGCCGAGTGGCGTCCCGACGGCGGACGGGCCGCGGCCGAACTGCGCTACGCCGACGCCGTGCGCGGCCGCAGCGATCACCAGATCGCCACGGGCTTCGTGCACGACGTCCGTGGCAGCGTGCCGACCGCGTCGGAATCGTCGTTGCTGGAACAGGCTTTCCGGGAGGTGGAGACGGAATGAGGTTGCACCGCTTGGAGTTGTGCGCCTTCGGCCCCTACGCGGGCCGGCAGGCGGTCGATTTCGACCAGCTCGGCGCCGACGGCCTTTTCCTGCTGCACGGGGAAACCGGCGCCGGCAAGACAACTCTGCTCGATGCCGTGGCGTTCGCCCTGTTCGGTCGGGTGCCGGGTGCGCGGGGCGACGTCAAGCGCCTGCGCTACGACAACGCCGACCCGGACCTGGCCACTGAGGTCCTGCTGGAGCTTTCCGTTCAGGGCCAACGGTTTCGGCTGGTCCGCAGTCCCGAGTACGACCGGCCCAAACGCCGCGGCGGCGGTTTCACCACGCAGAAGGCCATGGTCTCGTTGACCTGGCTGAGCTCCGACGCCGAGGGCATCACCCGCAACGACGAGGTGGCCCGCACGGTCGAGCGATTGCTCGGTATGACCGCCGAGCAGTTCTTCCAGGTTGTGCTGCTGCCGCAAGGGGAATTCGCCCGGTTCCTGCGCTCGGACACGTCCGAGCGGGAGAAGCTGCTGGAGAAGTTGTTCGGCACGCAGCGGTTCCACGACGTCGAGCAGTGGTTCCGCGATCGCCGCCAGCTGGCCGGCCGCAAGGTCGAACAGCACCGCCAGCAGGTACGGGAGCAGGTCGCCCGCACCGCGCAGGCGGCCGGCGAGCCGATGCCCGAAGACGCCGGCGAGCAGTGGCTCGGCGAGGTGACCGACCGCGTCGCCATCCTGGTGTTCGAAGCCGAGGCCACGGAGTCCGAGAGCCGCGAACGCGCCCGTCACGCCGAATCCGAGCTGGCCCAGCGACGTGCGCTGGCCGATCGGGTACGCCGCGTGCGCCGGGCGCAGGAACAGCTCGCGGGATTGCCGACCGGCGAGCGCATCGCCTGGCGGGCCGAGCTGGCCGCCGCGCGGCGAGCCGTCGGCGTCAAGGCCGCGCACCTGGCCGAGCGGCAGATCGAGCAGGAGCTGGCGCAGGTACGGGAGCGGGAACGGGCCGGCGTGCGACGGCTCGGCCCGATCCCGTTGGAGGACGATTCCCGTGGCCAGGCCGGTCGTCTCCGCGAGGAGGCCGGCACGCTGCGGCAGTTCGTCGCCGAGGCCGAGCAGCTGGCCGCCGATCAGCGACGGATTCGGCAGCAGGACAAGCGCCGTGAGGAGCTCGCCGTCGGCATCCGGCAGCTCAACGGGGTGCTGACCCAGCTGCCGGACCAGTTGAGCATGGCTCGACAGCGCCTTGACAAGGCCAGGGAAGCCCGGACCCGGCTGGACGCCGTCGAGGAGCAGTGGAAGCAGCTGGCCGAGATCGCCGTGGACGCGGACCGGTTGCCGGCGCTGGAACGAGCGCTGGAGCGAGCCGAGGCCGGCAACAGCAAGGCGATCGACGACCATCAGGCGGCCTACGACCGGTTCCTGGACATCCGGCAGCGACGGCTGGACGGCATGGCGTCCGAGCTGGCCGCCGGTCTCGTGCCCGGCGACAACTGCCCGGTCTGCGGCTCGACCGAGCACCCGGCGCCGGCTCGTGCCGCCGACGGCTCGGTCACCCGGGAGCAGGACGCCGCCGCACAGCGGGCCGAGCAGGAGGCGAATCAACGCCGAGAGCAGGCCGCCGCGCGGCTGCGAAGTGCCGAGCAGGAGTGCCTCACGCTCCGGGACCGCTTGGCCGGCAAGGATCCTGAGTCGCTCAAGGCCGACCTGAAGATGCTCACCGACGAACGGGACGAGCTGCGCGTGGTCGCCGCGTGGGTCGACCGGCTGGTGGCCGAGGTGGGCCGCCTGGAGGAGGAGACGCGGCGGCAGGCCGAGCGGCACGCCGAGGCCGAGCGGGAGCTGGCCGTCGTGGTCGCCGAGCTGACCTCGTTGCGGGAGAACGTCGACGAGCGCACCGAACGGGTGCGGCTCGCTCGCGGCGAGTTCCCGGACGTGGCCGCCCGGCGCGAGCACCTGCTCTCCGTCGCCGACATCGTCGAAGTCGTCGCCGCGGCGCGGGACGAGGCCGTCGGCGTGGAGAAAAGGCTTGCCGCGCAACGGGAAGCCGTCATGCAGGCCGCCGTGGCGGCCGGCTTTGACGACGTGCCGGCGGCGATCACCGCCGTGCGCTCCGACCAGGCGATCGCTGCGTTGGAGCGACGTCTGGACGAGGTGCAGGCGGTCGAGGACTCGGCACGCGGTGTGCTGGCCGAGCCCGAACTGGCCGGCGTTGATCCGTCGACCGAGGTCGACGTCCTGACGGTCGAAGCCGAGGCGGCGCAAGCCCGTGACGCCCTGGAAGCCGCCGTCGCCGCACTGCGGTCGGCCCAGCTGCGGCGAAGCGAGGTGGCCGAGCAGGGTGCCCGGCTGCGCTCGGTGTGGGCCTCGCTCGCCCCGGTGCTGGCCAAGTACGACGAGCTGGACGCCCTGACCGACGTGGTCATCGGCCGAGGTCAGAACGCCCGCAGCATGTCGCTGCGGTCGTACGTGCTGGCTGCCCGGCTGGAGGAGGTCGCGATCGCCGCTTCCCGCCGGCTGCGCCGGATGAGCCAGGGCCGCTACGAGTTCGTTCACTCGGACGAGGCCGGCCCGCGCGGCACTCGGGGTGGCCTGGGGCTCGACGTGCTCGACGACTACACCGGTCGCAAGCGGCCGACCAAGACGCTGTCCGGCGGCGAGTCCTTCCTCGCCTCCCTGGCGCTCGCGCTGGGCCTGGCCGACGTGGTCGCCGCCGAGACCGGTGGGGCGCTGCTGGACACGCTCTTCGTCGACGAGGGTTTCGGCACCCTCGACCCGGAGACCCTCGACATGGTCATGGACACCCTCGACGAGCTGCGCGCCGGTGGCCGCGTCGTCGGGCTCGTGTCGCACGTCGAGGAGCTCCGACAGCGGATCCCGACCCGACTGCGCGTGCGCAAGGCCCGCGCCGGCTCCCGGTTGGAGGTGGTTGCCTAAGCCGACTTCTCCTCGTGGTCCAGCAGCCAGCGCTTGATCTCGACACCCCAGCGGAAACCGCCGATCGAGCCGTCGGTGCGCAGCACGCGGTGGCAGGGCACGAACAACGTCGCAGCGTTGTACGCGCAGGCCCCCGCGGCGGCCCGGACCGCCGTCGGACGGCCGGACAGCTCGGCGTACTGCCGATAGGTGACCGGCTTGCCCGCGGGCACGGTACGCAGCATGCGCCAGGCGTGCTCCCGGAACTCGCCGGACCGTTGCAGCACCTCGATGTCGTCGATCGCCAGCAGCTCGCCCGCGTGATAGCCGCGGACGGCCTGGGTGACGCGGCCCAGCTCGGCCCGGTCCTCGATCTCGGTCGGCCGTAGCGCCGGCTGAACCTGGGGCAGCAGATCGCCGAGGTCGGCGGTCCAGCCCGAGGCCAGCACCACGTCCTCGCCGTTGACGACCGTGGTGAACGGCCCGATCGGGGTGTCCACTGTGGACGCGTACGCGGTGGTCACTTCGAGCTCCCGGGGATCGTGGTGGTCGAGTGGGCGGCGGCCCGCCACAGGTGCATGCCGGCGTACGAGCGCCAGGGCCGCCAGGCCCGGCCGCGTGCCGCCAGGCCGTCGGGGTCCGACGGCAGGCCGAGGTTGGCCGCGCCCTTGAGCAGGGCGACGTCCGTGGTGAGCAGGACATCGGGTGCGCCGAGCACGCGCATCAGCACGTAGCCGGCGGTCCACGGCCCGATGCCCGGCAGGGCTTCGAGTTCGGCCCGCAGCTCCTCCGGGTCGCGGCCGACGTCGACGGTCAGCGTGCCGTCGGCCAGCGCCGCGCAGGTGGACAGCACCGTGTCGATGCGACGGCGTGGACCGGTGAGCACCGCCGCGCCCTCCTTGGCAATCGCCTCGGGGGTGGGGAACAGCCTGGTCAGCGTGCCGTCCGCGGTCTCGAGGGGCTCGCCGAGCTGCTCGGTCAGCCGGGCCAGCGCGGTGCGTGCCGCGGCGACCGTCACCTGCTGGCCGAGCAGCGCCCGCAGCACGATCTCGGGGCCGTCGACCGCGCCCGGCAGCCGGATGCCCGGCGTCTTCGACACCATCGGCGCCAGGTTGGGGTCGGCGGCGAGCAGGTCGTCGCAGGCCACCGGGTCGGCGTCGAGGTCGAACAGGCGTCGTACACGGGTTACCGCGCTGCCCAGGTCGCGCAGGTCGGTCAGCCGCAGCGTGCAGTCGATGTGCTGCGGTGCCGGGGTCAGCCGGACGGTCGCCGTGCCGTGCGGCAGGCGCAGCGCGCGGGCGTAGCTCTGCTCGCTCGCCTCCTCGACCCCTGGGATTGCCCGGGCGGCGAGGAACGCGAGCATGCCCGCCGAGTCCATCGGCGGCCGGAACGGCAGGCGCAGCGTGATGGTGCCTGGCGTCGCTTCGTGGCGCTTGTGCTTGGCCGCGCTCTCGCGCAGCTGGGACGGGGTCACCGCGAACACCGCCCGCACGGTGTCGTTGAACTGGCGGATGCTGGCGAAGCCCGCGGCGAACGCCACGTCCGAGAACGGGAGGTCGGTGCTCTCGATCAGCAGCCGGGCCGAGTGCGCCCGGTGCGCGCGGGCCAGGGCCAGCGGCGGGGCGCCGAGCTCCGCGGTGAGCACCCGGGTCAGGTGCCGCTCCGAGTAGCCGAGGCGGCGGGCCAGGCCCGGCACTCCGTCGCGCTCGACGACGCCGTCCGCGATCAGGCGCATCGAGCGGGCGGCCAGGTCGGCGCGGACGTTCCAGTCCGGCGAGCCCGGGACCGCGTCCGGCAGGCAGCGCCGGCACGCCCGGTAGCCGCCGGCCTGGGCGGCCGCCGCCGTCAGGTAGAACTCCACGTTCTCGCGCTTCGGGCGGACCGCCGGGCAGGACGGCCGGCAGTAGATGCCGGTCGTGCGCACCGCGGTGATGAAGTGGCCGTCGAAGCGCGCGTCGCGGGAGGCGACGGCACGGTAGGCACGTTCCGGATCGATGAGCACGGTAGGAATGCTGCCAGCATCGACCGGCACCGGCTGGCGGTTTTCGGACACGAGGGTCGGGCCGCGTAGACTGCTCCGTCGTGAGTCTCACCCTCGGCATCGTCGGTCTGCCCAACGTCGGCAAGTCGACCCTGTTCAACGCGCTGACCCGCAACGACGTGCTCGCCGCGAACTACCCGTTCGCCACCATCGAGCCCAACGTGGGTGTCGTCGCGCTGCCCGACCCGCGGCTGGACAAGCTCGCCGAGCTGTTCAACTCCGAGAAGATCGTGCCGGCCACGGTGTCGTTCGTCGACATCGCCGGCATCGTCAAGGGCGCTTCCGAGGGCGCCGGGCTCGGCAACAAGTTCTTGGCCAACATCCGTGAGGCCAACGCCATCTGCCAGGTCATCCGGGTGTTCGACGACCCCGACGTGGTGCACGTCGACGGCCGGGTCGACCCGTCGTCCGACATCGAGACGATCAACACCGAGCTCATCCTGGCCGACCTGCAGACCTTGGAGAAGGCGCTGCCGCGGTTGGAGAAGGAGGGCCGGACCCACAAGGACCGCCGCCCCGCCTTCGAGGCCGCCGCCAAGGCCAAGGACATCCTCGACGCCGGCCGGACCCTGTTCCAGGCCCAGGCCGAGTTGGACGTCGCGCTGCTGCGGGAGCTCAACCTGCTGACCAGCAAGCCTTTCCTCTACGTCTTCAACGCCGACGAGGGTGTGCTCACCGACGAGGCCCGGCTCAAGGAGCTGCGCGAGCTCGTCGCCCCGGCCGACGCCGTCTTCCTCGACGCCAAGGTCGAGTCCGAGCTCATCGAGTTGGACGCCGAGTCCGCCCGCGAGCTGCTCGAGTCCATCGGCCAGCTCGAACCCGGCCTCGACGCCCTCGCCCGCGCCGGCTTCCACACCCTCGGCCTGCAGACCTACCTCACCGCCGGTCCCAAGGAGTCCCGCGCCTGGACCATTCCCCAGGGCGCCACCGCTCCCCAGGCCGCCGGCGTCATCCACACCGACTTCGAGCGCGGCTTCATCAAGGCCGAGGTCATCTCCTACGGCGACCTCGTCGACACCGGCTCCGTCGCCGCCGCCCGGGCCGCCGGCAAGGCCCGCATGGAGGGCAAGGACTACGTCATGGCCGACGGCGACGTGGTCGAGTTCCGCTTCAACGTGTAGTTCGGTGAGCTACGTTCCCAACGAGCTGTTGTCCCGGCTCGTCGGGCACCGGTTGTTCTCGGTGCAGTTCCTCCTCGACCACGTGCAGCTGCACTTCGACAGCGACACGTCGAGCCGGCAGGTCGTCCTGCAATGCGACTGCTTCCCGACCGTCGTTCGCGACGGCCGCACGTATGCCGTCGGCGATCCCGGCTGGGCCGATGCCCTGTGGCGGTTCATCCCGGGCGTCGTGACCGACACTCGCGAGGCCACCGGCACCGGCCTCGAAGTGCGCTTCGGGGTCGACCTGATTCGCCTGCGCCCGACCGTCGACGAGCTGGTCGGCGCCGAGATCGCCATGCTCACCGGCTTCGACGACGGCCAGTGGATGGTGTGGCGGCCCGGTGAGGAGTCCTTCGAGGACCTCGCCTAATCCGGGTGCGCCGCCCGGCCACGGCTCCTACGGTTCGCTCGTGCTGATCCGTGACGCCGTGGCCGGCGACTGGCCGCTGATCTATCCGTTCTTCGCCCAGATCGTCGCCGAGGGCCGGACCTACGCCTTCCCCGAGGGGCTCTCGCTCGACGAGGCCCGGCCGTGGTGGATGGAGTCCCCGCCCGGGTGCACCGTCGTGGCGGTCGACGGCGACACCATCCTCGGCTCGGCGAAGATGGGCCCGAACCGGCCCGGCCGAGGTTCCCATGTCGCCACCGCCAGCTTCATGGTCGACCCGAACCACCGCCGCGGCGGCGTCGGTCGGGCCCTTGGCCGGCACGTCGTCGGCTGGGCCCGTGACGCCGGCTACCGCAGCATCCAGTTCAACGCGGTGGTCGAGGCCAACACGGCCGCCGTTGCCCTCTGGCACTCCCTGGGCTTCCGCACGATCGGCACGGTCCCCGAGGCCTTCGACCACCCGGACCACGGCCTGGTCGGCCTGCACGTGATGTGGCTGGACCTCACGAACTGACCAGGTTGACGCCCCGCAACGCGAGCAGGAGCTGGTTGTTCAACTCGACGACCAGTCGCGCCTGGGCCGGATCGCCCAACCGGAAAGGGTTCGGGAGGTGCGCGTCGGACGGGATGGATCGGGGCGGGGAAAGCGCGTGCCGGCCGGACTTGGCCGGTACGGGGGCGGTTGTTGCCGGCATGGCTGGTGCCGGGGCCAGCGCCGGCCTGGCCAGGGGCGGCACGGTGAACGCGGGCAACACCGGCAGGTCGGGCAGCGCCGCCTGTAACGAGCGCAACTCGATTGCCGCCTGGTTCATGCCGGCGGCCGCGGCCTGGCCGGCGGCGGTGAGCTGGTCCCGGAAGCGGTCCAGGGAACCCCGGTTCAGCTCGGCGATGCCGGGAATCGGGCTGGTGCGCGCCTCCGCGATCAGCGAAGTGGCAACCGGCTGGAGGGTGGCCAACATGTCGCGGTAGTCGGCGAGGGCATTCGCGGCCCAGGCGTGGGCGGCGGCGGCCCGAAGGCACGTTGTGGCGATCCGGATTCGGCCGTCCAGCGCGAGGTCGCTGGCGGGGCCGGTCCACTCGTCGACACGGGCGGCGCGCACGAACTGCCCGAGGTCCTCGAGACCGCTGGCGAGCTGGTGCAGCCGCTCGTGCTCGTTGGTGATGGCGTGGACGTTGCCTCGGAGCGGGGTGAGGCCGTCGTCGTTCGGGTGCATCGGGATTCGTGGCTGTCTACGACCGCTGGGCCACCACGTCGGCCAGTTGGCGGGCCAGCTCCTCGTCCACGGTCCGGTAGCCGGCTGCGGTGGCGGCCAGTCGCTCGGCCAACGCGGTGAGGTCACCGTTGATGATCTTCATTGCCTGCCGGGACGCGTCCTGAACAGCGCTGAGCGGCGCGACCAGTTCCGCGACATCCAGTTCGGCGGCATTGAGCAGGTACTTGCCGGCCGGCAGTTCGGCCAACTCGGCCCCACGAGCCCGAGTGCGGCCGGCCAGTCCGATCAGTTCGGCCGGATCAACCGAGAAGCTGGTCATGGTGTTCCTCCCCAGGATGGGTGGAGAGCGTAGCGGAACGGCATTGGCGCGGGGAGGGGTATTGGCATGGTGGATCGTTGCCCGGCGAAGTTTTTCAGAGTCGGCTGGTCATCATCTCGACCACGGCCGGCGGAAACGCGATGGTGTGGTCGAGCTTTTCGGAAACCCGCGGTTCCGGATCAACCAGGATGCCGGTGCGGAGGGCGCGATCGCCGAGTTCACGCAGCAGTGCCGCGCCGAGCAGTCGGCGAGCGTTCCACGGCGGCGTCACGCCCGATGTCCGGCCGTACTCGTTGTGACCGGAAAGGGTGAGGAACGTCGGCAGCCAATCCCCAAAATGAGGGATTGGGATGACGCGGAAGCCGGTGGACGGCGAGATCGGCACGAACAGCGGCGACCACAGGAACGTGTCGGCGATCCGGTCGACCACCCGGTTCAGGTCGTGCAGGTCGCGGCCGAGGCTGTGCAGGTTCTGCCGGGCCGCCGGCACGTCGTCCGGCGACCAGGAGGCGATCAGCTCGTCCAGGTCGGTGTGCAGCGCCGGCATGATCTCGGCCGCCGCGCACCGGCGGGTCTCGCTCGGCGAGTGGCCGTCGCCGTACTTGGCGTAGATGGCGGTGAGGCGGGGTTCGAGGTTGAGCCCCAGAACCGGGGGTCGTCCGAGATGTTGAAGTAATCGCGGGCCACCGCCGCGGTCGACTCGGAAAGCCGCTGACTGACCACCAGGTCGATACGGGCGACGGCCTGCTCTCTGAGCTCGTCGACCGCGGCGTGCTGCGGTATTCCCCACAGCATGCGCAGATCGAAACCCAGTCGGCCGACGAGATCGGGATGCCTGAGGCCGAGGCCCTTGTGGATGCCGTTCAGGGACTTTCTCGCCTTGGCCGGATCCAGTTCTCGAACGGTCACCTGCGATGCCTCTCGATGAGTGAGCGGCCGATCGTAGGGTGGCCCGCCGTCGACCGTCAATTCGGCCCGGTGACCAGCGATGATGAAAATCTGTCAGGTTTCCGCCACGGATGTGTGACGGGAAGTTGGCGGGAAATAAAGCTGACCGGTTCTTCGATGGAACATCGTTGCCGGTGAGTGGGCGGCTAGCGTCCGTTCCGTTCTTGGTTCGACACGAAACGGAGCACGTCATGACCGCGACGATCGCTGTTCTGATCTATCTGGTGGGTTTTCAGTCGGGACTGCTGGTGACGCTGGCCGCCCGCCTCCGCAAGCTGATGGGAATGGACCGGGACCGGCAGCTGATGGCCCGACTCGAACGCGCGGTGATCGAAGGCCGATAGCACCGTGGGGCGTCCGCCGCAGCGGACGCCCCACGGCTCGGCCCGACCTCAGTTCTCGGAGTCGCGGTGCCGGGCGGCGTAGATGATCACGCCGAACGCGGCGGCGAGGATGAACAGGCCGGCGGCGCCGGCGAAGATCAGGTCGCCGTTGCCCTGATCGGGCTGGGCGGTGACCTGTGGGCTGGGCGAGGCGGCCTGGGCCTGTACGGCGAACAGGACGGCGAGGACGACGGCGGCGGCGCTGGCAGTAACGGTGCGGAAGAACTTCATCACTTCTGATCCCCTTGAACGGCTTCACCACCAACGACGCACGGGAAGGGGAGATCGTTGCCCTCGTCGCGCAGGTCACAACCCGATGGGGTCACATCCTGAGATTCCCCTGTGGACTTCGCGGACGCGGCACGAAGCGAGGTGGGCTCGACGTTAAAGCGTGTGTAAGGCGGACAAGCCGACGAGGAGGGCCCATCATGACCACTGCATTCGCGAACAACTCGGCCGGTTCGGCGCTGCCTACGCCGCCGACCGGCTGGCCGATCGGCTCGTACGACACCTACGAGCAGGCCCAGCGGGCGGTGGACTTCCTGGCCGACCGGGACTTCCCGGTGCAGGACATCACGATCGTCGGCGTCGAGCCGATGCTGGTTGAACGGGTCGCGGGCCGGCTGAGCTGGGGTCGGGTGCTGGGCGCGGCCGCCGCGTCCGGGGCCTGGTTCGGTCTGTTCGTCGGCATCCTGCTGTCGCTGTTCACGGTGAGCGGCGGCTGGTGGGCGATCGCGATCGGCCTGCTGGCCGGTGTTGGCTCGAGCATGATCTTCGCCGCGATCAGCTACGCGTCGACCAGGGGCAAGCGCGACTTCGTGTCGCAGAGCCAGCTGGTGGCCCGCCGCTACGACGTGCTGTGCCAGCCGCGCAACGCGGAGGCGGGCCGGAACCTGCTCTACTCGCTGGGCTGACCGAGCAGCTCCAGCACCCCGTCGATCTCGCCGGCGAGCATCACGTCCAAGGCCGTGATGCCGCCGGCGCTGTGCGTCGAGACCCGGAACACCAGCGTCCGCCAGCGGATGTCGATGTCGGGGTGGTGGTTGTCGTTCTCGGCGATCTCGGCCACGCGGTTCACCGCCTGGATGGCCATCGGGAAGCTGTCCAGTTCCACGGTGCGCATCAGGGCCGAGCCGTCCAGCTGCCACAGGGGCCGCCGGCCGAGTGCTTCGGTGACCTGATCGTCGGTGAGCAGAGCAACCATGCCGTCCATGGTGGTCCCGACCGCGCCGAAATGCAGCGTAAGCTCCGGGTGAGCCACGGGAGTCCGGTGCAGCCGGGCTGAGAGGAGAGCGGGCGAGCTCTCGACCGTAAGCACCTGATCCGGGTCATGCCGGTGTAGGGAGGCAGTACGGGCGACCTCGCGCGACGAGGTCACCTGGAGGAGAACTTGACCGGGACGGCACGGCTGGCCGCGCTGGGGCTGGCGGCGATGACGCTCGCGGGCTGTTCGCTGGTCGGAGGGGGTGAACAGCCCGCGACCGACCACACGGTGACCCTGGTGACCCACGATTCGTGGGCGGTGGACAAGGCGCTGTGGGCGGACTTCCAGAAGACCTCGGGCATCACGGTCAAGGTCAGCATGAACGGTGACGCCGGCGCGCTGACCAACAAGCTGGTGCTGACCAAGGCCAACCCGATCGGCGACCTCGCGTACGGAGTGGACAGCACGTTCGCCTCCCGGGCGCTGAAGGAGGGCGTCTTCGCCCCCTACACCAGCCCGGACGCGAGCAAGGGCCCGCAGCGCTACCAGCTGGACGATTCGCACCGGCTGACCGCGATCGACGTCGGCGACGTCTGCCTGAACGTCGACACGGGCTGGTACGCGCAGCACAACCTGCCGGCGCCGACCGGCTACAACGACCTCGTCGACCCGAAGTACAAGGGGCAGACGGTGGTGGAGGACCCCTCGACCTCGTCACCGGGCCTGGCCTTCCTGCTGGGCACGGTCAAGCAGTTCGGCGCGGACAAGTGGCCGGACTTCTGGACGAAGCTGAAGGCCAATGACGTCAAGGTCGACGCGGGCTGGGACGAGGCCTACACGCAGGACTTCTCGGGCTCGTCGGGCAAGGGCCCGCGCCCGGTCGTGGTGTCCTACGCCTCCTCGCCGGCCGACGAGATCGGCTCTGACGGCAAGCCGCGCACCAAGGCCCTGCTGAGCACCTGCTACCGCCAGGTCGAGTACTCGGGCGTGCTGGCCGGCGCGAAGAACCCGGACGACGCCAAGAAGGTGCTGGACTTCCTGGTCTCGCAGAAGTTCCAGGAGCAGGTGCCGGCCAGCATGTACGTCTACCCGTCGCGCGAGGGCGTTGCCCTGCCGGACGCCTGGAAGACGGCGGCGCCGCTGCCGGACGCGCCGGCGCAGCTGCCGGCCGACCAGGTGGACGCCAACCGGGAGAAGTGGGTCCAGCAGTGCCGAACGCTGCTGCAAGGCTAGTTCTGCCGCTGCTCGCCCTGGTCCCGGTCGGCTTCCTCGGTCTGTTCTTCGCCTGGCCGGTGGTGTCGATCGTCGGCATCGGGCTGGGCGGCAGCGGCGTGACGGACGTCCTGACCAGCGCCGACACCTGGCGGCTGGTGGCGTTCACGCTCGGTCAGGCGGCCGCGGCGACGCTGGTGGCGGTGCTGATGGGCATGCCGCTGGCGTTCGTCCTGGCCCGCTGCAACCTGCCCGGGGTCGGCCTGGTGCGCACGCTGATTCTGGTGCCGTTCGTACTGCCCACGGTCGTGGTCGGCCTGGCTTTCCGGGCGTTGCTGCCGGACGGCGGCGTGCTGTCGATCGTGCTGGCCAACGCGTTTTTCAACGTTGCGGTGGTCGCGCGGACGGTCGGCGGCCTGTGGGCGCATACGGATCGGCGCGCCGAGGAGGCGGCCCGGTCGCTGGGCGCGTCGCGCCGGCGGGCGTTCACCTCGGTCGTGCTGCCGGCGATCGCGCCGGCGGTCGGATCGGCCGCGGCGGTGGTTTTTCTCTTCTGCGCCACCAGCTTTGGCGTGGTGCTGATGCTCGGAGGGGCCCGCTACCGGACGCTGGAGACGGAGATCTACCTCCGCACGGTCGACCTGTTCGACCTGCCCGGCGCGGCGGCGTTGTCGATCTTGCAGGTGGTGGCGGTGATCGCCGTGCTGCTGGTCGGTGCGGCGGCCCGGCGACGCCGTGAGACGGCGTTGAAGCTGCGCGGTCGCTTCGAGACGGCAAGAAGGCCGACCGGCGGCGAATGGATCGTGGTCGGTGCGGCGGCGGCCGTCGTGATCGCCCTGCTGGTGCCGATCGTCGGCCTGATCGCCAAGTCGCTGACCACAATGGACGGTTGGCGCGCGCTCGCCGGCACCGGCGTCGACGGCACGCTCGAAGTCTCGGCCTGGCAGGCGGCGTCGAACTCGGTGAAAGCGGCGACCGACGCCACCATCCTCGCGATGCTGCTCGGCGTGACGGCGGCCGTGGTGCTTTCGCAACTGCGACGGGGCCGTGCCGTGCTGGGCGAGACGCTGGACCTGGCGCTGATGCTGCCGCTGGGCGTCTCGGCGGTGACGGTTGGCTTCGGCTACCTCGTCACGCTCGGCGATCTGCCCTTCGACCTGCGCACATCGCCGCTGCTGGTGCCGTTCGCGCAGGCACTGGTGATCACGCCGTTGATCGTCCGGACGGTGTTGCCGGTGCTGCGGGCGATCGACGAGCGCCTGCGGCAGGCCGCCGGCACGCTCGGCGCCGGGCCGCTGCGCGTGTGGCGTGAGGTCGACCTGGCGCTGGCCTGGCGGTCGCTGATCGCCGCGGCCGGCTTCGGCTATGTGGTCGCGCTGGGCGAGTTCGGCGCGACGAGTTTCCTGGCGCGGCCGGACGCGCCGACGCTGCCGGTGGCGATCGCGCGGCTGATCAGCCGGCCGGGCGAGCTGAACAACGAGATGGCGTACGCGGCCTGTGTGGTGCTGATGCTGGTCACCGTGCTGGCGGTCGTGCTGATCGAGCGGATGACGCCGGCGGTTGGGGAGTTCTGATGGCACTGGAACTACAGGGTTTGTCCATTCGGTACGGCGACTTCGCGGCCGTGTCCGATGTGGACCTGGCCGTGGCCGACGGCGAGGTCGTCGCGCTGCTGGGCCCGTCCGGCTGCGGCAAGTCGACGCTGCTGCGGGCGGTGGCAGGCCTGGAACGACCGGCTGCCGGCGCGATTCGTTGGGATGGCACGGATCTGGCCGGCGTCGCGGTACACCGCCGGGACTTCGGACTGGTGTTCCAGGACGGACAACTGTTCCCGCACAAGGATGTCGCAGCCAACGTGGCGTTCGGCATGCGCATGCACCACGTCGACAAGGGCCAGCAGAAGGCGCGGATCGAGGAGCTGCTGGCGCTGGTCGGGCTCGGCGGCTACGGCCATCGGCGCGTCACCGAGCTGTCCGGCGGCGAGCAGCAACGCGTCGCATTGGCCCGTGCCCTGGCGCCCAAGCCCCGCTTGCTTCTTCTCGACGAACCACTGTCCGCTTTGGACCGTGCGCTGCGCGAGCAGCTCGCCGTCGACCTCGCCGCGCTGCTGCGGGCCACCGGCACCACCGCGCTGGTCGTCACCCACGACCACGACGAGGCGTTCACGCTGGCCGACCGCGTCGCACTGATGCAGGCCGGCCGGATTCGCCAGGTCGGGCCGCCGGACGAGGTGTGGCGGCGGCCGGCCGACGACGTGGTGGCCGGCTTCCTCGGCTGCACCACCTTCGTGCCGGCCGAAGCCGCGGACGACCTGGTGACCAGTCCGCTCGGCGAGATCGCCCTGCCCGGCTCCGGCGACGGCACGGTACTGCTCGGCTTGCGGGCCAACGCTTTGCGTACCGATCCGGCCGGCTTCGTGCGCGGCGAGGTCGTGCAGCGGCTGCACCGCCGTGATCATGCCCGGCTGTTGGTCCAGCTCAGTGGCGACGGCGTGCCGAGCAGCCCGGTGGAGGCGGTGGCGCCGGTGGCCGGCGCACCCGAGCCGGGCGAGTCGATCCGGCTCGCGCTCGACGCCGACGGCATCGCGCTCACCGGCCAGCCGGCTTGAACGCACCGGTGGGCGGGCGCTCATCGCCGGGCCGTCCGTCACCGTGATTCGGATCCCTTCGGTGTCGTAAATTTGGAATGCTTTTCTCCCTGATTTGCGGGTGTGTGTGCCGCCGATCGGTGCGGCCGAAGTCGGCGTGACCGTTTGTCGCGCGTTTTCGACTGGTCGCCGCAGATCTCTACGGCCGTCCTCGGCTGCCGGTAGCGTCCGTATGTCCTTGGGAGCCGGGGGATGGGGAAGGAGCGGGTGTCGACCGCCGTCGGCACCCGGGCGTGGGTGATGCCAAAAGAAATCGACGAGTTGTTCGGATCCGCGACCGTGAACACCGTCGCTTCCGGCCGTTTCGACAATGTCGTGCAGGCCCGTGAGATCAATGGCGGCGTGCATCTGCACCCGCCGCCCGACGACCGGCCGGTGCCCGGCCACCTGCCGCCGCGCCCGCGCATGTTCGCAGGTCGAGAGCGGGAAACGCGACAGCTCGCCGCCGCGCTGACCCGGGCCGGTGTCGCGATGATCTGCGGCGCGGGCGGTATCGGGAAGACCTGGCTGGCGCTGAACTGGGCGTATGAGAACATCGGCCGATTCCCGGACGGCCAGTTGTTTGCCGACCTGCGCGGCTTTGACGCGGCCGGCGAGCCGAAGACCGCTTACGTCGTTCTGCACTTCTTCCTTCAGGCGCTCGGCGTCGAATCCGGACGAATTCCCGTCGACGTCGACGGCATGGCCTGTCTGTATCGCAGCCTCGTCGCCGGCCGCAAAATGCTCGTACTGCTCGACAATGTGCGGGACATCGGCCAGGTCACGCCGTTGTTACCGGGCAGTTCGAGTTGCGCGGTGGTGATCACCGGCCGGAGTCGCCTGGTCGGACTGCTCGTGCAGCACGACGCCCAGCTCGTGCCGATGGACGTGTTGTCGGAGACCGAGGCGCACACCCTGCTGACCCGGCGGCTCGGCAGCGACCGCATGGCCGGCGAACCGGCGGCGGTGGCCGAGCTGCTGGTCAGCTGCGCGGGTCTGCCGCTGGCGCTGGGCGTGGTGGCCGGCCGGGCCACCGCCCATCCCCGGTTCACGCTGACCCGGCTGGCCGAGGAGCTGCGTGATGCGGCGACCCGGCTCGGCGTACTGGACGAGCACGACCCGACCATGAGCCTGTCGGCGGTGTTCTCGTGGTCCTACGCCGCGCTGACCGACCGGGAGGCCGAGACGTTCCTGCTGATGTGCCTGGCCCCGGGGCAGGACCTCAGCCTGCCGGCGGTGGCCAGCCTGGTCGGCCGTTCGACCGAGCACACCGCGGTCATGCTGCGTGAGCTGGAGCGCGTTTCCCTTGTGCAGGAACATGTTCCGGGCCGGTTCCGGGTGCACGACCTGATCCGGCTGTACGGCGGCCAGCAGGCGCGGCAGACCCCGCCCCGGCCGGGCCCCGAGGTCGCGCTGCGCCGGCTGGTCGATTTCTACCTGCACACCGGCCGTGCCGCGGACCAGCTGCTCGATCCGGACAGCCAGCCGGTCGACATCGAGCCGGCGACGAACGGCGTCCGGCCCGCGGTGCTGCTGAGCCGGCCGGCGGCGATGGAGTGGTTCGAGGTCGAGCATTCGCAACTGGTGGCCGTGCAGGAGTTCGCGCACCGTGCCGGCTGGCGGCAGCACGTCTGGCAGCTCGCCTGGATTCAGCACGCCTATCACTGGTGGCGCGGACATCTGCACCATGACCTGGCCATCTGGCGCTTGGCTCACGAGGCGGTCGAAGGCATCGACGAGCCGGCCGCCAAGGCGATCGTGCACCAGATGCTCGGCTACGCGTATTCGCGGCTGGGCGTGCACCAGCAGGCGCTGCGACTCGTGGCCGACGCGATCCACTTCGCCGGCGAGACCGACAGCCTCGCCCACAAGGCCGCCGCACATCACGCGGCCGCCCAGGTGTGGGGGCAGCAGGGCGACACCGCCGAAGCGCTGCGCCATGCCGCGGCCGCGCTGCGCATCTACCGCGCCATCCGCGCCCCGCTGCGTGAGGCGTTCGCGTTGAACCTGATCGGCAACTTCGCCGTCCGGCTCGGCGATTTCGACCTCGCACGGCGCTCGTACGAACCGGCGCTCAGCCTGTTCAGCGCGCACCAGTACCGGCCGGGCGAGGCCACGATTCTCGACAGTCTCGGCCGCTTGGCCGACGCGGTCGGCCACACCGAGGCGCTCGGGCACTACGAGCGCGCTTTCGAGCTGCGGCACGAGCTCGGCGACACCTACGCCGCCGCCGAGACCCTGGAGCGGCTGGGCCGGACGTATCGGGCGCTCGACCAGAACGGCCGGGCCCGGGCCGCCTGGCGGCACGCGCTGAAGTTGTACCGGGCGCAGCGCCGGAGCGAGGACGCCGATCGGGTCACCAGCCAGCTCGAGCTGCTGAAAGCCAGGTGACGCAGCTAACAGAATAGACGGAATGACGAATTTGGTCAGTCGGTCTACCGTGACGGTATGACCACTGACAGGGATGAGGGGCGTCGGGCTCTGGTCGTCGGGCTCGGCATCAGCGGCATCGGGACGGCTGTGGCGCTGGCGCGCGCGGGGTGGCGGCCGGTGCTGATCGAGAAGGCGAGCGGCCGGCGCTCCGGGGCTACTTCGTCGGCCTGTTCGGGGCGGGCAAGTCGGCGGCGGAGCGGTTGGGCCTGCTGAAGAACCTGCACGACCGGACGGCGTTCGACGGCGTCACGTACGACCTGGACCGCTTCGGCGAGTGGCGTGGAGGCTTGGGGTTCAAGGACATTCCGGGTGATCCCTGGATGATGCTGCGCGGCGACGTGGAGCAGGCGGCGTTCGAGGCACTGCCGGCCGACGTCGAGATCCGCTACGGCACGGTGCCGACGGCGATCGAGCAGGATAGTAACGGTGTGACCGTTACGTTGAAGACCGGCGGCACCGCCGTCACCGAGCGGTTCGATCTGGTGGTGGGGGCGGACGGCCTGCGGTCGACGGTCCGGCGACTGGCGTTCGGCCCGGACGAGCGGTACCTGCGCCGGCTGAACTACATGATCGCGGCGTTCCAGCTGCCCGGCGGCCTCGACACCCTGCCCCTGCACGACGGCTGCACGCTGCTCGAGCCGGACCGCTCGCTGTGGGTGTTCCCCTTCGTCGATCACGCGCCGACGGTCCTGTTCGGCTACCGAACCGACGACGTGGACGCCGAGTTCAGCGAGCCGCCGGCGGTCCGCGTGCGCAAGGCGTTCGGTCCGGAGCCGACGGGCGACATGCTCGGCGCGGCGTTGGAAGCGCTGGAAGCCACGGATGAGCTGCTGTTCGACTCCGTCGAACAGGTGCACATGAACACGTGGCACAAGGGCCGGGTGGTGCTGGTCGGCGACTCGGCCTGGTGCGTGACGCTGTACGCCGGCATGGGTGTGTCGGCCGGGCTGGCCGGCGCCGACCTGCTCGGCAGCATGCTCGGCCGGCACGAGAACGTCGACCGGGCGCTGACCGAGTGGGAGCGCCGGCTGCGGCCGTACCTGAACTACTACCAGCAGCTCGGCGTGCAGCAGACCGCGATCTTCACACCCAACCGCAAGCAGATCACCGTGCGCCGGGCGATGATGCGGGGGATGCGGATGCCGGTCACGTCGACACTGCTGCGCATCATGCGCACGCACAACAAGTCCGGTCGCATGAAGGAATTCGACATCGCGCGGGCATAATCCCTGGCTGGCGCGGCACGCGCCGATGGGAGGACGGGCATGGCGGCACTGGCGGAGCAGGACTCGGGTAGCGCGGCGCGCATTCTCGCCGCGGCCAGGGAACTGGTGCTCAAGCGCGGGGTCAAGGGGTTGACCATCGCGGAGATCGCCGAGCGGGCGCACGTCGCCAAGGGCACGGTGTACCTGCACTGGAGCACCCGCGAGGACCTGCTGGTCGGTCTGTTCGCCCGTGACTTCCTGGCCATGGTCGACCGCGTGGTGGAGCTGATCGAGGCCGATCCCGACATCTGCCGGCCCAGCCGGCTGCTGCCGTTGGCCGTGCAGCTCACCGTCGACCTGCCGTTCGTCCGCGCGTTGCAGATCGAGGACGACGACCTGCTCGGCGCCCTCACCCGCCATCCCCGCAGCACCAAACTCCGTCAGGAACTCGGCCCGGCCGCGCTGATGTACAACGCCGTTCCGGTGTGGCGCATGCACAATCTCGCCCGTACCGACTGGGCCCTCGACGACCAGGCGTACGCGCTCCAGGCCCTGCTCTCCGGTTTCCTTGCCGCCGTCACTTCGCCGCGGGTCCTCAACGCCGTGACCGTCGACGATCCGATCCCGGTGTTCTCGGCCGCCGTGACCGCCCTGCTCGGGCCGGAAACCGCCGGGCCCGAGGACATCCGCGCCACCGCCGACGCGGCGTTGGCCGTACTGGCGAGCAAGCGGGAGGTGGTGCTGGAGTCCATCGCCAAACGTGAAGACTGAGGAGAAACCCTTGCCGCACCAACGCCGTATCAGCGTCAACGGCATCGAACTGTCCGTGACCGAGCAGGGCTCGGGACCGCTTGTCCTGCTGTTGCACGGTTTTCCTGAGACCTCGTACTCGTGGCGGCACCAGATCACCGCCATTGCCTCGGCCGGTTACCGCGTCGTCGCCCCCGACCAGCGCGGCTACGGCGCGTCCGACCGTCCCGAGGACATCGACCAGTACACGATCTTCCACCTCGTCGGCGACGTCGTCACGTTGATCCGCGCGCTCGGCGAGGAGCAGGCCGTCGTCGTCGGCCACGATTGGGGTTCCATCGTCGCGTGGAACACCGCCCAGCTTCGTCCCGGCGTCGTCCGCGGCGTCGTCGGCATCAGCGTTCCGCCGCTGCCCCGCGGCTCTTTGCCGCCCCTCACCGTCACCCGGCAGCGCTTCGGCGAGGGCTTCTACCAGAACTACTTCCAGCAGCCCGGCATCGCCGACGCCAGTCTGGACAGGGACGTCGCTGCCTCCCTGCGCCTCATCTACTCCGGCATCCGCAACCCCGAGCCGGCGCCCGGCTTCCTCGGCCAGTTCCTCGAGCCCGCCACCTTGCCCGCCTGGCTCACTCCCTCCGACCTCGCCACTTTCGTCGACCAGTTCAGCCGCAGCGGCTTCACCGGCGGTCTGAACTGGTACCGCAATTTCGACCGCAACTGGGAGCTCACCGCCGCTTGGCAGGACGCCCCCATCACCCCGCCGTCGCTGTACATCAGCGGTGAGAACGACGTCGTTCGCAGCTTCTATCCGATGGACGCCGCCGCTCGGGCCCTCGTGCCCACCCTTCGCGGCATCGTCGACGTGCCGAACTGCGGGCACTGGACACAGCAGGAGCACCCCGAAGTCGTGACCGGGGCGCTGCTGGACTTCTTGCGGGGTCTCTGACGGGAGGCCGCTGGCCATGGCAACCAGCATGATTCTGCGCGCGCGGCGCGGGCGCCAGAACTGACCACCGCGTTCACCCCGAACCGGGCAGTCGGCCTGCGAAGAGATCCCCGCCGGAACCTCACCCCGGTGTGGCTCCGGCGGGGACGAACGGGCGTCAGCCGTCCTTGCCGGCCAACCGGGCGTAGGCGGCGGAGAGGCCGATGACCAGGTAGCACGCGGCCTTGAGGGTGCTGTCGATCAAGCCGTCCCACGGCATGGGGTCGCGCAGCACGTCGGTGAGCGAGGTCCAACCGGTGGTGAGCAGGTACGGCTGGATCCAATCCAGCTGGGGGATGACGGTGAGGATGGCGAACACCAGAGCCCCGGCGAGGGTGGCGGCCATGACGACCAAGGGGTGCTCGGTGAAGGCGGACACGGCCAAGGCGATGGCGGAGACGGCCCACACCTGGAAGCTGACCCAGAGGATGGCGATGCCGATGCGGCCGAGGGCATCGCCGAAGCTGAGGGTGTTGCCGGACAAGGTGATCAGGCCATCGGTGCCGACCAGCACGACGCCGGTGATGAGGCCGACGAGTGCGATGGCGACGGTGGCGATGAACACCACGGCGGCGACGCCGAAGGCCTTGACGCCGAGCAGGCGGGCCCGGCTGACGGGGGCGACGAGCAGACCGCGAAGGGTGCCGTGGTTGGACTCGCCGGCCAAGGCGTCGGCCGCGGACATGGCGCCGAGCAACGGAAGCAACATCGCCAAGAGCAGCGTCAGGGACAGGATCGGCAGCACGAAGCCGTTGCCGATGAGGTTGGTGAACAGCGAATTGGGACCGTTGGCGGTGCCGGGGCCGACGCCGGCATTGCCGGCGATGACGGTGCCGACGCCGATGAGCACGGGCACCAACGACAGCAGGACGATCGCGATGATGGTCCGCGGCCGACGAAGGATCCAACGCAGCTCGGAGGCGAGCAACCGGGTCAGGGGAGCCCGCAGCGGTCGGTCCATCGCGGGCCGGTCGAGAACGGCGGCGGTCATTGCGTTTCCCCCTCGGTGAGCTGCGCGAACAGCTCCTCCAACCCGGTCCGACGCCGCCGCACCTCGTGCACGTCGGCACCGGCCTCGACCAACACCTTGACCACCTTGGGCGCAGTCGTGCCGATCAGCTCGACGAACAGACCGTCCTCGGTGGACCGGGCGGCGATGCCGTTGCTACGCAACGAGTCCAACGACGTCTCAACGTCCGGAGTGGACACGATGAGTGCCGGCGCGCCGGCCTCGAGGAGCTCGGCCAACTCGCCCTGGGCGACGACGGAACCCCGGTGCAGCACGGCGACGTGCGTGCAAGTGGCCTCGATCTCGGCCAACAGGTGGGAGCTGACGAGCACGGTCGTGCCGGCGGCGTGCAGCTCGGCGATGACCCGCCGGATCTCCCGCGTGCCGGCCGGGTCGAGGCCGTTGGTCGGCTCGTCCAACACGACCAGTCGCCGGGGCAGCAGAAGTACAGCGGCCAGACCCAGTCGCTGCTTCATGCCCAGCGAATAACCCCGGTACCGGCGGTCGGCGGCGTCGGCCAGGCCGACCCGCTCCAACGCCTCCGACACCGACGACGCGATGGCCGGCGTCGCCATCAACGGCTCGGCGGCGGCGACGCGACGCAGGTTCTCCCGACCCGACAAGAACGGGTGAAACCCTGGCCCTCAACCAAAGCACCGACATGCGGCAACGTGGTCTGCGCGCCACCGGGCATCGGATGCCCCAACAGCTCGACCGTGCCGGCCGTCGGCTGCACGAGGCCGAGCAGCATCCGAATGGTGGTGGTCTTGCCGGAACCGTTGGGCCCCAACATGCCCAGCACCGCGCCGGCCGGTACGTCCAGGTCGACCTGGTCGACGGCGACGGTGCTGCCGTACGTCTTGCGCAGTCCCCGAGTCCGCGCCGCGAGCGTGGGCGGCCAGCGCCGCCCCCACACCCGGCTCCACGAGGGAGGTACTGGTCACTTCACGCTCGCCAGGGCGTCGATCAGGACCTGCTGCGGCACGGCGCCGACGGCGACGCGGCCGTCATCCAGGATCAGCGCGGTGCCGACCGCGGTGCTGACCTGGTAGCCGGAACCCCACGGGCCGCTCACGCGCTTGCCCAACTGGCCCAACAGCTTCGACGGGTCGATGCTCTCGCCGCCCTTGGTGCTGGCCGACTTGTTGCCCAGCAGCCCGTCCGGCAGCTTCTGCACCAGCACGGTGTCCCAACCGGTGCCGACGAACTTCGGCTCCGGCAGGTCCTTGGCCGCTTCACCGGCCTTCTGCTTGGCCTCGTCCGCGCTGCCGGTGACGACCTTGGCGTTGGCCGGCGGCGTGAACGTGAACAGCGCCGGGTCCTGCTGGCCGATCGTCAGCTTGGCGAAGCCGATCTGGGCCACCGGCTGGCTGTTGCCGTTGGCCAGCACGCTCAGCTGCAGCGGGATCTTGGTCTCGGAGTCGATGGCGATGCGCACCTCGCGCAGCATGGTGCGCTCGGACGGCTTCGGCGCGAGCACCAGCTCGTAGGCCGACCGGCCGGCCACGGTCGCGGTGCCGTCCACCTTGACCGTGCTGTCCTTGCTGATCAAGGCGATGATCTGCTTGGCCGCCTGCGTCGGGTCGGTGACGCCCTCGCTGCTGGCCGGGATGTGCTCCTTGCCCTTCTCGGCCGTGCCGGTGTTCTTGTGCACGGTGTTGTTGGACGAGGTCCAGTCCCACAACGTGGTGCCGTCGAACACGACGGTCTCCTCGGAGGTGCCGCCGGGCAGCGCCAGCCGCTCCTTGCCCTGGCCGTCGGTCCACACCTGGGCGTTGGTCGTGCCGTTGCTGAGGAACTTCGACGCCGACCCGAGCCCCGGCACGGCCGGCAGCCCCAGGTTGTTGGTCGCGCTGACGGTGCCGGCCAGCGCCGGAATCTTGTGCGTGGTCAGCACCGACTGCACCAGATCCTCGGCGCTGACCTGTGGCAACACGGGGGCGGGCCCCGCACCGGCCGGCATCGCGAGCACGCCGAGCCCGACCACGCCGGCCAGCACGCCGGCCGCCCCGACGACCAGACCTGCCTTCTTCCCGTTCATCTGTCCCCTTCCGATACGTCCCAGTGAACGCCTCCGAGCTTGGTGAAGGCCAGCTGAGACCGGACTGAGGAGCTGAGAGAACACTGAGAAGGACCCCCTGAACAGGCGTTACCGCTGAGAGATCCCTGAGAGCCGTCCCGATCGTGGCCATACTGGCCGGGTGAGACCACGGGTGCTCGTAGTGGATGACGAGATCGGGGTGCGTCGGGCGCTGGAACGCGGGCTGACGGCCGAGGGGATGGACGTGGTGTGCGCGGCCGACGGCCCGAACGGGCTGAAGGCGGCGCTGACCGGGAGTTTCGACGTGGTGCTGCTGGACATCATGCTGCCGGGCCTGTCGGGCTACCGGGTGCTCCAGCACATGCGGGCGGAGCACGTGGAGACGCCGGTGCTGCTGGTGTCGGCCAAGGACGGCGAGGTGGACCAGGCCGACGGCCTCGACCTGGGGGCGGACGGCTACCTGGTGAAGCCCTTCTCCTTCATGGTGCTGGTGGCGCAGGTCCGTGCGGTGCTGCGGCGAGGAGCCTCCACGGAGGCGGCGGCGGTGCAGCTGAAGGTGGGGGAGCTGGTGATCGACCGCGCGGGCCGCGAGGTGCGCTGGGCCGGGGAGCCGGTGGCGCTCAGCCCCCGTGAGTTCGCGGTGCTGGAGGTGCTGGTCAGTCGCGCGGGCGCGGTCGTCACGAAGGACGAGCTGCTGCGCACGGTCTGGGGCGACGAGCTGGCGGCCACGCGCAATGCGGTGGAGGTGTACGTGGGCTACCTGCGCCGGAAGCTGGACGCCGTCGGTGCTGGTGACGTGGTGCGGACGATCCGCGGTCACGGCTACATGGCCAGCTCGCCCGAGCTGGATGCCGCATTGCGTCGATGAACCCTCGCACCTGGTGGCGGCGGCGGTCGCTGCGCTCCAAGATCACGGGCTCGGCCACGCTGTTCGCGATGGTGTGCCTGCTGGTGCTGTCCCGCATGGCCGGCGGCGCGATCGGCCCGCTGCTGGTCGGGGCGGCGGACTCGGAGCTGCACAAAGCCCTCACCGAGGCGGCGCCGGCCGTGGCCGCCGGCCAGCCGGTGCGCTCCTCGCTGGTGGACGTGCAACTGCGCGTCCTGGACACCGACGGCGCGCCGGTCGACGGTGGCCCGGCCCCGAAGCTGAGCGAGCGTGACGTCAGAGCCCTGATGTCGGGTCAGGACGTGCTGCGCCTCGGCGACGACCCGCCGCACCGCTGGATCGGCCAGGTCATCTACGACCCGACGGGCCTGCCGCGCCTGGTGGCGGCGGGGGCCGACCTCGTGGGCTACAACCAGGCGGTACGCGAGGGCGCGGACTGGCTGTCGCTGGCCGCGGTGTTCGCGTCGCTGCTGATCGGCGTGGCGACGTGGTTCGTGGTCGGCTGGTCGCTGTGGCCGGTACGGCGCATGCAGGCGGCGGCGGGCGCGCTGCCGGCGGGGAGCGCCTGCCGGTGCCGGAGGCGCACGACGAACTGCGCTCACTGGCCGAAGCCATGAACGAGCTGCTGGTACGGCACGACGAAGCGGTGCAACGGCTGCGGCGCTTCACCGGGGACGCGGCGCACGAGCTGCGCTCGCCGGTGGCGTCGATCCGTGCGCAGGCGGAGGTGGCGGTGGCGCACCCGGACCCGGAGTTCGCGCAGGAGGTGCTCGCGGCGGTCACGGACGAGTCGGAGCGCATGTCGACGCTGGTGGACGACCTGTTGGCGCTGGCGCGGTCCGACGCCGGGGAGTCGCAGCCGGTGGCGCGCGTGGACGTGAGCGAGGCGGCGATCGCCGCGGCCGAGCGCCTGTCCGGCAACGGCCCGCGCATCTGGGTCGACGCGCCGCGCGCGGGGGCGATGGTGCTGTGCGCGCCCGGCGAAGTGGCGCTGGTGTTGAACAACCTGCTCAACAACGCCCTGCGCTACGCCCGCGTGCAGGTCAACGTCACCGTGCTGCCGGCCGGAACGACCGTGCGGCTGCTGGTCGACGACGACGGCCCGGGCGTGCCGGTGGAACACCGCACGCGCCTGTTCGACCGCTTCTACCGCGTGCAGGACGACCGTGGTCGCGGCACCGGCGGCGCGGGTCTGGGCCTGGCGCTGGTGGCCGAAGCCGTGCGGCGGCGCGGCGGAACCGTGCGGGTGACGGATTCACCGCAAGGTGGTGCCCGGTTCGAGGTGCGGTGGCCGGCGTCCGGCCTGGCCATGTGGGGCAGGATCTGAGCGTGACCCAGGTTGTCGTTGCCACCGCGATCATGCGGAACGGACAGGTGCTGGCCCAGCAGCGGGCCTTTCCCAGTGCCGATGCCGGCCGTTGGGAATTCCCCGGCGGACGGGTGGAGCCGGGCGAGTCCGAAGAGGCGGCCGTCGTGCGGGAATGCCGGGAAGAACTCGGTGTCGACGTGAAAACCGGTCAACGCATCGGACCAGAGGTGCCACTGCGGAACGGCATGGTGCTCCGCCTCTATACGGCAACGCTGGTGGACGAAAACGCGGAGCCGGTTGCCGTTGAACACAGCGCCGTCAAATGGGTCGGCGCCGGCGAAATCGATGACGTCCCCTGGCTCGACGCGGACCTCGCGTTCCTGCCGGATCTCACGGAAATTGTTCGAAAGGACCGTCGGACAAACCCCTGACCTGCGCGAACGAGACTTCGCACATTGCCGGCTTGAACCGGACGCCCGTCGCGGGCTTTGCTGGTGGCACCGGAAATCCGGCATGCATCGAGGGGAAAACATGAACAAGGCAATCGCCGCTGTCGCCGCGTCCGCAATCGGTCTTGGCCTGATGGCCGCCGCCGCACCGACCGCGTCGGCGACCGACGTGAAGCACGCGAGCATCAGCTGCACCTCGCCCAAGGACGCGGACGCGAACTACTCCTGGGCCAACGGCGTCACCTCGGTCACCGTGTACTTCAACAACCACTGCTCGCACAAGGTGTCGGCCGGAATCGTGGTCGAGGACGTGCAGGACGGCCGGCTGGACATCTACTGCATGGTCACCAACGGCGGCACCAAGGGCAAGCACAAGTTCGACATCGGCGCCCAGAACAAGGTGAAGCGCATTCAAAAGGGCTGCTCGCTCTGAGGTGAGCCGGGCCGACACCCGGGGAGGATGTCGGCGCTGAGGCGGGTGATCCCGGGGGAGGGGTCACCCGCCTCACACGTCTGATCACGGCTCGTGCTGACCTATATTTCACGGTTGTGACCGGTCCTCAGAATCAGCCGAGGCGAGGGCGCAAGCACATCGTTCCGGACGCCGACGACGGCCCGGTCGCGCGTTTCGCCCGTGAGCTGCTGGCGCTGAAGGAGTCGGCCGGCAACCCGTCCTATGACCGGATGCGCGCCGAACTCGGTGCGGCGGCGTCGAAATCCACGCTCTCCGCGGCCACCAGGGGCCGGGTCCTGCCCTCGTGGGAGACCACCTGGGAGTTCGTCCGCAGCCTGGCCGGCGCCGGCGAGGACGTCCGCCGGGAGTGGCGTTTCCGTTGGGAGAACGCCAATGCCGAGCCGGCCGTGGAACCGGAGCCGGTGGTGGCGGCCAAGCCGAGGAACCGGAAAACGGCCGTGCTGGCCATCGCGGTCGTCGTGCTGGTGCTGGCGGCCGGCGCGGTGCTGGTGCCACGGCTGTTCCGGCAGCTGCCGACCTGGGGCGCCCGCAATCCGTATCCGCTGCCCGGCGACGCAGCGGGGTTCGGCGGCGACGGCCTGTCCGGCGACATGACCTTCCCGGACGGCTCGCAGGTGCCGGTCGGTCAGACCTTCACCAAGGTGTGGCGGCTGAAGAACACCGGGACCGTGGCCTGGCACGACCGCTTCCTGGAGATCGCCGGCGGCACCACCATGCAGTGCGTCTCGCCGAGCCGGGCTGCGGTGCCGGACGCCGAGCCGGGCCAGATGATCGCCGTCAGCGTCGCGGTCACGCCGACCGCCACCGGTGTCTGCCACGTGCTGTGGAAGATGGTCGACGCGCAGGGCGCGCTGGTCTTCCCCGACCACAACGGCGTCTTCTACGACGTGAAAGTGATCGCGCCCACGCACTGACGGGGTGTGAACCCTGTCACTAGAAAAATCATCAGCGCGACGGCGAAAACAAGATCAAATACTGTCGGCGATGCCGCGAATCACGCCGCCTTCTTCTTGGCCTTGAGCAGGGCGACCACCGGGCACCGCTTGCACCTGGGCTTGGACCGGCAGCACTTCTTCTTCACCTTGACCTTGCCCACCCGTGGCACTCCCGTCGTCGACTCCCGACAGGATAGGTGAGGCTGCCCTTACTCGGAACCCGTCCGTCCGAAAAGGTACGATGGGCGAGGACACGTGCGGGTATAGACGGCCGCCGGTGCCCACCTCCCACCTCGAAAGCTCTAGGAGTCCCGCGTGCCCACGGCCACCGCGAGTCAGATCCGCACGGACCTTCGCAACGTCGCCATCATCGCGCACGTCGACCACGGCAAGACCACGCTGGTCGACGCCATGCTGCGGCAGTCGGGGGCGTTCGCCGCCCGCGCCGAGCTGGTCGACCGGGTCATGGACTCCGGCGATCTGGAACGTGAGAAGGGCATCACGATCCTCGCCAAGAACACCGCGGTGCGGCGCAGCACGCCGGACGGGGTCGTCACGATCAACGTGGTCGACACCCCCGGCCACGCCGACTTCGGCGGCGAGGTCGAGCGCGCGCTGTCCATGGTGGACGGCGTGCTGCTGCTGGTCGACGCCAGCGAGGGCCCGCTGCCCCAGACCCGCTTCGTGCTGCGCAAGACGCTGGCCGCCGGCCTGCCGGTGGTGCTGGTCGTGAACAAGGTCGACCGCCCGGACGCCCGCATCGCCGAGGTCGTCGAGGAGACCCACGACCTGCTGCTGGACCTGGCCACCGAGGTCGGCGCGGACGACTCCGTGCTCGACCTGCCGGTCATCTACGCCTCGGCCCGCGCCGGCAAGGCCAGCCTGACCCAGCCGGCCGACGGCGGCCTGCCCGACAGCGAGAACCTCGACCCGCTGTTCGACGTGCTGCTCGGCCACCTGCCGGCGCCGACCGGCGACCCGGAGGCCCCGCTGCGGGCCCTGGTCACCAACCTGGACGCCAGCAGCTTCCTCGGCCGTATCGCGCTGTGCCGCATCCACGCCGGCACCATGCGCAAGGGCGAGTTCGTGGCCTGGTGCCGCGAGGACGGCTCGACCCAGCGCGTGAAGATCACCGAGCTGCTGATCACCGAGGGCCTCGAGCGCCAGCCGGCCGAGCGGGCCGCCGCCGGTGACCTGGTGGCCATCGCCGGCATCCAGGACATCACGATCGGCGACACGCTGGCCGACGCCGACAGCCCCGAGCCGCTGCCCCGGATCACCGTGGACGAGCCGGCCATCTCCATGACCATCGGCGTCAACACCTCGCCGCTGGCCGGCCGCAACGGCGGCACCAAGCTCACCGCCCGCCTGGTCAAGGCCCGGCTGGACAGCGAGCTGGTCGGCAACGTGTCGATCCGCGTGCTGCCGACCGAGCGCCCCGACACCTGGGAGGTGCAGGGCCGTGGCGAGCTGGCGCTGGCCATCCTGGTCGAGCAGATGCGCCGTGAGGGCTTCGAGCTGACCGTGGGCAAGCCGCAGGTCGTCACCCGCACCATCGACGGCGTGCTGTGCGAGCCCTACGAGCGGCTCACCGTCGACTCGCCCGAGGAGCACCTCGGCGCGGTCACGCAGCTGCTGGCCAACCGCAAGGGCCGCATGGAGCACATGGACGGCCACGGCACCGGCCGGATCAAGCTGGACTACGTGATCCCGGCCCGCGGCCTGATCGGCTTCCGCACCGACTTCCTCACCGAGACCCGCGGCACCGGCATCGCCAACCACGTGTTCGAGGGCTACCACCCGTGGGCCGGCGAGATCCGCACCCGGCACTCGGGCTCGCTGGTCGCCGACCGGACCGGCCCGATCACCGCCTACGCGATGATCCAGCTGGCCGACCGCGGCACCTTCTTCGTCGAGCCCGGCCAGGACTCGTACGAGGGCATGGTCGTCGGCGAGAACCCGCGGGCCGAGGACCTGGACATCAACGTGGCCCGTGAGAAGAAGCTGACCAACATGCGGCAGTCCTCGGCCGACGTGATGGAGACGCTGGCCCGGCCGCGCAAGCTGTCGCTGGAGGAGGCGCTGGAGTTCTGCGCCAGCGACGAGTGCGTCGAGGTCGCGCCGACCGTGATCCGGGTGCGCAAGCTGGTGCTGGACGCGACCACCCGTGGCCGCGAGCGGTCCCGGGCCAAGACTCGCGACCAGGCCGCCAAGTAACAACCTTTCCTACCCCGCACGCGTCTATTCACCCGTGTGGTCCATAGTTGACGGCTGAAGCCCGGCTGTGGACCACACGGGGCTTCGCCCCGGTCGAAACACCTTGGAGGCGGATTTCGTGCGCGGCAGGTCGGCGCTGCTGGCCCTCACGGCGGCGGTGTGCGCGCTGCTGACGGCCTGCACCGATTCGCCGCCACCGCCGTTGGTCAGCATTCCGCCGACCGCGGTGACCCCGACCACGCAGGCCGACCCGACCCAGCTGGTGATCGGCATGGACAGCGTGAAGGGCGGCTACAACCCGCACCTGCTGGCCAACCAGACCACGGTCACCCGGGCGCTCGGTGAACTCGTGCTGCCCTCGGTTTTCCACACCGGCCCGGACGGCAGCCCACAGCTGGACACCACGCTGATGGTGTCGGCCGAGGTGACCAAGGCCAGCCCGTACACGGTCACGTACACCATCAAGCCGCAGGCGGCCTGGGGTGACGGCGCGCCGATCGCCGCCGAGGACTTCGCCTACCTGTGGCAGAACATGCGCAGCCAGCCCGGCGTGGTCGACCCGGCCGGCTACCGCTTGATCACCGGCGTCTCGGCCCGTGACGGCGGCCGGGTGGCCGACGTGACGTTCAGCCAGCCCTACCCGGGCTGGCGGACGCTGTTCGGCAACCTGCTGCCGGCGCACGTGCTCAAGGACGCCCCCGGCGGCTGGACCGGGGCGCTGAGCGAGACCTTCCCGGCGGCCGGAGGCCCGTTCTCCATCCGCAGCATCGACCCCGAGCGCGGCGAGATCGTGTTGCAGCGCAACGACCGCTACTGGGGCCGGTCGACCAAGCTGGAGCGGATCGTGCTGCGCCAGGCCGGCCAGGCCGACCTGATCGCTGCGCTCAAGGCCGGCGACGACCAGCTGGCGGTGATGACCGCGGGCGACAGCACCATGCGCGGGCTGACCGAGCTGGGCAAGGCGGTCACGCTGACCACCGTGCCCAATCCGGTCGTGGTGGAGCTGTTGCTACGGCAGAGCAGTGCGCGGTTGTCCAACCCGACGCTGCGGGCCGCCGTGTTCGCGGCGATCGACCGGGACGCGCTGATCACCCTGGGCACGGGCGGCGGCCCGTCGGCGACACTCCGGGCCGACTCGCTGGTGACGGCCCCCTCGCAGCCGGGCTACAAGCCGTCCATCCCGCCCGGCGTCGGGGCACCCAACCACGATGTGGTGAATCAACTTCTCACCCAGGCGGGCTACACCAAGGCCAACGGGGCCTGGCTGCGTGACGGCGTGCCGCTCAACCTCGTCATCGGCGCGCCCAACGACCGGGCCCCCTATTCACAGCTGGCCGGTGTGCTCCAGCAGCAGCTGTCGGCCGCCGGCATCGGGGCCACCATCCTGAACACATCCGGTGACCAGCTGTTCGGGACCGTGCTGCCGGCCACCACGACCACCTCGCCGTCCGCCAGCACCAGCACCACCCCTGCCAACGACCAGGGCAACGACACCGACAGTTCGGTGGACATCGCGATCGTCCCGCAGGCGGTGGGGGGTGACCCGGCCGGCGTGCTGGCGGCGTCCTTCGGCTGCCGCGGGGCCCTGCCGGACGGCACCACGGCACTGCCGGCGGCCAACCCGGCCGGGTTCTGCGACCGGGGCCTGCAGCCGACCGTCGAAGCGGCCCTGACCGGCGCGATCTCGCTGTCGGACGCGTTGGCCACGGTCGAGCCGGCGTTGTGGCAGCAGCATGTGGCGATGCCTTTGTTCCAACTGTCCGATGTGCTCGCAACCGGTTCCGAGATCACTGGTGTGAACGGCGGACCACCCTTGGTCGGGCCCTTTGCCGGCGCGCCAACGTGGCGGCGTTCTGTTCGCCGATGACCCATTCGTGTTGTTAATCGCTGTTAATTCGGGCAGTCGCGAGGTACTGTCCGATTTCAACGCTTGACAGATTTTTCCCCCGTTCGGGTAGCGAACGATCCCGCCCGGTAACTGCTCAATCGCTACGCGCTGTCACCGTGTCACCCTTTGGTCACGATCCCGGTGTGACCAGTGACCCACGGGGATTCCTCTTCTTACGGTGCCTGGCATCAGCGCGCAGGTCGAGTAGCTTGTTGCGCGCTATGGTCCCCGGGCGGAGCGCGTCGACCTGATCGGGTCGCGGCCGCCCTGTGCTAGGAGGGCACGTGTCAATGAGGAGATCCAAGGCGATCCCCGCGATCGCGGTGATGGCCGGCGCAGCTCTCATGCTGACCGCATGTGGCGGCTCCGGTGGGGGCGATCAGAACAATGGGTCCAACGGTGGCGGACTCGCCAGCGCGGCCATTGCCAAGGGTGAATCCGGAGACACGTACACCGCGCCGAAGGTCAAGGACATTGGCCCGGTCGTTGTTTCGACCGACAAGCCGTTTACCGCGTACAACAACGCGACGGCCGACGCGGTGCAGTCGTACAACAGCTACGCGCTGATCCAGGTCCTCGCGCGGCCGTTCATCCTGGACGGCAACAACAAGGTCCTGCTCAACAAGGACGTCATGGACTCGGTCGAGGTCACCTCGACCAGCCCGAAGCAGGTCGTGACGTGGAAGATCAAGAAGGGCGTCAGCTGGTCGGACGGCGTCCCGTGGAACTGCAAGGACTTCTACCTGGCCTGGCTGGCGCAGAGCGGCCAGGACCTGAAGGCCGACGGCAAGACCACGTACTTCCTGCCCGGCGGCACCACCGGCTACAGCCAGATCGACTCGGCCAAGTGCCAGGACGACCAGACCTTCGTCACGTCGTTCTCCTCGCCGTTCGGTGACTGGAAGAGCCTGTTCGGCATCTCCGACGACCTGCTCCCGGCGCACGTCCTGGAGAAGCAGACCGGCGTCTCGGACATCACCCAGGTGACCCCGAAGAGCCCGGCCGACCTGCTGACCAAGGTCTCGGACTTCTGGAACACGGGCTGGAAGGGCTTCAAGGCCGACCTGGCCCCGGGCTCCGGCGCGTACATGATCAGCGACTGGCAGCAGGGCTCCTCCATCACGCTGGTCCGCAACCCGAAGTGGCCGGGCAACCCCGGCGGCCCGGCGAAGATCACCCTCAAGGCGATCCCCGACTCCAACGCCCAGGTGCAGGCGCTCCAGAACAACGAGGAGCAGGTGCTGTCCTCGGCGCAGCCGGACGCCAACGCCGCCCAGACGCTGCAGACCCTCGGCTCGTCGGGCATCACCTACGGCGCCAACGCCGGCCTGAACTTCGAGCACCTCGACCTGAACCTCAAGCGCGCGGTGTTCCAGGACGAGGCGGTGCGCAAGGCGTTCGGCCAGTGCATCAACCGCAACGAGCTGGTCGACAAGCTGATCAAGCAGGTTCAGCCGGACGCCAAGCCGTTCAACAGCGTGATCTTCTTCCCGGGTATGCCCGGCTACGCCGACAACTACTCGGACAAGCTGGTCTCCAACCCGGCGACGGCCAAGGCGACGCTGACCGCCGACGGCTGGGCCCCCGGCCCGGACGGCATCATGGTCAAGGACGGCAAGAAGCTGACCTTCAAGATCAGCCACACCGACATCCCGCGCCGTAAGCAGACCGTGGCGCTGCTCCAGCAGGAGTGCAAGGCGGCCGGCATCGACATCCAGGACGACACCGACGCCAACTTCCTGGACAAGCGGGTCAGCGACAGCGACTACGACGTGGCCCTGTTCGCCTGGTCGGTCGCTCCGTTCCACTCCGCCGGCATCACCACGTACAAGACCGGTGGCAACCAGAACTGGAACGGCACCACCTCCAAGGTGGCGGACGACGCGTTCGACAACGCCCTGAAGCAGACCGACGACGCCGCCGCGGTGACCTACTACCAGGCCGCCGACAAGGCGATCGCCGACACCTACTCGACGTTCCCGCTGTTCCAGCCCCCGAACATGTGGGCCTACACCGGTGACATCGACAAGGCGTGGTTCCAGAGCTACTACGGCTCGATGTGGAACGCCAACGAGTGGCAGAAGCCGAACGCCTGATTAGCTGTATCAGCGGGTTCGAGCTCCCCGGCGTCGGTCGCGGTCCGCGATCGGCGCCGGGGCGCACCCGTGTTCACCACTGACCCCGTCCCCACCGTCCAGGCAGACCTCGCTCCAGCCGGCCACCCGACCCGCGCCCGGTGAGGTCGTCGAGGAGCAACCCGTGTTCCAATACCTGATTCGACGGTTGCTGATCTCCATACCCATCCTGTTGATCGGCAGCTTCCTCGTCTTCATACTCGTGGCCTCCGCCGGTGACCCGCTGGCCGGGCTGCGCACCAAGCCCGGCATCACGGCGCAGCAGATCCAGTCGCTGTCGGCCCAGCTCGGCCTGGACCACTCCATCCTGGTCCGCTACTGGGACTGGCTGACCGGCTTCCTGCGCGGCGACTGGGGCACCAGCATCGCGCTCGGCGAGGCGCAGGCCCCGGTGTTCGACACCATCTCCAACGCGCTCTGGGTGACCATGCGCCTGGTCATCGGGGCCGAGCTGATCGCGCTCGTGCTGGGCATCGCCGTCGGCGTGTTCTCCGCCGTCCGGCAGTACTCGATCTTCGACTACCTGATGACCAGCGTCGCGTTCCTGATGTTCTCGATGCCGATCGCCTGTGTCGCCGTCGTGGTCAAGAACTACGGCATCCAGTTCAACGAGCTGCTGCTGTCGCTGCACCTCAAGCGCTGGCTGCAGACGGCGGGCCCGCCGGCCAACGGCTTCGGGCACAACCTCGGCGAGGTCATCGTCAACTACTCCGGCACCTTCCTGCTGCCGACGATCTCGCTGATGACCATCAGCTTCGCCGCGTACAGCCGGTTCCAGCGGGCCTCCATGCTGGAGACGCTCAACGCCGACTACGTGCGGACCGCCCGGGCCAAGGGCCTCTCGCAGAGCCGGGTGATCTTCCGGCACGCCATGCGCAACGCGCTCATCCCGGTCAGCACGCTGTTCGCGCTCAACATCGGCGCCATCATCGGTGGCGCGATCATCACCGAGCGCGTGTTCGGCTGGAACGGCATGGGCACCGTGCTGGTCAAGGCCGTGTCCAACTACGACCCCCCGACCCTGATGGGCTGGTTCGCGGTGACCGCGACCATCGTCGTGATCTTCAACCTGATCTCGGACCTGCTCTACGGCCTTCTCGACCCGAGGATTCGCCTTGCCTGACGCCACCACTACGGCAACGGCCGGCGGCACCGCCGCGGCCGCGCGCCACGAGTTCGACGCCAAGGCGCGGTCGCAGACGTCGATCATCCTCGGCCGCTTCGTGCATCACCGGCTGGCCATGGTCAGCCTGGCGGTGCTGCTCCTGCTGGCGATCTCGTCCTTCGTCGTGCCGCTGTTCCTGAAGTACAACTACGCGGACACCAAGGCGGGCGGCTACCTCAAGCCCGGCGGCGGCCATCTGCTCGGCACCGACCAGCTCGGCCGCGACGCGCTGGCCCAGCTACTGCGCGGCACCCAGTTCTCGCTGGCCATCGCGTTCACGGTGGCGATCAGCTCGACCATCGTCGGCGTGCTGATCGGCGCCGTCGCCGGCTACCTGAAGGGCATCGTCGACAGCAGCCTGATGCGGCTGGTCGACCTGTTCCTGATCGTGCCGCAGATCGCGCTGACCGCCCTGCTGGTGCACGCCTTCGCCCCCAGCTGGTACGTGGTGGCCGCGGTGCTGGCGCTGTTCAACTGGATGCAGATCGCCCGTATCACCCGTGGTGAGGCGCTGTCGCTGTCGGCCCGTGAGTTCGTCGAGGCGTCGCGGGCGTCGGGCGGGGGTACCTGGCACATCGTGTTCAAGCACCTGATCCCGAACATGGTCGGCACCATCACGGTCAACGCCACGCTGTCGGTGTCCACCGCCGTGCTGACCGAGGCGGCGCTGTCGTTCATCGGCCTCGGCGTGCAGCTGCCGGACACCTCGCTCGGCCTGATCGTGCAGGACAACTACACGCAGGTGCTGCTGCGCCCGTGGCTGTTCTGGGGTCCGTTCCTGGCCATCGTGCTGATCTCGATGACCATCAGCTTCATCGGTGACGGACTGCGTGACGCGTTCGACCCGAGGCAGACGAAGGTGCGTGCGTGATGACCGAGGGCGTCGACACGATCGACCCGAACGAGCCGCTGCTGCGGGTGTCCGACCTGACGGTCGACTTCCCGACCGACGACGGCGTCGTGCACGCGGTGCGTGACCTGTCCTTCGAGCTCAAGCCGCGTGAGGTGCTGGGCGTCGTCGGCGAGTCCGGCTCCGGCAAGTCGGTCTCCTCGATGGCGATTCTGGGGCTGCTGCCGAAGTCGGCCCGGGTCTCGGGCTCGATCTCGTACCGCGGCCAGGAGCTCAACGGCCTGAGCTACAACGAGATGCGCAAGTTCCGCGGCAACTCGATGTCCATGATCTTCCAGGATCCGATGACGTCGCTCAACCCGGTTTTCACGGTCGGCGCCCAGCTGACCGAGGCCTACCTCGAGCACCACAAGGTGTCCAAGAAGGCGGCCTGGGCCAAGGCGGTCGAGGCGCTGGAGCAGGTCGGCATCCCGCAGCCGGACCGGCGGGCCAAGCAGTACCCGCACGAGTTCTCCGGCGGCATGCGGCAGCGCGTCGTGATCGCGATGGCGATCATCAACGACCCGGACGTGATCATCGCGGACGAGCCGACGACCGCGCTGGACGTGACCGTGCAGGCGCAGATCCTGGAGACGCTGCTGCGGATCCGGGACGAGACGAACGCCGCCATCATCATGATCACCCACGACCTGGGTGTGGTGGCCGGCATGGTCGACAAGGTGCAGGTGATGTACGCCGGCACCGTCGTCGAGGCCGGCTCGGTGGACGACGTGTTCGACGCGCCGCACATGCCGTACACGGTTGGCCTGCTCGGCTCCAACCCGGACCCGAGCATGATCGGGCAGCGGCTGACCCCGATCACCGGCGCGCCGCCCTCGCTGGTCAACCTGCCGTCGGGCTGCGCCTTCTCACCGCGCTGCCCGCTGGTGGCGCCGGTGTGCCACGAGTCGGAGCCGCCGTTGTTCGAGGTCGGCGGCACCGCGGCGCACCTGACCCGGTGCCACCGGTGGAACGACCTGGTCGGCTACGAGGACCCGAAGAAGCTGTTCGCCCGCAAGGAGATCGGCGCCGAGGAGCCGCTCGCCGCGCTCATGATCGACAACCCCGAGGCGGTCGTCGAGGAGCACCTCGCGGACAACAGTGACGAGAAGGAGGCCGCGTCGTGAGCACCGGCATCGAGACCAGGCCGGCCAGCGGCGACGCGGGCACCACCGGCACTCCGCTGCTCCAGGTCAACGACCTGTTCAAGTCGTTCCCGGTGCGGGGCGGCGGCATCATCCCGCGCACGGTCGGCCACGTGCAGGCCGTGCACGGCGTCAGCTTTGATTTGGCCGCCGGCGAGACGCTGGGCCTGGTCGGCGAGTCCGGCTCGGGCAAGTCGACCACCGGCCGGGCCATCCTCCAGCTGCACAAGCCCACCTCGGGCTCGGTGCGGTTCGAGGGCAAGGAGCTGACCACCATGCATCCCCGTGAGTTGCAGGGGATGCGGCGGGACATGCAGATCGTGTTCCAGGACCCGTACGCGTCGCTGGATCCGCGGTGGCAGGTCAACGACATCATCGCCGAGCCGCTGCGGATCCACCGGTTCGGCAGTCCGGAGGCCATCCAGCAGCGGATCAACCAGCTGATGGAGATCGTCGGCCTGAACCCCGAGCACCGGAACCGCTACGCGCACGAGTTCTCGGGCGGTCAGCGGCAGCGTATTGGCATTGCCCGTGCGCTGGCCCTGAACCCGAAGTTCGTGGTGCTGGACGAGCCCGTGTCGGCGTTGGACGTGTCCGTGCAGGCCGGCGTGGTCAACCTGCTCGAGGAGTTGCAGCACGAGCTCAACCTCGCGTACCTGTTCGTGGCGCACGACCTGTCCGTGGTGCGGCACATCTCGCACCGGGTCGCCGTCATGTACCTGGGTTCGCTGGTCGAGGTCGGGCCGCGGGAGCTGATCTACAGCAAGCCCATGCACCCGTACACGCAGGCCTTGTTGTCGGCCGTGCCCGTGCCGGACCCGAAGCGCGAACGGGAGCGCCAGCGCAACCGGATCGTGCTCACCGGTGACGTGCCCAGCCCGGTCAATCCGCCGTCGGGCTGCCGGTTCCGGACCCGGTGCTGGAAGGCCCAGGACATCTGCGCGACGGAGGCTCCGGAGCTGCGCAAGCGTGGCGAGAGCGAGCTGCTCTCGGCGTGCCACTTCGCCGAGGAGATGCCGGTCGCTTGATCTGTTGGCTCCGTGGGCCGTTCGACGACTCCCCCTCGTCGGACGGCCCACGAGCCGTTTACCGGTTCCTCCCCACGGTGTCTTCGACCCTAGCGAGAGGGTCTGACATTTTCGTGACGCCGCGAGGTCAGTCGGTCTTGATGCTGGTCAGAAAGGCGGCGAAGGCCTTGGCGGGGAAGAGAAGGACATCGCCCTCAGGATTCTTGGAGTCACGAACGGCGGTGGTGTGGGGTTGGGTGGACAGCTCCACGCAGTTGCCACCGTTGCCGTTGCTGTAGCTGGACTTTCGCCAGCGCTGGGTCGCCATGCGGCCCTCCTAGAGTTCGCGCATCACCTGGTCGATCAGCCCCACGGTCTGCGCGGTGCTCAGCGCCGCGCCGAGGAGCCGCTCGAACGTGAGGCTACACGCGTCTACCTGCTCTTCCTGATCCAAATAGTCGGCGCTTGTCAGGCTCTCCAGATAGACGATCCGCACGTCGTAGGGATCCGGCAGCTGTAGCAACACGAACGAGCTACCCATGGCCGCGTGCGCACCGGCGATGAAGGGGAGCACGTGCAGCTCGACAGTGGGAAGCTCGGCAATCTCCCTCAACCGGGTCAGCTGATCACCCATCACGGTGCTACCGCCGACCACCCGCCGAACCACTGCCTCGTTGATCACCGACACGATCCGCGGCGGCGCTTCCTGTGTGAGGACGGCTTGCCGCTCAGCCCTTCCCGCGACCAGGCGATCGACATCACGCGCCGGTCGGGTGGGGTCGGCCGCGCGGGTGATGGCCCGCGTGTAGTCCTCGGTTTGGAAGAGGCCAGGGACCAATTCGTTCTCGTAACTGCGGATCTCGCTGCTTGCCTGCTCGATGCCGGTGAACTTCTGGGCCCAGTCAGCGACCCGATAGCTGGCTCGGTGGCGGGAGTCCTTGGCCAGTGCCTTCAAACGTTCGGCCTTCTTGGCCGGGAGGTCGAAGAGCTCCGCCAGCGCCTTGACCTCCAGGCTCGTCAAGGAGCCCTTGTCGTTCTCGATCCGGCTGATCTTCGACAGGTCGCAGTCCAGCACCTCGGCCATCGCCTCCCGGCTGACCGAGCTGTTCTCCCGCAGCTCCCGCATCTCGAAGCCCAACAGGATCTTGCTGACCACCGGGTTCGCCATGGCCGACATCCTCACCTCAGCCCGCCCACATGTGCACCGACGTCACCCAATCGTGTCACATCTAAACCGCACATGCAGGTTGTACTGTGCTTGGTATGAGCGATCTAGTGCGGCTGACCGGCCCCCGGTTCGCGTGGCAGCCGGCGGACGGGCGTCGGCACTGCTACCCGGACGAGCAGCTCCTTGCCTGGGGCACGCACGTCATCGCGCTGTGCGGCAAGGGCATGGCGGCCCGGCGCGTGCCCCGCGCCGAGTGGCTCTGGCCGACCTGCCCGGACTGCGCCGACCAGGCACGACAGCGTCAATCCGATACGTGAACCGGCCCGGGCCGCTACGCCACCGCCGCGTCACGGAGACGTCACGCGCAGTTGGTTAGCTCAATCCTGTCGACGTCCGGGTGTTCCGAGTCGCTGCCGGCCTCGCGGCAGGGGGAACTCGGGCCGCCCGGACGGAGACGATCAAGGGGGAAACGAGGCCGCGTTCGCAGATTCCCCAGTCCCCGGACGCGGTCTCGGCCTCCCCAGGAGGGTCGGGCGTCAGGCCCTCGCTCTACCCTTGACCGGTGACCCTGACCGCCCCACCACGGCTCGCGCTGGTGCACGCGCACCCCGACGACGAGAGCCTGTGGACCGGGGGGACCATCGCCCACTACGCCTCACTCGGCGTGCACGTCACCGTCGTCACCTGCACGCTCGGTGAGGAGGGCGAGATCATCCCCGCCAGCCTGAACGAACTGCGCGCCGAAGCCGCCGACCAACTAGGCGGCTACCGGGTCGGTGAGCTCCGCTCCGCCTGCGCCGCGCTCCGCGTCAACGACCACCGCTTCCTCGGCGGCATCGGCCGGTGGCGCGACTCGGGCATGGTCGGCGTCGAGGCCAACCAGCACCCGCGGGCCTTCGTCTCCGGCGACCTCGCCGTGCAGACCGAGCAGCTCGCCGAGGTGTTGCGCGAGGTCAAGCCGCAGGTCGTCGTCAGCTACGACAGCTTCGGCGGTTACGGCCACCCCGACCACATCCGGGCCCACGAGATCACCACCGCCGCGGCCGCCCAGGTGCCTGACGTGCTGCGCGTCTTCCACAGCGTCACCTCCCGCGACGCCGTCGCCGCCGGCCTGGAGAAGCTCCGTGGCGTCGAGGGCGTGCCCTACCGCATGCCCGCGCCCGGCGAGCTGCCCGTCGTCGACGACGAGGTGATCACCACCCGCGTCGACATCGAGGCCCACGTGCCGGCCAAGCTGTCCGCCCTGCGGGCCCACGCCACGCAGGTCAGCGTCTGGCAGAACGGTGAGGGCGCGGCCTGCTACGCCCTGTCCAACGGCATCACCCAGCCCGTCATCGGCACCGAGTTCTACGTGCTGGCGGCCGGTCCCTCGGAGGGCGCGGAAACCGATCTCTTCGGAGGCCTGAACGACGTGGAACGCACGCGATGACCGACGACTTCGCCTCCTTGAACCACCTGGAGTCCGTGCGATGAGGCCCGGCGACTGGGTGGTTCTCGTCGTGCTCGTGCTCGACGCGATCCTGCTCGCGGTCGTCGACATCGTGTTCCTGCCGGCCCGGTTCGACGGCACCACGCTGCCGGACCTCGGCGGCTTCCCGTTCCCGATCACCATCGTGATCGCCTTCATCACCACGCCCATGCTGGTCCGGGCCGCCGCCCGCCTGAAGCCGGTGACCTGGGTCGGCGGCCTGCCGGCGTTCGCCTGGATCGCCGTGACGCTCTGGCTGACCGTGGGCGGGCCGGGCGGAAACTTCCTGGTCTACCCGGACTGGCGGATCCTCGCGTTGCTGGCGGCCGGAGCGCTGCCGTCGGCGGTGGTCCTGGGCAACGCGCTCGGCCGGGCCCGACTGCCCACGGCCAGTGGATGACCCAGTGGATGACGCCGAGGTCGTCGCCGCGCTCCGGCCGTTCGTCCGCGCGGCCGGGCCCGTGTTGGCCGTGCTCGGCGACCCCGACCCGTTCCGGCTGCACGGCCGGGCCATCGGCGCGGTGGCCAACATCGACGGCGTCGACCCCAAGTACCTGGCCCGCCTCGGGACCCTGCCCACCGAGCTGACCAGCCGCGTCGCCGCCCTGGTGCCGCTGCTGGTCGCGTCCACCGGTGTCGACCGCAAGGCGCTGACGCTGTGCGAGCAGGCCCTGGTCGTCTGCGCCGAGGCCGACACCGTCGAGCTGCGGGTGCGGGTGCTGGCCGCCGTGCTTTACGGCCGTGACGTCAACGCGGCGTCGGTCGGCGGCGACGAGGACGGCCAGACCGCGTACCTGCTTACCGAGCTGGTCGAGGCCAACCGGCGGCACGGGCGCGTCACCGTGCGGGCCCTGGCCGCCACCGCCCAGCGGCTGGGCCAGTTGTTGGCGACGATCGACGGACGCACCGGACCCTTGATCGGTGGGAGGCTGGTGCTGTGGCGACTGCGCAAACGTGCGCGGCGCTGGATGCGGGAGCAGAGCGCGGTCCGCTGGGACCCGCGTGGGAGGCAGTCATGAGCGTGCAGCGCAAGGACGACCGGCACTCCAACGACCCGGTCGACGCCATCAAGGCACTGGTCGACGGCGAGAACGAGAAGGCCAAGCCGGGCATGGGCGGCCCCGCCTTCAAGATTGTCGGTGACCTTCGTCACACGAACAAGAAGAAGGGCAAGTAGTCCCCGGGCTGATGTAAGAGGTCTCGGCCGATGAGGTCTTACGGCCGCAGATACCGGTAGCGGTGGTGCTCGGCGAAGCCGAGGTCCTCATACAGCCGGATCGCGGCCTCGTTGTGCACGGCGACCTGGAGCACCGCGTTCCGCGCGCCGCGGTCCCGGGCCCATGCGCCCAGCGCGGCCAGCAGCCGCCGGGCGGTGCCCTGGCGGCGTAGCTCCGGCCGCACGGCCAGCCGTGAGATGTGCAACGTCGAGTCCACGATGCAGCCCCGGACCACCGCCGCACCCTCGACGTAGCCGAAGCCGAGCAGCGGGCCCGTGCCGAGCACGTGCCGCTGCGCCGGCGTGGGCTCGCCGACGGCCAGTTCCCACCACTGCGGCGACGGCTTGTCCAAAATCTCGCCCGGCGCCTCCCCATCGGGCAGTGCCACATCAGGGAGTGGCCCGACCATCACCGCCGACTCCGCCCCGCCAGGGTGGTCTTCGGCCAGCTGCCAGCCGGCCGCCCGGATGTCTCGCTCGGTGGGCGACCCCACCGTGACGTGAGCCGCCGGTGTGATGGCGTGACGGGCCGCGAAAGCGACGATGGTGGCCAGGGCCTCGGGAATCGGCCGGCCGGGATCGCCCGTGGTCAGGGCGCTGTTGGCCCGCCCGGTGAAGCCGTCGGCGGCGCGCAGGCGCCACTGGCCGAGCCGCTCGTCGACCAGCGCCGGCCAGGCGTCGGCGCACCGGATCTCCAGTTTCGCGATGGCGTCCATCCGGTGACTGTGCCGGGGGCCACATGGCGGTTCCAGCTCATTTCTCGATCCTCGGGACGTACCGTGGCGATTGGGGTGCCCAGGTGCGAGCCTTGCCTCCCAGCCGGGGGATACTGGCCGGGTGCCCGCGGGACCCAGCACCGATGTCCCGCGGCAGATGGACGAAGACGGAAGCAGGAGAACGCAGTGACCTACGTGATCGCCGAGCCCTGCGTCGATCTACTCGACAAGGCGTGCATCGAAGAGTGCCCCGTCGACTGCATCTACGAGGGTGACCGGATGCTCTACATCCACCCCGACGAGTGCGTCGACTGCGGTGCCTGTGAGCCGGTCTGCCCGGTGGAGGCCATCTACTACGAGGACGACGTCCCCGACCAGTGGAAGGACTACACGAAGGCGAACGCGGACTTCTTCAACGAGCTGGGCTCGCCCGGCGGCGCGGCGAAGATCGGCAAGACCAGCAACGACCCGTCGTTCGTGGCCCAGCTGCCGCAGCAGGCCGCGCACGAGTGAGTGGTTCTACGACGGGGCCGGCGCTGCCGGACTTCCCGTGGGACTCGCTGGCCGACCACACCGCCACCGCGCGGTCGCACCCGGACGGTGTGGTCGACCTGTCCGTCGGCACGCCGGTCGACCCGGTGCCCGAGCTGATTCGTGACGCCCTCGCGGCGGTCAGCGACCAGCCCGGATATCCGACCACCCACGGCACCCCCGAGCTGCGCCAGGCCGCCGTCGACGCGATGGACCGCCGGTTCGGCGTCCGTGGGCTCGACCCGGTCGCCGTGCTGCCGACCATCGGCTCCAAGGAGCTGGTGGCCTGGCTGCCGACGCTGCTCGGCGTGCGCGGCGGGGACCTGGTGGCCATTCCCGAGCTGGCGTACCCGACCTACGAGGTCGGGGCCCTGCTGGCCGGGGCCGAGGTGGCGCGGGTGGAGGGCCTGACCGCCCTCGGTCCGCGGCGGCCGGCCCTGCTGTGGCTGAACTCGCCGTCCAACCCGACCGGGCGGGTGCTGCCGATCGAGCACCTGCGCAAGGTCGTGGACTGGGCCCGTGAGCGCGGCACCATCATCGCCTCCGACGAGTGCTACCTGTCTCTGACCTGGGACTCTTCGGCCGTGTCGATCCTGGACCCGCGGGTCAGCGGCGGCAGCACCGAGGGGCTGCTGGCCGTGCACTCGCTGTCCAAGTCCTCCAGCCTCGCCGGCTATCGCGCCGGGTTCGTCACCGGCGATCCGGTGCTGGTCAAGCGCCTGCTGGAGATCCGCAAGCACGCCGGCATGATCGTGCCTCGGCCCGTGCAGTCGGCGATGACCGCCGCTTTGCGCGACGACCAGCACGTCGTGGAGCAGCGGGCTCGGTACGAGGCCCGGCGCAAGGTCCTGCGGGAGGCAGTGCTCGGCGCCGGCTTCCGTGTCGACCACTCCGAGGCCGGCCTGTACCTGTGGGCCACCCGTGACGAGGACGCCTGGGACACCGTCGCCTGGCTGGCGTCGCGCGGCATCTTGGCCGCTCCCGGCACCTTCTACGGCCCCAAGGGCGGCAAGCACGTGCGGATGGCGCTCACCGCCACCGACGAACGTATCGCCGCCGCCGCTGCCCGGCTCACCGCCTAGCCGAGGCTACCGCCGCCCGCCCCCAGCACCCCAGCTTTTTGCCACATGCGCTTCCTACTTGGCGCCTGATGCCACATAGGAAGCGCATGTGGCAAAAGAGGGGGTGTCAGCGCAGGGCGGCGTTACCCTGGCGGTCGACCGCCTCCCAAGCCGCGTGCCACAGGTCGCGGGTCGTGACGCGGCGGACGTGTTCCCGCTCCACCAGCCGCCCGGCGACGAAGACCAGGTCCCAGTCGACGACCTCGCCCTGGGCCGTGACCAGGCGTCGCACCTCCTGCTCGGCGACGCAGGCGTCCTGGTGCTCACCGAGCACCTCCTGAAGCTCCTTCGACGCCCGCACGAGCTCCTTGAGCTGCTTGCCGGTGATCGGCTTGACCAGCTCGGCGGCGTACCGCAAACGCTTGCCGAGAATGCGCAGCCGGTGCAGCTCGGCGTCCGGCGGGTCCGCCGGCAGGGCCCGCACCGCCTTGCGCAGCTTGCGGTACGGGACCCTGACAAGATCCATCAGCTCGGGCTCCTCGGCCGTCGGATCGATGTCCGAGTTCGCCGCCTGGGCCAGGCGCCCCAGCACCGTCCGGTAGCGCGAGCTGTTCAGCGCCGAGGTGAGGCGTTCACGGGCGGCGAGGCGCTCGGTGACCAGGCCGTCGAGCAGGGTCGTGGCCACGCGCCGTTCGTCGTCGGGGAAGTCGTCGGACTCGGCCCGCAGCCGGTCGATCAGCACGTCCAGATCCCGCACCGGCCCCAGCGCGCCGCCCAGCCAGCCCAACTCGGCCCGCAGCCGGTCACTGTCGGGCACACTTCGGGGCGCGGATTTGAGCACGGCTCGCAGCCGCCGCACCGAAACCCGCATCTGGTGCAGGTCTTCGGGATCCTCACCGGTGCGCGTGCCCGGTTCGTAGTGCAGCATGGCCAACGTCTGCGCGTGCAGGGCGCCTCGGACGTGGCGGGCGACCGGGTCCTTCGCGGTCGCGGGTACGGGAAGCGGCGCCAGGCCCAGCCGCTGCGGCGTCACGGGCCGACGAGCTGCGGCAACGGACTGGCTCATTGCTGAATGGTAGGTGAGGAACGGATGACTGGCTCCTCCGAAAGGACGCATGCCGACCTGCTCGAGGCGGCCGTCCGCGAGGCCAGGGCCGGGCGGGCCGAGGGCGGGATCCCCATCGGGGCCGCGTTGTTCCACGTGGACGGCACGCTGTTGGGCCGTGGCCACAACCGCCGGGTGCAGGACGGCGATCCGTCCATGCACGCCGAGACCGCCGCCTTCCGCAACGCCGGCCGGCGACCGACCTATCGGGACACGATCATGGTGACCACGCTGTCGCCGTGTTGGTACTGCTCGGGCTGGTCCGCCAGTTCAACATCGGGCACGTGGTGATCGGCGAGGCCCGCACGTTCCACGGCGGGCACGACTGGCTGGCCGAGCACGGCGTGGCCGTGACGGTGCTGGACGATGCCGAGTGCGTCAGCATGATGACCGAGTTCATCGCGGCCGAGCCGCAGTTGTGGTTCGAGGACATCGGGGAGAGCCAGTGACGTCAGTGCCCAGCATCGACCTCCAGCCGTGGTTCCACGGCGACGACCGGGACCGGGCCGAGGTGGCCCGTCAGGTCGACGAGGCGTTGCAGACCGCCGGTTTCCTGTTGATCACCGGGCACGAGGTGAGCACGTCGTTGCGTGACGACACCCGGGCCGTCGCACGGGAGTTCTTCGCGTTGCCCGAGGACGTCAAGCAGACCTATGCGACCGCCGTCGGCGGCCGGGGTTGGCTGCCGCCCGGGGCCGAGGCCAACGGCTACGCCGAGGGCACTCCCACGCCGCCGGACATGAAGGAGTCCTTCACGGCGGCGTGCGACACCCCCACCGGCAATCCCGCCGTCGACGCCGAGTGGTTCGCGCCCAACGTGTGGCCCGACGCCCAGCTGCCTCGGATGCGTTCGGTCGTCGGCGAGTACCTCGACGAGATGCATGCGTTGTCCGACGAGCTCATGGCCCTCTGCGCCGTCGCCCTCGGCCTCGACGTCGACTTCTTCGAGCCTTTCCTGTCCGAGCCCACCTACGGCTTCAACATCAACTGGTACCCGCCCCTGACCCGCGTCGGCCCCGCCGCCGAGGGCCAGTTCCGCATCGGTCCGCACACCGACTTCGGCACCGTCACCGTGTTGGACCGGGAGCCCGGTCTCGGCGGATTGCAGATCTACACCCAGTCCGGTGAGTGGATCGACGCGCCGTACGACCCCGCCGCCTTCACCATCAACATCGGCGACCTCATGGCCCGCTGGACCGGCGACCGTTGGCGCTCCACCCGCCACCGCGTTCTTCCCCCGCCCGCCGACGCCCCCAGCGAGGACCTCGTGTCCTTGGTCTTCTTCTACGAGGCCAACCACGACGCCGTCGTCGAGTCCATGGCCCCGCCCATCGGCCGCCGCAGCTACCCGCCCACCAACTGGGGCTCGTACCTCAAGGAGAAGCTGGCCGCCATCAGCGTCGGCTGAACGCTTGGAAGGGGCCTTCCTCCACTCGGAGTGGAGGAAGGCCCCTTCCAAGCGTGAAGGTTAGTTTGCGTGGAGGGCGGCGTTGAGCTCGATGCCCTGGCCCTTGCGGGCCTTGACCTCGATGGCGCCGGTCACGGAGTTGCGGATGAACAGCAGACCGGACTGGCCGGCGAGCTCGAGGGCCTTGACGACGTCGCCGGAGGGCAGCTTCACCTTGGTGCCGGCGGTGACGTAGAGGCCGGCCTCGACGACGCAGTCGTCGCCGAGGGGGATGCCGATGCCGGCGTTGGCCCCGATGAGGCAACGCTCGCCGAGGCTGATGACCTCCTTGCCGCCACCGGACAAGGTGCCCATGATCGACGCGCCGCCGCCGACGTCGGAACCGTCGCCGACGACGACGCCGGCGGAGATGCGGCCCTCGACCATGGACGTGCCGAGGGTGCCGGCGTTGAAGTTGACGAAGCCCTCGTGCATGACGGTGGTGCCGGCGGCCAAGTGGGCGCCGAGGCGGACACGGTCGGCGTCGGCGATGCGGACGCCGCTGGGCAGCACGTAGTCGACCATGCGCGGGAACTTGTCGACGCCGTACACGGTGACCGGACCACGGGAGCGCAGGCGCAGGCGGGTGGCCTCGAAGTCGGCCACGGCGCACGGCCCGAAGTTGGTCCACACGACGTTGGCCAGCTTGCCGAAGATGCCGTCGAGGCTGAGGCCGTGCGGCTGGACCAGGCGGGCGGACAGCAGGTGCAGGCGCAAGTACACGTCGTGGGTGTCGACCGGCGCGGCGGACAGGTCCTCGATCACGGTCTCGACCTGCACGAGCGTCACGCCGCGGGCCTTGTCCTCGCCGAGCAGCTCGGCGAAGTCGGGCTTCTCCGCAGCGGGGGAGCCGAGGGTCGGCGACGGGTACCAGGTGTCCAAAACGGTTCCGTCGGCGGCGATGGTGGCGAGGCCGGTGCCGTAAGCGCTGGTGGTCACGCCACAACGGTAACGTGCCGGTCGTGACGACAAGCCTGGACCTGACCGCCGATCCCGTAGAGCTGACCGCCGCGCTGGTGGACGTCGAGAGCGTCTCCGGCAACGAAGATGCCCTGGCCGACGCGGTGAAAGCGGCGCTGGAGAAGCAGGCCCCGCACCTCGAGCTGAAGGTGTCCGGGAACACGGTCCTGGCCCGTACGAACCTCGGCCGGGCGTCCCGCGTGGTGCTGGCCGGCCACCTGGACACGGTGCCGATCAACGACAACCTGCCGCTGCGGCGCACGGGCACAGGAGACGATCTTGTGCTGCACGGCTGCGGCACGGTCGACATGAAGGGCGGCGACGCGGTCTTCCTGCACCTGGCGGCGACGCTGGCCGACCCGGTGCACGACCTCACCTTCATCTTCTACGACTGCGAGGAGATCGAAGCCAGCCGCAACGGCCTCGGCCGGATCGAGCGGGACCTGCCGGAGTGGCTTCAGGGCGACCTCGCGATCGTGGGCGAGCCGTCCAACGGCGTGATCGAAGCCGGCTGCCAGGGCACGCTGCGGATCGAGTTGCGCACCAAGGGAATCCGCGCGCACACGGCCCGGGCCTGGATGGGGGAGAACGCCATCCACGCGATGGCCGGCGCGTTGCACAAACTGGACCAGTACGAGCCGCGGCTCGTGGACATCGACGGCTGCCACTATCGCGAAGGCCTCCAGGCGGTGAAGATCACCGGCGGCGTCGCCGGCAACGTGGTGCCGGACGAAGCGGTGCTGACGATCAACCACCGGTTCGCCCCGGACCGCAGCGCCGAGCAGGCCCTCGAACACCTGCGGATCCTGTTCGAGGGTTACGACCTCACGCTCACGGACGCCGCCGAAGGCGCACTCCCGGGTCTGTCCGCGCCGACGGCCCGTGAACTGGTCGAGGCGGCGGGCGGCACGCCGGTGGCCAAGCTGGGCTGGACCGACGTGGCCCGCTTCGCCGCGCTGGGCATCCCGGCGGTCAACTTCGGCCCCGGCGACCCGACCCTGGCCCACACCCAGCAGGAGAATGTCGCCGCGGCCCAGATCGTGCGGTGCGAGCAGGTGTTGCGCCGCTTCCTGAGTAAGGTTTCCCGATGAACGAGAACCAGCAGGAGCATCCGCTCAAGGAGCGGCAGCGCGGCCCGGTGACGCTGCGCCGGGACCGCTCCAGCGAATCAAGCACCACCGACCAGCGGCTGCTGGACGGCCGCGGCCCGTCGGACTGGGTGCACACCGACCCGTGGCGGGTCATGCGGATCCAGGCCGAGTTCGTCGAGGGCTTCGGCGCGCTGGCCGAACTGCCCAAGGCGGTCACGGTGTTCGGCTCGGCCAGGACCAAGCCCGACCACCCGGAGTACGAGATCGGCCGCAAGCTCGGCGGCGCGCTGGCCGAGGCCGGCTTCGCGGTGATCACCGGCGGCGGCCCCGGCTCGATGGAGGCGGTCAACCGCGGCGCCTCGGAGGCCGGCGGCTACTCCGTCGGGCTCGGCATCGAGCTGCCGTTCGAGCAGGGCCTGAACCCGTGGGTCGACCTCGGCGTCAACTTCCGCTACTTCTTCGCCCGCAAGACCATGTTCATCAAGTACGCCCAGGCCTTCATCTGCCTGCCCGGCGGCTTCGGCACGCTCGACGAGCTGTTCGAGGCGCTCACCCTGGTGCAGACCAAGAAGGTCACCAAGTTCCCGGTCGTCCTCTTCGGACGGTCGTACTGGCAGGGCCTCTACGACTGGCTACACGATTCGGTGGAAGCCGGCGGCAAGGTCGGGGCCAAGGACATGGAGCTGCTACATCTGACGGACGACATCGACGACGCCGTCCGGGTGGTCCAGGACGCCTACCGGGCCTGGGAACAAGTGCACTGATTTCCCGACTTTCGGACCTGACGGCCGGCGTGCGGCACCCCCTTCAATGGGCGGTGCCGGCTGATCAGGAGGAATGTCATGGCGCGAGGAACGGTCAAGTCCGCGGGAGTGCTGGTGGTCGGGGCCGCGCTGGCGCTGGGCAGCGTCGCCGCTGCCCCCGCTGTCGCAGCGCCCGCCCCGAGTCAACACACCTCGGGCCACCACGACTTCAGCGCGGCGGCGCGGTCGTTCGTCGGCGCCGACACCGTGGCGCAGAAGGTGCAGCGCCTGGCGGCGGCGGCACCGCAGCTGCCCCGCCTGTCCACCGCCTACGATGTGAAGCCCTTGTGGGACAAGGGAATCGACGGTAAGGGCATCACCGTCGCCACGCTGGTCTCGTTCGGTGACAAGGACATCCAGTCGGTCATCGACTCCTACGACCAGAGCCACGGGCTGCCCAAGACCACCGTGCAGATCCTGGAGCCGGTCGGCCACGTGCCGGGCTGCCGCGACTCCGGCGTCGACACCGCCACCTGCCAGTCCTGGGGCGGCGAGACCGACCTGGACGTGGAGATGATCCACACCCTGGCGCCCGGCGCGAAGATCGTCGTGATCGCGACGCCGGTGGCCGAGACCGAGGGCATCGACGGGCTGCCGGAGATGATGCGGGCGGTGGACTACGCCACCACCAACAAGTCCGCCGACATCATCTCCATGAGCTTCGGCACGGCCGAGGACAACTTCGACTCCAACGCGCAGATCACCGGCCTCGACCCGGCGTTGCAGCGGGCCAGCGCGGCCGGCATCACGTTCACCGCCTCGTCCGGTGACTCCGGCGCCACCAACCACACCAAGAGCGGCGGCTACTGGAACAAGCGGACCGCGAGCTGGCCGGCGGCCGACCCGAACGTGACCGCGGTCGGCGGCACGAACTCGGTGAGCGGCAAGCCCAACACCACGCTGTGGGCCGACTCGGGCGGCGGCCTCTCCAAGGTCTACAGCCGGCCCACCTGGCAGAACAGCGTCTCGAAGATCACCAACAGCACGCAGCGGTCCTTCCCCGACGTCGCCATGGAGGGCACCAGCGGCACCTCCGAGTCCTCGCCGCTGTTCGCCGCCGTGCTGGCGCTGGCCGCGCAGTCCAAGGGCGGCCGGCTGGGCCAGGTCAACCCCGCCCTCTACGGCGGCAAGGTGACCTACGTGGACGTGACCAGCGGCAACAACACCTTCAACGGTGTCACCGGTTTCGCCGCGGCCAAGGGCTTCGACATCGTGTCCGGCTGGGGCACGCTCGACGCCGCCAAGTTCGTTCCGTCCCTGGTGACGGCACTGCGCTGAACGCGCACGCGTGATTGGTGGAAACGGACCATCCCTTCGGGGTGGTCCGTTTCCCGTTTCTGAGAAGGAGTGAGGATGCGGGGCAGAAGACTGGCGGTTGTGGTGGTGGGGGCGGCGTTAGCCGCGACCGCGATGGCGGCGCCGGCGGCGGCGAGCCAGCAGCCGAGGGCGGCGCAGCAGGCGCACCACCTGTTCAGCGCGGCGGCGGCGTCGTTCATCGGTGCCACGACCGTGCAGCAGAAGGTGGACCGGCTCAGCGCGGCGGCGGCCTCGCTGCCCCGGCTGGCCAAGGCGTACAACACGCCGACGCTGTGGAACCAGGGCCTGACCGGCGCCGGCGCGACAGTGGCCACGCTGGTGTCCTACGGCGACGCGGACATCAAGGCCGTGATGGATGCCTACGACCAGAGCCACGGCCTGCCGCCCGCCGACATCTCGGTGATCACGCCGGCCGGCGCGGTGCCGGGCTGCACCGACTCCGGCGTCGACACCGCCACCTGCCAGGGCTGGGGCGGCGAGACCGATCTCGACGTGGCCATGTTCCACACCATGGCGCCGGCCGCGAAGATCGTCATCATCGCGACGCCGATCGCCGAGACGCAGGGCTTCACCGGCCTGCCGGAGATGATGGCCGCGGTCGACTACGTGGCCAGGCACAAGCTGGCCGACGTCATCTCGATGAGCTTCGGCACGGCCGAGGACACCTTCCCGGCGCTGAACTCGGTGAAGACCCTCGACCCGGCGTTCGAGCGGGCCAGCCGGGCCGGCATCACGCTGGTCGCGTCCTCCGGCGACTTCGGCGCCACCAACCCCGTGCTGGTCGGCGACGGCACGTTCCCGTACCGGGTGGCCAGCTGGCCGGCGTCGGACCCGAACGTCACCTCGCTCGGCGGCACCGTGCTTTCCCTTGACGCCAACGGCAACCGCACCGCGCCCGACGCCCTGTGGCCGCGGTCCGGCGGCGGTGTCTCCAAGACCTACGCCCGGCCGTCGTGGCAGAAGTCCGTGGTGGGCGGCAAGTTCCGGTCGTTCCCGGACATCACCATGGAGGGCACCTCCGGCACCTCCGAGTCGGCGCCGCTGTTCGCCGGTGTGCTGGCGCTGGCCGTGCAGGCCAACGGCGGGCACTCGCTGGGCCAGATCAACCCGGCCCTGTACGGCAAGCTCGGCCCGAAGGCGGCCAAGTCCGGCATCGTCGACGTGACCAGCGGCGACAACAGCTTCGGCGTGGTCACCGGCTACACCGCGGCGGCCGGCTTCGACACCGTGTCCGGCTGGGGCACGCTCGACGCGGCCAAGTTCGTGCCGGCGCTGGTGAAGGCGATCAGGTAAGCCAGAAGGCGGGGGCTCCCGCGCCGGGGCCCCCGCCTTCTGTAGTTCCTCTAATTGAAGGGAACCGTCAGCGTGCCGGACAGCGCGACCGTGCTGCCCAGTTTGCTGGACGTCATGTAGCGCGGGTCGACGGTGTCGACGACCAGCGCGAGGTGGTGCCCCGCCGGCACGTTCCAGGCGATGGGCTCCAGACCGAGATCGATGTCCTTGGCCACGCCCGGAGTCGCACCCAGCAGCGAGTACGGCTTGTGGCTGATCAGCGACCCGAGGCCGAGCGGGCCGACGTCGTAGAGGTACGCGAACAACGTCGTGTCGGCGGCGCTCGGCGTGACAGCCAGCTTGGCGTGTGGCGTACCGTCGACCTCAAAGCCTTGGGCGGCAACGGGTCCCGACCACACGGCCGCTGCGGCCCGTGAGACCAGCGGCATCGAGACGCCGGTCGGAATGCTCAGGTAGCCCTGTAGGATCCCGCTCACGAACGGCACGCCGCTGTCCGCGACGGTGTCCACGCCGCCGGCGAACCTGGTGCTGCTCAACGGAATCGTCTGCTGCGGCCACGGCCACGATTCCGAGCCCTGCCAGTCGCCGCCGTTGGCCGGCTTCACCTGGAGCGAGTGCTCGCGGTCGATGCCGTTGTCCACGCCGAGCAGGTAGTGGTCGAACCAGCGGTCGACCGAGTCCCACACCTCGTTGGGCAGCCCGGCCGCGCCGAACACCTCGGGCGTGGCGTGGTCGCCGGGCGACAGCATCAGCCGCTTCGGACCGGTCAGCTTGCCGAAGAAATCGGTCAGCTGGCTGGGCGGGAACAGCGAGTCCTCCCAGGCGTTGGCCATCAGCACGGCGGTGCCGTGCTGGTTGATCGCGTCGATCTTGGTGGCCGCGGAGCGCACCGGCGCGATCGGCAGCACGTCGGCGAAGTCGCCGGCCAGGTAGTCCTTCTCGGCCTGTTGCAGGTCCTTGCCGGGACGGCCGGTCAGGTGCCCGGCGGCCAGCAGCCCGTCGACGGCCAGCGAGCTGACCGTCTGGTTCGGATAGAGCGACGCCGCCAGGTCGGTCCAGCCGCTCATCGAGGCCACGGCCCGGATCCGCGGATCGGCGGCCGCGGTGAGCAGGCTGATGCCGGCGCCGTAGGAGATGCCGGCCATGCCGATGCGGGACGGATCGGCGTTGGTGTTGGCCAGCGCCCAGTCGATCACCTTGCTGGCGTCGGCCACGTCCGGCGGGCCGGCCACCTCGATCTGGCCGCCGGAGTCCCAGAAGCCGCGGGCCGTGTAGCTGATCGCCACGTAACCCGACTGGTACGCGAGTTTGGCCGCCGCGCCCACGTACTCGATGTCGTTGACGCCCCAACTGCTCGGCAGCACGACGAGCGGGAACGGCCCGTCGCCGCGGCCGGTCGGGCGGACCACGAACGCGTGCAGCGTGGTGCCGCCGTCGCCGGGGATGGCCTCGTAGCTGGTGCTGAAGCCGGTCGCCGGGGCGGCGGTGGCGGTGCCCGCCAGCCCCATGATCATCGTTGTCGCCAGCAGCAGAGTCGCCATTGACCTGCGCAATTGCCCCTCCAGAGTGACCTCGGTCACGACACGGTTACTCGCCAGTCAACTTGGACCTACTCTGGAGTAGCAATTGACTGTGACTCACATCACGTCCAAACGGCGGTGTCATCACCCTCTGACGACACCGCCATTCGGTCGTGCCCCGAGCGCCGTTGATCGAGGTCGAGTCACTCAGTGGTTGCCGACGCCGCCGGAGTTGCCGCCGCCGACCGTGTTGCCGGAACCGCCGTTGCTGTTCCCGTTGCCGCCGTTGTTGCTGTTCCCGATGTTGTTGCCGTTGCCGCCGACGTTGCCCTGGCCGGCGTTGTTGCCGTTGCCGCCGTTGTGGTTGCCCGGGACCGGCCACCAGTCGCGCGGCTCCAGCAGCGTCCGCTCCGACGGCGAGGCCGTGAACGTGTACGCGCGGGGCGAGTGGTTGCCGATGCCACCCGAGTTGCCGCCGCCGACGGTGTTGCCGGAACCGCCGTTGCTGTTCCCGTTGCCGCCGTTGTTGCTGTTCCCGATGTTGTTGCCGTTGCCGCCGACGTTGCCCTGGCCGGCGTTGTTGCCGCTGCCACCGTTGCTGTTGCCCGGGCCGGTGGCCAGGCTGCGCGCGCCGAATCCGCCCTCGGGCAGCGGGTAGGCGACGTCCGTGCCGCCGCCGTTGCCGACGCCGCCGGAGTTGCCGCCGCCGACGGTGTTGCCGGAGCCGCCGTTGCTGTTGCCGTTGCCGCCGTTGTTGGCCGAGCCGATGTTGTTGCCGTTGCCCCCGGTGTTGCCGGAACCGGAGTTGTTGCCGCCGCCGGCGTTGGTGTTGCCGGGACCGCTCATCGGCGCCACGTCGGCGCCGAGGAAGTCTGCGAAGGGGACCGAGGCCGCCTGGGCGAGCTTGGTCAGGCCGTTGTGCGCCCCGCCGGCGTTGCCCCCGCCGACCGTGTTGCCCGCACCGCCGTTGCTGTTGCCGTTGCCGCCGTTGTTGTTGTCGCCGATGTTGTTGCCGTTGCCGCCGACATTGCCCTGACCGGCATTGTTGCCGTTGCCGCCGTTCGTGTTGCCGGTCGGCACCACGTTCTGGCTCAGGACATTAACGTTGGAAACGAGTGGCTGTTGGAAAAGGGGTTGCCGGCCGGTGCCGCTGCCGCGAATGCCGGTGCCCCGATAACCAGCATTCCGGTCGCGGTCACCGCAACGACAAGTGCCTTCTTGGCCACGGTCTCTCCTTTTTGATCTTGTGTTGTGCGCCGCGGCGGCGAGCGGAAGTGCGCCTCCTCCAGCCCGGATCCGCCTCGGCGGGACCGAGGCTAGCCCGGCAAACAGCGATCTCACGGCGCGTGCCCTCGTTCGGGTGGCCCCATTTCCGGTAATCGGTATCACCCGCCGGTGGCGATTCACTAGGCCGAATGGGTAAAAGCGCGGGTGGGAGACTCGGGTGGAATACCCGGCCGGGGGACGTCACCGGACCGTGATCAACTTCCGGCGATTTGCCCTCACTTCGATGCCTGTGGCATACAGGAAGGTCGCCGATGTCGCCGGGCAGTTGTTTGATTCGGCAACAGTGACGGACATTACTCCGAACAGGTGGAGCCGGCGCGTCGTGGCACGATGACCGTTGTGCGACCGTTGCGATTCGGGACGAGGCAGGTCGGCGCGGACCGGGCGCTGGTGATGGCCATCGTCAACCGGACGCGCGACTCCTTCTACGACCGTGGCGCCACCTTCGCCGAAGAGGCCGCGCTGGCCGCCGTGGACGTGGCGGTGGCCGACGGCGCCGACATCATCGACATCGGCGGCGTACGGGCCGGGTCCCAGGGCGAGACCGTGGATGTGGCCGAAGAGGCCCGCCGCGTGGTCCCGTTCGTCGCCACCGTCCGCGAGCGGCATCCGGACGTCGTGATCAGCGTGGACACCTGGCGGCACGAGGTCGCGGCGCAGGTCTGCCGCGAGGGCGCGGACCTGATCAACGACACCTGGGCCGGCGCCGACCCGCGACTGGCCGAAGTGGCGGCGGAGCACGGCGTCGGCATCGTCTGTTCACACACCGGCGGCCTGCCGCCGCGCACCGATCCCTTCCGCCCGCGCTACCGGGACGTGGTGGCCGAGGTCGCCGAGGAGCTGGCTGCCGCGGCGGAACGCATGGTGGCGCTGGGCGTGCCCGCGGACGGCGTGCTCATCGACCCGACCCACGACTTCGGCAAGAACACCTGGCACGGGCTGGAACTGCTGCGCCGCTTGGACGAGCTCGTCGGCACCGGTTGGCCGGTGCTGATGGCGCTGTCCAACAAGGACTTCGTCGGCGAGACGCTCGGCGTCAGCCTGGAGGAGCGGGTCGACGGCACGCTGGCGGCGACCGCCGTCGCGGCCCATGGCGGCGCCCGGGTGTTCCGCGCGCACCAGGTCAAGCAGACCCGGCAGGTGCTGGACATGGTGGCCAGCATCGCCGGCACCCGCCCGCCGTCGGCCGTGCTGCGGGCCCTGGCCTGATGCTCGACCGGACCGAGCGGTGGTTCCGCGAGCGCACCTGGCAGGAACCCGGATGGACGGTGCCGGAACTGGTGCGCGCCAAGGGTGATCGCACCGTCAGCGTGGTGCTGCCGGCGCTGGACGAGGAGGTCACGGTCGGCGCGGTGGTGGCCGCCGTCCGGCCGCTGCTGGGCTCGCTGGTGGACGAACTGGTGGTGATCGACTCCGGCTCGACCGACCGGACCGTCGAGGTGGCCCGGGCGGCCGGGGCCAGGGTGGTGCGGCGCGAAGACGTGCTGCCCGAGCTGGAACCGTTACCCGGCAAGGGAGAAGTCCTCTGGCGCTCGCTCGCCGCGACCATCGGCGATCTGGTCGTCTTCCTCGACTCCGATCTGGTCGACCCCGACCCGGCCTTCGTGCCGGCGCTGCTCGGCCCGCTGCTCACCGCGCCGGGAGTGCAGCTGGTCAAAGGCTTCTACCGACGGCCGCTGCGGCTGGAGAGCACCGGCGGCGGCCGCGTGACCGAGCTGCTGGCCCGCCCGCTGCTGGCCGCGCTGCGACCCGAGTTGTCCGGCGTGGTGCAACCGCTCGGCGGTGAATACGCCGCCACGCGCGAACTTCTGGAGTCGGTGCCGTTCGCCGCCGGCTACGGCGTCGAGATCGGCCTGCTGATCGACACCCACGCGGCGTACGGGCTGGACGGTCTGGCCCAGGTCAACCTGGGCGTGCGCAAGCACCGGAACCGATCACTGCTCCAGCTCGGCGCGATGTCCAGCCAGATACTCGGCACGGCGCTGGGCCGCTGCGGCACCGACGTCGGCGAGGCCACCGTGCTGACCCAGTTCGTGCAGGTGGACGGGGAGTGGCTGCCCGACCCGACCACCGTGTCGACCGCCGACCGGCCGCCGATGCGCACCCTGCGCGGGCGGGTTTCGGACGACCCCGTGCACGGGTGGCCCCGGACGTGCCACGATCGAAGGCGTGACCACCGTACTCATCTACCTCGTCGTGATGGCCGTGGTGGCCGGCGTGGTGTTCCTGGCCGCGTCGCTGGTCTTCGGCCGCGGCGAGGAGCTGGCCCCGCTGCCGCCGGGCGCGTCGCCCACGCGGCTGCCCGCCGACGCGGTCACCGAGCAGGACGTCCAGGACCTGCGGTTCCAGCAGGTCTTCCGCGGCTACAAGATGTCCGAGGTCGACTGGGCGCTCGACCGGCTCGGCCGCGAGGTGACCGAGCTGCGGGCCAAGGTGGCCGAGCTGGAGGAGCGGCTGCCGGCGGAGGAGAACGCGCGGTGACCGAGCTTGCGAGGGAGCCATTGAGTACAGGGACCTGGGTCGCAGACCCGCCGAGCGCCAGCGAGGTGGGCCTGTGACCGAGCTTGCGAGGGAGCCATTGAGTACAGGGACCTGGGTCGCAGACCCGCCGAGCGCCAGCGAGGTGGGCCGGTGACGCAGCCGGTCCGCTGCCCGTGGGGTGACTCCACAGAGGACTACCAGCGCTATCACGACGAGGAGTGGGGCGTCGAACTGCGCGGTGTGCCCGAGATGTTCGAGCGGCTCACCCTCGAGGGCTTCCAGTCCGGCCTGTCGTGGATCACGATCCTGCGCAAGCGGGAGGCCTTCCGTGCCGCCTTCGCGCGGTTCGACCCGAAGAAGGTCGCGGCGTTCGACGAGGCCGACGTGGAGCGGCTGATGGCCGACACCGGCATCGTGCGCAACCGGCAGAAGATCGTCGCGGCGGTCCGCAACGCCGGCGTGGTGACCGGTCTGGACCAGCCGCTGGACGAGCTGCTCTGGTCGTTCGCGCCGACCGGACGGCGCCGCCGCCCGCGCACCGTGGCCGACGTGCCGGCCGTCACGCCCGAGTCGACCGCGATGGCCAAGGCCTTGCGCAAACTCGGCTTCGTCTTCATCGGCCCGACCACGTGCTATGCGCTGATGCAGGCGACCGGCATGGTCGACGACCACATCGCCGCCTGCTGGCGGGCGAGGCGCTGACCGTCCACAGGGGACGATTTCCGGGATCGGCACGGCCCGTGCGGCCGCCGACCGGCGTGCCGGCTCGGCGGCACGGGGCCTGACTTGCCAAGATGGTGCCGGCGGCGTGCGGCCGAAAAGATCGGTTCGGTTTCACGCCCGATGGCGGATGGGGGAGAATGGACGGGACCCGACAGGCTGGGAGGCGGTCGGGCCGAGCTGGACGTACGGAGGGAGCACGCTATGGCGGCCATGAAGCCCAGGACCGGCGACGGTCCCCTTGAGGTCACCAAGGAGGGGCGCGGCATCGTGATGCGGGTGCCCCTCGAAGGTGGTGGGCGCCTCGTCGTCGAGATGTCGGCGGAGGAGGCGAGCGAACTGGGCGATGCCCTCAAGGGCGTCGTGGGCTAGACGCCGCACCGCGTGTTCCCGAGCCCCGGTTTCCGATCAAGGAGCCGGGGCAGAATTCGTTTCCCTGCTGGAGGTCCCCCGTGCGCTCGACGGCGCCCGCCGTGCCAACCCCGCTGCCCGCGATCGAGGTCGTGCCGACCCCGCACCGCAGCCTCCCCACCGTGGTGGTGGTCGCCGACGGCCCCGCGTACGGGCCGGGGCGTGATCGTCTCGACGAGGCCGCGCTGGCCGCGTTCGAGCCGACCGGCAAGACCGGCGAGACCCGCCAGGTCGGCGCCGCCTGGATCGTCGGCGTCGGCGACGGCGCGGCCAAGGACTGGCGGTCCGCCGGTGCGTCGCTGGTCCGGGCGGTCAACGAGCGTGAGATCCCCCGCTTTCAGGTGCTGCTGCCCGAGGACGTGACCGCCGAGCAGGCCGGCGCCTTCGCACTGGGCCTCGCGCTGGGCGGCTACACGTTCAAGGTGACCGGCGACACGCCGGCCGCCCGCGTGAAGTCAGTGCAACTCGTCACATCCGCGCCGGTGGCCGACGCCGTCGCCGAGGCATTGGTGCTGGCCGCCGCCACCGCGCTGACGCGGGACCTGGCCAACACTCCGTCAAACGTGAAGGACCCGGCTTGGCTGGCCGGCACCGCCGCGCGGCTGGCGGCCGGCGTCACCGGCCTGACGGCCGCGGTCCGCGACGAGAAGTGGCTGGCCGAGCAGGGTTTCGGTGGCGTGCTGGCGGTCGGCGGCGGTTCCTCGCGGCCGCCGCGCTTCGTCGAGTTGACGTGGCGTCCGAAGGGCTCGGCGAAGGCCCCGCACCTGGTGTTCGTCGGCAAGGGCATCACGTTCGACACCGGCGGCATCTCGATCAAGCCGGCCGACGGCATGCACCTGATGCGGACCGACATGGCCGGCGGCGCCGCCGTGATCGCCGCGCTGCTTGCCGTCGCCGCACTGAACCTGCCCCTTCGGGTCACCGGTCTCGTGCCGTGCGCGGAGAACCACGTGTCCGGTTCGGCCTACCGGCCCGGCGACATCGTGACCCACTACGGCGGCAAGACGACCGAGGTCGCCAACACCGACGCCGAGGGCCGCATGGTGCTGGCCGACGCCATGACCTGGGCCGCGCGCAAGCACTCCCCGGACGTGCTGGTCGACGTGGCCACCCTCACCGGCGCGATGAAGATCTCGCTCGGCGTGCGGACCGGCGGCCTGTTCGCCACCACCGACGAACTCGCCGCGCAGGTGATCGCCGCCGGCGCCGAGGTCGGCGAGGCGCACTGGCGGATGCCGCTGATCGAGGACCTGGCCGACTCGGTGCGGAGCGAGATCGCCGACGTCAAGCAGGCCCCGGGCGGTCCCGGCGGTATCGCCGCCGCGCTGTTCCTGCGCGAGTTCAGCGGCGGCCTGCCGTGGGTCCACCTCGACATCGCCGGCCCGGCCCGCGCCGAGACGGCCTACGACGAGGTCGTGCCCGGAGCCAGCGGCTTCGCGGCGCGCACCCTGGTCAGGTTCGCTCAGAACTATCGCTGACGAAGGCTCGGAACAGCTCGACCGCCGGTGGCAGGGGCACTGCCGCCGACCAGACCAGCCCGATGGTGCGGCTGGCCGACGGGGTGAGCGCGAGCTCGACGACGCCGTTCAACACCGTGTCGGCCTGCGGCAGCAGCGCCACACCGAGGCCGGCGGCGACGAGCCCGCGCACCGTGTCCACCTCTTCGCCCTCGAAGGCCAGCACCGGCAGGAAGCCGGCCTGCTGGCACAGGGCGTCGGTGATGCGGCGCAGGCCGTAGCCGGCCTTCATCCCGACGAACTGCTGGTCGGCCAGTTCGGCCAGCCGCACCCGGCGGCGGCCGGCCAGCGGATGCCCGGTCGGCACGGTCAGCAGCAGCGGCTGCTCGTAGAGGGGCTGGCCGGCGAGGTCCGGCTGGCCGACCGGCAGTGGCGCGGTCAACGCCAGGTCGACGTCGCCGGACCGGACCCGGGCCAGCATCTCCTCGTGCGAGGCCTGCTGGAGGGCGAACTGGACGTTCGGATGCTCGGCCCGGAACGCCCGCAGCAGCTCCGGCACCCGCACCCCGCCCATGGTGTGCAGGAAGGCCAGCACGACCTGGCCGCGCTCCGGATCGGCCTCCCCGATGGCCCGCCGGCAGCCGGCCTCCAGCACGCCCAGCGCCTGCTCGGCCGCCTCGGCCAGGATCTGCCCGGCCCGGGTCAGCCGCACGCCGCGCCCGTTGCGGACGATCACCGGCGTGCCCAGCTCGGCGCTGAGCGTGGCCAGCCAGCGGCTGACCGTCGGCTGCGGCACGCCGAGCCGGTCGGCCGCCCGCGTGACGTGCTGTTCGGCGGCCAGCGCCCGCAGCAGGGCCAGCCTGGGGGCCAGTCCCGCGGCGAGCTGCTCGTGCGTCATCCGAAGTCCAGGGGCAGGTCGATCGGCGCGCCGGCGGTGAGATCCACCCGCCCGAGGGCGGAGACCGTCACGGCGCCGGTGCTCACGCCGATCTTGACCGACCTGACGTCCGCCGGCACCTCGAAGACCAGCGCGGCCGGCAGCAGGTCGCCGTCGTAGCGCACGCCCATCAGCTTGGCCTTGGAGTTGTCCGGCAGGGTCAACGCGAACGAGTTCTTGGTGACCGGGCCGGCCATGATCGCCGGCAGCTGGCCGGTGGTCCTGATCGCCACCTCCAGCAGCGCCTTGCCGTCGGCGACCTCGGTGAGCAGCTGGTAGTCGCCGCTGTCCAGCTTGATCGGCCGCTGCCGGCCCAGCCGCACGCCGGTCACGGTCAGCTCGGCCGCGTGGTCGCCGGCCGGCAGGCCGCCGTAGGGCACGGCCGTCCTGGCGGTGATCTTCTGGCTGGCGTTGGCCGGCACCTTGCTGACGCCGCCGGCGGTCGCCAGCGAAGCCGGGGCCTTGGCCGCGCGCCGGCCGTCCGGAACGGCCACCGTCTGCTCAAGGGAGTTCGCCCCGACGCTGCCCAGGACCAGCGACTCCGGTGGATCGGGTTTGTCCGGCACGGCGTAGATCAGGAACACGTCGCCGGAGTCGGGCAGCCGGTCCGGCGACAGCATCGTCCGCCGGCCCGCCACCACCAGCGACAACGTCGACTGCTGCGGCCCCCAGCCCGACCACTGCTGCGCCCCGAACGCCGGGTCGGTCTTGCCCGGCCGCTCCACGTGCAGGCGCAGCACCCGCAGCTGGGAACCGTTGCCCGGCACCAGCGTCGCGCCGTCGCCGATCGGGAAGCTGCTCGGCCGGCCGTAGCCGGTGCCGTTGACCGCCAGCAGGTCGTCGTGCACCCGCACCGGGGCCGGCTCGGTCAGTCCGAGCTCGGCGTTGGACTTGTGCTCGGTGTCGGTCAGCACGGCCACGAAGTTCGCGCTGGCCGTGCGGTTGACCACGGCCTTCGGGTTGGTCGTCGTCCCGTCCGCGCGGATCAGGCTGTCGCTGACCGGGGTGCTGCGATTGCCCGGGATCGGCACGTCCGGCGGCTGCACCTGGAGCTGGATCTGGCTGTCGTTCTCGCCGGTCTTCTTCATCGAGATCGGCACCCAGGCGTTGGTCGGCGGGCTGCCCGGCACCTGCACCGGGCCGCACCACAGCCGCTCGTCCACCGTGCCGGTCAGCCCGAGCTGGGCGAACCAGCAGCGCGGCAGGCCGGTGCCGGAGGGAGAGACGTAGCCGAAGCCGACCGTGTAGGCCAACTCGCGTTCCCCTTCGGCCTCCAGCCGCGCCGGATCGACGATCTGCTTGCCCCCGATGGAGAGCGTGACTGTGCCCGAGGTCCCCGCGTGGGACGTCGAACAGGCAGCCGCCCCCAGCAGCAGCGCGCCAACCGACACCAGGATCGCGGCACGGCCCCCGGGCCCGTGCACGGTGCGTGACACCGGACCTCCGATAGCTCGATCAAAGTCGCTCTATCGGGTAAAGGTGGCGAACACGGGTCCCGGGTTGCCGGAATCAAACGTGACCTAGCTCACACTCCGGTAGACCTCGACCGTCTGCGCCGCGACACCGGCCCAGGAGAACTCCCGAACCGCCCGCTCACGGCCCTTCTGGCCCATCTCGGCCGCCCGCGCCGGATCGGCCAGCACCCGCGAGATCGCCGCCGCCAACTCCGTCCGGTACGTCTCCACATCGGACTCGTCGTAGTGCACCAGCAGGCCGGTCACGCCGTCGTCCACCACCTCGGGGATGCCGCCGACATCCGAGGCGACCACCGCGGTGCCACAGGCCATCGCCTCCAGGTTCACGATGCCCAGCGGCTCGTACACCGACGGGCACACGAACACCGTCGCGTGGCTGAGGACCTGCTTGACCTCCTCGGTCGGCAGCATCTCCTGGATCCAGAACACGCCCGGCCGGGCCTTGGCCAGCTCGGCCACCGCCGCCTCGGTCTCGGCCGCGATCTCCGGCGTGTCCGGCGCGCCCGCGCAAAGCACCAGCTGCGCGTCCTCGGAAATCCGGTGCGCCGCCGCGACCAGGTGCCCGACGCCCTTCTGCCGGGTGATCCGGCCGACGAAGGCGACGATCGGCTTGCCCGGGTCGATGCCGTGCTTGGTCAGCGCGTCCGTGCCGGTCACGGATTCGTAGAGCGTTGTGTCGATTCCGTTGCGGACAACGTGCACTCGGGCCGGATCGAGCGTCGGGTAGCAGTCGAGGACGTCGGCCCGCATGCCGTCGCTGACCGCGATGATCGCGTCCGCCGACTCGTAGGCCGTGCGCTCGACCCAGGACGACAACCGGTAGCCGCCGCCCAACTGCTCGGCCTTCCACGGCCGTCGCGGCTCCAGCGAATGGGCCGTGATCACGTGGGGAACGCCGTGCAGCACCTTGGCCAGATGGCCGGCGAAGTTGGCGTACCACGTATGTGAATGCACGAGGTCCACGCCAACGACTGCGGCCGTGATCTCCAGGTCGACGGACAGAGTGGACAGCGCCGGGTTCGCGTTCCTGAGGTTCGCCGCCGGCTGGTGGGCCACCGCATCCGGCCGCTCACCACCGAAACAGTGCACGTCGACGTCGATGAGCTCGCGCAGCCGTGGCACGAGGAAGCCGACGTGGACGCCAGCCCCGCCGTACACCTCGGGCGGGTACTCGCGTGTCAGTAATCCGATCCGCACAGCTGACAACCTAGTGCCCGGCGGATAGGGTCACTGATCGTGAAGGGGCAGCCCCACGTTCTGGGAATCGTGCTCGCCGGCGGTGAGGGCAAGCGGTTGTGGCCCCTGACCGCGGACCGGGCCAAGCCTGCGGTGCCGTTCGGCGGCAACTACAGACTTATCGACTTCGTGCTGTCCAACCTGGTCAACGCCGGCATGTCCAAGCTGTGCGTGCTGACCCAGTACAAGTCGCACTCGCTCGACCGCCACATCTCGACCACGTGGCGGCTGTCCAGTGTGCTCGGGCAATACATCACGCCCGTGCCCGCCCAGCAGCGGCTCGGGCCGCGCTGGTACACCGGCAGCGCGGATGCGATCTTCCAGTCGCTCAATCTCGTGCACGACGAGAAGCCCGACTACATCGTGGTGTTCGGCGCCGACCACGTGTACCGGATGGACCCGGGGCAGATGGTCGAGCAGCACATCGAGTCCGGCTGCGGGGTCACCGTCGCCGGCATCCGGGTGCCTCGGGCCGAGGCCAAGGCGTTCGGCTGCATCGACTCCGACGCCACCGGCAAGATCACCCGCTTCCTGGAGAAGCCGGCCGATCCGCCGCACGTGCCCGACGACCCCGACGTGACGTTCGCGTCCATGGGCAACTACGTGTTCACCACGGAAGCCCTGCTCGACGCGCTCCGCACCGACGCCGCCGACCCCGACTCCGACCACGACATGGGCGGCAACATCATTCCCATGCTGGTCGACGCCGGCAGTGCGTACGTCTACGACTTCGACGACAACGTCGTGCCCGGTGCGACCGAGCGGGACCGGGGCTACTGGCGGGACGTCGGGACCTTGGACGCCTACTACGACGCCCACATGGATCTCGTGTCCGTGCATCCGGTCTTCAACCTGTACAACCAGGCTTGGCCCATCCGGACCGCCACGCCGCCGCTGCCGCCGGCCAAGTTCGTCAACGGCGGCATGGCCATGGAGTCCATCGTCGGTCCCGGCTCGATCATCTCCGGGGCCTCGGTCCGGGAGTCCGTCGTCAGCTCCGACGTCGTCGTCGAGTCCGGCGCCATCGTCGAGGGCAGCGTCCTGCTCCCCGGCGTCCGTATCGGCAAGGGCGCTGTGGTGCGCAAGGCCATCCTCGACAAGAACGTCGTGATCGCCGACGGCGCCATCGTCGGCGTCGACCGTGGGCACGACCTTGAGCACTACACCGTCAGCACCAGCGGCGTCGTGGTTCTCGGCAAGGGAGCGCGCGCCGAGTAGCTCGTGTTTCGGGGGGAACATGACCGGGCAGATCCCTGACCACGTGCGCTTCGAGCGCAAGCTTTTCGCGCTGACCGCGGTCGACGGCTCCGGCCTGTTCGACGCGGTCCGGCACGGTGTCGAGCCGAGGTGGCTCGGCACCGGCTGCTACCACGGCTTCATCTGCCAGTACTCCGTCGTGCGGCAGCGGTTGGTGTTGCGGCAGCTCGAACTCGGATCGGACGACGAGCCCGGTCCGATCGGCGGCGTGCGGCCGGTGACCGGTGACTTCGGCTGGCAGTACCGGGGGTTGTCCGTGCCCGTCGCCTTCACCGGGCGCCTGCTCGTCGGCAACGACTTCGACGGCCCCGGCGTGCGCATGGGGTTCGTGCCGGCGTGGATGTTCGCGGACGTCCGCGAGCTGACCTTCCAGGACGGGGCCCTGCACACCGCCACCGACCGCTCCGCCGAGCTCGCCGAGGTGCGGGCGGTCCTCGACGAGCTGGGCACCGGACCCGACCTCGGCGAGGATGCCGGCGACTGGATCCGCCGCACCTTCTCGCTGAGCTACGACTACAGCTGGCCGGGACGGGAGCGACCGGACGATCAGTGGCACGAGCTGTCGGCCGCCGTGGTGAACCGCAGGTCAACCCCCATGCCCGCGGTGGCTTCGGGGGATGGGCCCCCGGATCGCAAATCCTAGCCCGGATGGGGGCTTGATCGCTTAGGCAAGATCCTCCGCCGCGGGTTTCGCCACATGCGCTTCCTATGTGGCGCCAGGCGCCACATAGGAAGCGCATGTGGCGGCAAAGGTGGTTACGGCCGGAGGTTCTCCAGGTCGGCCAAGAGGCTGGGGTGCTTGGGCTGCCAGCCGAGGGCGTCGCGGGTGTGGGCGCTGGACGCGGGCTGGTCGTTGGCGAAGATCGCGCCGAGCGGGCCGTAGGTGTCGGCCGGAACAGACTGGACGGGGAGGCCGAGGCGGCGGCCGATCACGGTGGCGATGTCCCGAACGGGGTCGCCCTCGTCGTCGACGGCGTGCCAAGCAGTGCCGGCGGGGGCCGACTCGAGGGCGAGGCGGAAGAGGACGGCGGCGTCGAGGGCGTGCACGGCGGGCCAACGCTGGGAACCGTCGCCGGGGTAGCCGGAAACGCCGGTCCGACGGGCGATGTCGGTGAGCAGGCCGGCGAAACCGCCGCGGCCCTCGTTGTGCACGGTCCGAGGCAGCCGAACGGCGGAACTGCGAACGCCGCGTAGCCCGAGGACGGCAGTGACGGCGCGGCCACGGCCGCCGACGGGACCGTCGACGGGCACGGAATCGGCCTCGGTGGCGACGCGGCCGGGAATCCACGGCGTGCCGGAGCACGTGACGAACGGGCGGTCGGTGCCGACGAGCTCCGAGCCCATCAACTCCAAGGCGGCGGCTTCCTCGGCGACGGATTTGGCCACGGCCTCGGCGCTGCTGAAGTCGTTGCTGAAGGCCAGGTGGATCACGCCGTCGGCCTCGGCGACACCGGCGCGGAGGGCGTCGAGGTCGGCAAGACCGCCCCGGACCACCGAAGCGCCGGCAGTCGTAGCGGCCTGGGCGGAAGCGTCGGAACGGGCAAGGGCGAGCACGGCGTGGCCGTGGTCGATGAGCTCGGCGACGACGGCGGAGCCGATCAGACCGGTGCCGCCGGTGATGAAGACGCGCATGGAATGCTCCCAAGTGACGGGACTCTTGTCCCATCACGCTAGCACGGTGATGGGACAAGAGTCCCGTCACCTATGATGGCCGCCATGGGTCGATGGGAACCGGGCGCGCGCGAACGCCTCGTGCTGGCGGCGGTCGACCTGTTCACCGAGCAGGGCTACGACGCGACCACCGTGGCGCAGATCGCCGAGCGTGCGGGCGTCACGAAAAGCACCTTCTTCCGGCACTTCCCGGACAAGCGCGAGCTGCTGGTGGCCGGCCAGGAGTCGCTGAGCCGGCTGCTGGCCGAGGGGATCGCCGAGGCGTCCGAGACGGCCAGCCCGCTGGAGGCCGTGGCCGCCGGCCTGGTCAAGGCGTCGACCATGATGGGCCCGATGAACCGCGAGCTCGGACCGCGCCTGAAGGCGGCGGTCGCGGCCAGCGCCGAGCTTCAGGAGCGCGACGCCCTCAAGAGCGTCAGCCTCGCGGCGGCGATGACCACGGCGCTGGTGGCGCGCGGTGTGCCGGACACGACGGCGGCGCTCGCGGGTGAGCTGGGGGTGCTGGCCTTCAAACGGGGCTACGCCACCTGGTCCGACAGCGGCGACGACGATCTTGCCCCGCACGCCCTCAAGGCCCTCGACGAGCTCCGAGCAGCCAGCCTCTCCCTCGGCTGAATGTCACATGAGCGTCATACTTGCCTCTATTCGGCACATCCGGACCGCATGTGCCGAAAATGTCAGCGCTTGGCTGCGACCAGGAGGCCGTCGCCGACCGGGAGCATGATCGACACCAGCTGGTCGTTCTCCCGGACGGCCTTGTTGGTCTCCCGGATGGCCAGCGTCTCGGCGTCCCGGTCGGCCGGATCGGCCACCTTGCCCTTCCAGAAGACGTTGTCGAACGCGATCACGCCGCCCGGCCGCAGCATCCGCACCCCGTGCTCCAGGTACCGCGGGTACTCCTGCTTGGCCGCGTCCACGAACACCAGGTCGTAGCCGCCGTCGGTCAGCCGCGGCAGCACGTCCAGCGCCTGGCCCATGATCAGCCGGGTCCGCCCGGGGCTGATCCGCGCGTCGGAGAAGGCCCGCCGGGCCACCCGCTGGTGCTCCGGCTCCACGTCGATCGAGGTCAGCACGCCGTCCCTGGCCATGCCGCCGAGCAGCCACAGACCGCTCACGCCGGCGCCGGTTCCGATCTCCACGACCGCCCTGGCCTGCAGGGATGCGGCGAGGAAGCGCAGCGCGGCCCCGCCGGTGACGCCGATCGGCACGCAGCCCAGCTCGGTCCCCCGGGCCCGCGCGGCCGAGGTGACCTCGTCCTCGACGGCGTAGCCGTCCACGTACTCCCCGAGCGTCACAAGGTGCGAGGTTAGCGGCGTGACGGCCCGTTCTGGGTGAACAACCCGCATCGGAGCATTCTCAGACTGCTCTCAGGCGTCTCTAACGATGGTTATAAGCATGACCGCGACAGTAGGGGGAACAACGGGGACGTCCGCCACGTTGTCCCCACCGAAGGGCAGCCGCCCGCTGGAGGTGCCGTACCACCGATGCGCACTGAGACGACCGAACCGGCCGTTGAGCCGGTCGCCGCCGTGGCCGTCGCGCCCGCCGAGGCTGCCTGGACCCCGCCGTCCTGGGACGAGGTCGTGCGTGAGCACGCCGACCGCGTCTACCGGCTGGCCTACCGCCTGTCCGGCAACCAGCACGACGCCGAGGACCTCACCCAGGAGACCTTCATCCGGGTGTTCCGCTCGCTGGCGTCCTACAAGCCGGGCACCTTCGAGGGCTGGCTGCACCGCATCACCACCAACCTGTTCCTGGACATGGCCCGTCGCCGTTCGCGGCTGCGCATGGAGGGCCTGCCCGAGGACACCGACCGCCTCGTCGGCGACGACCCGAGCCCGGAGCAGGTCTACACCGACACCCATCTGGACCCGGACCTGCAGGCCGCGTTGGACGAGCTGCCGCCGGAATTCCGTGCCGCTGTCGTGCTTTGTGACGTCGAAGGCCTGTCCTACGATGAGATCGGAGCCACGCTCGGGGTGAAGCTGGGCACCGTTCGCAGCCGTATCCACCGGGGCCGGCAGGCCCTGCGCGCGAGCCTCGAGCGTCGCGCCGAGCTCGCACGGAAGGACGTCGTTGGATGACCGAGCTGCGCGGGTGGAGTCTGCCGAGCCTGCCGGAACAGCATCTGCTGCCCGACGCGGTGGTGGCCTTCGTCGACGGTGAGCTGTCGGCGACCGCCCACGACCGTGCCGCCGCGCACCTGGCCCGCTGCCCCTTCTGCGCCGCCGAGGCCGCCACCCAGCGGCACGCCCGATCCGCCATGAAGGCCGCCTCCGCGCCGTCCGCGCCGGCCGGCCTGCTCGCTTCCCTGATGTCCATCCCGCAGGACGTGGAGCTGCCCAGCGGCCCCGACAACCTCGCGGTCACCGAGGACGGCCAGCTGGTCACCGTGCTGCGTCCGGGCAAGGCCAGCGAGAAGCTCCGCCCTTTCGGCAGCGGGCCCGCGTTCGGGTCCTCCCAGCCCCTCGGTAGCAGCCCCAACGTGCTGGGCAACCGCGTGTCCAGACGCACCAAGCAGGGCGCCGGTGTCGTCGTCTCGGGCCTGGTGCTCGGCGCGCTGGCCATCGTGACCATGCACGGCGACACCCCGGCCGACAACAGCACCGTGATCGTGCCGGTCGACGCGCACCCGGTGCTCCAGGTGCAGCCGACCACCTCGACCACGCCGACCACCGTCACCGACCTGCCCACACGGTGAATTCACCGCTGGTGAGGCACGCTTCCGGTTGATGAACGAGCAGCAGCCCAGCCCCGAACAGCCGCCGGCGACCCCGGTTTCGGGCGTCGACGACGGTCAGGGCCGCCGCATCGGTCCCCGGCCGCTGGACCGCCCGGCCGTCGATCCCACCCAGGCCGCCGAGTTCGGTCGACCGCAAGGCGTGGACAGCGCCTTCGCGCCGCGCGCCAACTCCGCCGCCACCAACGGCGCCATCGCGCTCGCCCCGCCGCCGCCCGAGGCCCTGAGCATGGCCTTCGGCCGTCCGGACAGTGCCGGCGACGTCCTGTTGCAGCGCGCCCCTGGCGCCATTCCGCTCGGCTCCGAGCCGACCGTCGAACCCGTGTTCTGGCCGGACAACGCCGACCGCGACCCGTGGCGTGACCCGGGCGCCGGCGCGATCCTCGGCCCGCCCGCCGCCGATTCGGCCAAGGACGGCGAGTCCGAGGCCAAGCCGGCGGCCAAGGCCGGCCCCATGCTGTCCGTGCCCGAGCTGCTCTTCGGCCGCCGGGTCAAGCCGTCCGCGCTGGGCGCGCTGGCCGGTGTGGCGCTGCTGATCGGCGTCGGCGGCGGGATCGCCGGCTGGGCCATCGCGCAGTCCGGCAACCCGCTGACCAGCTCGGTCACCCTGGCCCAGGTCGACGACTCGGGCCGGAAACTGGTGCCGGGCTCGGTGGCCGACATCGTCAGGCGGACCCAGGCCGCGGTCGTGCAGATCGAGGTGCAGGTCGGCACCGGCGGTGGGCTGGGCTCCGGCGTCATGATCGACAGCGCCGGCTACATCCTGACCAACAACCACGTGGTGTCGGCGGCGGCCTCCGACCCGTCGGCCACGCTGCGCGTGGTGTTCGCCGACGGGACCAAGACCGACGCCAAGATCGTCGGCCGCGACCCCAAGACCGACCTGGCCGTGATCAAGGTGTCGGTGACCAATCCGACCGTGATCCAGCTCGGCAAGTCCGGCAACCTCTCGGTCGGCGACCAGGTCATCGCCATCGGCTCGCCGCTCGGCCTGTCCAGCAGCGTCACCAGCGGCATCGTCAGCGCCGTCAACCGGCCGCTGCAGGCCGCCGGCGAAGGCGGCGACCCGCCGGTCACCTACGACGCCATCCAGACCGACGCGGCCATCAACCACGGCAACTCCGGCGGCGCGCTGCTGGACAGCACCGGGGCCCTGGTCGGCATCAACAGCGCCATCCTGTCCTCCGGCGGCCCGGACGCCGGCTCCATCGGCATCGGCTTCGCCATCCCGATCGACTTCGCCCGACGCATCGCCGAGGGCCTGATCAAGGACGGCCAGGTCAAGCACGCCGACATCGGCCTCAACGCCCGCTCGGTGTCGGCCGTGTCCACCGACGGCGCGCAGGTGCAGAACGTCAAGCAGGGCGGGGCCGCGGCCAAGGCCGGCATCGTCGAGGGCGACGTGATCACCAAGTTCGCCGGCCGGAACATCCGCACCGCCGACGAGCTCAGCGTGGCGATCATCGAGCGGACCATCGGCGAGACCGTTCCGGTAGAGATCGTGCGGCAAGGACGACAGATGGTGCTACAGGTGACCACGCAGTCGGATTAGGCTGGGAGACGTGTTCGGAATCAGCGGGGGCGAGCTCCTCGTCCTGATCGTCGCCGGCCTGTTCATCCTCGGGCCAGAGCGACTGCCCAGTGCTGCCGCCTGGCTGGCCAAGGGCATCCGTCAGGTGCGGGACTACGCCACCGGCGCCCGTGAGCAGCTGCGGTCCGAGCTCGGGCCGGAGTTCGACGAGCTGCGCAAGCCGCTGGAGGACCTGCGCCAGCTGCGGGAGTTCAATCCCAAGCGGGCCATCACCCGGCACCTGCTCGACGACTTCCCCGAGGACACCGGCTACAAGGCCAACGGCTACCCGGCCGCCGCCGCGGAACCCGCGCGTCCCGAGCAGCGCCCGCTCTCGCCGGGCGAGCGACCTCCGTTCGACCCGGACGCCACCTGATACCCAGACGCTGAAAAGGGCCTCCCACCTGGGAGGCCCTTTCACTGTGCTGAACAGGTCTGAACAGGTATGCGAACGATTGCGGTTGGGGCCGTGACCAGTCGCGGTCCGACCCGACCGTGACGTGGGCACAGCGACGCCTGCCATGCCCCGATGGTGAGGTCCGGCCTGGTCAGGGGGTGTCGGGCAGCGGCGGCGACGCCTCCGCGAGCTGCTCGCACGTGCGGCCGAAGGCGGCGATGGCCGTCTCGTCGAGTGCCTCGACGAAATGGCGGACCACGCCGGCCAGATGCACCCCGGACGCGGTCCGTAACCGGTCGAAGCCCGTCTGGGTGAGCACGGCCACCACGCCGCGGCCGTCCCCGTCGGCCCGCTCACGGGTGACCAGACCGGTCCGCTCGAGGCGGTCGACCAGTCGGGTGACCCCGGAGCGCGACAGCAGCACGGCGTCGGCCAGTTCCGTCATCCGCATCCGACGCCCGGGCGCCTCGGCGAGCTGCACCAGGACGTCGTAGGACGCCAGCGACAGACTCTGCTCGGCGACGAGTTCGGTCTCCAGATGTCGGACGATGCGGGCATGGGCCCGCAGGAATGACCGCCACACGGCTAACTCGGTCCGGGTGGGCAGTCGGGTCCTACCTGTGTCCAGCACGACCCACCATGTTACGGAACGCGTCCAGATGGTCGCGCAGTGCCCCTATCGTGATTCGGCGAACTCCGGCTGACCGGTCGGTAACAACGGCTCGTAGCATGGGTCTCGTGACTACTGTCCCGAGTGCCGACGCCGTGCGGTCCGCGCTGGCCGGCGTGCAGGATCCGGAAATCCGCCGCCCGATCACCGAGCTTGGCATGGTGAAGGACGTCACCATCGGCCAGGACGGCGCCGTGACCGTCGAGGTGTTCCTCACGGTGGCAGGTTGTCCGCTGCGTGACAAGATCACCGCCGACGTCACCGCCGCGGTGAGCAAGGTCGACGGCGTGACCAGCGTGAAGGTCGAGCTGGACGTCATGACCGACCAGCAGCGGTCCGAGCTGCGCAAGTCGCTGCGCGGCGACGCGGCCGAGCCGGTCATCCCGTTCGCCCAGCCCGGCTCGATGACCCGCGTCTACTGCGTGGCGTCCGGCAAGGGCGGCGTCGGCAAGTCCAGCATGACGGTCAACCTGGCCACCGCGATGGCCGCCCGTGGGCTGTCCGTCGGCATCGTCGACGCCGACATCTACGGCCACTCGGTGCCCCGCATGCTCGGCGCCGACGGCCGGCCGACCCAGGTCGAGAAGATGATCATGCCGCCGCAGGCCAACGGCGTGAAGGTCATCTCCATCGGGATGTTCGTGCAGAACAACGCCCCCGTGGTGTGGCGCGGCCCGATGCTGCACCGGGCGTTGCAGCAGTTCCTGGCCGACGTCTTCTGGGGCGACCTCGACGTGCTGCTGCTCGACCTGCCCCCGGGCACCGGCGACATCGCCATCTCGGTCGCGCAGCTCATCCCCAACGCCGAGATCCTGGTCGTGACCACGCCGCAGCAGGCCGCCGCCGAGGTGGCCGAGCGGGCCGGGGCCATCGCCATGCAGACCCGGCAGCGGGTGGCCGGCGTGATCGAGAACATGTCGTGGATGGACATGCCCGACGGCAGCCGGATGGAGCTGTTCGGCTCCGGCGGCGGCCAGACCGTCGCCGACTCCCTGACCAAGGCCGTCGGCTCCGAGGTGCCGCTGCTCGGCCAGGTCCCGCTGGACCCGCGCCTGCGCGAATGCGGCGACGTCGGCACGCCCCTCGTGCTGTCCGACCCCGAGGCCCCGGCCTCCAAGGTGCTGACCCAGGTCGCCGCCAAGCTCACCGTCCGCTCCCGCGGCCTGGCCGGCCGCCTCCTCTCGGTGAGCCCGGCGGGCCGCTAGCCCCCACCCGCTTTTGTCACATGCGCTCCGCACTTGCCTTTAAACGGCAAGTGCGGAGCGCATGTGACATTCGGGGGTTAGCTCTTGTGGGTGATGGAGTCCTCGTCGTCCCAGCGGGGGTCGTCGCGGATCTGCTCAGCCGACGGCGTGGAGGACTTGCGGGTCTTCTCACGTCGTTTGGTGCCGGCGAGCTCGGCCCGTAGCCGCTCGAGCTCGCTGCGCAGGTAGTCACGGGTGGCGACCTCACCGACCGCGATACGCAGGGCGGCCAGCTCACGGGCCATGAACTCGGTGTCGGCCGTGGTCTGGGCGGCCCGGGCCCGGTCCTCCTCCAGCGAGATCCGGTCCCGGTCGTCCTGTCGGTTCTGGGCCAGCAGGATGAGCGGGGCGGCGTACGCGGCCTGGGTGGAGAAGGCCAGGTTGAGCAGGATGAACGGGTAGGGGTCCCACTGCAGGCTGAGCGCGAACAGGTTCAGCCCGATCCAGATGACCACGATCAGGGTCTGCCAGAACAGGAACTTGCCGGTCCCGAGGAACCGGGCCAGCCGCTCGGAGAACCGGCCGAACGCCTCGGGATCCACCTCGATGGCCCACCGGCGCGGCGCCCGCGGCTGGTCGAGCCGCCGGCGCGAGGTCAGTTCAGGCATTGGCGACGCCCTCCTCCTCATGGTGCAGGGTCTCCCGCCAGTCCTGGGGCAGCAGGTGGTCCAGCACGTCGTCAACGGTGACCGCGCCGAGCAGGTGGTCCTCGTCGTCCACCACGGGCGCGCACACCAGGTTGTAGGTCGCGAAGAACTTGGTCACCTCGATGAGGGACGCGGTCGGCCGCAGCCGGGGCAGGTCGGTGTCCAGCGCTCCGGCGACCAGGTCCGAAGGTGGCTCACGGAGCAGCCGCTGGAGGTGCACGCAGCCGAGGTAGCGGCCGGTCGGCGTGGCGGTCGGCGGTCGGCAGACGAAGACCATGCTGGACAGGGCCGGCGTGAGCTCGGGGTTGCGGGCCCGGGCCAGCGCCTCGGCGATGGTGGCGTCGGGGGTGAGCGCGACCGGCTCGGGGGTCATCAGACCGCCTGCGGTGTCGAACGAGTACTCCAGCAGCCGCTTGACCGGCGCCGACTCCTCGGGCTCCATCAGCTCGAGCAGCCGGTTCTTGTCCGGCTCGGACAGCTCGGCCAGCAGGTCGGCGGCGTCGTCCGGGTTCATCGCCTCGAGGATGTCGGCCGCCCGCTCGTCGTCCAGGTGGCCGAGCAGGTCCTTCTGGTCGTCCTCGGGCAGCTCCTCGATCACGTCGGCCAGCCGCTCGTCGTCAAGGGCGTCGGCGACCTCGTAGCGGCGCTTGGTCGGCAGGTCGCGCAGCGCGTTGGCCACGTCGGCGGCGCGCATGCGGTCGAACTGGGCCAGCAGCTGCTGCGCACCCTGTGGCTGTGAGGAGAGCTCGGCCATCCCGAGGCCGTCGACGTCGTCCCAGCGCAGCACCTGCACCGGACCCCGTCGCCCCAGCCGGCCGGTTCGTTCCCGGACGGCGACGCGGCTGATCTCCCAGTCGCGGGTGCGGGTCGGCTCCATGGCCACGTCCACGACGACCGCGTTGACCGTGCCGCCGTCGATGCCGACGCGGGCGTCCAGCAGCTGCCCGACCGCCACGACCTCGTTGGGGCGCTGGTGGAAGTGCCGCATGTTCACCGATCCGGTGGACAGCACGACCGCGTGCGGCTCGATGCCGGCGACCCGCAGCATCGGCACGAAGATGCGCCGCCGGGTCACCAGCTCGACCACGATGCCGAGCACCCGCGGCGGCAGTCGGTCGGTCCGCAGGCTCGCCACCACGTCGCGCACCTTGCCGATCGCCTCGCCGTCCGGGCCGAATACCGGCAATCCGGCCAGTTGGGCGACAAAAATCCTGTCTGTGGCTGCCACAGGCAAAGGCTAACGTTGTCCCGTGCCGACGCTGCGTTTCGACGTCCTCGACGTGTTCACCGACACCCCGTTCACCGGCAATCAACTGGCCGTGGTGCACGGCGGTGAGGAGCTGACGGCCGAGCAGATGCGGACAATTGCCGCGGAGTTCGGCTACTCGGAGACGACCTTCCCACTGCCGCCGACGCAGCCGGGGGCCGACTACCGGGTGCGGATCTTCACTCCTAGTGAGGAACTGCCGTTCGCCGGCCACCCGAGCGTGGGCACGTCCTGGCTGCTGGCCCGCGACGGCGTGATCGGCTTCGGCCCAGCTGTCCAGGAGTGTCTGGCCGGGCTGTTGCCGGTGGTGGTGGACGAGCGCGGCTCGCGGATCACCGGCGGCGAGCGGACCGTCGGACCGCGCCTGGACCGGGATGCGCTGGCCGCGTCGGTCGGGCTCACCGTCGATGATCTGTCCGATGTGGACCCCGGTGTCGCCGGCTGCGGCCTTGACTGGGCGTACCTGGCGGTCAAGCCGGATGCGGTCGCCCGGGCCGTGCCGAATCCGGCCGCCATCCTGGCCGCCGGCGCTGAGCACGGGGTGCAGGTGTTCTCGTTGGTCGACGGCCAGGTGCACGCCCGGGTGTTCGCCGGCGACATTGAGGACGCCGCGACCGGTTCGGCCGCGGTGGGCCTGTGCGTGTTCGCGGTCGACCGCGGGCTCATCGACGAGACGTCCGATTTCGTTGTGCGCCAAGGCATCGAGATGGGTCGACCGTCCACTCTGTACTGCTCGGTGACGCCGGAAGCGGCCACGGTCCGTGGCGACGTCGTGCACGTGGCCAGCGGGCAGCTGTCCTGGGCCGTTTAGAGTCCGGCCAGCGTGGTGGCGATGACCTGGCAGCGTTCGGCGGTCCAGGCATCGGTGTCGGCTTCGGCCCAGTTCACCACGGCCGTGACGAAGGTCCAGGCACGGGCCCGGTCGGGGTCGAGATCTTCGATCTCGACCAGCATGTCCAGCCGGTGCCGGATGCGGTCCGGCTCGAAGCGGTTCCACAGCAGGGTGGCCAGGCCGAATTCGGGGTCGGCGGCGATCACCTTGGGGTCGATCACCAGCCACGGCTCGCGGTCGCTGGCCAGGATGTTGTGGAAGTGCTGGTCCTCGTTGACCATCTGGCTCAGCGCCAGCGGGCCGAAGGTGCGGCAGTGGTCGACGGCCTCGTCGAGGATGTGAGCCGGCACGCTGTCGGCCACGGCCAGCTCGTCGGCCCAGCGGGCCGCGTTGGCGCGCAGGGTGCGCATCTGCGGCGGGGCCGGCCGCAGCAGGCGCTTGCGCAGCCGGCCGGCGATGGTCAGGGATTGCTCGATCGGTTGGGTGGCAAGGGTTTCCGGCCTGAGCCGTTCGAGCAGCAGCACGCCGTCGTCGGCGTCGTGGTCGAGCAGGCGAACCGCGCCGTTACCGTCCCAGATGGACAGTGCGTACCACTCGTGCTCGGATTCCTCGTGCGTCAGGCCCAGTTTGAGCATGGCCGGCGTGCCGTCGGCCCGGCGCACCGGCTGCACCACGCTGACGAAGCCGTTGAGCGGGGCGCCGTCCAGGGTCAGATCCCAGCGGTCGAGGTATTCGGCCGACAGCTCCGGCAGTCCGAGCAGCCAGCGGGTGGCGTGATCGTCACCCCAACTCAGCACCGTCTTCGTGAAGTCCTTGGGGATCCGGATCAAGTCGGTACACCTCTGTCCACGCCGGCTCACCGTTGAGTCTGGCCGCCCGGAGCGCGTCCGTCACGCCTTTTTCCGGCTCGACCAGGGCGGCCGTGGCCCGTACGTCGGCCAGGTGCGAGTGTGTTGCCGGGGAGCGGACCGTGATCGTGCAGGTCACGCCGTCGCGTAGGCCCGGGACCTGCTGCTCGTCGCCGACCGCCACCCACAGTGCGCCGTCCCGCCACAGCGCCCAGACCAGCCGGGGCCGGCCGTCGACCGTGATCCAGACGGCGGCCGCCTTCTTCAGCGCGTTGTCCAGCAGACGGGTGATCTCCACCGGTTCAGCTTCGCACGGGGCTGTGACGGGTGACTCAGCGAATGGCGGGCACCCTCCGGTCGTGCCAGCATCCCCCTAAGTTACCGGTCAGTACGAGGAGGTACCGCCGTGCCGCGTCCCCGCCGATCCTGTCTCGCCGTCCCCGGCTCCAGCCAGAAGATGATCGACAAGGCCCGGACGCTCCCGGCCGACCAGGTCTTCCTCGACCTGGAGGACGCCTGCGCGCCGCTGGCCAAGCCGGACGCCCGCAAGACCATCGTCGCCGCGCTCAACGAGGGTGGTTGGGGCGAGCGGACTCGGGTCGTTCGGGTCAACGACTGGACCACCGAGTGGACCTATCGGGATGTTGTCGAGGTTGTCGAGGGCGCCGGGGCCAACCTGGACTGCCTGATGCTGCCCAAGGTCCAGACCGCGCAGCAGGTGCAGGCGTTGGACCTGCTCCTCACCCAGATCGAGAAGACCATGGGGTATGAGGTCGGCCGCATCGGCATCGAGGCCCAGATCGAAAACGCCCGCGGTCTCGTCGAGGTGGACGCCATCGCCACCGCTTCACCGCGCGTCGAAACCATCATCTTCGGCCCCGCCGACTTCATGGCTTCGATCAACATGAAGTCCCTCGTCGTCGGCGAGCAGCCCCCCGGCTACGACGTCGGCGATGCCTACCACTACATCCTCATGCGCATCCTCATGGCCGCCCGTGCCAACGACGTCCAGGCCATCGACGGCCCCTACCTCCAGATCCGCGACGTCGACGGCTTCCGCCGCGTGGCCGGCCGCGCGGCCGCCCTCGGCTATGACGGCAAGTGGGTGCTCCACCCCGGCCAGATCGACGCCGCCAACGAGGTCTTCAGCCCCGATCAGTCCGACTACGACCACGCCGAGAACATCCTCGACGCCTACGAGTTCTTCACCTCCGACCGCGGCGGCAAGCGCGGCGCCGTGATGCTCGGCGACGAGATGATTGACGAGGCCTCCCGCAAGATGGCCTTGGTGATCGCCGGCAAGGGCCGTGCGGCAGGCATGGCCCGCACCGACAAGTGGACCCCGCCAGCGGAGTAAGACGTGTAGGCGGATGAGGTCTTACCGGCGGCGGGGAAGTCGTCGACCGCCGGCATGGGCGGTGCGGCCGAGCGGATCCGGCTCGTGGAGTTGGGCGACGGCGGCCGGTTTGTCGATTGGTGGCGGCGGGCGTAGCCCGCTGGCCGCTGCCCCCTTCGCTGCGCCTCTCTCCTTTCCCGCAGTCTTTCCCTGTTTGCGCAAATGGCTTTCGGGGCAGTTTTTCGGGACCGGGGAGGCGGGTGTGTAACGCGTTCCGGGCTGTGTCGATGTATTCGACGCGGCTAGGAACGTGTTACCGTTTGTGAGCCGGATCAAAGATCAGACTACGGAAATAGCGGTAATCGACTACCGGGCGTGTTTGATCACGGTGATATAACGCACAGAAGGCAACCTTGGTTTGCGTTGGACCCCGGGGGTCGGTTCAGGCTGGGTGCCATGTCCAAGCACTCGAAGGGGATCCACCTGTTCCGCCGCCGTCGTCAGGACGATCTGCTGGAGCGCAGCTTCGTCGACTGCACCGGCTGCGGTCGCTCGGTGTACGTGTTCGCGGAGCAGTGCCGGTCCTGCGGCGACTCGGTGCAGGTGCGCGCGAGCTGAACCGATCGGGTGAGCACCTTCACAGGGTGAGACGGCGGCCGGTTGGGGATACTCACCGGTAACCAGTCAGCGACGACAAGGGGACCACCATGGCCCGGCTCGCCCAGACCGCCGGTCTCACCGAGGTGCAGCAGGAGATCCTGAACACGGTTCGCGACTTCGTGAACAAGGAGATCATCCCGCACGCCCAGGCCCTTGAGCACGACGACGCCTACCCGACCGACATCGTCGAAGGCATGAAGGAGATGGGGCTGTTCGGCCTCACCATCCCCGAGGAGTTCGGTGGCCTCGGCGAGTCGCTGCTCACCTACGCCCTTGTGGTGGAACAGATTGCGCGCGGCTGGATGAGCGTCTCCGGCGTGATCAACACGCACTTCATCGTCGCTCACATGATCAAGCAGCACGGCACGGACGCGCAGAAGGCGCACTACCTGCCGAAGATGGCCACGGGCGAGATCCGCGGCTCGTTCTCGATGTCGGAGCCGGACCTGGGCTCGGACGTCGCGGCCATCAAGACACGGGCCAAGAAGACCGATGACGGGTACGTCATCGACGGCCAGAAGATGTGGCTGACCAACGGCGGCACGTCCAACCTCACGGCGGTGCTGGTGCGCACCGACGAAGGCGCGGACAAGCCGCACAAGAACCTGACCGCGTTCCTCGTCGACAAGCCGGTGGGCTACGGCGAGGTGACGCCGGGCCTGACCATCCCGGGCAAGATCGCCAAGATGGGCTACAAGGGCGTCGACACCACGGAAATGGTGTTCAGCGGCTACGAGATCGGCGCCGACCAGGTCCTCGGCGGCGCCACCGGCAAGGGCTTCGCGCAGATGATGGACGGCGTCGAGGTCGGCCGGGTCAACGTGGCCGCCCGCGCCTGCGGCATCGCCATCCGCGCCTTCGAGCTGGCCATCGACTACGCCCAGCAGCGCAAGACCTTCGGCCACCAGATCGCCGACCACCAGGCCATCGCCTTCAAGCTGGCCGAGATGGCGACCAAGGTCGAAGCCGCGCACCTGATGATGGTCAACGCGGCCCGGCTCAAGGACTCGGGCCAGCGCAACGACGTCGAGGCCGGCATGGCCAAGCTGATCGCCTCCGAGTACTGCGCCGAGGTGACGCAGGAGTCCTTCCGCATCCACGGCGGCTACGGCTACTCCAAGGAGTACGAGATCGAGCGCCTCATGCGCGAGGCCCCGTTCCTGCTCATCGGCGAGGGCACGAGCGAGATCCAGAAGACCATCATCAGCCGCGGACTGCTCCGGGAGTACCAATCCCGCGGCTGATCCCCGCTGAGCAGGCACGCCCGGTTCGCGTGGTTCGTCGATCGTGAGGACAATGGAAGGCCACGGACCGCGAACGGGGTGATATCGGTGACGAGTTCGTTCTCATCGCAGGACAGGCAGGCCGGCCCGCCGCGACTGCCGACCAGGCCGACCGGCTGGCCGATCGGCTCCTACGAGGAGTACGGGCAGGCCCAGCGCGCCGTCGACTTCCTGGCCGAGAGCGAGTTCCCGGTGCAGGACGTGACCATCGTCGGGGTCGACCTGATGCTGGTGGAACGGGTCACCGGCCGGCTGTCCTGGCGGCGGGTGCTCGGCGCCGGCGCGGCTTCGGGCGCCTGGTTCGGCCTGTTCGTCGGCGTCATGCTGAGCCTGTTCACCGGTGGCCAGCAGACCGGTGGCCTGCTCCAGATCGCCGTCTGCCTGGTGCTGGGTGTCCTGTTCTTCATGGTGTTCGCGGCCGTCGGCTACGCGTCCACGCGCGGCCGGCGGGACTTCCAGTCCTCCAGCCAGCTGGTCGCCGGCCGGTACGACGTGCTGTGCCAGCCCCGCAACGCCGAGCAGGGCCGCGACCTGCTGGCCAAGCTGGCCATGCGCCCGGCGAGCGGCCCGGCGTAACACCGCGCCGGGACAACGGCACAGCGTCACCGCGACGAGCCGGGCACTGGTACATCCGGGCAATAGGCACGGCCGGTGTCTGAATCGTTGCCCTGAGCGCTTGCGGCTGCCAAAACCTCGGTCATAGGTTGCCTCCACCGCACAACGGGGTGCCGCAACTGGTCTGGTGGACTCCTGGTCCGCCGGTAGGCGCGCGGGTTCGGCTCCCCTGAAGTGAAGGGAGGCAGGACCGATGGCTCAGCCGACCGACCGACGCCCCCAGTGGCGTCGGACCGCCGTGGCATTCGCCGCCGCGGCAGTGGCCGCACCCCTGGTGGCCGCCTGTGGAGGCGGCGGCGCCGGGGGCGTCACGATCACCGTGTACTACCCACCGGAACAGCACTTCCAGAACGTCATCGACCAGTGCAACCAGCAGGCCGGTGGCGCGTACCAGATCGTCAACCTGACCGCGCCCCGAGCCGCCGACGGCCAGCGCGAGCAGATGGTGCGAAGACTGGCGGCCGGGGACACCAGCCTGGACATCCTCGGCGTCGACGTGACCTGGACGCCGGAGTTCGCCGGGGCCGGCTGGATCGTGCCGTGGACCGGCGCGAACGAGGCCGAAGCCCGCAAGGACGTGCTGGCCGGGCCGCTGGCCTCGGCCACCTATGACGGCAAGCTCTATGCCGCCACCAAGCACACCAATGTGCAATTGCTGTGGTATCGCGGCGATCTGGTGAGCACACCACCGTCCACATGGGACGAGATGATCGCCGACGCGCAACAGCTCAAGGCGCAGAAGAAGCCGTACAAGATCGGATTCACCGGGGCCCAGTACGAGGGACTGGTCGTCGGCTTCAACACATTGACCGCGTCGGCCGGCGGCCAGCTGGTGTCCGACGACGGCACGAAGGCGGTCGTCGACGACGGCGCGGTGCAGGCATTGGCCATGCTGAAGAAGTTCGCCACCGCCGGTGTGACCGACGCCGGCCTTTCCACCGCGGCGGAGCAGGAAACGGCGCTGCTGATGCAGAACGGGGACGCGGCCTTCGAGCTGAACTGGCCCTACGTCTACGCCGCCATGCAGCAGGAGAAGCCCGACCTGTTCAAGAACTTCAAATGGACCCGTTACCCCAGCATGACCCCGGGCGGGCAGTCGCGGGTGACGATCGGCGGCGAGAACCTGGCCATCAGCGCCTATTCGCTGCACAAGGACGAGGCGTTCAAGGCGGCATTGTGCCTGCGCAGTCCGCAGATGCAGGACTACTCCGCGGTCAACGACGGCGTGCCTCCGACCGTGGCCAGCGTCTACGACGCGCCGGACATGGCCAAGGCATACCCGATGAAGGACGACATCAAGGCGGAACTGGCCACCGCGGCCAGCCGGCCGATCACGCCCGCCTACCAGAACATCTCCACCATCATGCAGAACCTGCTGTCGCCGCCGTCGGCCATCGACCCGCAGGCCACCGCGGCGAAGATGAAACAGGCGATCCAGGACGCGCTGGACTCCAAGGGGGTGCTCCCGTGAGCGTGACCGTTGACGCCAAGCACCGCGCCACCGCGAAACCCGTGCTGAGCGAGGGAAAACGGGCCGAACGCCGACTGGGCCTGCTGCTGTGCGCGCCGGCGGCGATCGTGATGATCGCGGTCACCGGTTGGCCGATCATCTACTCCGTCTGGCTGTCCCTGCAACGCTACGACCTGAGGTTTCCGGGCAAACAGGAGTTCGTCGGCCTGGCCAACTACGTGACTGTGCTGTCCAACGGCTACTGGTGGACGGCCTTCGGCACGACCGCGTTGATCACCGTGGTCTCGGTGGCGATCGAGTTGGTGCTGGGCATGGCACTGGCCCTGATCATGCACCGGACGCTGGTCGGCCGCGGCCTGGTCCGCACGGTTTCCCTTATCCCGTACGGCATCGTGACGGTCGTGGCCGCGTTCAGCTGGAAGTTCGCCTGGACGCCGAGCAGCGGCTACCTGGCCACGCTGGTCGGCCCGAACTCGGCCGTGCTGACCGAGAAGGCGTCGGCGCTGAGCGCGATCATCGGGGCCGAGGTGTGGAAGACCACGCCGTTCATGGCCTTGCTGCTGATGGCCGGTCTGGCGCTGGTGCCGGACGACCTGCTCCGGGCGGCGTCGATGGACGGGGCCGGCGGCTGGCAGCGGTTCACCAAGGTGATGCTGCCGGTGATGAAGCCGGCGATCCTGGTGGCGCTGCTGTTCCGCACCCTGGACGCGTTCCGCATCTTCGACAACATCTTCATCCTCACCGGCGGCTCGCAGGGCACCGGCTCGGTGTCCATGCAGACCTACGACAATCTGATTCGCGGCCTGAACCTGGGCATCGGCTCGACCATGTCGGTGCTGATCTTCATCGCGGTTGCGGCCATCGCCTTCGTGTTCATCAAGGTGTTCGGCACCGCCGCACCCGGCTCGGACTCGGGGAGGCGATGATGGCCGTGCTCACGACCGGAAAACGCGTGCAGTGGTCGGTCATCGACGTCATCGTGGTGGTGTACGCGCTGGTGCCGGTGCTGTGGACGCTGTCGCTGTCGTTCAAGTCCAAGGCCACCATCGGCGACGGCTCCTTCATCCCGAAGGAGTGGTCGTTCCAGAGTTACCTGGACATCTTCCAGACCAACGACTTCCTGCTGGCGCTGGTCAATTCGATCGGTATTTCGCTGATCGCCACCGCGATCGCCGTGGTGCTGGGCACGATGGCCGCCTATGCCATTGCCCGGCTGGACTTCCCCGGCAAGACCGCGCTGGTCGGTTTCTCGTTGCTGGTGGCGATGTTCCCTCAGGTGTCGCTGGTCTCGCCGCTGTTCTCCATCGAGCGGTCGCTCAACCTGTTCGACACCTGGCCCGGCCTGATCCTGCCGTACATCACGTTCGCGCTGCCGCTGGCCATCTACACCCTGTCCGCGTTCTTCCGGGAAATCCCGTGGGAACTGGAGAAAGCCGCGAAGATGGACGGGGCGACACCGGGGCAGGCCTTTCGGCGGGTGATCGCGCCGCTGGCCGCGCCGGGCGTGTTCACCACCGCGATCCTGGTGTTCATCTTCTGCTGGAACGACTTCCTGTTCGCCATCTCGCTCACCGCGACCACCCGTTCCCGCACGGTGCCGGCCGCGCTCCAGTTCTTCACCGGCGCCTCCCAGTTCGAGGACCCGACCGGGCAGATCTGCGCGGCGGCGGTGGTGATCACGATTCCTATCGTGCTGTTCGTGCTGTTCTTCCAGCGCCGCATCGTGGCGGGGCTGACCTCCGGCGCCGTGAAGGGGTGAGGCCGCGATGGCCGAGATCGTGCTGGACAAGGTGAGCAAGCGGTACCCGGACGGCGCGCTGGCGGTGTCCGAGGTGAACATCGAGATCGCCGACGGCGAGTTCGTCATCCTGGTCGGGCCGTCGGGCTGCGGCAAGTCGACCACGCTCAACATGATCGCCGGGTTGGAGGACATCACCGGCGGCGAGCTGCGCATCGGCGGGCAGCGGATGAACGAGCGGGCGCCCAAGGACCGGGACATCGCCATGGTGTTCCAGTCCTACGCGCTCTACCCGCACATGACCGTGCGGGAGAACATGGCCTTTCCGCTGCGACTGGCCAAAATGGACAATGCGGCGGTGAAGGCCAAGGTGGAGGAGGCGGCGCAGATCCTCGACCTGACCGCGCACCTGGACCGCCGCCCGGCCAACCTGTCCGGCGGGCAACGCCAGCGGGTGGCGATGGGGCGGGCGATCGTCCGCAGCCCCAAGGCCTTCCTGATGGACGAGCCACTGTCCAATTTGGACGCCAAGCTGCGCGGGCAGATGCGCACCTCGGTGTCACGGCTGCAGAAACAGCTGGGCACCACCACGGTGTACGTCACGCACGACCAGACCGAGGCGATGACCCTCGGCGACCGGGTGGTGGTGTTGCGTGGCGGTGTCGTGCAACAGATCGGTGCCCCGCAGTTCCTCTACGACCACCCGGCGAACCTGTTCGTGGCCGGCTTCATCGGCGCCCCGTCGATGAACTTCCTGCCGGCGACACTCGAGAACGGCGCGCTGGCCACGCCGTTGGGCCAGGTCACGCTGACCGACCGGGTCCGGCGGGCGGCCGAGGCGGCCGCCGCGCCGCGTGACGTGATCATGGGCGTGCGGCCGGAGCACTTCGAGGACGCCGTCCTGGTCGACCCGGCGGCGCTGGCCCGCGGCACGACCTTCGACGCGCACGTGGAGGTGCTGGAGTCGATGGGCGCGGAGAAGTACGCCTACTTCTCCGTGGAAGGCGGCGAGGCGCACGCGAGTGACCTGGCCGACCTGGCGGCCGACGCGGGCTCCGCCGGTGTGCCGGACGCGGGCAGCCAGGTCGTCACGCGGCTGTCCGCGGCCTCGACCGTGGCCGAAGGGCAGCCGACGAAGTTCTGGTTCGACGCCGACCAGGTGCAGCTGTTCGACCCCACTTCTGGAGCAAACCTCACCTATATGGCCGATTAAGTGCCGCTGACCGGGGCTTTCCTCGAAGAGGAAAGCCCCGGTTGGCCGCTGATTTCCGATTGGTCCCGGTGCGACCATCGGGGTGGGGTGATCCACATGGCGATCGGTGACCGGGCCCGGCTGACGGACTGGCAGCTCACGGTGGAGGCCCGGGCCAGAAGGACCCGGGCCGACCTGGCCGAGCTGGACGGCAGCGCCGGCACGGAGCGGGAACGCCGCTCGGCGGCCGAGTCGCTGGCCGTGGTCGACCGAGTGCTGGAGCACCGTGAGCGCTGGTGGCGGCTGCCGGCGTCGTGGTGGTCGGGCTGGCACATCGAACGGGCGTGGCGGGCCCTGCACGAGGCCGAGGTCTGCACCGAGGCGGCGCTGCCGGACCTGGCCGGCCGGATGCCGAGCCTGCGCCAGCGGGTCGCGGCGTACCTGCCGGAGGACGACCTGCGCCGCCAGGCCCTCGACACGCTCCAGCCGGGACGCCCGGCCGGCACCGCTGACCGCGTGGTGGTGGTCGACGCGCTGCGGGCGGCCTTCGACGCCTCCGACGACGCCCACGCGGCGGCTCGGGCCCTGCGCAACAAGATGGTCGCCGCGGCGGTGCTGCTGTTCGTGGTGAACACGGCGTTGGGGCTGGTCGGCTTGCTGCGGCCGGAGTTCCTGCCGATGTGCGCCCACCTGCCCGAGGACCTGAAGATCCAGGCCTGCGCTACCGGGGCCAAGACGCCGGGGCCGCTGGACGTCTGGCTGGTACAGCTGCTCGGGGCGTTCGGGGCCATGGTCGCGGCGGTGGTCCTGCTGCTGCGGCGACGGCCGAGCCTGTCCCCGTACGTGCTGATCGGCTACCAGGCGATCATCAAGATGCTGCTCGGCTCGGCGCTGGCGGTGATCGGCGTGCTCGCGCTCAGCGCCGGCGTGGCCGAAGGGCTGACCTGCATCACGTCGCAGGCGGCGCTGCTGCTGTGGTCGGCGCTGCTGGGCTACTCGCAGCAGGTGGGTACCCGGCTGCTCGACAACTACGCGGACCGCGTGATGAACCACGTCCGTCCACTGCCGGAGGTATCACGCTGACCGTCGGGTGACTTGCGGGGAAAGCAAGGACTTTCGCGATGACCGCCGGCCGGTGACCGGCTAGCGTGCACGGTGTGCTGGCCAAGCTCTTCCGCGACATCTCCGCCTCGTGCCTGCCCGGCAGTCCGCTGACCCACGGGCTGCTCAACGCCGCCGCCGACGACCTGGACGCGGGCGGCGTCACCACACGCGTGATGGCCGGCTCGGAACGGGATCGCCCGGGCACCGTGCCGGGGCTGCGCTTTGCCGCCGCGCTGCATCACCTGGTGCTGGACGGCCGTGCGCCCGATCTGGCGGCGCTGTACCCGAGTGTCGGCGGCGAGCTGCGGCTGTCGGAGTTGTGGCCGGCGGCGGAGGCCGTGCTCAAGGAGCGCGAGGCCGAGGTGCGGCAGCTGGTGCGTGCGAATGCCGTGCAGACCAACGAACCCGGCCGCAACGGTCCGCTGTACGGCGGGCTGCTGGTGGCTTCGGAACGGGTCGGCGGATTGCCGGTGCGGCAGTTGGAGGTCGGCGCCAGCGGCGGCCTGAACCTGCGTCCGCACAAGGTCGCCTATCGGTTGGCCGACGGGACCGTGCTCGGGGATCCGGACAGCGCGCTGCAACTGGACCCGGAGTGGACGGGCCGGCCGCCGGCCGACCTGAGCCGACCCTCGTGCTGGACAGCCGCGCCGGCTGCGACACGCACCCGGTCGACGTGACGACAACGGCCGGCCAACTGCGCCTGTCCTCGTACGTCTGGGCGGACATGGTGGCCCGGATGCAGCGGCTGCGGGCGGCGATCCGCTTGGCACAGACCGATCCCGTGGCCGTGGAGCGGGCCGACGGCTCGGAGTGGCTGGAACGCCAGTTGGCCAAGCTGCCCGAGGGCGTGCTGACCGTGGTGTGGCATTCGGTGATGTGGCAGTACGCCTCGCCGGCGCAACGGGAACGGGGCCGCGCCGCCCTGGCCGACGCCGCGGCCAGGGCCTCCGAGAGCAGTCCGCTCGGGCTGCTCGTGTTCGAGCCGCGGCGGTCCAACGGAACCTTCGAGTTGCTGCTGAAGCTGTGGCCGCTGGGGCTTTCGGTGCGGTTGGGCCACGGCTGGGGCCACGGCCTGCCGTTCACCTGGGCCGAACAGCCGTGGAGCTGACCGTCCTCAGTGGACGATCAGTTCTGGCGGGCGATGATCAGGGTGATCGTGGCCAGCCACAGCAGGACCGCGGTCAGCACCCAGAACAGCGGGTTGGTCAGGATCTTGGACATGACGAGTCTCCGGTCGCTCGGAAGGGTGAGGGCTACAGCCAGCGGTTGCGACGGAGTATTCGGTAGAGCAGCAGGCAGCTCAGGATGATGACGCCGATGATGATCGGGTACCCGAAACGCCAGTGCAGTTCCGGCATGTCCTCGAAGTTCATGCCGTAGATGCCGGCGATCATGGTCGGCACCGAGATGATGGCGGCCCATGCGGTGATCTTGCGCATGTCCGTGTTCTGCTGGAGCGTGATCTTGGCCAGCGCGGCGTCGATCAGCGTGCTGAGCAGCTCGTCGAAGCTGGCGATGTGCTCGGACACCGTGGTCAGGTGGTCCTCGACGTCCCGGAAGTAGGAACGGACCTCCTCCGGCACCAGTGTGATGTAGCCCTCGGACAGCCGGCGCAGCGGCACCGCCAGCGGCATCACCGCGCGGCGCAGCTCGAGGACTTCCCGCTTCATCAGGTAGATCTGCTCGGAGTCGACGGCGGTGCGCGGTGCGAAGACCTGCACCTCCATCTCGTCGATGTCGTCCTCGATGGCCTCGGTCACCGCGAGGTAGGAGTCCACCGCCATGTCGGCGATGGCGTGCAGCACCGCGGACGGGCCCATGGACAGGCGCTCCGGGTCGTCCTCCAGCTGCCGGCGCAGCGTGCCGACGCCGGCGTGCTTGCCGTGCCGCACCGTGACCACGAAGTCCTTGCCCAGGAACACCATCAGCTCGCCGGTCTCGACGATCTCGTTGGCAGTGTCCGGTGAGTCGTGCTCGATGTAGTGCACGGTCTTGAGCACCATGAACAGCGTGTCGTCGTAGCGCTCCAGCTTGGGCCGCTGATGCGCCTGCACCGCGTCCTCCACGGCCAGCTCGTGCAGCCCGAACGTGTCGGCCACGCCCTGGATCTGCTCCTCGTCCGGCTCGTACAGGCCGATCCAGACGAAGCCCTCGCGGCGCTTGCGGACCTCGCGCACGGCGTCGGTGTGCGTCCAGCGCCCGGGCAGGCGCTTTCCGTCGATGTACACGCCGCAGTCGACGACGTACGCCGACAGGGGCACTGGGACGGGCGGCGCGACCCGCCCGTTGGTGCGGGCGGACCGACCGCGCAGACCGCTGAACGAGGGCAGGCTGGGCATACGGCCTCCAGTGATGGACGGTCCAACAAGAGCGAACGCGTCCAGGCCGGCCAGGCTTGCTACACGAAAGGCTGAACCTGGGCGGCGGGGACGCGGAACCTACTACTGGCACTGGACATCTGGCGTCCCTCACCTCCTAAGGTCGACAGCGGGAGCGGTGGAGTCGCTCACACACCGTTGCAGAGACTACTCCTCGCCGGGCCACACTGTCGTCCCCGGCCACCGAGGTCCGGGCCACACCTGGAGGTGGACGTGCAGTTCGGGCGTTATTTCGAGGAGTTCGAGGTCGGCGCGGTCTACAAGCACTGGCCGGGCAAAACGGTCACCGAGTACGACGACCACCTGTTCTGCCTGCTGACCATGAACCACCACCCGCTGCACATGGACGCGCACTACGCGGGCGAGACCACCGATTTCGGCAAGAACGTGGTGGTGGGCAACTACATCTACTCGCTGCTGCTGGGCATGTCGGTGCCGGACATCTCCGGCAAGGCCATCGCCAACCTGGAGGTCGAGTCGCTGCGGCACATCGCGCCGACCTTCCACGGCGACACCATCTACGGCGAGTCCGAGGTGTTGGACAAGACTCCGTCCAAGTCCAAGGACGACCGCGGCATCGTGTACGTCGAGACCCGCGGCTACAAGCAGGACGGGACGGTGGTGTGCGTGTACCGGCGCAAGGTCATGGTGCCCAAGCGCTCCTACGGCGACAGCCGTGGCGGCGAGCAGCCCGGCCGTCCCGAGCCGAAGCTGTAGTGCGGTGAAGGCGCGGGCCCGGCTCCGGGAGTTCGCCGAGGGGGACGCCGCCGCGGTGTCCCCGCTCTACCAGCTGCTGGCTTCCAACGCGGCCGAGGACGACGAGGTGGCGGCGCTGCTCGGCGACCGGGACCCCGAGCTGCTGCTGGCCGCGGTGCACCGGCTGGTGCAGGCCGAGCCGATCCATCCGCTGTCGGCCTACTACGCCACGCTCGGCGGCGCCTCCGGCCCGGACGACGGCACGTGGCCGCTGTGGCGGCAGTTCGTGCTGGAACGGGCCGACCGGGTCCGCGCGCTGGTGGCGGAGCGCTCCTTGCGTACGGACGACGTGCGCAGGGCCGCGCTGCTGTATCCGGCGGTGGCGCTGGCGGCCAAGCAGGCCCGTGGGCCGATCGCGCTGCTGACCGTCGGCTCGTGCGCCGGCTTCCTGCTGCTGATGGACAAGTTCGGCTACCGCTACCAGGTCGGCGCGGCCGGGCAGTTCGTCGCCGGCCCGACCAAGACGCCGCTCGGCCTGCACTGCGTGCTCGGCGGGGAGCCGCCGACGCTGCCCAAGAAGCTGGCGGTCAAGGCCAAGGTCGGGCTGGACGCGCATCCCATCGACGCCGACGACCCGGACGAGTTCGCCTGGCTGGAGGCCTGCGTGTGGGCCGACCAGCCGGAGCGGGTGCGTTCGCTGGGCGTGGCGGCGGCGATGCTGGCCAAGGAGGCGCCGGAGCTGGTGGCCGGCGACCCGGTGGACGGGCTGGCCGACGCGGCCGGTCGGCTGCCCGACGAGCTGCCGCTGGTCGTGGTGGACAGCGGGCTGCGGCTGGGCGAGCGGGCCGGCGAGTACGTGGCCGCGCTGGGCAAGCTGGCCGCCGGCCGGCCGTTGTGGTGGGCGAGCGACGAGCCGTACGAGTCGGGGCTGCACGTGCTGATGCCGGGACGCGTTGATCTTCCGGGTGAACCGGGGGAGGGGCTGCTCGGTGTGGTCCGATGGCTTGACGGGCAACCCCAGGCTCAGGCGCTGGCCCGGACCGGGCGGCACGGCCAGCGGCTGGAGTGGTTGCCACCGGCCGGGTGACACCCGCAGCGTGGTCGCCGTAGTCGATATTGGTGCTTTCGGGCAGTTCTTCCGGTGACCGCACACTCTCGCGCTGTTGATCATGTAGTGATCATCTGGGGAGGACGTTCCACGAGGTCAGGGCGGCGGCGAGACCCTCCGTGAGGAGGTTGCGGCGTTCGAGTGTGGCGAAGGTCTCGGCATCGACCCAGGCCGCGTCGGCCGCGTCGTCGCCCGGCCGGAGCGGTCCGGCTAATGCCTGGCAGGAGTAGTCATGGATGTCGAAAACGCCCACCGGAGCTGGACGGACCACCGTTCCGATCAGGTGACCGACGATGACTCTGAGTCCGGTTTCCTCCAGTAGCTCACGCTCGACCGCCCGCTCGTCGGACTCGCCGTGCTCCACTCGGCCGCCTGGGATGGACCACAAGCCCTGACCTGGCGGTTTGCCGCGCTTAACGAGCAAAAGTCGGCCCTGCGGGTCGTGTGCGATTCCGCCGACGCAGCGGGTACGCTGTGCGTCATCAGAGACCATGAACACGGAGCGTAGCGACTTTCCGCCCCGTGCGACGAGCGCTGACCCGAGCGCAGTACAAACCTCCCGAAGCGAACCTCGGTGCGGTACAACCTTGTGCAGCGAGGGTGTTGAAGGCTGCGGAAAGTACTTGGACGGGGTTGGTCGCCGTGAACCTGAAGAAGCTGCTGATCTGGGCCGGCGTTGCGCTGGTGCTCTTCTTCCTTGTGAGCGCCCCCACGCAGGCGGCCGGTCTGGTGCACAATGTGCTCGGCACACTTCGTGGTGGGGCCGAGGCGCTGATCAGTTTCGTGCAGAACCTGTTCTAGCACCCGGCGGGAGGAGAACGCGTACGTGTTCGCACCCAGGGATCCAGACGAGTATCTGCTCGGCACCGAGCGCAGGGTCATCCGGGTGCGTCGGCACTGGGCCACACTGCTCTGGGACATCTTCGAGGCGGCGGCGCTGCTGACGGGCGCGGTGCTGATCTCGCACCTGCTGCCGTCCGACGCGGCGGTCTTCCAGAACATCCTGTGGTACGCGGCGCTGCTGGTGCTGCTGCGGTTCGCCTACTTCGTCATCGAGTGGTGGGTCGAGCGGATCGTGGTCACCGACAAGCGCTTCATGATCACCAGCGGTGTGTTCGTGACCAAGGTGGCCATGATGCCGGTCACCAAGGTCACCGACCTGACCTACGAGCGAAGTCTCGGCGGCCGCATGTTCGGCTACGGGACCTTGATCGTGGAGTCGGCCGGCCAGATCCAGGCGCTCAACAAGATCGAGTACCTGCCCCGGCCGGAAGAGGTCTACGACGCCATCTCGGAACTGGTGTTCGGGGACAAGAAGGCCCAGGCCGAACGGTTCTCCATGATCAAGGCGCAACGCGCCGCCCGCGGCAAGAAGATGGTGCCGTGACAAGGCTTTAGGCAGAGGCCCCGATCCGTGATCGGGGCCTCTGTTTTTGCCCTAGGGTCGCGGCCATGCCCACCTCTCCGGCCGACCTCGACGCCGTGCGCGACTCCTACGACCGTGTGGCCGACAACTACGTCGAGATGCTCAAGAACGACGGCATGGGCGACATCCGGCGCCATCCCTGGCTGCTGGCCGCCCTGGACGTGTTCGCCGACGCGGTCCGCGGCCTCGGTCCCGTGCTCGACGTGGGTTGCGGGCCCGGCACCGTGACGGCCTACCTGGCCGAGCGCGGCGTGGACGTCTCCGGCGTCGACCTGTCGCCGCGCATGATCGAGCACGCCCGCCAGCTGCATCCCGAGTGCCGGTTCAGCGTCGGCTCGTCGACCGAGCTGGAGCTGGCCGAGGCCTCGTACGGCGGGCTGATGGGCTGGTGGTCGATGTTCAACCTGCCCCGTGAGGTGCTGGCCGAGGTGGTGGCCAACTACGCCAAGGCCCTGGTGCCCGGTGGCCAGTTCATCATCGGCACGCACGTCGGCGACGGCGAGGTCCAGCGGACCGAGTGCTACGGCGGCGTCCCGGTCAACTGGACCACGTACCGCTGGCAGCCCGACCAGCTCGCTGCCGTGATCGAGCAGACCGGCCTGAGCATCACCGCCGACCTCCGGCTGCCCCGCGACGAGTTCAGCGGGCCCGGCGTCATTCTGGTGGCCAAGCGGACGGGGTGACCGGGGTCGCAGGCAGTTGGCGCGGGCGTCAGCGAGACTGTGCGGGTGCCCATTGACCTGCATGCCCACACGTCCTGCTCCGACGGCACCGACTCGCCGACGGAGCTGATGGCGGCCGCGGCCGCCGCGGGCCTCGATGCCGTGGCGATCACGGACCACGACACGACGGCGGGCTGGGCGGAGGCGGCCGCGGCGGTGCCGCCGGGCATGCGGCTGATCCGGGGCGCGGAGCTGTCGTGCGAGTCGCCGGACGGGCGCGGCGGCACCTGCACGGTGCACCTGCTGGCCTACCTGTTCGACAGCGAGTCGTCCGCGCTGAAGGTCGAACAGAGCCGGCTGCGGGCGGAGCGCCGGGCCCGGCTGCGGCGGATGGCCGAGAAGATGGCGGCCGACGGCTTCGCCGTCGACCCCGACGACGTGATGGGCCGGCTGCCGGCGGACTCGCCCGGCGGCCGGCCCCACCTGGCCCAGGCTCTGATCCGGGCCGGCGTCGTCCGCACGGTCGACGAGGCGTTCGCCAAGTACCTCGGCACCGGCAGCCGGTACCACGCGCCCCGTACGGACACGCTGGTCGAGACGGCGATCGACATGATCGCCGACGCCGGCGGCGTGACGGTGCTGGCCCACCCGTTCGCCAGCTCGCGGGGCCCGATCGTGACGGCCTCGGTGATCGCCGACCTGGCCGACCGCGGCCTGTCCGGCATCGAGATCGACCACCCCGACCACGACCGGCCGACCCGGGACCGGCTGCGGGCGCTGGCCGCCGACCTGTCGCTGGTCGTCACCGGGTCGAGCGACTACCACGGCACGAACAAGGTCGTCAGGCTCGGACAGGAGACGACCGCGCCCGACATGCTGGACGCGCTCGTCGACAAGGCGAGCGGAAGCCAGGTGGTCACCGGGTGATCTTCAACGTCACGCTCTACCTCACGGCCACCATCACGCTGACCGTGATCATGGACCCGACCGGCAACATCCCGGTCTTCCTCAGCCTGGTCGGCCGGCGCAGCCGCGAGTCACGCAACAAGGCGGCGCGGCAAGGCGTGCTGGTGTCGCTGGGCGTGATCTCGGCCTTCGCCATCGGCGGCGAGGCCATCCTGTCCTACCTCGGCATCGGCATCCCGGCGCTGCAGGGCGCCGGCGGTTTACTGCTGTTGCTGATCGCGCTGGATCTGTTGACGGGCAAGGGCACCAGCCAGCCGGAGGCGGTCGAGGACGTCAACATCGCGCTGGTGCCGCTGGGCACGCCGCTGCTGGCCGGGCCCGGCGCCATCGCCGCGACGATCGTGTTCGTACGGCAGGCCAACGGACAGATCGCCAGCTACCTCGCATTGGCCGCGGCGATCCTGACCGTGCACCTGATCAACTACCTGGTGCTGCGGTACTCCGGCCTGGTCATCCGGCTGATCAAGGACAGCGGCATCGTGCTGGTGGCCAAGATCGCCGGTCTGCTGCTGGCGGCCATCGCGGTGCAGCTGGTGGCCGAGTCGGTGAAGGGGTTCATCAACGGCGCGGTGTGACCGCTACGGTGGGTTGGTGCCAGATCAGCTCGGACTGTTCGAGTCCATGCCGCCCAAGCTGGTGCGCGTCACGCCGGCCAAGCTCGCCACCTGGACGGACTGCCGACGCCGCTACCGGATGAACTACCTTGACCGGCCGACGCCGCCCAAGGCCGGCGGCTGGGCGCACAACACCCTCGGCGCGGTGGTGCACAACGCCCTGCGGGCGTTCTTCGACCTGCCGCTGGAGCGGCGAACACCCGAGCAGGCGGCGGCCCTGGTCACCCGCAACTGGAAGGGCGACGGCTTCCGCGACGTCGACCAGCAGGCGCTTTACCGTGACCGGGCAAGGGAGTGGGTCGCGCACTACGTCGAGGACACGGACGTGAGCGACGATCCGATCGGCCTCGAGCGCTGGGTTTCCGCGCCGGCCGGGCGAATCATCGCCGAGGGCCGGGTCGACCGGATCGACGTGCGCGACGGCGAACTGGTCATCGTGGACTACAAGACCGGCCGCCACGCGCTGTCCACCGACGACGCCCGTGGCTCGCAAGCCCTTGCCCTGTATGCGATCGCGGCCCGTCGCACGTTGCGCAAGCAGTGCCATCGGGTCGAGCTTCACCACCTGCCGACGCGCTCGGTGGCAGCATGGGAGCACACCGACGACTCGCTCGCCCGGCACGTCGCCCGCGCCGAGGAGAGCGCCGACGAACTGACGGTGGCCGGCGACACGTTGGCCGCGGGCGGCGATCCCGACATCCTGTTCCCACCGCAGCCGGGCCGGCAGTGCTCGTGGTGCGACTTCCGGCGCAGCTGCCCGGAGGGCGGCGCGGTGGCCGAGGAGCTCGAACCGTGGTCGATGCTCGCGCCGTAGGAGGTGACGTGACGGAAACGATGACCGAGCCGGCAAAGACGTATCGACGCAGCGTGCTGCGCGGCACCAGTGGTGCGGTCGCGGCGTGCGTGGTCCTGCTGTTCCTGGCCGTGCTGTCGTCGCAGATCTTCTTCCAGCTCCAGGGATATCCCGGTTTCGGCTGGGGCGCGGTCGCCGCGCACGCGCTGGCCGCGGCGATCGCCGTGCTGCTGCAACGGTTCGCCGACCGCCGTCGCGGCGGCGTCTCCGCCCTGGCCTCGCTGGCCGTAGTCCTCGACGCCGCCGTCACGTTATGGCTCTTCTGGTGGTCCTGAACCAGTTTTGACGCTTGGAAGGGGGCCTTCCTCCACTCCGAGTGCAGGAAGGCCCCTTCCAAACCTAGGGGGTGTCGGCCAGCCAGGCGCGCCAGGTGGGGAGGATGGTGGCGAGCAGGCCGTCGGGGTTCTCGGTGTTGGGGGAGTGCTTCGCGCCGGTGACCACGGCGAAGTCGGCGTCCAGACGATCGGCCATGTCCCGCTGCGAAGCCACCGACCACGCGTCGTCCTGCTCGCCGCAGATCACCAGGGCCGAGGAGCCGGCGGTGCGCAGCGCGGCGGCCAGCTTGGTCACCAGGTCCGGCTCGTAGCGCAGTCCGTCGGCCATGCCGAGCAGCCCGGCCGGCGCGGAGCGCAGGAACCGCTTGCGCCGGAACTCCTTGAGCTCGACCGGCATGTCGGCCCAGCCGGGATCCTCGGCCGCGCGAGACTCCAGCACCTGGTGCGCGGCCTCCACGCCGTGCTCACGCAGGATCGTCTCGCCGGAGTCCAGGGCACTGCGGCGGTCACCCGGCGGCAGCTCGGCCGGCCCGGAGTCCATCAGCGTCAACCCGGTCACCGGCGCGTGGGCCAGCACCGCGGCCCGCACCACCAGGCCGCCGTAGGAGTGGCCGAGCAGCAGCACCCGCCGCCCGTCGGCGGCGATCTTGGCCACCAGGTCGGCCAGCACGGTGCCCAGCGCCGTCGGCCGGTAGGACGACTCCTGGTCCGGGCCCGGCGACTCGTACTGGCCGGGCAGGTCGATGGCCAGCACCTCGATGCCGGCATCGGCGATCGGGTCGACCAGCGGTGCGAAGTCCTCCTTGGACCCGGTGTAGCCGGGCACCAGCAGCGCCGTCGCGCCGAGGTCCGTGCCGGCGGCGGGGCCCGCAGCGCGGCGATCGGTCCGTACCGACCGGGCAGGTCGACCCGGCCGGCGCGGTTGGGGGTCAGCTGGGACGGTGGCGCGGCACTCATGGCTGGGAGTCTGCCGCACCGCCGCCGTCGGCGTGTAGTACCGGATCAGCGCATCGCGACGAGCGTGTCGCCGCGCTGCTCCACCAGCACGTCGCCCAGCGTGGCCAGCCGCACCTGGCCCTGGTAGCCCTTGCGGTCCACCTTCACGTCCGGACCGCGGTTGCCGTTGGCCGGGTCGACCACGGCCAGCCCGCCCGGCACCGGCACCAGAACCCGGTCCGCGTAGACCGTTCCGGGCCCGAACGAGCCGTCGACGGTCCACAGTGGATCAAGGGTGGTGCCGGACAGCGCGATCGTCTTGCTGCCGGTGAACCAGGTGATCAGGCGGACCCCGACCGAGTTGGTCGTGCTCCAGCTGTTGGGCTCGCACGTGCCGTTCTGGTCCGGGGTCTGGATGCAGGTCAGCGCCACCGTCGGCTGGACAACCGAGTTCGGCACGGCGGCCAGGTCGACGCCGGCCAGCGGCACGGTCTCGACCTGGGAGCCCGTGCTGTTCCAGATCACCAGCCGGCTCGGGTTGGGCAGCGCGATGGCCGAACGCTGCTCGGTCAGCGCCACGATGCGGCCGCCGTCGCCTGGCACCTGCACGCTGAACAGCACGTTCGGCTTCTCGCCGTCGCCCTCGGTGCCGCCCGGACGCAGCAGGGTGAACCGGTTGTACTGCTCGTCGGGGCAGCGCTCGATCACGCCGAGCAGGTTCGGGCCGGCCATTTCCGAGCTGTACACGCAGTTCAGCCGGGGCTGCTTGTCGTGGTTCACCTGCGCGGTCACGGTGCCGTACTGCTGGGTCTGCACCAGGTCGGAGCGCCAGGTGTCGATGATCTTGGTGCCGCTGGTGGACAGGTAGGTGCTGTCGCCCATGAGCTGCGTGCCGAGCTCGGCGTCGCCGTTGCGCTGCGCGCCGCGCTTGCCGGTCACGCCGTCCAGCTCGGTGACCTCGGAGCAGTTGTGCGTCTTGTGGTAGACCGCGACGGCCTTGCCCCAGGCCGCGGTCACCGTGCACAGGTCGACGTTGCCGCGGTCGTAGCTCCAGCGCGAGGCCCCGGTCACCGGATCGTGCCCGGTCACGACGTGCTTGTCGCCGGTGACGACGGTCGGGCCGACGATCACCGGATCGGTGGTCGAGCCGCTGCGGGCCTGCCACAGCTGCTTGAACTCGGCCGGCACCTTGGCCGGCTTCGGCGGCACCGTGAGGCTGGTGTCGGCGTTGGTCACCGAGGTGGTGGCGGCGGCGTCGCTGTTGCGCCACCAGAAGGTGGCGACACCGGCCACGACCAGCACGATCAGCACGACCACGGCGTAGTCGCGCTTGCGTCGGAACCGCGTGCGCGGGGCCGCCGGCGCCGGTGGCTGGACGTGCTCGACGGACTCGTCGAGCACGTCTTCCTCGACCTCGGCGGCCACGGGTGCGCTCTGCTCGGGGCTCTCCACGGGCCTTAGTCTGCCGAACGCTCCGTGTCGCCCGTGTTGGCCTGGTCGCCCGCCGCCACATCGGCGCCGGCACGGCGACGGCGGCGCACCCGGCGCGGCCGGTCCGACTTGGCCGCGTCGTCGCTGCTGGCCTGCGGCTCGTCGGCCGGAGCCGCCTCGCCGCCCTGGGCGGCGACGCCACCGCGGGTGCGGGTACGGGTCCGCTTGCGGCGCGGCTTGGACTCGGTCTCCTCGCCGTCACCGCCGGCCTGAGCCTGGCCGGCCGGGCGCGACGCCGACGCGCCGGTACGGCCGCGGCGGCTGCGCGAACGCGACTTCTTGCCGCCGGACAGGTCCTCCTCGACCTCGGCGGCCAGGCCGGCGCGGGTGCGCTGGCTCAGCGGCAGCCGGCCGGTCACGTCGGTCGGCACGTCCAGGTCGGTGAACAGGTGGTCGGACGTCGAGTACGTCTCCACCGGCTCGGGGATGTTCAGGCCGAGCGCGTCCGAGATGGACTTCCAGCGCGGCTCCTCGTCCCAGTCGACCAGGGTGACGGCCACGCCCTCGCGGCCGGCCCGACCGGTGCGGCCGATCCGGTGCACGTAGGTCTTCTCGTCCTCGGGGCACTGGTAGTTGATGACATGCGTCACACCTTCGACGTCGATGCCGCGGGCGGCGACGTCGGTGGCGACCAGCACGTCGACCTTGCCGGAGCGGAACGCGCGCAGCGCCTGCTCACGCGCGCCCTGGCCCAGGTCACCGTGCACGGCCGCACTGGCGAAACCGCGCTCGACCAGGTCGTCGGAGATCTTCTGGGCGGTCCGCTTGGTCTTCGTGAAGATCATCGTCAGGCCGCGCTCGCGGGCCTGGAGCACGCGGGCGATCACCTCGCCCTTGTCCAGCGAGTGCGCCCGGTAGACGAACTGCTTGGTGCGCTCGTGGATGGCGCCGGCGTCGTTCTCCTCGGCCCGGATGTGCGTCGGCCTGGTGAGGAAGGTGCGGGCCAGCTTGATGATCGGACCGGGCATGGTCGCCGAGAACAGCATGGTCTGCCGCTCGTCCGGCACCATCCGCAGGATGCGCTCGATGTCGGGCAGGAAGCCCAGGTCGAGCATCTCGTCGGCCTCGTCGAGCACCAGGTTGCGGACCTTGCCCAGCACCAGGTGGCGCTGCTCGGCCAGGTCCAGCAGCCGGCCCGGCGTGCCGACGACCACGTCGACGCCCTTGCGCAGGGACGCGATCTGCGGCTCGTACGGGCGGCCGCCGTAAATGGCCTCGACGCGGACGCCGAGGTGCTTGCCGGCGTCGGTGATGTCGTGCGTGACCTGGAGGCACAGCTCGCGGGTCGGCACCACGACCAGCGCCTGCGGCACGCCGTCGGCCGGCGTGACGATGCGCTGGAGCAGCGGCACGCCGAAGCCGAGGGTCTTGCCGGTGCCGGTCCGCGCCTGGCCGATGACGTCATCGCCGGCCAGCGCGATCGGCAGCGTGAGCTCCTGGATCGCGAACGTGCGTTCGATACCGGCCTCGGCCAGCGCGCGCACGATCTCCTCGCGTACTCCCAGCTCGGAGAACTTCGGCGCCTCGGTGCGCACGGGGGCGCCGGCGGTGAGCGGATGGGACGTGTCGACCTCGGGCTGGCCGGCCTCGCTGTGCTCCAGCGTCACCGGATCGAGCCGGGTGTTGTTGCTGACGGTCAGAGTGATCGCCTCTCTCGTACCAGCGCGCACCGGCCTGGCTGGGCCGCTCGACCACGGCACGGGCGTTGTGTCTCGCCCGGCGGGCCGCGGGAGGGCCGACGAGGTTGTCGTGCGCGCACCCTGTTCCACATGGCGACTCAATCCGGCCGCCGTGCTCGTTCAACCCGGTCCCGGCGGTGGGACTCGTGGGGTCTGCCCAGGTCGCGCCGCCGCCATTACCAGGCGTCAGGCCCGGAGTCTACCTGCCCGGACGTGGTTTTGGCTCCTTCGGCGGCGGCTACGCTCTGCTGATATGAGCGAGGCGGACGAGGTTCTGGCTGACGGCGTCGCGGATCTGTTGGGGGTGTTGGCCTACGGCGAGCTGTCGGCCTTCGACCGGCTCGCCGAGGATGCGCGCAGCGCGCCGACGCTGGCCGGTCGGGCGGCGCTGTCCAGCATGGCGGCCGCCGAGATCGGCCACTACCAGCTGCTCGAGCGGTACCTGGGCGAGCACGGCGTGGCCATCGAGGACGCGATGGGGCCGTTCGCGGCCGCCTTCGACGCCTTCAACGCGTCCACCGCGCCCCGGTCGTGGCACGAATCACTGGTGAAGGCGTACGTCGGCGACGGGCTGGCCGCCGACTTCTACCGCGAGGTGGCCGGCTGGCTGGACGAGCCGACCCAGAAGCTGGTGCTCGAGGTGCTGGCCGACACCGGGCACTCGGCCTTCGCCGAGCGTGAGGTCAAGGCGGCCTGCGAGGCCGACCGCAAGGTCCGCGACCGGCTCACCCTGTGGGGCCGCCGGCTGCTCGGCGAGGCCCTCACCCAGGCTCAGCACGTGGCCGCCGAACGGGACGCGCTGGCCGAGCTGATCATCCGCGGCTCCGGCGACCTGGCCGGCATCGGCGCCCTGTTCAAGCGCCTCCAGCAGTCCCACACCAAGCGCATGTCCGCCCTAGGCCTCGGCTGATAACCCCCGCGAGTCCCGCTTAGCGTCACACCGAATTCCTGAATCCGTTTCACACGTTCGCCCTGATGCTGGGCGGGACTCGCGGGGTGTTCGCCACCGGCTTAGGGTCGGTGGGGCGGGGGCGTCCGTCGCTCTACTAGCCTGGTCGACGAGAGCATGTTCGGATCCGGAGGTCAGCGTGGAGATCAAGATCGGCGTCGTCGAGAGCGCACGGGAGCTCCTGGTCAACAGCGACCTGTCGCCGGACGAGGTCGAGGCGCTCGTCTCCGACACGTTCGCCGGCAAGCAGGCGGTGCTGAAGCTGGTCGACGACAAGGGCCGCCGCTTCGTCATCCCGTCGGGCCGGATCTCCTACGTCGAGATCGGCGCGTCCGACTCCCGCAAGGTCGGCTTCGCCTAGGTCGACCCACGACGAACGCCCCGGTCAGCATGGCTGACCGGGGCGTTGTCCTACGTGCTCAGTCGTGCGCCGGCACCGTCTCCACCGCGAACGGCGGCCGCGACGTGCCGGTGACCCGGTAGCGCTGCCACGGGTCGGGGTCGGACAGCGTGGCCGTCGCCTCGCCCTCGGGGGTGCGCAGCCGCAGCTCCTTGCGGCCGCCCTCGACCAGCTCGGTCACGGTCTGGTCGGCGTCGAGGCGTCCGTACCAGTGGTAGCGGCCGTCGATCGGCTGGAAGTAGCCGCGCAGCACCGCCCGGACCTTGACCTCGCGCTCGCCGTCCACGAGGACCGCGTCGCCGGTGTAGCCCTCATCCCCGTGCTCGTCGGTCATCCCCGGTCTCTCCCTGTGTCTTGGCCGGCACCAGTCGCAGCGCCGGGCTGGGCTCCAGGCTCAGCGGCATCTGCGGGTCGACGACGATGCCGCCGGAGCGCAGCAGGCCGTCGACCGCGAACCAGATGATCTTCGTCAGGTAGTCGCTCAGGCTCTGCCTGGTCATGGACTGGCGCTCCAGCCACCAGTCGCCCGCGCTCTGCACCATGCCCACCGCCGCGTGCGCCCACGGCTCGGCGCCGCCGGAGTCCATGTCGAACGCCCGCAGGTAGTCGCCGAGCAGGCGGGCCAGCGTGTTGGCGATGATCCGCTTGTCCTCGGTGGCGATGTCCGTCTCGACCGGCTTGTCGGTGAACGAGCGGCGGACCACGAAGTGGTAGAGCTCCGGGAACTCCTCGATGGTGGCCAGGTAGGAGTCGACCGCGCGGTAGATCCGCTCGTACGGCGTGCCCTCGTCGACCAGTGCCGGCTTGAGCCGGTTCATCAGCAGGTCGGTGCCGCGCTGGCCGACGGCGAGGTACAGGTCGGACTTGTCGGCGAAGTGCCGGTACAGCACGGGTTTCGTGACGCCGGCCTCGGCCGCGATCTCGTCCATGCCGACCTCGGGGCCGTGCTTGGTGAGCGCCCGGATGGTGGCGTCGACGAACTCCTCGCGCCGGGCCTCGCGGTGCGCCCGCCACCGTTCGCGGCGTGCGTCCCCGCCGTCCGGAGACCTCTTGACAGCTCGACCCATGTGACCCACGCTACCAGAGTTACCGTTACTTCCGGTAACACTAAATCTGACTGATCCGGACGGAGGAGCGATGGCCCGATCGTTGAAGGTCGCCGACCGGGAGAAGACCGCCGAACGGCTGCTCAACTCCTCGGCCGACAAGTTCTACGACCCCGAGGTGGACATCGACTGGGCGGCGCCGCTGGCTTCGGACAAGTTCTTCATCCCGCAGCACCGCAGTTCGCTGTACGGCACGGCGTTGTGGGACGGCCTGACCGAGGCGCAGCGCATCGAGCTCACCAAGCACGAGGTGGCCAGTGTGGCCAGCGTCGGCCTGTGGTTCGAGGTGCTGCTGATGCAGATGCTGGTCAAAGCCGTCTACAACGCCGATCCCACCACGAGGCACGCACAGTACGCCCTCACCGAGGTCGCCGACGAGTGCCGGCACTCGACGATGTTCGCCCGCATGGTCGAGCGCATCGGCTGCCCGGCCTACGGGCCGCGCCGCTACGTGCACCGGCTGGGCAAGCTGCTGCCGGTCATCGGCTACGGGCCGGCGATGTACGGCTCCATCCTCATCGCCGAGGAGGTGCTGGACCGGATGCAGCGCGAGGCCATGCAGGACGAGTCGGTGCAGCCGCTGGTCCGCATGGTCAACCGGATCCACGTGCTGGAGGAGGCCCGACATGTCCGGTTCGCCCGTGAAGAGGTCGTTCGCGGCATGGAAGGCATGGGGCGTACCGAGTTGGCGTACCAGCGTGAGCTGATCGCGTTGGTCGGCTTCTTCATCTGCCGCAGCATCATCAACCCGCGTGTGTACGCCAGCGTCGGCATCGACCCCAAGGTCGGTGAGCAAGCCGCGCTGCACAACCCGCAGTACCGGGACACCCTTCACTGGGCCGGCGAGCGGATCATGAGTTTCCTCGACGAGGTCGGTCTCGTCGGCAACCCGGGGATGTCGTTGTGGCGCAAGTCGTTCCTCGTTCGGTGACGCCGTGGGACACGGCCGCCCGCGGCCGGTTCGTCACCTCGGACGGCACTGCCCTGCACGTGGTCGACGAGGGGCCGGCGGACTCTCCGGTGACCGTTGTCCTGGTGCACGCCTGGACTTTGGACCACACGTCCTGGGACCGCGTCGCTTCGACGCTGTCCCGGACGGTTCGGGTGCTCCGCTACGACCACCGTGGGCACGGCGGTTCGTCGCCCGCTCCTTTCGGCACGGCCACGATCGATCAGCTGGCTTCCGACCTGTCGGAGTTGATCGCTGACCGGGTTCCGTCCGGGCCGCTGGTGCTGGCCGGGCACTCCATCGGCGGCATGACCCTGATGGCGTTGGCCGAGCGAAACCCGGAGTTGGTGGCCTCTCGCGTCACCGGAGTGGCTTTCGTGGCAACGTCGTCCGGCGGCTTGGACACGTTGACGCTCGGGCTGCCGGGGCCGCTGGCCCGCGTTGTCATGCGAGGCGAGCGCTTCGTGAACTCCCGGCTGGCCCGGGTGGAGCACCGCGCGCTGCTGGCCAAGCCTCGCTTGGCCGAGCCCGGCCTGCGGTGGCTCCTGTTCGGCCGTCGACCCCGCCGTGAGGACGTCGCCGCGGCCGCCGAGCAGGTCGCCCGGGTGCATCCGGCCTCCATGGTCGGCTTCCGGGCGTCGTTGAGCGACCACGCTCGCCGGGCCGCTTTGGCCGTGTACAAGGACATTCCCGCCGTCGTGCTGGCCGGCGGCGCCGACCGCCTCACCCCGCCCGCCCATTCCCGTTTGATCGCCGCCGAGCTGCCGTCATCGGAGCTGGTGATCTATCCCGGGGCCGGGCACATGCTGCCGTTCGAACGCGGTCTGGAAGTGACCGCCCGGATCGGAGGACTCGCATGATCGCCGACCGTGAGCGCACCGCCGAGCGCCTGCTCAAGTCGTCCGCCCACCGCTCGTACGATCCGGACGTCGACATCGACTGGGCCGCGGACCTGTTGCCCGACAAGTACTTCCTGCCCGCCCACCGGTCCTCTTTGTACGGAACTCCCTTGTGGGACGGCCTTTCCTTCGAGCAGCAGATCGAGCTCACCCGCCATGAGCTGGCCAGCATCGCCAGTGTCGGCATCTGGTTCGAGGTGATCCTGATGGAGCTCCTCGTCCGCCACTCCTACAACGCGGATCCGTTGACGCGGCACACCCAGTACGCCCTCACCGAGGTGGCCGACGAGTGCCGGCATTCGGTGATGTTCGCCCGTCTCATCGAGAAGGTCGGCTGTCCCGCCTATGGCCCCGGCCAGACCGCCCTGCGCCTGGGGCGCCTGTTCAAGACGATCGCCTTCGGCCCCTCCATGTTCGCCGGCATCCTCGTCGCCGAGGAGATCACCGACGCCCTCCAGCGCGAGTCCATGAACGATGCCTCCGTGCAGCCGCTGGTCCGCATGGTCAACCGCATCCATGTCATCGAGGAGGCCCGGCACGTCCGCTACGCCCGTGAGGAGGTCCTCCGCGACACTCCCGGGTTGTCCCGCGCCGCTTTGGCCTATCACCGCTTCATGCTTGCCCGCACCGCGTACGTCGTCACCCGCTCCTTGATCCACCCCCGCGTCTACAAGGCCGTCGGCCTCGATCCGTACGAGGCTCGCCGCGTCGCCCTGGCCAATCCCCACTACCAGGAAACGGTGCGCTGGGCCGGCTCCAAGCTGGTCTCGTTCCTCGACGAGAACAACCTCATCGCCGGCCCCAGCCGCAAGCTCTGGCAGGCGGTACACCTGGTCTGACCAGCCATTTCCCGGCCATCCACAGCCCCCGAGTTATCCACAGGCGCCGGCTTTCCAAGATCTCCGTCCGCCCCTTCGCGGTAGAATGGAGCCGGGGTCGCCCCCTGGGTTGGGTCGGGGGCTGTGCCTGGTCAGCCGATCGCCTGGTGGTAGGTCTGACCGCCGCTCAGGCCGAGCAGCCGGGCGACGGGCCGCTTCGACAGCGCCGTGGCGATCAGGTCGCCGATGCGAGGGGACAAGGCCTCGCCGAGCAGCAGGGAATTGGCCCGGCGGGGCATGACCACCCGGCGCTTCCCGCGGCGCACCGCGTCGACGACCCCGCGGGCGACGTCCTCGGCGGACAGCGGGGTCATGTAGCGGAAGGGCGGCGGCAGTTCGTCCGGGGTGGCGTCGCGCAGCAGGTCGGTGGCGGTGAGGGCGGGGTGGATCACCGAGACCCGGATGCCGCTGCCGGCGAGCTCCTGGCGAAGGCTGTCGGAGAAGGCGGAGACGCCGTGCATGACGATGGCGTAAGACCCAAACCGCGCAAAGGTCTTACGGCCCATCACCGAGGACATGTTGACGACGGTTGCGTCCGGCCGGAGCACCGGCAGCGCCCGCCTGGTCACGTCGATCATGCCGAACAGGCTGGCCCGCAACGTGTCCCGGACGTCGTCGGGGAAGGTCGGCGAGTCGATCCGGCCGACCTTGCCGATGCCGGCGTTGTTGACCAGCACGTCGATCCCGCCGAACCGGTCGGTGGCGGCGTCGACCAAGGCCGCCACGGCCTCGGGGGAGGTGACGTCGGTCGGCACGGCCAGCACCTCCGCGCCGAGCGCGTGGATCTCGCGCTCGACCTGGGCCAATCGCTCGGCCGACCGCGCGGCGAGCACGACTCGGGCTCCCTCGTGGGCGAAGGCGAGCGCCACCGCTCGGCCGATGCCGCGAGAAGCGCCGGTCACAAGGACGACTTTGTCGGTGAAGGACGGCATGATGACTCCTTGGTGTAGATACAACATTGGGGTGGGCGGAGAGGTCGGGTGGCGGGCGGGGTGCGGGTCCAGCATGTGCGGGGTCTGGTGGGCGGCGGATCGGAGGAGTGGGACGGGGTGGAAGCGCCGGCGTCCGGTGGTGACTAAGCGCCCGGGGCGTAGCCGAGGCCGGCGGCGATGTCCCGGATCGCCTGCGCGCCGGCTGGGCCGAGCAGGTCCGAGGCCTCGCGCTGGGCCCGTCGCCAGGCGGGCATGACGGCCTTGATCTTGGTGTGGCCGGCGGGGGTGAGGGCGACCTCTCGGATGCCCTTGGCGTCGGATGACACGGCCTGGATCCAGCCGTGGTTGAGCAACAGGTTGAGGTTGCGGCTGACCGTCGACCGCTCCAGCTGCAGGATCTCGCCGAGCATGGACGGCGGGCACGGGCCGGCCTTGCCCAGCGCGGCCAGCAGGTTGACCTGGGCGATGGTCAGGCCGGAACCGCTGAGCGCCCCGTCGTAGAGGCCGGTCAGGGCGCGGCCGATGAGCCGGACTCGAACGGCCAGGCAATCGTCGACGATCTCATCGACAGCGGAGGTGCTCACCGCATCAGTGTTGTACCTACAACAAGGCGCTGTCAACTACCCGCCGGTGCCGAGTGGGTGAGGCCCGGGTTGAGACCGGTGCCGGGGTGTCGGCGGCCGGTGGTTGAGCTCAGTGCCGCAACGCTCAGTGCTGCAAGGGGAAGCCGCCGCCGATGCCGCGCCAGGCCAGGGTTGAGATCAGCGCGACGGCGTCCTCCTTGGACACCCGTCGGTCGGTGTCGAGCCAGAAACGGGCGGTGACCTGCGACAGACCGGTCAGGCCGACGGCGAGCAGGCGGGCGCGGTCACGGTCGAGGGCGGCGTCGGCCATGATCGTCTCGGTGATGGCGTCCACGCTGGCGGAGGTGGCGCGCTCGATGGCCTGCTGCACGGCGGGCTCGCCACGCAGGTCGGACTCGAAGACCATGCGGTAGGCCTGGCCCTCGTTGTCGACGAAGTCGTAGAAGGCGCTGACCGCGGCCATCACCCGCTGCTTGTTGTCGGTGGTGGACTCCATGGCGGAGCGCACGGACGCGACGAGGGCGTCGACGTGGCTCTCCAACAGGGCGAGGTAGAGCTCGAGCTTGCCGGGGAAGTGCTGGTACAGCACGGGCTTGCTGACACCGGCCCGCTCGGCGATCTCGTCCATGGCGGCGGCGTGGTAGCCGTTCGCCACGAACACGTCCTGCGCGGCGGCCAGCAGCTGGGCGCGCCGTGCCGACCTGGGCAGCCGCACACCACGCCCGATGCCCTGTTGTGCCGTCTCCGTCATCTCGCCTCCCGCCAGCGTCGCCCACCCTGATCGAGTCAGATCGGCGGGTGACCAAACCTTACTCGCCGGTAGCGGCCTGTGGTGAGCTCCCTGGGGCCGGATATGTACAGAAGGTGTCGTAACTTCGCTCATCCGGTGAACAGCAGGCATCATGGACGGATGACGACCGTATCCGCGGCCGCGCCTCTCGGAGCCGGCATCCCGCTGACCCAGCCCGCGCGCCCACGGACGCAGGCGTTGACCACCGTGCCCCTGTCCAAGGCCCCGCTGCCCCCGCTCGACCTGTCGATCCCGCCGTGGCCGGGCCAGCAGATGACCTCGAACGACGTCACCCTGCACGTCCGGCGCACCCCGAGCCCGAGCCCGACCGCCCCGACGGCGGTCTTCGTGCACGGCCTCGGCGGCTCGTCGACCAACTGGACGGACCTGATGGGCCAGCTGTCCGGCCAGGTCAACGGCATCGCCATGGACCTGCCGGGTTTCGGCCGCACGCCGCCGCCGGCCGGCTACGACTTCAGCATGACCACGCACACCGACACCGTGGTCCGCTTCCTTGACGGCCTCGACGGCCCGGTCCACCTGTTCGGCAACTCGATGGGCGGCCTGATCTCGCTGGCCGTCGCGGCCCAGCGGCCGGATCTGGTGCGCTCGCTGACCCTGGTCTCGCCGGCGGTCCCGGACCTACGCCCCGATCCGCGGCGCTGCGCCAACCCGATGATGCCGCTGGCCTTCGTCCCGTTCATCGGGGCCCGCGTGCGCCGGCGGCTGGCCGAGCTGACGCCCCGCGAGCAGTCGATGCAGATCCTGCGCCTGTGCTTCGCCCGGCCCTCGGTCATCCCGGAGAACCGCATCGAGGAAGGCGTGCGCGAGACGATCGAGCGCAACGGCAACGCCTACTACAAGTCGGCCCTGGCGGCGACCACGATCGGGTTGATTCGATCTTGGTTGGCCCCGGCCCACCGGTCGATGTGGCGGGTGGTGCCCAAGGTCACGGCCCCCTCGCTGGTGGTGTGGGGCACCCAGGACCGACTGGTCAGCGTGCGCAAGGCGCCACGGACCGCTCAGCTGCTGCAACAAGGCCGCCTGCTGGTCCTGCCCCGGGTCGGACACTGTGCCCAGATCGAACGTCCGGTCACGGTGGCCAGGGCCGTGCTGGGCATGTGGGAGGCCGTTGACCGGGGCCGGTGGTGAGCCGAGCCTGCGTGGCGGGCCGTCACGGATATGGCACTCTGAGTCCGTGACTCGGACGACACAGGAAGGCCGTGGCAGCGAGGGCAGCCCCGCGAAGCCCAGCAACGTGTCGCCGATCCGTCCGGCGGTGACCCGCCGTCCGTCCGAGGAGCGCTACAGCAGCGGCGGCCGCCGCACCGCGGCCCAGCCGCTGGCGGCCAAGTGGCGGCCGCAGCCCGACGACAAGGCCGAGCCCGGCCGGGGCAAGCCGCGCAAGGGTGTAAAGGGCTTCGCCGCGACGTACGGCTGGCGGGTGTACGCGCTGCCGGTGCTGGTCGTCGTGACGGCGCTGGTGGTGTTCAACGTGACCCGCGCGCCGGCCCCGGACACCAGCGGTGTCGACGGCCTGGCCGCGCAGAACACGGTCACGGCGACCTCCGGCCCGCCGGCCGCCACGGAGAACTCCGCCGTCCCGGTCGACCCCAAGACCGGCACCGCGGTGCTGCCACAGGGCGAGAACTTCCCGCAGGCCGGCAGCGGCACCTGGCACCTGGTGCCGGGCAGCGGCCAGAAGGTCGGCAACGGGACGAAGCTCTACCACTACGCGATCGCCGTCGAGGACGGCATCGACCAGGCCGCCTACGGCGGCGACGACGCGTTCGCCAAGACGGTGGAGAACATCCTGTCCGATCCGCGCAGCTGGGTCGGCGGCGGCAAGATCTCGTTGCAGCGGGTCGGGCCGGAGTTCAAGAACCCGGACTTCGTGATCAGCCTGACCACGCCCAACACCGACCACCGGCCGGACATGTGCGGCTACCAGATCCAGTACGAGGCGTCCTGCTGGAACCCGAACTACGAGCGCGTCGTGATCAACCTGGCCCGCTGGATCCGGGGCGCGATGGCGTTCAACGGCGACATCGGCCTGTACCGCGAGTACGCCATCAACCACGAGGTCGGGCACGTGTTCGGCAACCCGCACGTCGGCTGCGGCAGCGACGGCGGGCTGGCGCCGGTGATGATGCAGCAGACCTTCGGCGTCTCCGACGACTACGTGTGGCAGCTCAACCAGGCCGACCCGTCCAACAAGACGGCGGTGAGCAAGGACGGCAAGGTGTGCCGGCCCAACGCCTGGCCCAATCCCCAGGGCACGCCGGGCGGCCAGCCCGGCCAGTGACCTGTCCAACCAGTGGGACGGGTTTCCCACCGGGAAGACAGTGGGGCAGGCTGGACGTTGAAGTGGGGGCAGGATGAATTCCCCTGCGTCGAGGAGGAGCAGATGCCGCTTCCGCCGCTCGTTGAGCCAGCCGCGGAGCTGACCAAACAAGAGGTCGAGCGCTACAGCCGCCACCTGATCATCCCGGATGTCGGGGTGGACGGGCAGAAGCGGCTGAAGAACGCCAAGGTGCTGGTGGTCGGCGCCGGCGGCCTCGGCAGCCCGGCGCTGCTGTACCTGGCCGCCGCCGGTGTCGGCACGCTGGGCATCGTGGAGTTCGACGTCGTCGACGAGTCCAACCTGCAGCGGCAGGTGATCCACGGGCAGTCCGACGTCGGACGGCCCAAGGCCGAGTCGGCCCGCGACTCGATCGCCGAGATCAACCCGTTCGTCAAGGTCAACCTGCACCAGACGCACCTGAACTCGGAGAACGCGCTCGACATCTTCCGCGACTACGACCTGATCCTGGACGGCACCGACAACTTCGCCACCAGGTACCTGGTCAACGACGCCGCGGTGCTGCTGGGCAAGCCCTACGTGTGGGGCTCGATCTTCCGGTTCGAGGGCCAGGTCAGCGTCTTCTGGGACGACGCGCCCAACGGCCAGGGGCTGAACTACCGCGACCTCTACCCGGAGCCGCCGCCTCCCGGCATGGTTCCCTCCTGCGCGGAGGGTGGCGTGCTGGGCGTGCTGTGCGCGTCCATCGGCTCGGTCATGGTGACCGAGGCGATCAAGCTGCTCACCGGCATCGGTGAGCCGCTGCTTGGCCGCCTCATGGTGTACGACGCGCTGGAGATGACCTACCGCACGATCAAGATCCGCAAGGATCCGGAGACCAAGCCGATCACCGAGCTGATCGACTACGAGGCGTTCTGCGGTGTCGTGTCCGACGACGCCCGGTCCGCCGCCGCCGGTCACACCATCACGCCGCTCGAGCTCAAGCAGAAGATCGACGCGGGTGACGACTTCCTGCTGGTCGACGTGCGGGAGCCGCACGAGTACGAGATCGTCAGGATCCCGGGCTCGGTGCTGATCCCCAAGGACCGGATCCTGTCCGGCGCGGCGTTCGCCGAGCTGCCGCAGGACAAGCCGCTGGTGCTGCACTGCAAGTCCGGCGCCCGGTCCGCGGAGGCGCTGGCCGCGCTGCACCAGGCCGGCTTCAAGGACGCCGTGCACGTCGGCGGTGGCGTGCTCGCGTGGGCCCGTGAGGTCGACCCGAGCCTGCCGACTTACTGACGGTAATGGCCGTGAAGGGGCTTTCCCGCACTCCGAGTGCGGGAAAGCCCCCTTCACGCCTTCAAAGACACCGCGAGGCCCCGCCGATGCTTTGCCCGGTTGGCGGATTTCGGCCGCCGCCAACCGACGCAACCACCCAGTTCGGCTGATGCGGCGGCCGAAATCCGGCAAGGGCAAGGCATCGGCCCCACAGGGGCCGAGCTCCGCGCGGCACGCGCGGCGAAAAGCACAGCGGTCCCCCAATTTCGGTGCCGTACAAGGTAGCGTCGCCGATTGTGACGACCTCCCCGCAGCCTCCCCCGCCGCACGTGTGCGCGGCCTTCGGCGCGCGGGGCAGCGAGCCGGAGCTGATCGACGGCGGCCCGATCTGGCGCTGTGGCGACGCGGCGATCCGCCCGGCGCCCAACCCGGCGGAAGCGGCCTGGGTGGCGCAGACGCTGGACGCGATCACCGTGGACAACCTGCGGCTGGGCCGACCGCTGCGCTCGACGGACGGCCGCTGGGTCGTCGGCGGCTGGTCGGCCACCCGTTACCTGTCCGGCCGCGCCGAGCCCCGGCACGACGAGGTGGTTGCGGTCTCGGTGCGTCTGCACGGGGCCACCGACACCCTGAAGCGGCCGCGTTTTCTCGAAGCCCGCAAGGACGTCTTCGCCACCGCCGACCGCGCCGCCTGGGGCGAGGAACTGGTCGAGCTGGACCGCGACAAGGGCGGCCGCCTGTTCGAGCTGGTCACGGCGTCCCGGGTGCCGATCGGGCTGAAGTCCCAGGTGGTGCACGGCGACCTGTTCGGCAACGTGCTGTTCGACGGCAAGGCGGCGCCGGCGCTGATCGACTTCAACCCGTTCTGGCGGCCGCCGGAGTGGGCCGCGGCGGTGATCGTGGTCGACGCGCTGGCCTGGGGCGGCGCCGACGAGGGCATCCTCAAGCGCTGGGCGCACCTGGCGGAATGGTCGCAGGCCCTGGTCCGGGCGCTGCTGTTCCGGCTGGCCGTACACGCGCTGCACCCGCGCTCGACGCTCCAGTCGCTGCGCGGCCTTGAGCGGGCGACCACGCAGATCCTGGATCTGGTCTGACGCGCACCAGGTTTTGACCTGCGGTGGGAGCACCACGTAACTCGTGTGCAACGTAGGTGACCCGGCGGGGTCACGGATCTTGCACAGCATTGCCACCATGACGCGGACACTGGTCGTGATCGGCAACGGGATGGTCGGACACCACCTCGTGCGCACGCTCACCGAGCGCGGCGGCGACTGGCGGATCGTCGTGCTGGCCGAGGAGCCGCGTCCGGCCTACGACCGGGTGGCGCTGTCCTCCTACGTGGACGGCTGGGACGCCGACAAGCTCGCGCTGGCCCCGGTCGACGTGGAGACCCGGCTCGGCGACAAGGTCGTCGAGATCGACCGCGCGGCCCGCAAGGTCGTCACCGAGCAGGGCTTCGTCCAGGACTACGACGCCATGGTGCTGGCCACCGGCTCGTACCCGTTCGTGCCGCCGGTGCCCGGCCACGACGGCGCCAACTGCTACGTCTACCGCACGATCGAGGACCTGGACGCGATCCGCGCCCATAGTGGTGCGGGCAGTGGCGTGAACGGTGTGGTCATCGGTGGCGGCCTGCTCGGGCTGGAAGCCGCGAATGCCTTACGGCTCATGGGAGTTCGGCCGCAGGTGGTCGAGCTGGCTCCTCGCCTGATGCCGTTGCAGGTGGACGAGGGTGGCGGCGCGCTGCTGCGCCGGGAAATCCTTCGCCTCGGCCTCGATGTCCACTGTGGAGTGTCGGTCTCCTCGGTCGGTGACGACAAGGTCGTGCTCTCCGACGGCAGCGAACTTCCCGCCGACATCGTGGTTTTCTCGGCCGGCGTGCGGCCGCGTGACGATCTCGCCCGCAAGTTCGGGCTCGAGGTCGGCGAGCGCGGCGGCATCGTCGTCGACTCGGCCTGCCGCACCTCGGACGAGTCGATCTACGCCATCGGCGAGTGCGCCTGCATCGACGGCCGGGTGTACGGCCTCGTCGCCCCCGGCTACTCGATGGCCGAGGTCGTCGCCGACCGGCTTTCCGGTGGCAGCAAGGAGTTCCCGGGCGCCGACACCTCGACCAAGCTCAAGCTTCTCGGCGTCGACGTGGCGAGCTTCGGCGACGCGCACGCGGCATCGCCGGGTGCGCTCGAGGTCGTGCACAACGACCCGGTTTCCGGCTCGTACAAGAAGATCGTCGTCTCCGACGACGCACAGACGCTGCTCGGCGGCGTGCTCGTCGGCGACGCCAGCTCGTACGCCACGCTGCGCGCCTACGTCGGCCGCCCGCTGCCGGCCGACCCCGGCTCGCTGATCGCGCCGGCCGGCGTCACCAACACCGCGCTGCCCGACGACGCCCAGGTCTGCTCCTGCCACGCCGTGACGAAGGCCGACATCGTTGCGGCGATCGGCACCGGCTGCGCCGACGTGCCGTCGCTCAAGACGTGCACCAAGGCCGGCACCGGCTGCGGGTCCTGCGTGCCGACGCTCAAGCAGCTGCTGACCAGCTGCGGTGTCGAGCAGTCCAAGGCCCTGTGCGAGCACTTCAGCCAGTCACGGGCCGAGCTGTTCGAGGTCATCCACGCCACCGGCATCCGCACGTTCAGCGCCCTGATCGCCGAGCACGGACGCGGCGACGGCTGCGACCTGTGCAAGCCGACGGTGGCCTCCATCCTGGCCTCGCTCAACAGCGGGCACGTGCTCGAGGGCGAGCAGGCCGCGCTCCAGGACACCAACGACCACTTCCTGGCCAACCTCCAGCGCAACGGCACCTACTCGGTGGTGCCGCGCATCCCCGGCGGCGAGATCACCCCGGAGAAGCTGATGGTGATCGCCGAGGTGGCCCAGGACTTCGGGCTCTACACGAAGATCACCGGTGGCCAGCGCATCGACCTGTTCGGCGCGACCGTGGACCAGCTGCCGCTGATCTGGCGCCGCCTGGTCGACGCCGGCTTCGAGTCCGGCCACGCGTACGGAAAGGCCCTGCGCACGGTCAAGTCCTGCGTCGGCAGCACGTGGTGCCGCTACGGCGTGCAGGACTCGGTCGGGCTGGCCATCGACCTGGAGCTGCGCTACCGCGGCCTGCGCTCGCCGCACAAGCTCAAGGCCGGCGTCTCCGGCTGCGCCCGCGAGTGCGCCGAGGCGCGGAGCAAGGACTTCGGCGTGATCGCCACCGAGCAGGGCTGGAACCTGTACGTGGGCGGCAACGGCGGCTTCACGCCCCGGCACGCCGACCTGCTCGTGTCCGATGTGGACACCGAGACGCTGATCGCCACCATCGACCGGTTCCTGATGTTCTACGTGCGCACCGCCGACCGGTTGCAGCGCACGTCGGCGTGGATCGAGGCCATGGAGGGCGGCCTCGACCACCTGCGCGACGTGATCGTGCACGACAGCCTCGGCATCGCCGCCGACCTGGAGTCGGCCATGCACGCGCACGTGCGCGACTACGCCGACGAGTGGCGCGGCGTGCTGGAGGACCCGGTGAAGCTGGCGCGCTTCAGCTCGTTCGTCAACGCGCCCGGCACGCCCGACCCGACGATCTCTTTCCGCGAGGAGCGCGGCCAGCGCGTCCCCGTTCAGCTGGGAATTCCGGAGGTGATGGCCCGATGACCGCCGTACAGGAACGCACCTGGACCACCGTGTGCCGCGTCGAGGACCTGCTGGTCGGAAGGGGCGTCGCGGCCCTGCTGCCGGCCGGCGACCAGGTCGCGGTGTTCCGCACGCGGGACGGGCTACACGTATTGTCCAACCATGACCCGTTCAGCTGCGCCGCCGTCCTCTCCCGGGGCATCGTCGGCGACCGTGGCGGCGTGCCGGTTGTCGTCTCGCCCGTCTACAAGCAGGCGTTCGAGCTGGCCACCGGCCGCTGCGTCGACGATGCCGATGTCGCCGTCGCCACTTACCCGGTCGAGGTGTGGGACGGGTACGTCCGGGTGGGCTCACCGTGACTGAGGTCGACCCGCTCGCCGGTTACACCATCGGCGTCACCGCCGCGAGACGGGCCGACGAACTGGCCGCGCTGCTGGTGCGGCGCGGCGCGTCCGTGCAGCACGCGCCGGCCATCCGTATCGTGCCGCTGTTGGACGACGCCCAGCTCAAGGTCAGCACCGAGCAGCTGATGGCCCAGCCGGTGGACATCGCCGTGATCACCACGGCGATCGGCTTCCGCGGCTGGATCGAGGCGGCCGACGGTTGGGGCCTGGGCGAGGACCTGATCAAGCACCTGGAGGGGGCCGACGTGCTGGCCCGCGGGCCGAAGGTGCGCGGTGCGGTGCGGGCGGCCGGGCTGACCGAGAAGTGGGCGCCCGAGTCGGAGAGCAACGCCGAGCTGCTGGACTACCTGCTGGACCACGGGGTCGCCGGCAAGCGGGTCGTGGTGCAGCTGCACGGCGAGCCGCTGCCCGACTTCGTCAACGCGCTGCGGGACGCCGGGGCCGACGTGACCGAGGTGTCGGTCTACCGGTGGACCGCGCCGGCCGACACCAACCCGTTGGACCGGCTGCTGGACGCCATCGTCGGACGGCAGGTGGACGCCCTGGTCTTCACCAGCGCGCCCGCTGTCGCCTCCACCCTGGCCCGGGCCAAGGCCACCGGCCGCCGCGAGGCGGTGGTTTCCGCGCTGCGCAACGACATTCTCGTCGCCTGCGTCGGCACGATCTGCGCCGGTCCATTCGCGCCGTACGACGTGCCCTGCGTGATCCCCGAGCGTGCCCGCATCGGCGCCCTGGCCCGGTCCGTCGCCGTCGAGCTGCCGGCCCGCGCCCAGCGAATTGTCTTTGAGAGCGCCGAGGTCCAGGTGCGGGGGCAGGCCGTGATCGTCAACGGCGACCTCCGGCCCATCGCCCCGGCGCCCATGGCCGTGCTGCGGGCGTTGGCCGAGCAGCCCGGGCATGTCGTGTCCCGGCAGCGGCTGATGAGCGTGCTGCAGCGGGACAACACGCCCGTGCAGGAGCATGCCGTCGAGACCGCCATCGGCCGGCTGCGGACCGCGCTGGGGCAGCCCAAGCTCGTGCAGACCGTGGTGAAACGCGGTTACCGGTTGGCCTTGGAGGCTTGATGACGTTGGTGCTGGCCGCTCACGGCACTCAGGATCCGGCCGGCGCCGTCGTTGTGGAGGAGATCGCTGACGCCGTTCGCCGGCGGCTGCCCGGTGTGCCCGTCGAGGTCGCCTACGTCGACGTCCGGTCGCCTTCGCTGACCGAGGTGCTTTCCCGTGTTTCCGGATCTGCTGTCGTGGTGCCGGCGTTCCTCGCCGCCGGCTATCACGTGCGGGTCGACGTGCCGGAACAGATCTTGTTGTCCGGGGCCGAGTCCGTCACCGTGACCCCGGCTCTGGGCCCTGATGACCTGGTCCTCGATGCCGTCTACGACCGCCTCGTCGCCGCCGGCTGGGAGCGCGGCGCCGGCGTGGTGTTGGCCGCCGCCGGCTCGTCGGATTCCCGGGCCATCGCCGACGTGCATCGCGCCGCTCGGCGGCTGTCGGTGTTGACCGGCGGCCTGGTCCAGGTCGGTTTCATCACCTCCGCCCAGCCTTCGGTGCCGGAGGCAGTCGCTTCGGCTGGTCCTCGGGTCGCCATCGCGTCGTGGCTGCTGGCTCCCGGCCTGTTCCACCAGCGGCTCGCCGATATGGGCGCTGACCTGGTGTCCGAGCCCATCGGCGCGCATCCCCGCCTGGTCGACCTGGTGGTCCGCCGGGCGTTGTCCGCCGGAATAGTTGACCTCTCAACCATGTTGGTGGCACAGTAAGCATTCCCCGGGCTCGAGGAGGCCCACCATGCCTGCTGTCACCGCCGACACCCTCACCCTGCCGCGGCTGCCCGAGCTGCCCGCCGCCACCATCGAGTGGCGGCCCGTGCTCAAGGTCGTCACCGCCGGCAAGTTCCTCGAGGGCGAGGGCTTCCAGGTCCGCCGGCCGTTCCCCAGCGCCGACATGGCGTTGGCCGATCCGTTCCTGCTGCTCGACCACATGGGGGCCGTCGAGTACGGGCCCGGCGAGGCCAAGGGCGCGCCGTGGCATCCGCACCGGGGGTTCGAGACCGTCACGTACATGATCGACGGCGTCTTCGAGCACGAGGACTCCACCGGCGGGGGCGGCATCATCACCGACGGCTCCACGCAGTGGATGACCGCCGGCGCCGGCGTGCTGCACAGCGAACTGCCGTCGCAGGAACTCATCGCCAAGGGTGGGCTTTTCCACGGCGTGCAGCTCTGGGTCAACCTGCCCCGGTCCGCCAAGTGGACCCCTCCCCGCTACCAGGACATCGGCGCCCGCGACGCCGCCCTCGTCGCGTCCACCGACGGCGGCGCGCTGGTCCGTGTCATCGCCGGTGACCTCGACGGGCACAAGGGTCCCGGAGACACCTACACCCCCATCGTCTACCTCCACGCCACCCTCGCCGCCGGCGCTCAGCTCGACATGCGGTGGCCCACCAACTTCAACGCCATGGTCTACGTGTTGTCCGGCCGTGGCACCGTCGGCCGCGAGGACCGGCCCATCGCCGAGGGCCAGCTCGCCGACTTCGGCTACGGCGAGGCGTTGACCCTCCGTGCCGCCTCGTCGCAGCCTTCCTCCGCCGCCAACGCCATGGACGTCCTCGTCCTCGGCGGCCGGCCGATCCGGGAGCCCGTGGCGCGGTACGGGCCGTTCGTGATGAACACCAAGGAGGAGATCTACCAGGCCATGGACGACTACCGGGCCGGCCGCCTGGCCACCGTGCAGCCCCAGCACCTCGCCCACCGCAGCGACGCCGACGACCTTTAGGCCAGTTCGGCGACGATCTCCTTCAGGGCGGCGGAACAGCGCTCGTCGTCCTCGGCGAAGCTGCTCGAGACCAGGACGTGCTGCTCGGTGATTCGGTACCAGAGCAACCCTTCCACCGGCAATTCCGTTACCACCAGCCGAAAAGGCCGGGCCGGTCGACCCAGCTCGGCCTCCCGAGCCCGGACGATGTCGCCGATTCGCTGGTTGGACGGCCGGGGCGGTTGGGGATGGTGATTGGCTCGTGGCCCGAGCACGTCGAGAGCGGCCTGGATCGCCGGGCGGTCGACGAGCGCCGGCGAGCCCGGCCATATCGGGAGCCTGAGGTGCTGGTCCCGCTGATTGTCCGAGCGGTCGCCGACGAAGGCCAGCACGTCCGCCCACCATCCCGGCCATTCCGCCGCGACTGCCGCCCGGTCGAGCTCGTCGGTGGTCGGGACCGGCGGGGTCAGCGGCGGGACCTCCGGCGCGGCCGGCACTGCCAACGCATCCCTTAGGTACAGGGCCAGCTGGACGACATAGCCGGTGCCCCAACTGACCTGCCAGGACTGGATTCCCCGGAACTGCACTGCCATCCCCCTGCCGGATTGCCACATGCGCTTCCTACTTGCGTCCCTGTGCCACATGGGAAGCGCATGTGGCAACAAGATCGTTCTGAGCAGCCCCCGATTCCAGCCTAGACCTCGAAGCTGGGAACGCCGGTCGGCGCGATCTTGGTCGCCCTCGCCGAACCGGCGTTCTCAGGTTGATCTGGTTGGATCGATTCGGGGGCAGCTTTTTCGTGCTCGCCGGCCAGCTCCGCCAGCAGCCGCAATCCGGGATCGGCCGGCAGGTACGAGGCATCTTCCTGCTCCACCTCGCGCTCCCACGGGGCGATGTCAGCGGGATCTTCCCCGCCAACAGCCAGCAGCACTTCGTCGTGACGAGCCCGGAAATAGAACAGCTCGCCGCACGGCAGCACACCCTCCAGCTGTACGGGCGCGGCACCGCACGTCATATCCACCTGCCAACCGGCCGCCCGCAGGGTCACCAGCGCGGCATCCCACCCCCGCTGGTGGGCCTCACCCCACGGCGTCACGGCCGGTGCCGCTCGACCGCGTCGGCGATCGCCGAATCGCCGCGTTCCCTGAGCCCGGCAACAACTCCGTCGATATCGGCGGCCGGGCGGTTCTGGCTGAGCTTGAGCTTGGCCTCCACACGGCTGATCGCCACCTCAACGCCGACGATCGCCCGCAGCTGCCCGGTCACGAATGCCGGAGGAGCGTCGTCGACGGTCCACGTCGACTCGTGCCGAGCGGTCAGCCGCCGCACGACATCCTCGACCCACTCGGGAGAATCGTGCACGGTGAGCGTCCCGTACACATGCGCGGTGATGTAGTTCCACGTCGGCACAACACGACCGTGCTCGGCCTTGCTGGCGTACCAGGCCGGCGAGACGTGGGCGTCGGGCCCGCGCACGATGACCAGAGCCTCGCCCAGCGCGGGACGCTGCCACTGATCGTTGTTACGGGCGACATGCCCCAACAACGCATGCCGATCCGGGTCGTAGACGAACGGCAGCAGCGTGGCGACGAGGCCGTCGGCGGTGGACGTGACCAGGTCGGCGGCCCCGTGATTGGCCAACAGCTCACGGACATCGTCAGCGGTGGCGGCGAAATGCTGGGGCACGTACATCAGAACAGTCCCAACTGCGGCTCGTCCGGCGGCTCGGGCACCGCCTCCTCCCAACGGTACTTCCGCAGGTCGACCCGGCCGTCAACGGACGGAACGCCCTCGGCTTCGAGCAGGCTGAGCTGCTCGTCGGCCAGGTGCGGCGCGCACGTCCCGTTGGCCCGCAACACCCGCTGCCACGGCAGGTCGTGCCCGTTCTGCAACACCCGACCGACCATCCGGGCCGACGGCGCCCGCGAGATGTCAGCAACATCGCCGTAGGTGGCGACCCGCCCGGCGGGAATCCGGGCGATCACCGCCCGCACCTGTTCGACGAGCACCGGGTCGAGGATCTCGGCATCCATCGGTCAAGCCTGGCAGAGGAACTCACGCAGCAGCGCACCGACTTCCTTCGGCTGCTCCAGATACAGCACGTGACCGCTGTCGACCGCACGCACGGTGAGGTCGTCGCCGAGCCGGTCGCGCAGCGCGGCCACGAGTTCCGGCGCCACGAAGTCCGCTTTGGTGGCGGGGAGCAGGAGCGTCCGCGTACTTGGTGGCGGCAGCACCGGCGGCCGGGACATCTCGCTCCACGCCGACACGGACATCGCCGGCAGGTACCGCCGCTGCCACTGACCGTCCGGCCGCTGCTCGAAATTGGCCGAGAGCTCCAGCTCGATCGCCTCGGCCGGCATCGCCGACCACATCTCGGCGAAATCGGTCCGCGCGGCGTCCATCGACGGCCAGAGTTCGGGTTCGCACTCCTCGACGGCGATCTCGAAACACCGCTCCGGCGCCAGCCCGGTGGACGGATCCAGCAGCGCCAGCTTCTCCACCCTTTCGGGTGCCCGAGCGGTCAGGTGCATCGCCGTCGCGCCGCCGTACGAATGCCCGACGAGCGGCACTCGGTCCAGGCCAAGGGTGTCCAGAACGTCCAGCACGTCGATGACGTTCTGGTCCAACGTCCACGGCGGCAGCTGCGTCGAATTGCCGTGACCGCGCAGATCCGGTGCCAGCACACGGAAATCGGGCAGCTCCTGCTCGGCCAGCAGCCGCCACCGGCCGCCGTGCCCGGTCAACCCGTGCAGAAACACGGCGGGCCTGCCGTCGGCAGGCCCGAACTCGTGGACGTGAAGTGTCATGGGCGGATTATGCGGTGCCAGGCTCTTTTCATCCCACCGATAAAGGGAGGGATGCGGGGCCACCGCCGATCCGCCGCCAGCTCGGCGGGGGCCCCGCAAATCGTGGTCAGCCGGTGAACTTGCCGATCACCTTGCTGAAGTCGTTGGCGTTCTGGGAGACACCCGAGCAGGTGTCACCGTCGCCGCCGGAGCCGCAGGCCCGGTCCCGGTTGGCCGACCAGTAGGTCAGCCGGGCCAGGTGGTTGGTCTGCGCGTAGGACAGGATGCTGTTGAAGTTGGCCAGGGTCACGGTCTCGCCGGCGTTGTCGGTCTTGCCGTTCATCGACGAGATGCCCAGGTGCGAGTAGGCCTGCGCGTCGGTCCAGCCGAACGCGCTCTTGAGCTGGCCCTTGAGACCCTCGGCCGCGGACTTGGTGTGCGCCCACATGTCGCCGCCGCTGCTGAAGTCGAACGGCATGATCGACCAGACGTCCACGTTCGCGCCGAGCGCCTTGCCCTGTTGGATCAGGCGCTGGCCGTCGGCGTCCGGACCGGAGGTGGTGGTGCCCATGGTCACCACGACCTTGAGGCCGGGATTGTTGGCCTTCACCGTCTTCAGCGCGCCGAGTACCCGGTCCTGCACCGAATGGGTGCTCATCTCGGTGGCCTCGATGTCGATGTCGATGGCCTTCAACGAGTACTGCGTGATCACCTTCTGGTAGGCCCCGGCCAGCGCCGACACGCTCGAGCAGTGCTCACCGAGCTTGTTGCCGCCCCAGCCGCCGAAGGAGACGATCACGTCCCCGCCGGCCTTGCGCACGGCGTTGATCGTGTTCGACGCGGCCGACGCCCCGCCGTCGAACACCGGCGTACAGCCACCGTTGGACAGCACGAAGGCGATGGTGAAGGCCTTCAGGCCGGTCGCCGACATGGTCGAGGCGACGTTGGGCTGCCAGCCCGCGCCCAGGTAGATGTACGGCGATGCGGTCACCGGGTTCACCGCGGCCGGCGACGCGTCGGCGACCGCGGTGGTCAGGGCCCCGGTGCCCACGAGGCCGGCGGTGAGCAGGGCCGCCAGGCCGCGTCGGGTCAGCTTCATCGACGTCCTCCGCAGGGTGAGTCAGGTCACTCCGGTGAAGCACTTCCCACACTGGACTAGACCAGTTGAAACCGTCAATAAGGTAGACGATCGGGATCGATTCAGGGCGTTTTTCTAGGCCGACCGGCCCAGTAGACGTTGCGCTGAATCGCCGTCTGGCGGCGGTTGCCCAATCTGGTCTATACCAATTGGGAACGCTCTCCCCGACCGCCGCGTGGTCCCTGCCCGCTCCTGGAGGTCCGTCATGCGCTTGCGTTCCCTGACCGTCGCCGCGATCGCACTCATGAGCGCATTCGTTGCGCCGGTCGCCACCACATCCGCATTCGCGGCACCACAGGCCGCCGGCTCGCCCATCCCGGTCGCGCCCTACGTCGACATGGGCGAGTGGCCGACACCCGTCCTGTCCACCATGGCGAAGTCCGGCAACCTCAAGGGCTTCACGCTCGGCTTCGTCACCTCGGCCGGCTGCAAGGCCAGCTGGTTCAACGCCTACGACCCACGAGCCGCCTGGCAGAGCAGCGAAATCGCCAAGATCCGCTCGGCCGGCGGTGACGTCAAGGTGTCCTTCGGCGGCGCCAGCGGCATCGAGCTGGCCCAGGCGTGCAGCAGCGTCAGCTCGCTGGCCGCCGAGTACAACGCCGTGATCAAGGCCTACGGCCTGAAGTACGTCGACTTCGACATCGAGGGCGCGGCGGTGGCCGACCCGACCTCGATCACCCGCCGCTCCCAGGCGCTGGCCCAGGTGCAGTCGGCCAACCCGGGCATCAAGATCTCGCTGACCCTGCCGGTGCTGCCGTCCGGCCTGGACACCAACGGCCTCAACGTGGTCAAGGCGGCCAAGAGCGCGGGCGTCAACCTCGACATGGTCAACATCATGGCGATGGACTACTACATGGGCTCGGCCAACCAGGGCGACCGCGCCGTCTCGGCGGCCAAGGCGACGCAGGCTCAGCTCAAGTCGCTGTACGGCCTGTCCGACGCGGCGGCGTGGAAGAAGGTCGGCCTCACCCCGATGCTGGGCGTGAACGACTCGCAGAACGAGATCTTCTACACCGCCGACGCGACCAAGGTGGTCAACTTCGCCAAGTCGGTGCACCTGGGCATGCTGTCGTTCTGGGAGGTCGGCCGGGACGCCAACGCCTGCACCGGCGCGCTCTACCGCTGCACCAACGTGCCGCAGTCGCCGTACCAGTTCTCCAAGATCTTCGCCGGGTACACCGGCTGACCGGGGACCCCGACTCACCCAACCCTGCAGGGTGAGGCCCACGGTGAACCGGGTCGGGAATTGGTGCGTACCAATTTCCGACCCGGTCTCACTGTCTCTGGAGGACCCCGATGACCATGCCCCCTGCCCGCCGCAAGGCGCTGATGGTCGGCGGAGTGATGGCCGCGGCCGTCACCATCGGTATGGCGGCGATGTTCGGCGCGAACTCGAACGACGCCAACGCCGCGTCCGCCAACGCGGTCGCCCGTCCCGCCGCGGCCTCGGCGATCACCGTCGCCCCGTACGTGGACATGGGCCTGTCCGCGACCAAGCTGTCCCAGTTCGCCAGTGCCAGCGGCATCAAGTCGTTCAGCCTGGCCTTCGTCACCTCGGCCGGCTGCAAGGCCAGCTGGTTCAACGCGCACAACATCAACGAGGGCTTCGGGCTGGACCAGATCAACAAGATCCGGGCGGCCGGCGGCGACGTGAAGGTGTCCTTCGGCGGCGCGACCGGCACCGAGCTGGCCCAGGCCTGCACCGACGTCAACCAGCTGGCCGCGCAGTACACCTCGGTGGTCAAGGAGTACAAGCTCACCCACATCGACATGGACGTGGAGGGAGCCGCGGTCGCCGACAAGGCCTCCGTCGACCGGCGGTCCAAGGCGCTTGCCTTGGTGCAGAAGCAGAATCCCGGCCTGAAGGTGTCGCTGACGCTGCCGGTGCTGCCCACCGGCCTTGACGGCAACGGCCTCAACGTGGTCAAGTCGGCCAAGGCCGCCGGCGTGGCGATGGACGTCGTCAACATCATGGCCATGGACTTCGGCACCGCCGAGAAGGACATGGGCGCACGGGTGATCCAGGCCGCGCAGAGCACCGAGAAGCAGCTCAAGACGATCTTCACCGGCCTGTCCGACGCGCAGGCCTTCAAGATGCTCGGCATCACGCCCATGCTCGGCGTCAACGACACCCAGACCGAGGTCTTCAGTGTCGCCAACGCCAAGGCCGTGGTGAACTTCGCCAACCAGCAGCACGTCGGCTACCTGGGCTACTGGGAGCAGAGCCGGGACGCCAACGCCTGCACCGGCGCGCTGTTCCAGTGCACCAACGTGCCGCAGAAGGCGTTCGACTTCGCCAAGGTGTTCGCCGGCTTCAAGGGCTAGCTAGTCGTCGTACGGGTCGTCGATGACCGAGCCGTACTCGGACTCGTCGGAGTCGTCCGGATCGATCAGCGCGAACCGGGTGCCGAGCGGGTCGGCCAGCACGGCGACCCGCCCCAGCGCCGACCGGTAGGGCTTGAACCGCAGCCGGGCGCCGAGCCGGCGGGCCAGGTCGATCGTCGCCTCGAAGCCCACGTCGGGGTCGACCGCGAACTGCGCGATCCAGCGGGCTGGCACGTCTTCCGGGGTGCCCAGCGCCATCCGCACGCGGGCGAGGACCGAGTCCTCGCCCGCGTACCAGACCACGTGGTCGAAGCGGCGGCCGTCGCCGAACTGCTTCTGGCCGTAGTCGAAGACCGCGCCGAAGAACCGGTCGGCCAGGGTGGCCCGCCACGTGACGAGTTCGGCCCACACCAACGATCCCGGCACACCGGCGGTGAAGTGGTGGCCGTCGCCTTCGCACAACCCGACCGCGGTGCCGGTGGGGTCGAGCAGGATTGCCTTGTCCCCCTTGCGATCCGTCAGCCGGCCGCCGTAGCGGGTGGCCTGCCGGGCGGTCGCGTCTATGTCGGGCGTGGCCAGGTACGGCGTCCAGCCCAGGGCCGCTTCGGCGGCACGGCGCACCCCGGCGACCGGTTCGCCGAACAGGGTCGCGGTGGCGCCGTCGAACTGCCAGCCGAAGAGGCGGCCGTAGAAGCGGGCCGTGGCCTCGGGGTCGGGTGTGGCGATCTCCAGCCAGCACGGGCTGCCGAGAGCGGGCTTCGTGATGACGGACATTGGGTCGCCTCCTCACGGTGGGGAAGGTGCCTGGACTTGATTATGTCATTACCAAGTCTTTACCTACAACCTTGATCTTCTGCGGTCGTCCGTGGCGCGTGGTTGCGCGCGGCTTCTGATCGTGCTCCCGCTGGTCAACGGCCAGTTTTCCGTCGGCGCTCAGCCCGTGTGGGTGGCCTGCCGAGCCGTCGGCGTGGCCATCGCCGGAGAGTGTCGGGGGTGCGTGCTTTGATCGGTCCGTGGCACGCAGAAGCACTCCGCTCGCCCTTGTGCGCCGGCCGGCACAACCGCCGCCCCGGCCGCGCTGGGACGCGACCGCGCGGCGGGTCATCGATCGTGAAGGCGGTCCATTGCGCCTGCTCGGTGGTCCCGGCACGGGCAAGACGACGCTGCTGGCCGGCGTCGCCGCGGACCGCGTCCTGAACACGGGCGTGGACCCGGAAAGCGTGCTCGTGCTGACGTCCAGCCGGAAGGCGGCGGTGGCGGTCCGGTCGCAGATCACCCGTCTGCTCAAGGATCGCGGCCCGTCCCGCACGGCCCGTGAGCCACTGGTTCGGACCGTGCACTCCTATGCCTTCGCGGTGTTGCGTCTTGTGTCCACAAGGGAGGGACTGCCGCCGCCGCGACTGCTCGCCGGACCTGATCAGGACGCCATGGTCCGGGACCTGCTCCTGGGCGACATCGAGATGGGTGCCGGCTACTGGCCGGACAGCCTGCGGCCGGCGCTGGGCATTCCCGGCTTCGCCGGGGAGTTGCGGGACCTGATCCTGCGCGCCGCCGAACGGGGCCAGGGCCCGGAGGACCTGGTGCGGCTGGGCCGTGGGCAGGGCGTGCCGGAGTGGACCGCGGCCGGCACGTTCTGGCACCAGTACGAGCAGGTCACGCTGTTGGCCGGCAGCGAGGCCCAGGAGTCGGCCGCCCCGGCCTACGACGCGGCCGAGTTGGTCTCCAGCGCCCTGCTGGCCTTCGACCTGGACCCCGACCTGCTGGCCGACGAGCGCGCACGGGTCCGGCACCTGCTCGTGGACGACGCCCAGCACCTCGATCACCAGCAGTTCGCGCTGGTCCGGGCGTTGGGCGCGGCGGCGCACGAGTTCATCGTGGCCGGCGACCCGGACCAGGCGATCTTCTCCTTCCGTGGCGCGGATCCGACGCTGTTCACCGACCGCGGCGACGGCCCGGTCGAGGTGCTAAAGGTCGATCACCGGATGGCGCCCGAGATCCGCAAGGCCGTCGGACGCCTGCATGCCCGGCTCCCCGGCGCCGGTCCGCAGCGAGAGTTGTTGGCCCGTGAGGACGAGCAACGCGGCAGCGTGCAGATCCGGCTGTTGGCGTCGGCGGCTCAGGAGGCGTCGTGGATCGGCGACCAGCTTCGCCGCGCGCACCTGCTGGACGAGGTGCCGTGGTCGGAGATGGCCGTGCTGGTGCGGTCGACCGTGCATTCCCTTCCCGTGCTGCGTAGGGCTTTGCTTGCTGCCGGTGTGCCGCTGGCCGTGCCGGTCGACGAGCTGCCGCTGGCCCAACTGCCCGCGGTGCGGCAGTTCCTGGTGTTGCTCCGATGTGCGGACGACCCGTCCATGCTCGACCAGGACACCGCCGCGTACCTGCTCGAATCGCAGCTCGGTGGTGCGGACACGTTGGCGTTGCGGCGATTGCGCCGTGGCCTGCGCCGGCTGGAGCTGGCCGCCGGCGGCGACCGGTCCAGCGGCGAGCTGCTGGTGGACGTGATCAATGACAACGACCTGCTGATCGCGTTAGAGGACAGCGAGGCCGTGCCGGTCCGCCGCATCGGCACGCTGATGCGGACGGCCCGGACCGCGATCGAGGCCGGTGCCAGCGTGGAGCAGGTGTTGTGGCAGCTGTGGAAGGACAGCAACCTCGAACAACGCTGGTCCGCTCAGGCCACCCGCGGCGGCCCGACCGGCGCGCAGGCCGACCGCGACCTGGACGCCATCGTCGGCCTGTTCGACGCGGCCGGCCGATACGTGGACCGCCTGCCCGCCGCCAGCGTCGCTGGCTTCACTGATTACCTGACGGCGCAACAGATCGTCGGCGACTCGCTGGCCCCGACCGCGCCGCTGGGCGAGGCCGTCACGGTGATCACCGCCCACGCGGCGGCCGGTCGTGAGTGGACGGTCGTGGCCGTGCCGGGCGTGCAGGAGGGCAGCTGGCCGGACCTGCGCATGCGCGGCACTTTGCTTGGCGTGGAACGAATGCGGGACCTGCTCGACGGCGTCGCTCCCGGCGACGTGGTCTCGGCCACCGCACCGCTGTTGGCCGAGGAGCGTCGGCTGTTGATCGTGGCCGCCAGCCGTGCCAAACGAACCCTGCTGGTCAGCGCCGTGCGCGGCGATGACGAACAGCCGTCACGGTTCCTGGACGAGCTCGAGGGCACCGCGGCCGACCCCGAGGCCGCAGTGCGCCCCGTGTTCACGCCGCCCCGCGGATTGGTGCTGTCCGAGCTGGTCGGCGAACTGCGCCGAGTGTGTTGCGACGCCGAGGCGGATCCAGGCCGCCGCCGCCGCGCCGCCGCCCAGCTGGCCCGGCTTGCCGCGGCCAACGTGCCCGGTGCCCATCCCGGCTCCTGGTACGGCCTGCCGGAAGTATCCACCGACAGTCCGTTGTGGACGGACGAGGACACGGTCAGCGTCTCCCCGTCCACCATCGAGGTGCTGTCCAAGTGCCCGCTGCGTTGGATGGTGGAGCGGCACGGCGGCGAGGATCCGGCTCAGCTCGCCTCGATCACCGGCACCCTCGTGCACGCGCTCGCCCAGGCCGCCGCCAGTGGCGTGGACCGCCTCGAACTACGGGTCCGGCTCGACGAGGCATGGGCCGCCGTCGACGCCGGCGCACCGTGGTTCTCCCGCCGGGAGCGCAACCGGGTGCAGAAGATGTTGGACACGTTCATGGCCTGGTTCGAGCGCAGCCGCAGCGAGCTCACCCAGGTCGCCGTCGAGCGGGACCTTTCCGTGCAGGTCCCCACCCAGGCCGACGGTCCTTGGCTGCGCGTCCGCGGCCGTGTCGACCGGTTGGAGGTCGACGACCAGGGGCGGCCCGTTGTCGTCGACATCAAGACCGGCAAACAGTCCGTCAGCAAGGACGACGCTCAGGAGCACCCTCAGCTCGCCGTCTACCAGTTGGCCACCCAGCTCGGCGCTTTCGAGGAGCTCGGCCTCAGCGAGGACCCCGGCGGCGCCCGGCTCCTCTACGTCTCCAAGGAGGACAAGAAAACCGGCGCCACCGAACGCGTCCAGGCTCCTTTGGACCCCGATTCGTCCAAGGTCTGGCTGGCCACCGTCCAGGAGGCCGCGGCTTCTTGCGTCGGTCCCGAGTACACCGCCACCGAGAGCCCCGACTGCCCGCGCTGCCCCGCGCGAACATCGTGCCCACTCCACGAATCCGGTCGGCAGGTAGGCGAGTGAACCCCGACCGCCGACCGGAATCCCGCCGTCAGGTGGACGAGTGAGAGGAGGTGGTGCCGAGATGACCGCTGACCTGGTGGCCGTTGCGCCGTGACGACTGGGGTGGCGACGCCGCCTCGGACGCCGACCAGGCCCCGGTCGACCGCAGCCAGGTGTCCACGGCCCAGCGCCAACGCAGTGCCTCGGCGAGCGAGCCCTCCGGCGGGCTGAAGCCGGTGAGCTCGGCCAGCCGGCGCAGGCGGTGCTTCACGGTGTTGGGGTGGACGTGCAGGGCCAGCGCCGTGGCATCGACCCGTCCGCCGTGATCGAGGTAGGTCAAGGCGGTCGAGGCCAACAGCCGGTGGAAGTCGTCGGTGCCGGCCAGGCCGGCCAACAGGTCGTCGGCGAGCATCCGGCCCAGCGCCGGGAAGCCGTCGGTGACCAGGTCGACCGCGAGCTCGGTGAGGCGCACCGCCCCGGAAAGGCCGCGGCAGCGGCCGGTCTGGAGTGCGGCTCGGCACGCCTGGTACGCCGCGCCGAAGTCCTTGGGTAGCACCGGTGGCGTCACCACGCTGAGCACGTCGGCCACCGGTGACAGGTCCGGCAGCTGCACGGCGACGCCGCACACGAGGCCGTCAACGGTGACGCAGAACGTCTCCGCCAACGCCGCCTCCGCGCGGCGGGCCTGGCGAGGGTCGCTCACGTCGGCCAGCACCACGTGGTAGTGCCGGTCCTCGGCGAGGCCGGTGTTGACCACGCCGGTGACCGGGCCGCCCTTGAGCAACTCGCGCAGCGCCTGCACCCGCGCCGCCTGGGCGGTGCGGGCCAACCGCAGCTCGGTCTCGCGATAGGCCTCCACCAACCGGTTCTGGAGCTTGTTGGCGTAGCCGTCGAGCTCCAGCAGGGCTGCGACGAAGTCGTCGGCCAGCATCTCGTGCTGGCGCAGGCGGCCGCCGAGCTCGCGCAACACGTGCGCGCGCCCGGTCTGGAAGCCGGCGAGCAGCGCCGAGAGCGGCACGCCCTGCAACGCCCGGTCGGTGGCGAGCCGGTCGGCGGCCTCCACGCCCAGTCCGGTGGAGTCGATGAAGGCCGCCGAGGCCACGCCGAGCAACGCCGCGATGTGCCGGCGGACCTCGGCGACGGGGAGCGCAGCCACCTGGGGTGACTGCGCCCGCACCTCCGTCACCACGCCGTCGAGCACGTCCGGGTCGGCGCGCATCTGCTCCATGATGCGGCGCAGCGTGGCGCGCCCAGCCGTCTCCTCGGTCATCGCGACAGCGACCCCAGCACGGCCGGGTCGACCTTGGACACCCGCTCGCGTTGCGGGAAGGTGCCGACCGGGATCCGGGCGACCTCGGTGCCCGAGTGGTAGTCGACGACCGACACGGCGTTGGCCTGGCTCAGCGACACGTAGCAGTAGTTGCCGTCGGTGCTGGTCTGGCCCCAGTAGGGCAGGCTGTTCGTCGGGTAGTTGACGAACGCCCGGTCGACCAGTCCGTCGGTGCTGACCAGGGCCGCGTAGTCGTCGATGGTGCCGACGTCGCACAGGGTGCTGCCGTCGCCCGACAGAGCCAGGCCGTGGTGGGCCGAGTTCTTCGGGTAGTCGTCCGCCTTGAGCGACTTGGCGTGGTCGCTGAACGGCTGGTTGACCGTGGCCACGATCTTGCCCGCGTTCAGGTCGTACTTCACGAAGCCGTTGAGGTAGGACAGCTGCGCGTAGAACGTGTTGCCGTCCGGCGCGACCAGGTTGGGCCGGATGCCGTGCGGGAACGTCCAGGTCTTGACCACCTGCATGGTGGCTGCGTCGATCTTGGTGAGCTGGAACGCGCCCTTGGCCCACTCCAGCGACTGCGGCAGCTGGATGTTGCCGATGCTGGAGTTGTAGACGTACTTGCCGTCCGGCGTGTAGTCGTTCTGGTGGGGGTAGTTGCCGGTCGGGGCGGAGCTGACGATCTTGCCGGTGGCGGTGTCGATGAACTCCGCCTTGTTGGCCGTGGTCGCCGACACCACGAAGCGGGTGCCGTCCGGCGACAGGGCCGCGTGGTCGGCGTGGAAGCCTTCCAGGCGGGTGTGCCACAGCTCCTGCTTGGTGGCCAGGTCGAAGGCCGCCACGTCGTCGAGGTTGCCGCGGGACACGATGAGCCGTCGGCCGTCCGGGGTCAGGGTCGCGTCGTCGACGAACCGGTCGCCGCCCTCGATGCCCTTCACCGTCTCGTACCCGATCCGCTGGATCGGGTCCATCTCGTTGATGCGCTGCTGGAGGTCGGGGATGACATTGAAACTGCCGAGGACGGCGAAGCCGTTCTCGTCGATGAAGCTCACCGATCCCGTCTGGCTGTTGCCCACGAGGAGCACGTTCTTCAGGGCGGTGACGTGCGGCGTTGCAGGGCTGGCAGCGGCAGCGGGGGCGGCCGCGGTGGCCGCGACCATCGCGGCGGCCAGGAGGATGCGCACGGTCGGCATCAGCCCAGTCTGGTGAAATCGGCGTTACGCAGATAGACGCGACCGGACCAATGTGAAACTTTTTCATTGTCGATGGCGGACAACGCGTCCGCCGATCGGCCGCACGGCCGGTCCGGGCGCGAATTTCGAGTGCGCCAACCGGGCGACACGGCGTTGACACGTGACTGTGCCGCACCGGAAACGCGGGCCGCCCGGTTTCGGGTGTGGGCCAAGCCGCCGCCTACTTTATGCCCGGCCAACCCCCGGCCCTTCGATTTCGCGCGGCCATGGGGTGTCGTCGGGGTGGACTTCGGGGGCTCCGAACGGCCGCACGGCGGGTCCGTTTCGGTCGTTGAGGTGCGACGACCTAGCGTGGTGCCCGTGCAACTGGTCAGCCCGCAGGAGGTGGCGGCCGCGCTCGGCCTGCCATCGCCGACGGACGAGCAGGCGGCGGTGGTCGCGGCACCGGCGCAACCCGCTTTGGTGGTGGCCGGCGCGGGGGCGGGCAAGACCGAGACCATGGCGGCGCGCGTGGTGTGGCTGGTGGCGAACGGCCTGGTCACGCCGGATCGGGTGCTGGGACTGACCTTCACCCGGAAAGCGGCCCGGCAGCTGGGCGAACGGATCAGGGCCCGGCTGCGAAGGCTGGCGGGGTCGGGGCTGCTGGACCGGCTGGATCCGGGCGGCGACCGCAGGGCGCTGGTGCTGGCGACGGAGCCGACGGTCCTGACGTATCACGCCTACGCGGGCCGGCTGGTCGGCGAACACGGACTGAGGCTGCCGGTGGAACCGGGGGCCCGGCTGCTGACGGGCACTGCGTCGTGGCAGCTGGCGCACCGGGTGGTGGCGACCTGGACCGAGGACCTGGACACGGACAAGGTGCCGGCGACGATCACCGGCTACCTGCTGTCGCTGGCCGGCGAGCTGGCGGAGCACCTGGTCGAGCCGGACAAGATCCGTCGGCACGCGGAGTGGATGCGGCGGACGATCGAGTCGGCGCCGAAGGGGCCGAGGCAGCGGGCGGAGTTGTCGACGACGCTGCGGGAGATCGTGGCGGCGCAGCAGTTCCGGGTGGCGATGCTGCCGCTGCTCGAGGCGTACCAACTGCGCAAGCGCAAGGAGGCGGCGCTCGACTTCGCCGACCAGATGGCGCTGGCGGCCGGCTTGGCCAGTGGCTTCCCGGAGGTCGCCGAGGGAGAGCGAAGCCGGTACGGGGCGGTGCTGCTCGACGAGTATCAGGACACGGGTCATGCACAGCGCGTGCTGCTTCGGTCGCTGTTCGGCACGGGCGACCCGATGCCGGTCACGGCCGTTGGCGATCCCGCACAAGCGATCTACGGCTGGCGCGGGGCCAGCGCGGCCAACCTGCCCCGGTTCACCACCGACTTCCCGCTCGCCGACAAGCGCCCGGCCCCGAAGTACGGCCTGCTGACCAGCTTCCGCAACCCGCCGGAGGTGCTGGCCGTGGCCAACGCGCTGTCCGGCCCGCTGCGCGCCGCCGGTCTCGACGTCGACGAACTGCGGGCCAAGCCCGGCGCGGAGCCCGGCGACGTGCATTGCGCGCTACTTCCCGATGTGCGCCAAGAGGTGACGTGGCTGGCCGACGAGCTGGCGGCGCGGTGGGAGGCCCAGTACGACGCCACCGGCAAGCCGCCGACTGCCGCGGTCCTGGTGCGCCGCCGCGCCGACATGGGTGCCATCGCCCACGCCCTGCGCGAACGCGGGCTGCCGGTGGAGGTCGTCGGTCTCGGCGGCCTGCTTGACGAGCCCGAGGTGCGCGATCTCGTCAGTGCCCTACGCGTGCTCATCGAACCCCTCGCCGGCACCGCCGCGGCGCGACTGCTGACGGGCTCGCGCTGGCGGCTCGGCGCCGCCGACATCGCCGCGTTGTGGGACCGGGCCGGCCAGCTGGCCGGGCGGCAGCGGCCCAGCAGCGGCGACGACCCGTTGGCCGCGATCACCGACGCCCTGCCGGGCGAACACGCCGAACAGGCCGGACTGGTCGACGCCATCGACGATCCCGGCGAACCGGAGCAGTACTCGGCCGCCGGCTACCAGCGAATTCGCCGGCTGGGCCACGAGTTGGCCATGCTGCGCCGCCGGCAGGACCAGCCGCTGCCCGACCTCGTCGCCGACGTGGAACGCACGCTGCTGCTGGACATCGAGGCCACCGCCCGCCCCGGCCGCGTCGGCCGCGCGCACCTCGACGCCTTCGCCGACGTCGTCGCCGACTACGCCTCGGCCAGTCCGTCGGCGACGCTACCGTCCCTTTTGGACTATCTGCGTACCGCCGAGAACGCCGAGGACGGCCTCGAGCCCGGCGAGGTCGAGGTGGCCGATGACCGCGTGCAGATCCTCACCATGCACGCCGCCAAGGGTCTCGAATGGGAGATCGTCGTCGTGCCGCACGTGGTGCGCAATGTGTTCCCGGGCCAGAAGAAGTCCTCGTCGTGGCTGAAGAACGTCACCGAACTGCCGGCTGACCTTCGCGGCGACAGCCAGGACCTGCCCAAGCTCAACCTCGCCGGCGCGGAGAACCGCAAGGACGTCGAGGAGGCCATCGCCATCCACAACGAGGAGTTCGAGGAGCGACGCCTCGTCGAGGAGCGGCGGCTGTGCTACGTCGCGCTGACCCGGTCCGAGCGAGTGTTGCTCGTGTCCGGCCACTGGTGGGGCGAGACCGGCGAAAAGCCCCGTGGCCCTTCGGATTTCCTCGACGAGGTGCACGCCGTGCTCTCCACCGGCGACCGTCCACCCGGCATGATCGACGAGTGGGCCCCCGCCCCGGCCGAGGACGAGGTCAACCCCCTCATCGCCGATGTCCGCACGGCCAGATGGCCCGTCGACCCCTTGGCCTCACGGCGCGAGGCCGTCGCCGAGGGAGCCATGATGGTGCTGGCCGAGCTCGCCGCGTTGTCGAAGGAAGGCTCGACGATCGCCGCTGCCGCAGCCACCTCGGCCGCCATCACCGCCGCCACTGCCGCTGTCGCGCGGAGAGAAAGGGCTGTGCGGCCAACGGAAGCGCCGCCGGAAGAGGGCCTGCCGGAGGAACCTCCGGAGGAAGAGGACTGGCTGGGAGGGGCGTCGGCCGCAGAGGAAGCACTGCCGGAGGGGGAACCGCAGGCGGAGGAGGACTTGCCGGTCGAGCCGCCGGAGGAGGCGTGGCCGGACGAGCCGCCGGTGGGGGAGGAAGCGCTGGCGGGGGAGGCGTGGCCGGATGAGCCGCCGGTGGAAGAAGCGCTGCCGGAGGAGGGATGGCCGGACGAGCCGCCGGTGGAGGACTGGGGGGATGGCCCGGGGGAGGTCGAGGAAATCCTCGCCGACGACCCCGACCCCGAGGGCTGGGCGGCGGATGTCGACGTGCTTCTGGCCGAACGGGAAGCGGCGCGGAGTCGGCGGGAGCTGGTGGCGTTGCCGGACCAGCTCACCGTGAGCCAACTGGTGGAGCTGGCCGAAGACCCGGATGCGCTGGCCCGACGGCTGCGCCGGCCGCTGCCGTTCCCGCCGAATCCGCTGGCCCGCCGGGGCACGGCCTTCCACGCCTGGCTGGAGCAGCGGTTCAAGTCGAACCGGCTGTTCGACCTGGACGAACTGCCGGGTGCCGCCGATGACGTGATCGGACAGGAGACGGACGCGGACCTGGCCCGGCTGCGGGCGGCGTTCCTGGCCAGCGAGTGGGCGGACCGGGTGCCGGCGGACGTGGAGGTGGCGTTCGAGACGGAAGTGGACGGGGTGGCGGTCCGAGGCCGCATGGACGCGGTCTACGCGGACGCCGACGGCGGCTGGACGGTGGTGGACTGGAAGACGGGCGCGGTCCCGGAAGGGGACAAGCTGCCGGCGCTGTCGGTGCAGCTGGCGGCCTACCGGCTCGCCTGGGCGGCGCTGAAGAACGTGCCGGTGGACCGGGTCCGAGCGGCCTTCCACTACGTGCGCCACGATCACACGCTGCGCCCGACCGACCTGCTGGACGCGGACGGCCTGAAGCTGCTGCTGAGCGCGGTGCCGAGGGCCTAGGGCAGCTGCTCGGCCCCGTCCCAGTGCTGGAGCAGCATCGCGCCGGGGGCGGTGACGTGGGCGTAGAGCACCTCGAGCAGCCAACGGCTGAACGGCGACGGCCCGAACTCGCTGGCCCGGTCCTCGGGCGCGACCTCGAGCCGGGCGGGCCCGTCGTCACCGGCCCGCACGAGACCGACGCCGTAGTAGTCGAGCTCGATGAGCGGCCACGGGTCGTAGTCCGGGCTCTCAGGCACGAGCACGGCACAGGGCGCGAGGGTCATGAGCGTGCCGCAGGCCTCAAGGGCCTGGTCGACGGTGGACTCGGTGACCAGGATGCCGATGAGCTCGATGGCCGACACCGGCACCACGTCGTGGAACGCGGGCTCGAACCACGAGTGGAACCAGGACGGGTCGGGCGCGGGCGGCCACCCGTTCTCGGTGCGCCAGCGGTGCACGTCCGCGCGCAGCCGAACCACCGCCGACACTCGTTGACCGAGCACGGCCACATCCGAGATCACCGTGCCGCGCCACCCGAGGGCGGACACAGCGTGCTGGGTTCGCGACTGCACGCGATCATCCTATGGTCAGGGTCGCCGCGGCGACAGGGTCTTGCAGATGGCCAATTGCAGGAAACATACGGCTCAGGCGGCCGAACGGCTCACCCGAAGCGCCCAGATCACCAATGGAACCTGGAGCGGAAGGCGGGCGACAGTGGCCAGCTGCTCCCCGCGGGACCGGCCACGGGCGTCCAGGGCCATCTTGATATTGGCCGGAAAAACCGCCGTGAACAGGGCGGCCGCGGCCAACCCGCCCAGCTTCCGGGTGCGCGGCGCGGCCACCGCGGCGGCCACCGCCAGCTCGGCGACCCCGGAGACATACGTCCAGGTCCGGGCGCTGCCGGGCAGCGCCGTCGGCACGATCCGGTCGTATGGCTTGGGGTAGGCGAAGTGGGTCACGCCCGCGACCGCCAACAGGGCGGACAGCGCGAGCGCCGGACGAGGGGAAGTCATGGATCGAGGGTGACACGAAGGGTCCCTCCGCGGCGATGTGATACGGGTCCGTGCAGGTGGAACGCGATGTGGTGGGGAAGTTACCAGAGACCTTCCATGATCGGTGGAGAAATTACCGACCCGGGGGAGGTGATCAAGCCGTCGCCCGCCCGTTACCCTCCGGCAGCATGAGCACCAGCGGCGACGGCCTCGCCGACCAGCCGGGCCACGCCCTGGTCGGTGTCGTGCGGATACCGGCCACCGGCGGCAGCCCCGTCCGGACGATCACCCGTCGCCTGCTGTTCGCGCTGCTGGCGCTGGCGGTCACCGTGGTCATCGTCTACCTCGACCGCGACGGCTACCGGGACACCAACGGCGCCGGCCAGGGCCTGAGCCTGGTCGACTGCCTCTACTACGCGACGGTCTCGCTGACCGCGACCGGCTACGGCGACATCGTGCCGATCACCGCGGCGGCCCGGCTGGTCAACGTGCTGGTCCTGACGCCGATCCGCGCCCTGTTCCTGATCCTGCTGGTCGGCACCACACTGGAGCTGCTGACCGAGCGCTCCCGGCAGTCGTTCAAGATCCAACGCTGGAGGTCGAAGGTGCGCGACCACGTGGTCGTCGTCGGATACGGCACCAAGGGCCGGGCCGCGGTCGTCACGCTGCTCGGCGACGGTGTCGACGCGGAGCAGATCGTGGTGGTCGACACGGAGAAGGCGGCCCTCGAGGCGGCCTCCGCCCGCGGACTGGTCACCGTCACCGGCTCGGGCACCCGCTCCGACGTGCTGCGGGTCGCCGGCGCGCCCAAGGCCCGGGCCATCGTGGTGGCCACCAACCGCGACGACACGGCCGTGCTGGTCACGCTGACCGCCCGCGAACTGGCCCCCAAGGCCCACATCGTCGTCTCGGTGCGCGAGGCCGAGAACGAGCACCTGCTCCGCCAGTCCGGCGCCGACCAGGTCGTGGTGTCCAGCGAGACGGCCGGCCGGCTGCTCGGCATGGCCACCAGCACGCCGAGCGTGGTGGCCATGGTCGAGGACCTGCTGACCCCGGACGTCGGCCTGGCCATCGCCGAGCGCGAGGTGGAGGACGGCGAGGTCGGCGGCTCGCCGCGGCACCTGTCCGACATCGTGCTGGGCGTGGTCCGCAACGGCACGCTGTACCGGGTCGACGCGCCCGAGGCCGACGCCATCGAGACCGGCGATCGCCTGCTGTACGTCAAGAAGGTGACACCGGCCTAAGTCCCGCCCTTCGTTGGGTGCTTCCGGTCACGGCCCGGCGCTACCGTCCGTGCTGTCCCTTTCACCCTGCGGGAGGACACATGGCACGGCGTTTGCCCCTGCCCATCGGCGGTGTCGCGGCGGCCATCGCCGCCGCGGCCGTTCTGCTGCTGCCCCAGGCCGCCACCACGACCACGGTGGCGGCGACCGAGAGCACGCAGTCCGCCCAGCCCACCTTCGTCTACCGGGTCACCGGCGCCGACGCGGAGAAGCTCTTCTCCTACGGCTTCGACGTGCTCGAGAACCGTGACGGCAACGACCTGTTCGTGCTCGGCGCCGCGTCCGAGGGCGACCGGCTGCGCCAGGCCGGGTTCAGCGTGAGCACCGAGAGCGCGATGAACCCGCCGAACTGGACGCCGCCCAAGCCGCGGACCACCAACAACGCCACCGCGGCCGACGCCGGCGAGACGTACTACGGCGGCTACCACACGGTCAACGCCCAGTTCGCGCACCTGGACCAGGTCGCGCAGGCCCACCCCGACCTGGCCACGGCCTTCACGTACGGCCAGTCCTGGCTGAAGTCCAAGGGCCGTGGCGGCTACGACCTCCGTGGCATCTGCATCACCAAGAAGCAGACCGGCGACTGCGCGCTCAACCCGAACTCGGCCAAGCCGCGGTTCTTCCTGATGGCGCAGATCCACGCCCGTGAGATCACCACCGGCGACGTCGCCTACCGGTGGATCGACTACCTGGTCAACAGCTACAGCACCGACGCGACGGTGAAGGCGCTGCTGGACTCCACCGAGATGTGGGTGGTGCCGATCGCCAATCCCGACGGCGTCGACATCGTGCAGCAGGGCGGCAACTCGCCCAAGCTCCAGCGCAAGAACGCCGACACCGCCAACGGCAGCAACTGCGGCTTCGGCGGCCAGACCGGCGTCGACCTCAACCGCAACTACAACACGCACTTCGGCGGGGCGAGCACCTCGACCGACCCGTGCAGCGAGGTCTACAAGGGACCGGCGGCCGACTCCGAGATCGAGAACACCTCGATGGAGAAGCTGTTCCGCAACCTGTGGCCGGCCCGGCGGACCGGCACCGGCGTCACCGACCCGGCGCCCGCCGACACCAAGGGCATCATGATGACCATGCACAGCGACGGCAGCGTCGTCATCTTCCCGTGGGACTACAGCTCTTCCGTGCACACCGGCAACGACGCCTCGCTGCGGGCCATCGGCAAGCAGCTCGGCTCGATCACCGGCTACCCGTACGGCCAGGCCGGTCAGGTGCTCTACAACGCCTCCGGCAGCACCGACGACTGGTCCTACGACAAGCTCGGCGTGGCCAGCTTCACCATCGAGGTCGGCGACAACGCCGGCCGCGGCTGCAGCGGCTTCCTGCCCAAGTACTCCTGCCAGGACAGCTTCTTCTGGCCGAAGATGCGCCCGGCCCTGGTGTACGCCGCCCAGCAGGCCAAGGCCCCGTACCAGAACCACTGACACCGCAACGAAAAAGGGCTCCCGCGGCCAGGCTGGCCGCGGGAGCCCTTGTCTGTCAACGGATTCGCCCCACCCCCGCGGGATCGAACCCGTGTGTGGCGCGGGCGGTCCTACCTGAGCCCCAGCAACAGGTAGGCGCCGCCTGCGCCGGCATCACCCCACGGTGTAGCTGTAGGGGAACGCCTTCAGCGAGTCGCCGGCGCTGGCGAACGCGCTGTAGTCGTCCAGGTAGAGCACGCCGGACACGGTGCTGCCCTTGGCCGCGGTCGGCGTGATGGTCACGCTGATCGTGCCGGTCTGCCCGGGCTGGAGCACCAGCGGCGTTGCCGCCGGCGCGTTGGCCTGGACGGTGCCGAGCCAGGCGTTGCCGGTCGAGGACGTGACCGCCGGGTCGAACACCTGGGTGTGCGCGACGAGCCCGATGTTGGCGGTGTTGGCCTTGGCCGGGTCCTGGAACGGCCCGATCTGGTTGAGCTGCGCGAGCCAGAGCCCGGGTGTCAGCTGCGGCGAGGTGAGCGAGGCGATGGCGACGTTGCCGACGCCGGACCGCTTGAGCACCTCGGGCAGGCCGATGGCCGTGGACAGGTCGAGATCGATCGGCTCGCTGGCCGACGCCGCCGAGGTGAGCGAGGTCGTCTCGGTCGGCACCAGGAACTTGGTCGCGGTGAACTGCGGCAGCGGCACGTTCGCGGCCTGGTTCAGCGGCAGCACCTGGAGGTCGTCGGACTTCGTCGACCGCGCGTCGACGAAGTAGGACAGCGCCGCCTTGCCGGTGTTGCGCACCTGGAGCTGGACGGTGGTCGGCTTGCCGGCCGGCAGCGTGTGAGGCACGGCCACCTTGGCGTCAACCACGTCGTACCGCAGCGAACCGGAGAACTTCTGCGACGTCGCGGTGCCGGCGACCGGGTTGGCCGCGGCGATGACGAAGGTCCACCGGCCCGGCGCCGGGTCGCGCCGGTAGACCTGCACCGAGCGGCCGTAGCCGGCCGGGTTGCCGTTGGCGTCCAGGGTGAGCACGTTGTTCTGGGCGCTCAGCAGCTGGCCGTCCGGGCTGACCAGATAACCGTTGATCACCTGGTTCGGGTCGCCGGCCAGCGTCACGTCGAGGCCGAGGTCACGCTGCCCGCGCGGCACGTCGAAGCGGTACACGTTGGTCTGCGCCGGACCGCCGGGGCGGCCGTTGCCGCCGGTCAGCGTGCCGGTGAAGGAACCGCCCCAGCTGGGCAGCTTGGTGCGCAGGATCAGCGGCACCGCCAGCTGCGTGCCCTTGTCGGAGTTCAGCTGCACCGCCGCCGGCAGGTCGCCGGGGTTGTCCGGGTTGGACGCCAGCACGTGGAAGGTGCCGCTCTGGCCCGGCTTCAGCGTCAGCGAGGACGGGAAGACGGTGCCGGTGGTGACGTACTTGCTGGTCGCGAACTCCAGCGGGATGGTGCCCTTGACGCTGTTCGGGGCGTTGCGCACCGACACGACGGCGGTCCAGTTGCCCGCCTTCGGCGAGTGCACGTCGATGTGGCCGTAGCCGGCGAGCCCCTGCGGGATGGTGTACCCGGTAAGCGTGCCGCTCGGATCGAGCAGCCACATCGTCACGATGCGCGGCCCGGCCGGCGGGTAGGCCAGCGACGCGTCGAGGTGGTCCGCGCCGGCCGGCACGGTGAACGTCTTGTTCACGTACACGTACTTGCTGCCGTAGGCGTTGGCCCAGGTCGGCACGGTGGTCGAGGTGCCGTCGATGGCGACCGAGGTGTGCTCGTCGCTCACCTGCTTGGTCAGCGTCCGGTTGTGCGCACTGACGGTCTGCGTCGAAGCGCCGGTGTTGGTGACCGTCAGGTCCTTGGCCTGCAACTGGCCCGGGTTGCCCTCGGCCAGGATCTGCGTCTGGTTGACGACGAGGTTGTTGCCCTGCGCGGCCGGCGAACCGTTGCCGTCCTTGACCGACAGCGCGGCGCGCACCGCCTCGTAGGCGTTGAGCTGGCCGGCGCCCTGCCGGTCGGACGGGTCGAGGTTGTCGGTTGCGGTGCTGGTCAGCAGCTGCTTGACCAGCTGTGGCGCCGGCCGGACGCCGTGGTGGCTGCGCTCGTACGCCTCGATCACCAGCGCGGCCGCGCCGGCGATCAGCGGCGACGCCATGCTGGTGCCGCCGAACGACTCGATCGGCGCCGGCTGGCCCTTGCCGTTGACGCAGTCGCGATGCACGGTCGGGTTCGGCGAGCACAGCGCCCAGCCCAGGTCGCCGGGGGCGACGAGGTCGACGACCCGGCCACGCTCGGTGGTGCCGCCGGAGCTGATCGCGGAGATGTTGCCGCTGACCCACTTGCCGCTGAAGCCGGGCAGGTTCGAGTCCAGCTCGGCGTAGGAGCGGAAGGTGGTGGACGCGCCGGCGGCGATGATCGCCGGGTCGCTGGCCACGTTGCCGACGGTGCCGGTCACGCCGGAGTCGCCCGAGCTGGCCACGATGGTCACGCCGGCGGCGATGGCCGCCCGGTTGGCCACCGACCACGGGTCGGTGTTGTTGTCCGGGTACGGGTTGGAGCCGAGCGACTCGTTGATCACGTCGACCTTGTCGACGTTCACCGCGTAGTCGAGGGCCTGCACGATGGCCGAAGTGGTGCCGAAACCGTTGGAGGCGATGGCCTTCAGCCCGACCAGGCTCGCGTCCGGCGCGACGCCGCGGATCCGGATCGTGCAGCCCTTGGGCAGCGGCGCCGCGGCGTTGGTCCAGTCGGACAGGTCGTAGGTCTGCCGGCCCTGCGCGGCGATCGCGCTGGCGTCGCCGAACGCCTCGCCGTCCGCGCCGGGGGCGGCGGTGCCCTCGCCGCTGAAGTCCTGGTAGTCGCTGAACACGCGACTGCCGTCGGCCCGCTTGAGGTCGGGGTTGTCGATGTCGATGCCGTCGGCGATGTAGGCGACCTTGACGCCCTTGCCGGTGGCCAGGGTCGCGGCCTGAAGCTTGCTCGCGTCGTCGTCGGCGACGTGCGTCGTTTGCAGCGCCTCCGGCTCCAGCAGCGGCTTGGCCGGGTCGGTCGGGCAGCCCGCGCCCGACGCGGTGCCCGACGCGGCCGCCTGGCCGACGGTCTTCGGCGTCTCCGCCTTGCGCACGGCCAGGTCCGGGTACACGGCCTGCACGCGTGGGTCCGTGGCGAGGTGCTGCTGCTCGGCGCCGGTCAGCTTGGCCGAGAAGCCGTTGACCACGCTGAACTGCTTCACATCGGCCGCGCCGGTCTGCTTGGCCTGGTCCACCAGCGGCTGCTGGTCGGACCGGGTCAGCCCCTGCCGGCGGCTGTTGTCTCCCTTGGTGACCGGCGTGTCCGGGTGCTGGTCCTTCAGCACCACGATCACCGGCTGCTTGGCGCCCTGGCTCAGGTCACCGGTCGCGGCCGATGCCCAGGCCGGCACCACCGGCACGAGCACCATCACACTGGCCGCGACGGCGGCCAGAGGTCTCAAACGCATCTTCGCCAACTCCGACTTTTGTTCGATGCCCCCATGCACCGCCCACTCTTTGTCGCCGGCGTTGCCGGATCAACCAACGAAAGTCGGTAACCGTGTCCATCTCTGGTCGGATATCCACACCGGACACTGCCGGAAAGACGCCGACGGCCGGTTCCTCCGAAGGAGGAACCGGCCGTGCGGCCACAAATACCGGTGGATCAGGTCTTCGCCCACGACTCGAGCATGCGGCGGGCGATGGAGGTGACGCCGGGCAGGATCAGGCCGGGACCGGTGCCGCCGGCGGCGAGCACTGCTCGGACCTCGTCGCGGTGCACCCAGCGGGCCTGCTCGATCTCGCCGTCGGCCGGCACCAACGGTGTCGTGGGATCGCCGACGGCGCTGAAACCGACCATGAGGGAACGGGGAAACGGCCACGGCTGGCTGCCGAGATAATGCACCGATTCGACCGTTATGCCGACTTCCTCGCAGATTTCCCGAACCACGCAGGCCTCGAGGGACTCGCCGCCCTCGACGAATCCGGCCAGCACGGAATACCGGTCGGGCGGCCAGATCGGCTGCCGGGCCAGCAACACCTGGTCGCCGCCGTCGTGCACGAGGCAGATGACGGCCGGATCGGTGCGCGGGTACTCCTCACGTCCGCAGCCGGTGCAATGCGTGGCCCAGCCGGCACGCCGAGGCTCGACGCGCGACCCGCACTTGGCGCAGAAGCCGGCGTTGTCGTGCCAACTGAGCACGGCCACGGCGGTGGTCAACAGCCCGGCGTCCTCGGCGCTGAGCAGACCGCCGGCCAGCCGCAGGTCCTGCCACACCGGCTCGTCGGTGTCGGGCAGCGTGGCGTCCCAGCCCATGCCCTCCTGCACCGGACCGTCGGGTTCGGCCCGCACGGCCCAGTAACAGACCCCGTCCTGCTCACCGAGCAGCACGGCGTCGGCCGGCGGCGTCGTCCCCTCGGTGGCCCGGAAGTCCAGCACCGGCATATCGCCGGAGCGCCCCATCGGCGCCCGGCCGCGGCGGTCGACCGGCAGCAGCCGGGCGGCCGGCCACATCCGGGCCAGCTCGGCCGCGTTGTCCCGCAGGAAATCGTTGCGGGGCACCGCGGTCCGGGACAGCGCCGGCAGCTCGTCGAGCTCGAAGCCGGCCGAGGTGGAGCAGAGACTCACGGCAGCACCACACCGCCGATGGCCCGGAACTGCGCCGCCAGCACATCGGCGTCGCCGACCACGATGCCGGTGAACCGGCTGGGGGCGAAGAACTTCTCGGCCGCCTCGGCCACCGCCTCGGCGGTCACGTCGGCGAGCCGCAGCGGCTGGTCGCGCAGCCACTCGTAAGACAGGCCCATCGCGCCCAGCGCCACGAGCGTGGCGCACAGGCCGGACTGCGAGGAGGTCGACGTGAGCAGCGAGCCGATGGCGTACTGCTTGGCATTGTCCACTTCGGACGCGCTCGGCGGCGACAGCACCAGCCGGCCCAGCTCGTAGCGGGTCTCCCAGAACGCCGCCGGCGTCACGCCACTGGCCGTGTCGGCCTCGACCAGCACGGTCGCGCTGTCCTTGGTGAACTCGAAGTACGAGTGCGCGCCGTAGGTGTAGCCCTTGTCCTCGCGGATGTTCTCCACCAGCCGCGAGGAGAAGTAGCCGCCGAAGACCAGGTTCGCCACCTGCAAGGCCGCGTAGCCGGGGTCGGTGCGCGGCACGGTCTGGGCCGACAGCCGGATCTGCGACTGCACGGCGCCGGCCCGGTGCACGAGGTGCACGTCGCCGGGCGTGAGCGCGGGCAGCTTCGGCAGTTCCACCGCGCTGGCGTCGGACTGCCAGCCGGCCAGCGCCGCGCCGACGGTCGCGATCGCGGCGTCCGGGTCGACGTCGCCGACGAGCACCAGCAGCGCGCCGCGCGGCAGCACGGACGCCTTGTGCAGCGCCCGCACCTGCTCCGGCGAGACCTCGGGGATCTCGGCCGCCTCGGGCATCTCCTTGGCGTAGGGGTGGTCGCCGTAGCGGTGCTTCTGCAGCGCCTCACGGGCGATGACGCTGGGCTGCGACCGGGCCATGACGATGCGCTCGACGAGGCGCTCCGACTCGCGGGCCACCTCCTCGTCCCGGTACACCGCGCCGGTCAGCGCGTCGGCCAGCACGTCAAGCAGCACGTCGAGGCCGCTGGCCAGGGCGCTGCCGCCGATGCTGAGCCGCTCCGGGTCGACCACGGAGTTCAGGTCGCCGCCGACCGCGGCCAGGTCGGTGTCGAACTGGGTGCGGTCACGGCGCTCGGTGCCGGTCAGCAGCGTGTTGGCCAGCACCTCGGCCCGCGCCGAGTGCAGCCGCTCGGTGCCGGCGAACGGGATGCGCAGCCGCAGCTCCACCATGGGCACGGATTCCTTGCGCACGGCGATGACCCGCAGCCCGTTGGGCAGCACGGTGTCCACAAGGGACGGCTGCGCCGCCGCGGTCTGCGTGCCGAGCGCGGGCAGCGGACGCGGCCCCTGCTCGGTGTGGCCGATCTGCTCGGCCGTGCGGTAGCTGACAGAAGTCACTTGTCTCCTCCGGCGGCGGGAACGACGAGCACGGCCCGGGAATCCGGCCGCAGGGCCTTGGCGGCGGCCGCCACCTGCTCGGTGGTGACGGCGCGGATCCGCGTCGGCAGGTCCGACGCCAGTTCGGCGCGGCCGTGCAGCAGCTCGGAGGCCCCGTAGGACAGCGTGCGCGAGGTGATGCGGTCGTGCTCGCGGTGCATGGCCGCAGCCCACCGGGCGGCCACGCGGGCCAGCTCGTCCTCCTGCGGGCCCGACGCGGCCAGCTTCTCCAGCTCGTCGTCGAGCACGCCGAGGATGCGGTCCTCGGACACCTCGGGGGTGCATGGCGGTCACCGTGAACGTGTCGGGGTCACGGGCGTCCAGCGGTCCGAACAGGCCGGCGCCGACCGAGATGTCGGTGACCAGCGGCTCGCGGTGCACCATGCGCTGCTGTAGGCGCGAGGCGTCGCCGTCGGACAGCACCGCGGCCAGCACCACGTTGGCCAGGTAGCCGTCCAGGTCGGTGGCCGGGTCGGGCAGGCGGTAGCCCACGGCCAGCGCCGGCAGCGGCGCGTGCGGGTCCTCGTGCACCTCGCGGCGCTCGCCCTGCGGGTGCGGCTCGGCGAACGACGGCCGCGGCGGCGTCGGCCGGGCCGGCACGTCGCCGAAGTGCTTGTGCACCAGCTCGGTCGCCCGCTCAACGGTGAAGTCGCCGGCCACCGTCAGCACCGCGTTGCCCGGCGCGTAGTAGGTGTCGAAGAACTGGGCGCAGTCGTCCAGGTTGGCCTGCTCCAGCTCGGCGAAGTCGCCGTACCCGTTGTGCGCGTTGGGATAGGTCGTGTACAGCACCGGCGGCAGCCAGATCCAGGGGAAGCCGCCGTACGGGGTGTTCAGCACCCGCAGCCGGATCTCCTCCTTGACCACGTCGATCTGGTTGTTCAGGTTCTCCTGGGTGATGCGGGGCGCCCGCATCCGGTCGGCCTCCAGGAACAGCGCCCGCTCCAGCGCGGCCGACGGCAGCGTCTCGAAGTAGTCGGTGTAGTCCGGGTGGGTCGAGCCGTTGAAGGTGCCGCCCGAGGACTGCACGTGCCGGAAGTGCGCCAGCTTCTCCAGGCTCTCGCTGCCCTGGAACATGAGGTGCTCGAAGAGGTGGGCGAACCCGGTGCGCCCCTCGGGCTCCGAGCGGAAGCCCACGTCGTAGTGCACGCTCACACCGACCACGGGGGCTGTGCGGTCGGGGGCGAGCACCACGCGCAGGCCGTTGGGGAGAGTGAACCTGTGCAGTTCCGGTGCGGCCATGACACAGAGACTACGACGTCGCCACGTCAGTCCCCGGTCGTACCGAGGTGATCAACCCCCGGTGGGATGTCCGCCTACGGCTGAACTGGCGATTGTTGGCCCATGAGCTTGTCAAGCATGGCCGCGGCGACCGCGCTCGCTGTGTCCGCGGTCACACCGGTTTCGCCCCCTTTGCTGCCCGATCTGGGCAATGACGGCTACCAGGTCGTCGCCTACGACCTCAGCTACGACTTCACCCCGAGCACCTCGCTGCTGCCCGGCACCGCCCGCATCACCGCGGTCGCCGGCCGGCGGCTGCCCGAGTTCCGCCTCGATTACGCCGGCGGCACCGTGGCCAAGGTCCAGGTCGACGGCCGTGACGCCGCGTTCCACCTGGACGAACAGAAGCTGGTGGTCGACCCGGCCACGGCGATCCGCGGCCCGTTCTCCGTCACGGTCGACTTCACCGCCGACCGTGCGGCCAAGATCCCGTCCTCGGTGGACCCGACCGCGGGCTGGATCAACGACCCCGACGGCGGTTTCGCCTGGGTCGGCCAGCCCGATCGGGCCCATTTGTTCTTTCCCTGCAACGACGCTGTCGACGACAAGGCGTACTTCCGCTATCACGTGACCGTGCCGACGGGGTGGACGGTCGCCGCGAACGGGCCGTTGGTTGCGCAGAACGCCACCAACTCCACAACCACGTTCACCTACGCCTCGGCCCATCCGTTCGCGCCGCAGCTGGCCCAGCTGGCCGTCGGCAAGTTCACGACGGTGACCGGCACCGGCCCGAACGGCCTGCCGCTGCGCAGCTTCGTGCCGGACGCGGCCGCCGCCAAACCGATGCTGGACCAGCTGCCGAGCTTCGTGGACTGGCTCGAGCAGCGCATCGGCCGCCGCTTCCCGTTCGAGACGGTCGGCCTGCTCGGCGCGGACCACATGACGCAGCAGTCCGATGCGCTGGAGACCCAGACGCTGCCGGTGTTGCGGGCCGGCGCGCTGGCCGACCCCAAGAACGACTCGACGGTCGTGCACGAGCTGGCGCACCAGTGGTTCGGTGACTCGGCCGCGGTCGCCGACTGGCGCGACCTCTGGCTCAGCGAGGGTTTCGCCACCTACTTCGACCGCCTGTACGCGGCCGAGCACGGCGGCAATTCGGTGGCCGACGAACTCCGGTGGGCCTACGAGACCTTCGATCCGACGGTCCGCTCCCTCGGCTTCACGCCGGCCAACCCGACCCGGCCGGACGTCATGTTCGCCATCGCCCGCGGCGCCGGCGCGGTGGTCGTCTACGCGTTGCAACAGAAGGTCGGCGACCAGACCTTCCACCGCATCATCGACACCTACCTGGACCGCTACCGCGACGGCAACGCGACCAGCGCCGACTTCATCCGGGTGGCCACCGCCGTCGGCGGCTCGGACCTCGGCCCGTTCCTGCACGACTGGCTGTACGGCAGCACCACGCCGCCGATGCCCGGCCACCCGGACTGGGTCGCTAAGCCTTCAACGACCGGAGGTGGCCACTCTGGGCCAGCACTCCGTCCAGGGAGCTGAGGAACGCCGGGAACCGGCCGGCGAAGCGGTCGAGGTCGCGCGCCTGCTCCGCCTCGCCGAACCAGTACAGGCCGGGGGTGCCGTCGGCGTCCGGGTCGAGGCCGCGGAACACCGCCAGCCACCGGTCGGTCTGGCCCAGCACCACCGCGTACGGCAGCGACCGGGAGAACACCATCTCCCGGTCGCTGTCCGGGATGTCCGTCGGCGACACGGTCGTCAGGTACGTCAGCAGTCCGCGCACCTGGTGCAGCAGCGCGCTGCCGCGCCGGGTGCGCGCCGGCATGGACCGCGCGCCGGCGGCGAGCGCCGCGCCGCCGATGATGACGGCGAGGCCGAGCAGCGCGTGGCCGATCGTCAGCGCCAGCACCACCGTGAGCACGATCCCCAGCGCCACGATGCTCACGCCGCCCCACCACCAGCGGCTGCGCTCGGTGTCGGGGCGCCGCGCGAACCAGTCCTTGGCCACGACGTCCGAGTACAGGGCGTTGCGCGCCGCCGCGAGGTCGATGCCCTTGCCGCGCAGCTGCGACAGCTGCACCTGGTCGGCGCCGCCGAGCAGCGAGTCGTACACCGCCTTCTCGTACGGGGTGAGCGCGTCGTCGGCCGGGTTGCGGCGCACGATGCGCCAGTCCAGCACGCCCGCGCCGCCGGGCACCTCGTCGATCCACAGGTAGTTGCGCACCGCCAGGTCGATGACGGTCGCCGTCACGTCGACCACGTCCACGTGCTCATCGATCACGGTGCCGACCTGGCCCGGCAGCACGCCGTCGGGCGAGGCGAAGGCCACGTGGCCGCCGGCGTCGCGCACCAGCACCTCGACCGCGCCCACGTCACCGGCCAGTGCCTTGGCGTCACGGCCACGGGCGTACCAGAGCAGACCAAGGCCCAGTAGCAGCAGCACCACCAGCACCAGCAGGCCGATGCCGGTCTCCGGGGTCAGCGCGAACGCCGTCGCCAGCGTGTTGGTCGTCTCGACGCGCTCGTTCACCGGCACCGAGCCGTTGGGTAGGCCGATGGCGAAGTCCACGCGCTGCCCCGGCGTGAGCGTGTCCTGCTCGGCGGTCGGCACACCGCCCTCGCCGATCTGCGACAGCGCGCACGCGGTCGTCGAATCGGGATCGCCGGCCAGGCAGGTGATGGACTGCGGCTCGGCCGGCGTCACCACGGACACCGTGAGCCGATCGATCGTCACATCCCAGCCGCTGGCCACCTGCCAGCGCACGTCCTCGTGCGAGCCCTGGTCGGCCACGGCGCCGTCGACCACGTAGCTGATGGTCGACTCGCCCGCGCCCAGGTGCACGGTCAGGTTCTGGTCGTCGGCCGAGGCGCTGCCGTTGCCGGTCACCTTCGGCTGCGTGACGGTGTACACGCGCTCGGTGTCGGGGCCCGCGGTCAGCCGCAGCGGCGCGGTCCGGTTCGCGGACTTCCCGGCCGGCACGGTGACCTTCTCACTGACCGTGAGCTTGCCGTCGCGCTCGACCTTCAGCGCGACCTGCGACTGCACGCCGCCGGGGGCCGGCGCCGCGGCATGCGGGACGACCAGTACGCCGGCGGAGAACGTGAGGGTGGCCACGGCCAGGCCCCAGTTGGTGAACACGGGAGCGGACAATAGTGCAGGCCGCCTATTCTTGCGGCGGGATCCACCAAGGGGGACGGCTGTCCGTCGCCGCCCGGAAGCAGAGGGCCACAGATGGACAACCGAGGCGCGTTCGGCTACCCGCCGATCGATCCGCGTCTGCTCGCGAGTGGTGCTCCGGTGCGGATCCCCCAACGGGGACGCACGGCGCGATTCGTCGTCTACAGCATCGTGGCCCTGTTCATCGTGTGCGGTGTCGGCGGTCCGTTCCTGGGTCCGACGGAGGCGGTCGCCGGTGTCGCGCAGGCGGAAGCGCCGCACCAGGTGGTGGCGCTCGCGACCAACCCGCTGCTGACCTACCCGCAGTCGCTCGCGCCAGGCACGTGCACCCTGCCCAAGTTCGGCCGCACGACCGACGAGTTACGCGCCTACCTGGTCGCCGAGCTGAGCTGTCTGGACGCCGCGTGGAAGCCGGTCGTCTCCGGCATCAACATGCCGTTCGAGCCGACGAAGCTGACCATGGACGACAGCGCCGGCTCGTGCCGCACCCGTGACGGCAGCGCCCCGGTGGCTTTCTACTGCGGCGCCGACAACGAGCTGCACATGCCGGTGCAGTCCGTGCTGGACGGCACCGACGGCATCCCGGCCGTGGTGATCGGCGTGCTCGCCCACGAGTACGGGCACCACGTGCAGGACATGAGCGGCATCCTGCTGGCCGAGTCCCGCCGCGAGAAGACCGCCGGCCGCGACACCGAGGCCGGCCTCGAGCTTTCTCGGCGATTGGAGCTGCAGGCGAACTGCTTCGCCGGTATGTTCCTCGCCAGCGTTGCCGGCCGCGGCTCGGTCACCAAGGCCATGGCCGCCACCGGCGCCGCCGCGTTCGCCGACGGCGGTGGCGAGAAGGACCACGGCACCGCGCCGAACCAGGGCCGGTGGGCGCAGATCGGGTACCAGCAGAACAAGACCGCCGCGTGTAACACGTGGGCGGCGCCGCAGGGGGACGTGAGTTGAATCCGTGGAACTCCGGCAACGTGCCGCAGGGCCCGTTGCCGCCGCCACTGCCCAGCCCGTACCCGCCGCGGACGCAGCAGCCCCCGCCCAACCCGTACTACGGCCAGCAGCCGCCGCCGGTCTACAACCCGTACCCGATGCCGCCGGCGCGACCGGTCATGCCGCCGCCGCTGCACACCCACGGACCGCTGGCGCCGCCGCAGCAGTTCCAGCCGTACCCGCCGCCGCCCCCGCCGAAGCGGCCGTCGCGGCGCCCCTTCGTCACGCTGTTCCTGATCGGGCTCGTGGTCGTGGGCGTCGCCGTGCTCAGCCTCAACGGCCACGGTCGCAGCCGGCCGACCACCGCGCCGACGCCGTCCAAGCTGCCGACGTCCGTGCCCACGAGCTCGCCCGGCACCGGCAGCACCGGTGACGGCAGCGACAAGCTGGCCGACAACCCGCTGTTCACCGCCACGGGCCCCGGACCGGTCACCTGCACGCTGCCGCGCTGGCAGTCGGTGCCGTCCGCCTCCAACGCCTACTTCACCGCCGCGCTGCCGTGCCTGGACCGGGCGTGGCAGCCGGTGCTGCAGTCCGTGAACCTGCCCTTCCACGAGCCGAAGCTGGCCTTCCCCAGCGGCAAGACGTGGAGCAGCCCCTGCGGCTCGGTGTCGCAGGAGGAGGCCGCGGCGTTCTACTGCAACGGCGACCAGACGCTGTACATGCCGATGTCCGGCTTGCAGACCGAGGACATCGGCAACCGGCCCGGCGCCTACCTCGCGGTGTTCGCGCACGAGTACGGGCACTTCGTGCAGGACCTCAGCGGCGTGCTCACGGCGGCGCACCGGCAGGAGTACGACGGCGTCGACCCGGACAGCCCAGCCAGCCTCGAGGTGTCGCGCCGTATCGAGCTCCAGGCCCAGTGCTTCTCGGGTCTGTTCCTCGCCGCGGCGGTCGGGCACGGCTCGGTGGACAACACCGTCGCGCGGGACGCGCAGAGCACGCAGGACCGCGGCGACCCGCCGGGCGAGCGCCGTGACCACGGCACCAGCGAGCACGCGTCGGGGTGGTGGACCCAGGGCTTCGTGAAGAAGACGGTCGCGCAGTGCAACACGTGGGTGGCCAGCAGCGCCGACGTGCAGTGATCCGACCCAAAAACTGAACTGGGGAGAACTGCCGTGAACCAGCCACCCGGCTGGCAGTCCGGCTATGGCGGGGGACCGCTGCCGCCGCCGGTGCCCGGTCCTTATCCGGTCAATGGCCCGTATCCGCCACCCTATGCGCCGCCGATCACCCCGCCGCCAATGAACTGGTCGCGACCGCCCGTCGTAGCACCAGTGATGCCGCCACCGACGAGCTCCTGGCCCGGCCCGCCGCCGATGCGGCCGTCGCGCGGGCCCAGAGGGTTCATGGTTGCGGCGATCGTGCTGGTGGCAGTGGTGCTGTTGGGCCTGGCGGCGGTTGGCTTGAGCCATCTCGGCGGCTCCCGTCCGGCGGCCGACGCCGGGGCCGGCGCGACGCGGACGACCGAACCGACGACGACGTTGTCGCCGCGGACCACCACGCACCGGACCACCACGCCGTCGACAACCACGACTCGGCGCACCACCACGACGTCACGGCCGCCGACCAGCACGACGCCGGCCGGGCCGCAGCCCGTGGCCAAGCTCGGCGACAACCCGCTGTTCGACGTGGGCGGCCTGCCGGCGACAGACTGCCCGCTCAGCCGCTGGACCACCGACCCGGCCGGCGCTGAACGGTTCTTCCGCAGCGCGCTGCCCTGCCTGAACGCCGCGTGGGCGCCGGTGCTCAAGGCGGCCGGCCTGCCGTTCTCGCCGCCGGACGTGGCGTTCCCGCCAGGGACGTCGTTCACGACGCCGTGCGGCAACCAGTCCATCGGGCACATCGTCGCCTTCTACTGCGGCCGCGACCACACGTTGTACGTGCCGTTCGCCGGGCTGCAGTCCGACATGTACGGCGCGCACCCCGGCGTCTACCTCGCGCTGTTCGCGCACGAGTACGGGCACCACGTGCAGTCGCTGTCCGGGATCCTCGGCGCGTACACCAACCAGCGCTACGAGAAGGACAACGGCGACAGCAACAGCGACGCCGGCTGGGAGCTGTCACGGCGGCTGGAACTCCAGGCGCAGTGCTTCTCCGGCATGTTCCTCGCCGCCACCTCCGGTCGTGGCGACGTGGACGGCAACATCACGCACGAGGCGCAGACCAGCCAGGACCGCGGCGACCACAACGGCCCGCCGCTGGACCACGGCACCGACCAGCACGCCATCGGCTGGTGGACTGCGGGCTTCCAGGACAACAGCCTGGCCCGGTGCAACACCTGGCTGTCCAGCACCGCGGACGTCGCCTGAGTGGCAGGCTCACGGTCATGGAGACGCGAGAGTGGATCGCCGCCGTTGGCGGTCAGGGGGAACGGCTCGCCGCCGCGGCGGAGCGGTCCGGGCTGGACGCACCCGTGCCGACCTGCCCGGACTGGGCCGTGCGCGACCTGCTGCTGCACACCGGCAGCATTCACCGTTGGGCCGGCGCCTTCGTCGCGCAGGCGCTGACCGAGCCCCGTGACATCGACGACCTGACCCAAACCGACGAGGGTCTGATCGAGTGGTTCCGTGACGGCGTGGCGGAACTGGTCCACGTGCTCACCGCCGCGCCGGCCGACCTGGACTGCTGGCAGTTCATGGGCACCGCGCCGTCCGGTGTGCCGTTCTGGGCCCGTCGGCAGGCCCATGAGACCACCATCCACAGCGTGGACGCCGAAGCGGCCGCCGGGCTGCCGTCGCCGATTCCGTCCTCGCTCGCCGCCGACGGCGTGGACGAGCTGCTGTGCGGCTTCCTGCCGCGCGGGCGTCGCCTGCGAGCCGACGAGGAGCGGTCCGTGCTGGTCAGCGCCACCGACACCGGCGACCACTGGCTCGTCACCTACGGTCCCGACCGTCCCACGGGGAAGCGGGTGACGGCGGCGGAGGCCGACAGCGCCATCGCCGGCACGGCTGAGGAGCTGTACCTGGCGCTGTGGAACCGGCGGCCGTGGCACGGGCTCACGGCGGACGACGAGCTGGCGGCGCTGTGGGCCGACAGCGTGCGGGTCCGTTAACCGGGAGTGTTGCTCGACTCGGAGTTCTCGTCGGCCGGGTCGTCCTCGCCGGTCGGTTCCTCGACGGCCGCCTCCGGCTCGTCGGGGAACACCGGCGTCTCCGGGAAGGCCGGGATCTCCGGATGGACCGGCTCCGGGAAGGCCGCCTCGGCGAACGCCGGCTCGGGGAACGCCGGCGGCTCCACCGCCTCGATCACCGGCGTCGGCGCGGCGGTTTTCGGAACTGGCTGGTACCGAATTAAATAGGCGTACAGCGCGCCGGCCACCGCGCTCAGGCACAGCAGGACCGCGGTCAGCCGGCCGTCGCGATTGCCGCCGACCTGGGCCGCGTCGGCCGGATGGGCGCTGAACTGGCCGTTCTCCTCCGTGACGACCACGTCCAGCGCGGTGCCCTTGGCCTGGCCGCAGCCGTCCAGCGGCACCTGCTTCTTGGCCCCGTCCACCGTCACCTCGACGGTGTCGTGGGCGTTGCCGCTGCCGCACTGGGCCGAGGTCACGACCGTGGCCTTGGCGTGCACGGCCGACGGCGAATCGGTGTTGGGGAAGCCGAGCGTCGGCCACCACACGAGCACCGCCGCACCGATCCCGACCAGCCCGATGACCAGCAGGATCAGCACCCATCGCACCTGGGTCTGCCGAGCCGCCACTCCGACATCGTCCCAGACGCCCGGCGGCTCGGCACCCAAGCCCGTCAGGAAGTCGGCGTGGTGGTCGGCGCGGCGCTCGAAGCGTGCGGCTGGGCCACCCGCACGGTCAGCGCCTGGTCACCCTTCACGACCGCGGTCACGCGCTGGCCCTGCTGGAGCGGCCCGCCCTCGATCTTCGTCGCCGGGTCCGTGGTCAACGTCTCAGTGCTGCCGTCCTTCTTGGTCACGGTGAGCTGGCTGGCGGACACCGTCGCGACCGTGCCGGCGACTCGGCTCTCGCCGGCGGGCAGCGGCTTGGCCTTGCCCTTCGACGGCGTGGCCGAGGCCGAGGTCGACGGCGCGGGGGAGCCGGTGGCGGCGGCGGAACAGGCCGTCACGGACAGGGCGGCGGCCGCGGTCAGGACGAGCGCGCCGATGGTTCGGGTCAGGGAGGTCATGACAGCCACCGTCCCGGCCGGAGCTGAGCGGAGCCTGAAACGTCGGCGGGCCGCCGCCCACGCGACCGTCCCACCGACCAGAATGGGCCCGTGTCGGTCGCCCGGATCTTGATCGTCGAGGACACCGAGGCGATTCGCGCCGCGGTGCGTTCCGCGCTGCGTGACAGCGGCTACGAGGTGCTGGCCCGCCCGGACGGCCGTGAGCTGGAGGCCGACCTGGCCCAGTTCCGGCCCGACCTGGTGGTGCTGGACATCATGCTGCCCGGTCGCGACGGCTTCCAGCTGCTGGAGGTGGTCCGCCGGGCCTCCAACGCCGGCGTCGTCATGCTGACCGCGCGGGACGGTGTGCCCGACCGGCTGCGCGGGCTGGAGGCCGGTGCCGACGACTACGTGCTCAAGCCCTTCGTGCTCGCCGAGTTGGTGGCCCGGGTCGGCGCCGTGCTGCGGCGGCTGGGGCGCACGCCGTCGGCCGTGCAGATCGGCGACCTGCTCGTCGATGCCGACTCCGGCGTCGTGCTCTACGCCGGCTCCACCGTCGACGTCACCGCCACCGAGCTGCGGCTGCTCTGCTACCTAGCCGCGCAGCGTGGGCGCGTGGTCAGCAAGACCCAGATCCTGACCAGTGTGTGGGGCTACGAGGACTACGACCCCAACCTCGTCGAGGTGCACGTCAGCGCGCTGCGCCGCAAGCTCGAGGCGCACGGGCCGCGGCTGCTGCACACCGTGCGGGGGCTCGGCTACGTGCTACGGGTCGGTGCCGCGTGAAGAGCGGCTCGCTGCGGCTGCGGGTCACGCTCTCCGTCACCGTCGCGCTCGCCGTCGTGCTCATCGCGCTCGTCGTCGTGGTCGACGCGCTGTTCAGCCGCCAGACCGTGCAGGACCAGGGCAACCTGATCCGGGACCGCCTGCAGCTGGCCAAGCAGCTGGAGACCAGGCGCCTGCAACCCGAGCAGCTGTACGCACGGCTGGCGGTGGGCGGCTTCATCTTCGTTCGGGTCCAGACGCCCAGCGGCCTCGACTACGGCAGCAAGCCGCCGGCCGACGACCCCACCGCTCGGACTGTCACGTACCACAACGGCATTCGGATCACCTTCTACGCCGATCCCGACACACGGCCGCAGACCACCTTGCGCCGGCTGTTGCTCATCGTCGGCATCTCCGCGTTGGTCATCACCGCCGTCGGCTTGATCTTCTTGGTGCGCTTCGCCCTGCGGCCGTTGGACCACATGGCCACCCTCGCCCGCTCCATCGCCGCCGGCGACCGGGGCCGTCGGCTCGCGCCCGCCCGTACCGACACCGAGCTCGGCCGCACCGCCGCCGCTTTCGACAGCATGCTCGACGAGCTCGAGGGTGCCGAGCAGCACGCACGCCACGCCGAGTCTCGCACCCGCCAGTTCGTCGCCGATGCCGCGCATGAGCTCCGTACCCCCATCGCCGGCTTGCAGGCCGTCGCCGAGTCCGTGCTTCAGCAGAGCCCCGAGACCGATCCCGAGGAACGCGACCGGATGCTCCTGCTCCTCGTCCGCGAGTCCCGCCGCGCCGGCCGCCTAGTCGACGATCTCCTTGCGCTCGCCCGCATCGACGCCGGCCTCGATCTCCAGCACGAGCCCGTCGACCTGCGTCACCTCGCCGACGCCGAGGCCGACCGCACCCGTGTGCTCGCCCCCGACCTCGCCATCTCCGTCGAGGGCCCTTCCGTCGTCGTCTCCGGCGACCCCCAGCGCCTCGCCCAGGTGCTCGCCAACCTCATGAACAACGCCCGCCAGGCCACCGGCGGCTCCGGCGGCATCGCCCTCACCCTCGGCTCCGCCGCCGGTTACGCCCACCTCGTCGTCACCGACTCCGGCCCCGGCGTCCCGGCGGCCGACCGCGACCGCATCTTCGACCGCCTCGTCCGCCTCGACGAGGCCCGCGCCTCTTCCTCCGGCGGCTCCGGCCTCGGCCTCCCCATCGCCCGCGGCATCTGCCGCGCCCACGGCGGCGACCTCCGCTGCGAGGCCCCACCCCCGGCCACACCGGCGCCGTCTTCCGCATCACCCTGCCCCTGCCAGTGACCCTGGAAGCCCCGACGATCGCCTTCCCGGCACTGGGGCCTTAGGGATCCTCGCGGTCCAGTCCGGCGCCGTCCCAGGTGGTGTGGGTGCAGGCGACGCCGCGGCCGTTCTTGGGGCGCAGGACGTCGTAGATGTGCATGCGCGGGATCTTGGACGAGACGCCCCAGCCGCTGGGCCAGGTGATGACCCAGTCCATGTCGAGGTCGACGAGCAGGCCGAGCATGCGGGCGATGGTGGGGTCGTCGAGGCGCTCGAAGGCCTCGTCGAGGAGGACGAGCCGGAGGGGAGCTCGTCGCCGCCGCTGGAGACGGCGTCGTAGAACGACGCGGCGGCGGCGAAGAGGGTGACGTAGGAGACGAGACGGGTCTCGCCGGAGGAAAGCTGGCGGAGACGTCGCACGCGGGGCTTGCCGTCGGGACCGGAATCGCGGACGCGGACGGTGAACGAGTACCAGGTGCGGTAGTCGAGGGCTCGGGCGAGGATCTCAGCGTAGCCGGAGGAATGGGCGTCGCGTTCGGCCTCGATGCGCTCGGTGATGACCTGGCGCAACAGGTCGTCCTGCTCGGAGGTGCGGTCGGCCAGCGGCGTCCGAACGAGCTCCAAGGCCTGCTTGGTCCGGTCGTCGAGGGCCGCCGACGGCCGCCACTCGAGCTGCACATGCACGCCCTGGCTGGACCGCGCCTGGTCGAGCACGTCGTTCATCCGCCGGCACAGGTCCTCGGCCACCTCGATCTGACCCCGCAGCCGCTCGGCCAGGTCGCGGATCAGGTAGTCGGCGAAGATCGACTGATACCGCTCGCCGAGGAAGCCCCGCTGCTCGGCCAACCGCTGGGACACCCGAAGGGCAGCCTCGGCGACGGGACGGGGACCGTCCTCGCCGGTGACGGTCACGGTGAGCACGCCGCCGGCGGTCTCGGCCCCGATGTCGTGCGTGCCGGCCAGCGAGGTCTGCAACACCTGGAGCTTGCCGATGACGGTGCCCTCGGACGACCCCTTGCGGTCGGAAGCCGCGTCCAGCAAGGACAACGCATCATCCACTGTGGACGGAGCGTCGGACTCGGGGAACGCGGCGGACCACACGCCAGGTGCGGCCAACGCCTGCTCGAACGCCGCCACGGCATCGGCGGCGTCGCCCTCGCGACCGGCCAGCTGGGCCCGCTTGGTCTCCAGCAGAGTCTCGAGCTTCGTCGCCTGCTCGCGCAGCTCGACGACCTTCTCCCGGGACTGCGGCAGCGCCCGGCGCACGGACTTGCGTTCAGCGTCCAAAGAGGATAGTTGTCGCGCGACTTCCTCGGCCTCGCCGCCGATCGCGGAGCTCAGCTCGGCCATCGCGTGCGAGCGGTCGGCGTACTCGACGCACAGTGCGTCGGCCGCCGATTCGGCCTCGGACCGGTCGGTCAACGCCGCATGGTGGTGCTGCATGGCGTCGATGAGGTCGATGACGGTCCGCGCGCATCGCCCGGCCAACGCCTCGGCCAGCTGCTCGGCGGCGACCCGGGCCTCGGACGCGGCCCGGTTGGCCCGGTCGAGCGCCTCGGTGTCGACAGCATCGCCAAGACCGATGCCGGCCTCGGACGCGGACTGCACGAGCTCGGCCCGCGCGGCATGCCACCGCTCGTCGCTGGCCTGGTGCTCGGCCCGCAGGTCGTACGCCTTCTGCTCGGCCTCCTCGGCCGATTCCCGGGCGCTGGTCAGCTTGGCGTGTGCGGAGATCAGCTCGCCGTCGTCGGGGAACGCCTCGACGTGCGCCTCCCACTCGCCGGCCGCGGCCCGCGCCTGGTCGCATAGCCGCTCGGCGTCGGCCAGCTCGACGTGCAGCCGCTCGACGGCCGAGCTCAGCTCGGCCAACCGACGCTGCCGAGCCGCTTCACGCGCGCCTGTGCCGACGAACTCCGCCACCGGCTTGGCCTGCGCCCCGCACAACACGCCGGCCCGCCACGCGCCGCCGGTCGACAGCACCAGCCCGGGCGTCTCGGTCGCCGCCGGCTCGTCGGCCACACCGACCGCCGCGAGCAACTTGGCCACGATCTCGGCCGGCACCGGGCAGCCCGGCTCGGCCGCCGGGATCAGCACGTCGGCCAGCGTCCGGCCGCTCGCCGCCGGCCCGGCCAGCGCGATCACCTCGGCCAGCGCCGCGTCGGAAACCTTGCCGCTGACGGAAACCCGGGCCGTCAACAGGCCGGAAGCCTGCAAAGCCGCTTCCAGACCGGCCTGCTCGGCCTCCGGCAGCGTCGGCACGAAGTCGACAAGACGATGGAACGCCGACGGGTCGGACTGCTCGTCCGTGCCGCCGGAGCGCAGCGCCACGACCTCGGCTTCGTACTGGGTGATCGTCGCCCGCAGGTCGTCCAGTCGCTGCTCGGCCCCGACGACTCGCTGCCGCAGCTCATGCGAACGCGGCGCGGCCCACTGCCGCACGCTGTCCCGGGCCGCACGCGCCGCGCCACGGTCCTCGATCAACCGCTCCGCGGTCGGCGGCTGCGGCCCGTCGTCGGCCGCCCAACGCCGCGCCTGCTCACGCCACACGTCCACGGCCGTCGCCAGCTGCTGACCGGCCTCGTTACGACGGCCAGCCCCCTCGGTCGCGGTCAGCTGCGCCTGCCGCGCCGCGCGGTGCAGCTCCTCGACGTCCCGCAGCTGACGGTCCGAGGCCAGCGCCCGCTCGTGCAGCGACAACGTCAAAGCGTTGCGCCGCCTGGCTTCCGTGGCGACCTGCTCGGCCTGCCGGCCGGCGTCGCTCAACGTGTCCAAAAGGGACTGAGGATCGATCGCCGGCAGCAGCCGCCGGTCGATGGTCTGCGGCTCGGCCTCCGGATCGGGCTTGGCCCGCACGCGATCCGGCGCCACCTGCGCGTCGGTCGGCGGCATCGGCGGCACCTTGGGGCACAGGTCCCCGTCGAGACCGGCGATGGTCAGCCGCTCACGGGCATGCCCGGCCAGCTCGTCGGCGCTGTCGATGTCCAAACCCAGCCGCCGCAACACCGCCAGCACGGAATCGACCGCACGATCCTCCTGCGCCCGCTGCCGGCTGGCCGTGTCCAGCGCCGCCTCGGCCGCCGACCGCGACCGGGCCACCAGCTGCTCACGGTCCTGGAGATCGCGCATGCCACGGTAGGCCGGCAGCTCCTTCAACGCCTCGATCCGGGCGTCGAGCTGGCTGTCCTGCGCCTCCTGCTCGGCCACAGCCTGCTCGGCGGTGACCCGCCCGTCCCGGGCCGAGATCAGCTTGCGGTCCAACGACTCCAAGTCAGACCCAAGCGCCGTCAGGGTCTTACGGCTGGACACGACCTTGTCGCCGAAACCGCGCAGCCCGGCCAGCGCGTAGCCGGAGTAGGTGCCGAGGAACGCCGTCAGCGCCGAATCGGCCGTGGTCAGCCGGGTGATGTTCTCCCGGATCGACTCCAGGTCGTCGAACGAGGTCGCCAGCTGCTCGACCAGGGCCACGTCCAGCGGCGGCAGCGCGTCGGAGAGGATCTGCTCCAGCTGGCCTTCCAACACCTTCAGACCGACGTCCGGGTTGCGCAGCGTGCGCTGGAGGTGCAGCAGGTCGGCGTAGCGGGCCGCCGGCACGCCGTAGACCGTCTCGGCGACCTTGGCCCGGAACGCCGCGTCCTCGAACATGCAGTCCGCGCCGATCAGGTCCCGCAGCTGCGCCGGCCCGATCGGCACCCGGTCCGGTCCGGCCAGCCGCAGGTCCTTGCCCACGCGCGCCGGCGTGACGAACCGCCAGGAGTCGGTGATCTGCTGCGAGGTCTTGGACGCCTTCACGCCGAGGCCGCAGGTCAGGTACTCGTCGTCCCGTTTGAGCTCGACCCAGGCGTAGCCGATCCGGTTCGGGCCGCCGTCGTAGTCGTCCAGCATGAGCCGCCGGATGCTGACCGTGTCGAAGCCCTTGGAACCGAGCTGGCGCAGGTCGCCGTCCAGGCACAGCGGCAGCAGCAGTTCCAGCGTGCGCGACTTGCCGGAGCCGTTGGTGCCCTGGAAGATGGCCCGTCCGCCGGAGAAGTCGAAGATCTGCTCCGCGTACTGCCACACGTTGACGATGCCACCACGGTGCAACGTCCAACGCTGATCGCTCACAGTTCACCTTCTCCGTCGAACAGGGACCAGCCGGGTTCTTCTGGTTCGGCCATTGCCGGTGGCGCGGCGGACCGCGCCGGGGAGTCGTCCGGCTGGGGCAGCCAGCGGTGCGCGGTCGGCGCCACCAGCCAGCCGTCGACCGGGTCGTCCACGGCCAGACCCATGCGTACCAACAGATCCAGCACATCGTTGGTGAGACGGTCGAGATCCTCGGTGGCCTGTCGCGACCACGCCGCCGGGTAGTCCTCGACCAGCTGGGCGCAGATCACGCGAACTTGGCCGTAGGTAACGGGATGGCGGCCGTCAGGCCGTGGCTCCGGCGGCTCGACGTCGTCCTCGAACAGTTCGGGATCCGGGTCGGCGATCAGCTCCGGCAGGGCCAGTAGCGCGATCCGGGCGACCGTGCCCGAGCCCGGGAACAGCACGTCGGTCAGGTAGTCCTCGGGGTCGGTGACCGCGACGCCCTCCAACCGCGTCTCGGTGATCAGCCCGAAGTTGCGCTCCAGCAGGCTCGACTCCCGCCGCTGGTTGCGCCGCAGCCACTCCATCTGCTCGCCCGGCAGATCACTTTGCAGCACAACGGGATTCTCCACCAGCTTGCGCCGCACGGCATGCTCGGCCCCACGGGGACCGGGCCGGGCGGCCAACTCGACCAGGTGGTCCGGGCCGGACGCCTCCAGCAGAGGCCCGGACAGCAACTGCCCCAACAGATCCGTGTCGATGGTGATCAGCGCCTCGGCCGGTCCCTCGGTGCCCCACGGTGCGACGGTGCCCTCGGTCTCGGTGATCACGCCCAACGCCAACAGATGCCGCAGCGCGGCCGTCAAAGCGCGGCGGTCGGGCAGGTCGTCGGTGACGGCCACGCCGGCCTCAACCGCGGCCGCCCGCACGTCGGTTACCAAGCGGGACAACAGAACCTGCCGGCCAACGCCGGTCAGCGCGGCGATCGTCAACGCGAAGTACGTGTAGCCGCGCGGAGAAAGCGTCGGCTCGCCACGGGTCGGATCCACGCCCGGCCCCGGCTTGTACAGCCGCGCAAAGCGACGCTCGACCACCAGCCGGTACGCCAGCAGCCCGGCGAACATGTCCTGGAGCGTGGTGCGATGCCGGTAGACGAGCGGCAACAGATCGCCATCCGGCCCGTCCGCACGCAGCAACGGCCGCCGCAGCAACACTCGTGCGCAGCGCACCACGTTGGCCGCGTCGATGTCGGAGAGGCCGTCGAGCACGTCCTTCATGCGCCCGCCTCCAACGCAATGGAAGCGTTGTGCAGGGTCAGCGTGCCGCCCGCGGTCTTGATGGTCGTCGTCCGGCCTTCCTCGGGAGTGACGGTCAGCTTCAGCCCGCGCACCGGGTCGGCCGCCGAACCAGTGTCCTCGGCCCGCTCGCGCTGGGCCATCGCCATCGTCAACAACTCGCAGAACACGTCCAAAGCCCCATGGGACAGACGGCTTTCCTCAATTGTCGGCGCCGCTTCGACGAGCTCGGTCACCGCCTCCGAGCGCTTCTTGTCCACGGCACGCGCGTCGGCCAGCAGCGCCTGCTCGGTGATCGGGTCGTCGACGATCCGGGACGTCCGGCCGCGGGCTCCACGATCACCCCGGCTGCGCACGCTGACCGTCACGTCGAGCACGGGACCGTCGCGCCAAGGAGTGTGCTCGTCGTCGCCGTCGTGTTCGGGCGACGGCAACAGGTTGCGGGCCGAGTAGAGCCCGAATGCCGCGGCGTACAAGGAATGCGCCTTGTCCGGGGTCGCCCCGTCGAACCAGCCGGCCAGCTTGAGCAGTTCGGCCCGACGCCCCGGCAGCAGCCCGCCGCCCGAGGTCGCCCGCTTCACGCTGGCCAGCAGCGAGCCGATGGCGCGGCCGGTCGCCTCGCGCAGCGCCGTCACCTGACTCGGCCGACCGGGACGGTCGACGAACCAGTCGGTCAGGTCCTGCCAGTCGGCCACGGTCCGGCCACGGGAACGCTCGATGGGCAGCTCCTCGGTGCCCAGCCCGTTGGCCGGGCCGAGCAGCCGCAGCAGCTCGCTGCGGCCACGGGCCAGCTGGCCCAGCGACTCGGCGATGGCCGGCGTGTGCCGCAGCACGTCCTCCACGACCATCTGGATGTACTCGACCAGCAGGTTGCGGAAGCCGGAGAGCTCGTCCGGGGCCAGGTGGTGCCGGGTGACGATCTGGCCGAGGTAGGCGTAGAAATCCCGGACCGTCACGGCGAGCTCGGCGTGTTGCAGGAACAGCGTCGTGACCTGCTCGGCCAGCGCCTCCCGGGCCCGCTTCGCGCCCGGGCCGCCCTCGGTGAACACCGCGTCGGACAACGACTTGCCCAGCGCGCCGAGGCCACGCTCGATGGCCGGCAGCAGCTCCCGCGACACCTCCCGGGCCCCTTCCGGCACCCGCAGCAGCTCGTCGACGTCACGCTGCACCCGGACGGCGAGCTTGCTGACCTGGTAGCGGACGCTGCCGTGCTGGAACTCGGCGATGCTGGCCGCGATCACCTCGCGGCGGCCCGGCACCAGGTTGCCCCACTCGACCAGCTGCTTGAGCCGGGCGATCACCGTCTCGATCCGGGACTCGCCCGGGTCGATCAGGCCCTCCCGCTCGGCCGCGGCCAGCTTGGCCGCCACCTCGCCGGCCGACAGGTCGGCCAGCAGCGTCGACGCGAACAGGCGCATCGTCGTCAGATAGGTGCGGTGGTGCTCGCGGGGCTGGAGGTAGGCGTACAGCAGCAGCCGGCGATCGGTCGACTCCGCGCCCATGAGCGTGTCGGGGACGTGCTGCTCCTGCTCCACGGTCGGCCACATTAACCGGCCCGCGCCCCTGCGCTGCGCCACCTGTCGCCGAACGGGTGATGAGCAGCCGATAACGTCTACGGCGTCGGGACGGGGAAGACGGGGGACGACGCGGTGAATGCGGCAAGGGCGGTCGGCCTGCTGCTCGGAACGGCGGCCGACGCGGTGTTCGGCGACCCTCGGCGATGGCACCCCGTCGCGGCTTTCGGGACCACCGCCGCGGCGCTGGAGAAGGCCGTCTACCGCGACCACAAGGTGCCCGGGATCGTGCACAGTGCCCTGCTCACCGGGGGTGCGGTCGCGGCCGGAATCGCCGTCGAGCGGCTCGGCCGTGGTCGGCCGCTCGTGCAGGTCGCCACCACCGCGCTGGCCACCTGGGCCGTGCTCGGCGGCTCGTCGCTGGCCACCGAGGGCACCGCCATGGGCCGCTCGCTGGACGCCAGCGACATCGACGCCGCCCGCGACCGGCTGCCAAACCTTTGCGGACGCGAACCGAACAGCCTGGACGCCGCCGGGCTGGCCCGGGCGACCGTGGAGTCCGTGGCGGAGAACACGTCCGACGCCGTCGTCGCCCCGCTGTTCTGGGGGGCCGTGGCCGGCGTGCCCGGGCTGCTCGGCTACCGCGCCGCCAACACCCTCGACGCCATGGTCGGCCACCGGTCGGCCCGCTACGCCAAGTTCGGCTGGGCGGCTGCCCGCCTCGATGACGTGGCGAATCTCGTGCCGTCCCGGCTGGCCGCCATGCTTACCTCGATCAGCGCCCCCGTGGTCGGCGGTTCCGCCCGTAGCGCCTGGCAGACCTGGAGGCGTGACGCCTCCGCCCACCCCAGCCCCAACGCGGGGCAGGTCGAGGCGGCCTTCGCCGGCGCGCTGGAGATCCGTCTCGGCGGTCGGACCGTCTACTCGCACGGCACCGAGGAACGTCCGGTGCTCGGCCACGGCCGCAGCCCCGACGCCGGCCACGTCACCCGAGCGGTGGAACTTTCCCGCGTGGTCGGCGGCGCGTCCGCCGTGGTGTCGGCCGCGCTGGCCTTCGCCATCGGACTCGGCCGCCGCCGCGCCTGACCCCTCCCCCTTTGCCCCTCCCCTTTTCCCCTACGTGAGTGGCTCATTTGCGCTTGGGGGCCACCTGAGCCACTCACGTGGGGGCAAAACGCCAAGTGAGCCACTCACGTGGGGGAGGTCAGCTCTGTGCGGCGGCTTCCTCGCGGTCGCGGGCCTCGTCCTCGGCCAGGATCTCGGCCACCGACTTGCGCTTGGGCCTGGCCGGCTGGTCGACGTTGTCCAGGGCGCCGCCGGGCCGGGCCTCGCGCCAGCTGAAGTAGCCCCAGCCGAACAGGGCCATCGAGCCGAAGATCAGCCACTGGATCGCGTACGAGAAGTACGGCCCGTCGTCCAGCTGCGGCAGCGGGATCGCGCCGCCCTTGACCACACCGGGCTGGTTGGCGTCGAGCTGGTAGTAGCCGGGGTCGAGCTTGACGCCGGTCGCGGCGGCCACGGTGCCGGCGTTGATCGAGTAGATCTGCCGCTTGCCGGTGTCGAGGAAGGTCGGCCGCTTGTCGGCCGTCTCGTCGTCCTGGGCGCGGGCGGTGATCGTGACCTGGCCGGTCGGCGGCGCGAGGTACTCGGGCACGGACCGCCCGGCCTGCGGCGACTCGTGGCCCCGGTCGACCAGTACGGTCCGGCCGTCGGTCAGCTTGAACGGCGTGACGATCTCGAAGGCCGGCTCGCCCTGCACGGTCCGCAGCCGGGCCATCGCCTCGCCGGCCGGCTCGTACGTGCCGGTCATCGTCACCAGCCGCCACACGGCGTTGCCCGACGGCTCCGTGCCGGCCGGCACGAGCTGGTCCAGCGGCACCGGCTTGCTGGTGAACGACGAGGTCAGCGCGGAGTTCTGGGCCTGCTGTTCGGCGTTGCGGCTGAACTGCCACGGGGCCAGCACGGCGTAGCACGCGGCGGCGAACACGAACACCACCAGCGTGAGCAGCAGCCAGTTGGGCTGGAACAGGAACCGGAACCGCACCACCCCACGGTATGCCTCACCGGTTGGTGAGCTCCAACCGGTCGAAGGCGACGGTGTAGCCGGGGCCGTCCGGGGAGGCGCACATCACGCCGGCCAGCGTCGGCACGGCCGGCGGGTAGTAGGCCAGCCGCAGCATGGTGGTCGGCTCGTCGCCATCCACGCCATAGCGCACAGTCACGGTGTCACCCGATCGCTCAATCTCGATCGATACCTGCTCGGCGGCCGCGATCGGCGTCACCGACCAGTCCGACAGACCGCGGGTGACGACCACACTGGCCTGCTGCTGGCCGTCCACGTACTCGACGCCGGTCTTGATCCAGTTCTCGGCGTCGATCCGGAGCATCGCGCCGGCCTGGTCGTACTGGTGCGTGTAGCCGCCGGCGAACCTCGTGCGCAGCGTGAAGTCGCCGCTCACCTCGCGGGCCAGCACGTGCCCGTTGTCGCGGATGAATCCGTAGTGCGTGGTGCGCCAGAAGTCGGTGTCCTTGTCGGTGTGCACGGTGAGCGCGTCGCCCGCCGACCACGATTTCGGTTCGTTCAGCCACTGCCAGCCGGTCACGTCGATCATGGCTCGATCCTCACAGCTGGAGGGCCTGCCGCGCAGCCGTCACGGCCTGATGTGCGTACGAACGGCCGAACAGTTCCACGTGCACCAGTAGCGGAAAGAGCTGGTGCAGCGGGATCCGGCGCGGCCAGCCGTCGGCCAACGGCGACTCCGACGCGTAGCCGAGAAGTACCCGATCGAGGTGCGGACACCCGAACAGGTGGAGCATGGCCAGGTCGGTCTCCCGATGCCCGCCGTGCGCCGCCGGGTCGATCAGCCACACCCGCCTGTCGGCCGCCCAGTGCACGTTGCCGCTCCACAGGTCGCCGTGCAGCCGCGCCGGCGGCTCCGAAGGCCCGGCCAGCTCCTCGATCCGCTCCACGACCTGTTCGATCACGGTCTTCTCGGCGCTGGTCAGCGCGGTCGCCCGGGCCAGATAGGGGACGATCCGATGCTCCGCGTACCAACGCGGCCAACTGGCCTCGGAGGCGTAATCCATCGCCGCCAGCCCGATCGTGCCCATGCTCGGAGCCCCTGGAGGGGCCTCCCCGAAAGCGTTTGCGCCCGAGGCGTGCAGCGCCGCCAGCTGCCGTCCGAACCGCTCCGCGGCTTCGCCCGAAGCGTTGCCGGGCTCGACCTGCTCGATCACCAGCCACCGCGAGTCGTGCCCGCGCACGCCCGGCACCGGCACCGTGCCCGACTCGGCCAGCCAAGCGAGCCCCGCCGCCTCGGCCTGCGCCCCGTCGGTCCGCTTGGCCACGACCAGGTCGCCGTCGGCCAGCTCGACCTCCCACACGGCAGGCGACAGCCCGTGCACGGAGACCGGCTCAAGCCCGGTGATCTCCGCCACGGCCTCGACTACAGATTCTCGTGGACCCATGCCAGCAATCCCGGCGACGCGGCCTCGATCATGGCCAGCACCTCGTCGAAGCCTTCCGGCCCGCCGTAATACGGATCCGGCACGTCCACGTCCTCACCCGCCGCCGGGTCGAACGAGCGCAGCAGCACCACCCGGTCCGGGTCGTCGGCAATTCGCCGCAGCGTCCGCGCGTGTCCACTGTCCAGCGCCACCAGCAGGTCCGCGCCGAGGTGACGGTTGTCCACCTGCGCCGCCACGTGGTCCGTCGGATACCCGTGCCGCCGCAGCGTCTCCCGCGCCCGCTCGTCCGCACGCTCGCCCACGTGCCACGGCCCCGTCCCGGCGCTGTTCACCTCCACCACGTCCGCTAACCCGGCCTTCCGCAGATGCTCGCGGAAGACCAGCTCGGCCATGGGGGAGCGGCAGATGTTGCCGGTGCAGATGAAGCTGACCATCACCCCCTTAGACTTCCACGCGATGACCAGCCAATCGATCTCGCGCGCACTCCTGCGCCATCACGGGGACGTCGACGCCGAGCCTGGTCTGGTCGACTACGCCGTGAACGTGCGGCTGCCGCGCCCGCCGGGCTGGCTGCGCGACCGGCTCGCCGCCGCGCTCGACCGGATCGGCAGCTACCCGTCCCTGGCCGACCACGCCGCCGCGGTGCGGGCCGTGGCCGACCGGCACGGCGTGGCGCCCGACCGTGTGCTGCTGCTGAACGGCTCGGCCGAGGGCTTCGCCCTGCTGTCGCAGCTGCGCCCACGGCTCGCGGCGCTCGTGCACCCGTCGTTCACGGAGCCCGACGTGGCGCTGACCGACGCCGGCGTCCCGGTGCACCGCGTCCAGCTGTCGCCGGACGACGGCTACCGGCTGCACCCGGCCGACGTGCCGGAGAACGCCGATCTGGTGGTCGTCGGCAATCCGACCAACCCGACCTCGGTGCTGCACCCGGCGGTGGACCTGCTGGCGCTGGGCCGGCCCGGCCGTGTCGTGGTCGTCGACGAGGCGTTCATCGACGCGGTGCCGAGGGAGCGCGAGTCGCTGGCCGGCAGCGACGCCGACGGGCTGCTGGTGTTCCGCAGCCTCACGAAGATGTGGGCGCTGCCCGGTCTCCGTGCCGGCTACGTGCTCGGCGCGCCGGACCTGTTGGCACGCCTGGCCGCGCACCGGCCACAGTGGCCGGTCGGCACGCTCGCGCTCGAGGCGTTCCGCGCGTGCAGCGAACCGCACGCCGTGGCCGAAGCCGAACACGCAGCCGCCGAGTTCGCTACGAATCGCGTCACGCTGATCGCGGCGCTCAACGAGCTGCCGGGCGTGCACGTGAACGAACCCGCGTCGGCGCCGTTCCTGCTGCTGACCGTCAAGGACGGTCTGCATGTACGGACCGCGTTGCGCGAACGCGGCATCGCCGTGCGGCGCTGCGACACCTTCCCCGGGCTCGACGCCGACCACATTCGGATCGCCGTCCGCCCGCCGGAGCAGACCGAGCCCCTCCTGACCGCCTTGCGTGAGGTGCTGGCATGACCGCGACCGTTGGTGACGTCGTCGCCGCGCTAGAAACCGCCTACCCGCCGAAGTTCGCCGAGTCGTGGGACGCCGTCGGCCTCGTCTGCGGCGACCCGGCCGAGTCGGTGAGCCGCGTGATGTTCTGTGTCGACGTCGTCGAGGCGACGGTCGAGCAGGCGCTCGACGAAGGCGCGCAGATGATCGTCGCCCACCACCCGCTGCTGCTCCGCGGCGTGCACGGCGTGCCCGCCAACAGCACCAAGGGCCGGATCGTGCACCGGCTCATCCGAGCCAACATCGCGTTGTTCTGCGCGCACACCAACGCCGACTCCGCCGACCCCGGCGTCTCCGACGCACTCGCCGCGGCGCTCGGACTGACCGTGGACCGGCCCCTCGACCCGCACGAGCCGGGCAGCCGCACCGGCATCGGGCGCATCGGAATACTGCCGGCCGCCGAGCCGTTTTCGGTGTTCGTGCAGCGCGTCGCCGATGCGCTGCCGCCGACCGAGTGGGGTGTGCGCGCGGCCGGCGACCCGGACCGCCCGATCCGCACGGTCGCGGTCTCCGGCGGTGCCGGCGACTCCTACCTCGGGCACGCCACGAGGGCCGGCGTGGATGCCTACGTCACCGCCGACCTGCGCCACCACCCGGCCGGCGAGCACCTCGAACCCGGCGCCGACCAGCCCGCGCTGGTCGACGTCGCCCACTGGGCCAGCGAATGGCCCTGGTGCCAGCAGGCGGCGGACGTCGTGTCCGCGGCCCTGCCGGGTACCGTCGACACCTTCGTCTCCACCCGCCGGACCGACCCCTGGACTCTGCACGCGCGGAGCAGCGACCGGCACGATCCTCAAGGGGGCACCCAGTGAAAGCTGACGCCAACGTCCAGCGCAGGCTGCTCGACCTCGCCGAGGTCGACGCCGAGCTGAGCCGGGTGAACCACCGCAGGCGCACGCTGCCCGAGCTGGCCGAGATCGGCACCGCCGAGCAGACCGTGCAGGCCAAGCGGGACGCGCTGGTCGCCGTGGAGACCTCGCTCGGCGACCTCGACCGCGAGGTGCGCCGCCAGGAGCTGGAGATCGAACAGGTCCGGGCCCGTGAGGACCGGGACCGCAAGCTGATGGCCGACGGCAGCGTCGGGGCCAAGCAGCTGGCCGACCTCGAGCACGAGCTGGCCACCCTCCAGCGCCGCCAGGGCGTGCTGGAGGACGACCTGCTGGAGCTGATGGAGCGCCGCGAGGCCGTCGACGCCGACACCAGCCACGCCCGCGTCGAGCTGGACAAGGCGCAAGCCGCGCTGTCCGACGCGCAGGGCCGCCGGGACAGCGCGCTGGCCGACCTGGACAGCACCGAGGGCAAGCGCGCCGCCGAGCGTGAGCTCATGGTCAAGGGCTTCCCGGACCCGCTGCTCGGCCTGTACGAGCGGGTGCGCGCGCAGCGCGGCATCGGCGCCGGCCTGCTGCACGGCCGCCGCTGCGGCGCGTGCCGGATCGAGATCGACCGCACCACCATGTCCACGATCAAGGCCGCCGCCGCGGACGACGTCGTGACCTGCGACGAGTGCGGCGCGATCCTCGTGCGCACCTCGGAGTCCGGCCTGTGAAGGTGATCGTCGAGGCCGACGGCGGGTCCCGGGGCAATCCCGGCCCCGCCGGCTACGGGGCCGTCGTCTTCGACGCCGCCACCGGCGACGTGCTGGCCGAGCGGAGCGAGGGCCTCGGCCACACCACCAACAACGTGGCCGAGTACCGCGGCCTGATCGCCGGCCTCACCGCCGCCCGCGACCTCGGCGCCGACACGGTGGCCGTGCGGATGGACTCCAAGTTGGTCATCGAGCAGATGGCCGGCCGCTGGCAGGTCAAGCACCCGTCGATGCAGCCGCTCAACGCCGAGGCCAAGCACCTGGCCGGCGGCTTCGCCGTGATCACGTACGAGTGGATCCCGCGCGAGCGCAACAAGCACGCCGACCGGCTGGCCAACGAGGCCATGGACGCCCAGGCCGGCATCTCGAAGCCGGCTGTCGAGAAGCCGGTGGTCGAGAAGCCCGCAGCGCCGGCGTGGACCGGCGCGCAGGGCACGCCGACCCGGTTCCTGCTGCTCCGGCACGGCCAGACGCCGCTGACCGTCGAGCGCCGCTACTCCGGCCGCGGCGAGATCGCGTTGAGCGAGCTCGGCGAGCAGCAGGCCGCCGCCGCTGCGGCCCGCCTGGCCAAGCTGTCCGACATCGCCGCCGTCGTCGTGTCGCCGCTGACCCGGACCCGGCAGACCGGCCAGGCCGTCGCCGACGCGGTCGGCGTCGAGCTGACCACCCATGACGGCCTGATCGAGACCGACTTCGGTGCCTGGGAAGGCCTGACCTTCCGCGAGGCTGCCGAGCGCGACCCGGAGCTGCACCGCCGCTGGCTGGGCGACACCTCCGTGGCGCCGCCCGACGGCGAGAGCTTCGACGTCGTGCACCGCCGCGTGCGGCGTGGCCGTGACGACCTGATCGCCCGGTACGGCGGCAGCACGATCGTCGTGGTCAGTCACGTGACGCCGATCAAGAGCCTGCTGCGGATGGCCCTGGACGCCGGCCCGTCGCTGCTCTACCGCCTGCACCTGGACACCGCGTCACTGTCGATCGCCGAGTTCTACCCCGACGGCAACGCTTCGGTCCGGCTCTTCAACGACACCTCGCACCTGGGCTAGGAGACGGCCGCGAGCCGCTCCCGCGTCGAGTCCAGCGCCTCGTCGAAACCAACGAGCGCCTGGTCCACGGCGGCCCGCGCGTCCGGGGCGATCGCGCCGTCGTCGCCGGGCTGGATCAGCCGGTCCAGCACGAAACAGCCCGGTACCAGCCGGTCCGCGCCCATCGCCGTGAGCATCGGGCGCAGCGCGTAGTCGATCGCCACCAGGTGGCCCTGCGTGCCGCCGGTGGCCAGCGGCAGCACCACCTTGCGGGCCAGCGCGTTGTCCGCGAGCAGGTCGAGGAACGCCTTGACCAGGCCGCTGTAGGCGGCCCGGTAGACCGGGCTGGCCACGATCACGCCGTCGGCCCGGTGCACCTGGCTCACCGCGGCGCGGATCGCCGGATGCTCGGTGTTGGACGTCAGCAGGGCCGAGGTCGGCAGGTCGCGCACGTGCAGCGTCTGCACCTCATGCCCGCGCTCGGCCAGCCATTCCCGCGTGTGCGCGAGCAGCACGCCGGTTCGTGAGTCCGGCGACGGGCTGCCGGAGAGCAAGAGCACTGTCGACATGGCGACCTCTTTCCCGCAGTACTTTCCCTGGCGTCTTCCCGGTCGAATTCACCGTGCCGAAGTCCGCCATTGCGCCCGGTCGGCCCGCTGCTCAATCATGCCGACGACCAGGCATCTGACCTGCTCGAACCGGCTTCTCCGGAAATTGTGTCGGACACCGAAGAAATGTGCCGATGGCCAAATGCGGGTGCCGACGACGAGTGAGTCGGAAATCCGCGGCCATGCAGCGAGTAGAGCACGGGCCCCATAGGCGGTCAACGCGTGTTCGAGCCCATTCCAAGCCGTGGGACAGCGCCGTACTAGGCTGGTCGGCGCGGACGAGTCGGCAGGGCGGCCGCGTCGGCGGGCCCCGGTCCGCCGCCGAGGAAAGTCCGGACTCCACAGGGCAGGGTGGTTGCTAACGGCAACCCGGGGCGACCCGCGGGACAGTGCCACAGAAAACAGACCGCCCGGTCGCTCGCGACCGGGTAAGGGTGAAACGGTGGTGTAAGAGACCACCAGCACCCCGGGTGACCGGGGTGGCTCGGTAAACCCCACCCGGAGCAAGGCCAAGAGGGCGCCGCACGCGGCGCCTGCGCAGGCGTTCGAGGGCTGCCCGCCCGATGCCTGCGGGTAGGCCGCTGGAGCCTGCCGGCAACGGCAGGCCGAGATGGATGGCCGCTGCCTGGCAACAGGTACAGGATCCGGCTTACAAGCCGACTCGCCCGCACCCCACCCAACCCCGCCGCCCCGCGGGTGGCACATGCGGTCCGTAGGTGACGCTCAGAGGCAAGTATGCGCCGCATGTGACAAAAAACGGGGGGCGTGGAAGCGGTTCCGGGGGTGGGTCAGGAGTCGGGCCATTCGCGGGGGCGGCCCGCCGGCAGGCGGAAGACCGGTTCGAACGGTTTGCCGGAGTTGAACCGCTCCTCCAGCTCCGCCACCCGCTCGGCCACGGCCGGGTTGATGATGTCGGCCAGACTGCGCACGCCGGCCTCCGGGGCGTGCGCGGCCAGGTGCGCGGCGGCGGCCCGGGCCCGGTCGAGGACCTCCTGGTCGAAGTTCACCGTGCGCTGGACCCGGCGGCCCGCCACCCGTCCCCGGCCGGTAGCCTGTGCGGGGTGCAGTGGGGCGTCCTCGCCATGGTCTAGCTCGGGTTGCTGGGCCATGCGAACATCCCTGCTTGAGGAGGGGTGAGCCGTCCGTCACCGAAGTCCAGCAGCACACGGACCCGGTCGCCAGGTCCGTCAGCCGAACAGGTCAGGTCCGTCACGGTGTTACCGTTGTCGACGCACACTGTGTGATGAGCTTTGTCGCAAGCGGGTGAACTGTTCCGGCAAGCGGGAGAATTCCGTGTCACGTGTTCTCCATCCGGCCCTCGCCACCGATGATGGGTGGAGCCAGATTAGACGTAATACGCGGTCGAGGGGAACGTTTTGGATCAACCCAGGGCGCTGACGACTCCTTCACCGGACGACACCACTCGTGCTGTACTCGCCAGCGCCGACCGGGGGCGCCCCCGGCAAGTAACACTCCACGCACTCCGGAGTAGGACATGACCGCCACCAGCAGCCTCATCACCCTTGTGGCCGACACGCCCCTCAAGACCAACAACGTGCAAGCCTGGATCACCGGCAACCTCGTCCCGCTGCTGCTGCTCGCGGTGGCGCTGCTGCTGCTCTGGCTCGGCGGCGGCAAGGGCGACAACGCGGGTGTCATGCGCCGCATCGGTGGCGTCATCGTGGCGCTGGCCATCATCGGTATCGCGATCACGGGAGCGGGCGTCGACATCGGCAAGTGGCTCGCCGGCCTGTTCACCGGGTGAGCGGGCGTGCGGATCCGCACTGACGACGAGGTCTACCGGGTCGACGCCGTCTGGCTCGGCCCGCCCAAGGCGACCTTCCCGTGGCGTGCCCGGTACGTCTCCTGGGGCATCGGCCTCGCCGTGTTCTTCCTCACCCTCACCGTCGAGCGGCGGATCGGGATCGGCTTCGGCTTCTTCAGCGTCGCGTGGGCGCTGGTGATCACCGTCGTCATCACCCGGCTGGTCGGCTCACGGATCAGCCACGAGCGCCCGCTCGGCGCCGTGGTGACGATGTGGGTGCGTGAGCTGACCGCACCCAGACAGAACTCGACCGGCAACGGCGGTGCGGTCACCGCCACCCGGATCAAGGTCAGCGGCCAGCGGCCGCAGGCCAAACAGGGCCGGCGGCAGCTGCCGCCGGCGGAGAACTCACCCGGCCGGCACGCACAGCAACCACGCCGGCAGGCAGCAAGTCGTACCAGGGAGGTTCGCGGTGTTCGGACGCCGGCGAGACCGTGACAGCCGCGCGGTGCGGCACGTGGCGCAGCATGCTGCCGCCGAGCTACCGGTCGACAGGCGGGCGTACAGCACACGAGGACGGCGGCTCCCCGGCGAGCAGGCCATCCCCAGCTACACCCCGAGCATCGCGGTCCGCAGCATCGACGGCCACCTGGTGCGCACCGGCCAGGACGTCTACGCCTGGTACCGGCTCTCGCCGCAGCGCTGGTCGTTCCGGTCGGACTCGCAGCGCCAGGACCTGATCGCGGCCATCGCCGGCCAGTACGCCGAGTTGCAGGGCCGCTGGATGCACCTGCGCGTCACCACCCGGCCGTACCCGATCCGGATGTGGGCCGAGGCGCACGTGCACAACGCGCTCAACCGGCTGCCGGACGCGCCCGGCGGGCTGTCCTTCGACGACTACATGATCGGCGAGCAGCAGCAGCTGATGGGCCGGTCGATGGCGGAGAAGGAGGTCTACCTCGGCGTCCAGGTGCAGGTCCGCAACGTCGTCGACCGGGCCGTCGAACGGGCCGCGCCGCTGCTGCGCCGGGTGTTCCCGGCGGCCGTCGACGCCGAGCTGGTCGCACTGGACAGCGAGGTCGAGTACCTCGACCAGGTGATCGGCTCGGCCGGTCTGGAAGGCCGCCCGGTCAGCGCCGACGAGATGTCCTGGCTGATGCACCGCTCCTGCTCGCTCGGGCTGCCGGCGCCGCGCAACATGCCGGCCGTGCCGTCCGACACCTGGGAGCCGGAGGACCTGGCCAGCTTCACCGACGCGGCCGACTTCTACCAGGAGCCGTACTCGCCGACCGTCACCGTGCGCGGCCGTACCGGCTCCAACGCCGGTGTCGGGCGACACGTCTGTGTGCTCACCGTCGGCCCCATGCACGGCCTGCAGATCCCTGAGATCGACGACCCGTGGGTGCAACGCGCCGACCGGCTGCCGGCGTCCGTGGAATGGTCGGCCCGCATCTACGTCCGCCGGCCCGAGGAGGTCGGCGGCGAGTTGCAGCGCCAGATGAACAAGGTCCGGTCGCAGGTCCGGCACTACACCGACGAGCACGACCTCGAGCCGCCGCAGTCGCTGGTCCGCCAGGCAGGCCGGGTGCTGGAGATCGACGACGAGATGACCTCCGGCTTCACCGCGCTGGGCACCCGCGTGCGCTCGTGGTGGCGGCTGGCCGTGTCCGGCTCCAGCCAGCGTGACGCGTTGCGGCTGGCCCAGAGCCTGCTCGAGCTGTACAAGCCGAAGGTCGCCATCGAGCACCCCGAGGCCCAGTACGCGATGGCCCGGGAGTTCATCCCCGGCGAGCCGCTGGCCTCCGCCGCCTATCTCCGGCGCGGCTCCGTGGTGTGGGCGGCTTCGGCCGTGCCGACCGCGACCGCCGAGGTCGGCGACCGGCGCGGCATCCTGCTCGGCGAGACCTGCACCGCGACCCGGCGTCCCGTCGCCTGGGACCCGTGGATGGCGCAGGAGGTCCGCGACGGGTCCGGCCTGACCGCGATGGTTGCCGGTCTCGGCGGCGGCAAGTCGTTCCTCGGCGGCGGCATCGTCTACAAGACGTTGCGGTCCGGCGCCTACTGGACGCTGCTCGACCCGTCCGGGCCGTTGGCCGCGCTGTGTGAGCTGCCCGAGCTCAAGCCGTACGCGCGGCCGATCAACCTGCTCAACGCGCAGCCCGGCATCCTCAACCCGTACCGGGTGGTGGCCGAGCCGCTGATCGAGCACTTCCTCGACGAGGAGGATCCGGAGCGGGCCTGGCGGCGGGAGAAGGCCCTGGCCGCGGCCACCCGGCGGCGGCTCGTGCTGGACGTGCTGTCCGGCCTGCTGCCGTACGAGGTCGCTCGGCTGCCGCAGACCCGCATCGTGTTGCTGCGCGCCGTCCGCATGGTCGGCGGCCGTCCCGACGCGCACCCCGGGCTCGTGTTCGACGCCCTGCGCCGGGACGCCTCCGAGCACCACGAGCACGCCGTCGTCGTCGCCGACTTCCTCGACGAGATGCGCGAGCGGATGTCCTTGCTCATCCCCGAGTTCGGCGCCGACCCGTACTCGGAGACCCGCGACGACCGGCTCACCGTGCTCACCATGGCCGGGCTGACGCTGCCCAAGGACGGCGTCGGCCGCGAGCACTGGACCGACGCCGAGGCGTTGGGCGTCGAGATGCTCAACCTGGCCGCCTGGCTCACCCAGCGGTCGGTCTACGAGCGGCCCAAGGACATGCGCAAGGGCGTCTGGATCGACGAGGCGTTCTTCCTGTCCGAGGTGCCGACCGGCCGGGTGCTGATGAACCGCTTCGCCCGTGACTCCCGGAAGTGGAACGTCCGGGTCATGCTGTCCAGCCAGATCCCGGCCGACTTCCTCAAGATCCAGGGCTTCGTCGCCCTGCTCGACTCGGTCTTCGTCGGCCGGCTCGACGACGACGAAGCGCAGGCCGATGCCCTGCGCCTGCTCAAGGTGCCCGTCGGCGCCGGCTACGAGCAGGTCATCGCCAGCCTCGGCCGTCGCCCCGGCTCCCACCGCACCGGCACCGAGCGCGACACCGCCCCCCGCCAGTTCGTCTTCGGCGACGGCGCCGGCGGCGTCGAGCGGATCCGGATCGACTTCTCCGGCCCCCACCTCGACCCGTTGCGCAAGGCCATGGACACCACCCCCGACGCCCAGCGCTCCGAACGCGCCGCCTTGGCCGAGCTACCTCCCGTGCCCTCACCCGAGGGCCTCGAGTCCGGCATGCCGCCCGAGGGCATCGAGCCCAGCTACGACTCCTACGACGACGACCTCGCCGCCGAGCTCGAGGTAGGCCTCATCGACGAGGCCGACGTCGAGGCGCCCCGGCCCGACCGCGAATCGCTCGTGCAGGTGCCTCCGCACCAGCGGAGCCAGCAGGAATGACCGCCCTGCTGGCCGTTCTCCTCGCCGCCACGCTGACCCTGATGGCGTGGCGGCTGCTCCGCCGCACCAGCAGACGCGGCCGCGCGCTGCTGGTGGTCGGATCGCTGCTGGCCGCCCAGGCGTTCATCGGCTCGCCGGCCATGGCCGCGCCGACCGACTGCGCGCCCAACCCGGAGCGGCCGGGCGCGGGCATGGTCGGCGCGCTGGACCCGCCGATAGCGCACGGCGAGAAGGATTCGGTTTATTTCCAGTACGGGTACGCCGGCCTCAGCTGGCACTTCTACGACCCGAACTGCGGCTCGATCAGCTCGATGACCAGCCCGAGCGCGACCATCGACACCTGGGTCGGCAATGAGCTGTTCAACGTCACCAAGGTGATCGTCGGCGCGACCAACGGCCTGCATTACGCCATTCTCGGCAACTACCTGGTCAAGCCGCTGGACAATCTCGTCGACACCGGTGCCAAGGCGCTGTACAACGGCGTCTTCGCGCCCCTGCTGGCATTGGCCGCGCTCGGACTGGCATTGCTACTTTTCAGGCAAATCTGGAAGGGCGATCTCGCGTCCATCGGCAAGCGGACCACCTGGGCCCTGGCCGGGCTATGGCTGGCGTCGGCCGCGTATCTCACTCCGCTGGTCTATACCCAGGTGCTGGACAAGGTCCTCATCTTCGGCACGTCCGAGCTCCAGGCCGGCTTCCTTCAGGAGGTCGGTCTCGGCGACAACGACGCGCTGCCGACCATGTTGCACACCAATGTGATCTACCGGAACTGGCTGCGGGGCGAGTTCGGCTCGCCGGACGCGCCCCAGGCAACCCAGTTCGGCAAGGACCTGGTCGGTGCGCAGGCCTTCAGCATCGACGAGAAGAACCAGAACAAGGACGCCGACCCGAACAACGCCAACGCCAAGAAGCAGTCCTATGTGGACATTCGGGGAAAGCTCGGCAGCGCGACGGGCTACTTCGACGGCACCGACGGCAGTCGCACGGGCGACGGCTTCCTGGCGCTGTTCCAGGCGCTGGTGTTCTCCCTGTTCCAGCTGTTGGCCAAGGCGGCGATCCTGCTCGCGCAGGTGCTGCTGCGGATCGTCGTGCTGACCGGGCCGTTGATCGGCCTTGCCTCGATCGTGTTCCCGGACCTGCTGCGCAAGATCGGCCGCGCGGCCGGTGCCGCGCTGCTCAACGTCGTGATCATCTCGGCGCTGGCCGGCCTGGACACGTTGGTGCTGACCTGGATCTTCGACCCGGCGCACGGTCTGCCGCTGCTCACCCAGATGCTGCTGGCCGGCCTGGTCACCGTGGCGTTCTTCATGCTCGGCAAGCCGGGCCGCCGGATGATGCAGATGGTGCAGCTGTCGGTGGGGGCCATGGGTTCGCAGCTGGCCGGCTCCAGCGGTGGGCTCTGGGCTCGCATGCGTGGGCGCCGGGCCGGCGACAGCTCGGCGCAGGAAGCCTTCTGGGAACACGTGCGGGACGGCGAGCATCTGCCGCCGGAGATCGCCGCCGCCCAGCGGGGCGGCCGCCGGTACCGCCCGGAGGCGAACTCCATCCAGGCCACGGCGCAGCGACTGGACGTCAACGGCACGGAACTCACGGCCGGCAACACACGGGCGTTGCAGGCCGGGGTGGTGCGGCCGCGGCGCTGCCGGTCGCCGGCGGCGGCATCGTCGGTCCGATGGCGTCGCGGACGGTGGACACGCCGCCGGTGGTGGATCGGAGCTGGGAGCGGCGGGGTGAGGACGCGGTGATCGTGCCGTCGCAGGTGGTGAGTGGGCAGCGGCCGCAGGTCGAGCCGCGGCGGGCCGAGGTGGAGGTGATCGCCGGGCGACCGGTGCACATGATCTACCGGCCGTCGCGCGGGCTGGAGGTCGCGGAGTCGGACGGGCCGGCCGGTGGCTGGGGCGAGAGGGGGTAACCGATGCCGATCCGCACCAACCGGGGCCGGTCCGCGGTGTACCGCAAGCTGTGGGGCTGGCCGCTGCGCTCGCCGCGGCACCTGATCACGTTCGTGATCATCATCGTGGCGCTGGGCATCATCGTGGCGATGGTGATCCCGAAGGCCCCCTCGACGGGCTCGGCGCAGCCGACGGGTGACACGACCTCGGGCACGAGCAGCGGGGGCACGTCGAACCAGTCGACGGACACGACGACAACGACGACGCAGCCGACCCGGCTGACCTCGCCGCTGCTGAGCCCGACGCCGGCCCCGCCGGCCCCGCAGGCGCTGGACGTGGCCCAGAAGTGGGTGACGGCCTGGGCCAAGCACCCGGCCGGCATCACCAACCAGCAGTGGCTGGAGCAGCTCAAGCCCTACACCACCGACGAGTTCCTGCCGCAGATGGGCACGGTGGACCCGGCCAACGTGCCGGCGACCAAGGTGACCGGCGCGGCGGTCTCGGTGGACTCGACGACCAGCTCGGTCGTCGCCGACGTGCCGACGGACGGCGGCACCATCCAGGTCACGGTGATCACCACGCCGAACCAGGGCTGGCGGGTCTCCAAGTACGACAAGGCCGGCTGACATGAGGGTCTGGATCATCGTCGGGGTGGCGGTCGGCCTGGTGGCCGGCCTGTTCCTGGTCACCATCACGGTGACGTCGGTGGTCAACACCCAGCAGCAGGCGCTGAACCTGTTCCGGATGGCCAACTGCAACGCGGCGATCGGCCCGTGGGCCGACACGGTCGGCGACGCGGCGGCCGGCGAGGGACTGGCCGGCCGGCTGTCCGCCGACCAGCGCGGCATCGCGGCCCAGATCATCTCGATCGGCAAGGGCCGGCAGCTGCCGCCGCTGGCCTGGCAGGTGGCCATCCAGGCCGGCATGCAGGAGTCGAGCCTCACCAACGTGACCCACGGCGACGCGGCCGGCCCGGACTCCCGCGGCATCTTCCAGATGCGGTTCACCATGGGCTGGGGCACCGAGGCCCAGCTGCTGGACATCAACTACGAGGTCAACAAGTTCTACGACGTGCTGACCAAGATCCCGAACTGGCAGCAGCTGCGGCCCGGCGACGCCGCGCAGGCGGTGGAGCGGTCGGCCTTCCCCGGCGCCTACGACAAGTGGGAGGCGATGGCCGCCGACCTGATCAAGACGGTCGGCGACATCGCCGACCCGACCGGCTGCGGCCAGCAGGCGGGCCTGGCCGGCCTGGCCCTGCCGGCCAACCAGGCGGCGGCCAAGGCCATCGCCTACGCCATGCAGCAGCTGGGCAAGCCCTACATCTGGGGCGGCAACGGCCCGGTCGGCTACGACTGCTCGGGTCTGATGCAGCAGGCCTACCTGGCCGCCGGCATCCAGCTGCCCCGGGTGGCGGCCGACCAGTACCACGCCGGCGCGATGCTGCCGGTCGACCAGGCCCAACCGGGCGACCTGGTGTTCCTGGCCACCGACAAGAGCAACCTGGCCACCATCCACCACGTGGCCATGTACCTCGGTGACCACAAGATCATCGAGGCCCAGGACTTCGGCATCCCGATCCACATCCGGCCGTTCAGCTTCACCGAGGCCGAGGTCGTCCCCCAGGCCGTACGGCCCGGCGTGTAGCAGGAGGCGTCATGAAATTCACGCCAGAGCCCATTCCGCGGCCGGCCGGCAGACCGGCGTCGAGCACGCCGCTGAGCGACTACCTGAACTCGACCAACCAGGGTGTCGACGCCGGCTACGCGGTGCTGCCGCGGTCGCTGGCCGAGTCGATGCCGCTGCCCTGGCAGCAGCAGTTCGCCACTCTGATCGCCCAGTTCCACCAGGCCTACGCCCATCTCCAGTGGCCGGTGTACCGGGTGGTGCCGTCCCGCTACGAGCGGCTGGTCGACCTGGACGAGGAGCAGCTGGCCGAGGCCGGCTATCTGATGGAGATCGACTCCGACGGCGAGATCGTCTACCGCAGCCGCAGCGGCACGCTGGTGGAGAACCCGGAGCAGACGACCGCGCTGGTCTCGGTGCTTGACCCGATCCCGCACAACCGGCACGGCCGCGTCGAGCCGGCCGGCATGGCGCCGCCGCAGACGCCGCCGCCGGGATTCCCTCAGCAGCCAGGTCCGAACACCCAGCAGCCGGGCCCGCCGCCGACCCCGCCGCGCGGCTTCCAGCAGGACCCGTACCGCTACCCGACCACGCCGGAGCAGCAGAACTGGTGACGCCGGGCCGCGACGTGAACGACATTCGCGGATCGGGTTGTCTAAGGTTTCGGGTGTGGTGTCCAGGACGTTCACAACCAGTGGCGCCGGGCGGGACTTCGCTGCGATCCGGAGCGAGTTCGGGCTGCGTGAGGATTTCCCGCCGGCCGCGCTGACCGAGGCGGAGCAGGCGCTGGACGACGTCCGGGGCGGCCCGCGCCTGGATGCCACGGCGTTGCCGCTGGTCACGATCGATCCGCCGGGTTCGAAGGATCTCGACCAGGCCGTGCTGATCGAACGCCGGCAGCGCGGCTACCGCGTCCACTACGCCATCGCCGACCTCGGCGGTTTCGTGCCGCCCGGCGGTGCCCTGGACAACGAGGTGAAGCGGCGCGGGCAGACGCTCTACCTGCCCGACGGCACCGTGCCGCTGCATCCGCCGGTGTTGTCCGAGGGCGCCGCGAGCCTGCTGCCCGAGCAGGTTCGCCCCTCGGTGCTGTGGACGATCGACCTCGACGCGGACGGCAATCCCGAGGGCGTGGTCGTACGCCGCGCGCTCGTGCGGTCCGTCGCCCGTCTCGATTACGAGGGAGTGCAGGCCAGCCTGCTCGCTGGCAAGCCGCATCCCTCGGTCGAGCTGCTGCCCGACGTCGGCCGGCTGCGCCGAGCCATGGCGGCCGAGCGCGGTGCCGTCGAACTCCAGCTGCCGGAGCAGCAGGTCAGCCCGGCCGAGGACGGCGAATGGGTGCTGCGGGTCCGGCTGCGCTCCGACATCGAGGCCTGGAACGCCGAGATCTCCCTGCTCACGGGCATGTGCGCGGCCAAAATCATGATCGACGCCCGTGTCGGCGTGCTGCGGACGCTGCCGTCGGCCGACGCCGACGCCGTCTCCGGCCTGCACAAGGCGGCCACCGCCTCGCGCGTGGAATGGCCGGACGGCGAGAGCCCGGCCCGGCTGCTCGCCGGCCTCGACCCCAACCGCCCCGAGTCGCTCGCCATGTACGTAGCGGCGACACGGCTGCTCCGAGGCGCCGGCTACACCGCCTTCGACGGCACCGAGCCCGCTGTGACCTCGCACGCCGGCGTCGGCGCACCGTATGCGCACGTCACGGCCCCGCTGCGGCGGCTGGTCGACCGTTTCGCCACCGAATGCTGCCTGGCCACGACCGCCGGGGCCGAGGTTCCGCCGTGGGTGCGGCAGGCCCTGCCGGAACTGCCGCACTTGATGTCCGTCTCAGACGCATTGGCGGCCAAGGTGGAACGTGCTTGCCTCGACCAGGTGGAGGCATGGGTGCTCGCCGGCAGCGTCGGCGACGTCTTCGACGCCGTGGTGCTGCGCGCCGAGACCAACAGCGGCGAGGTCTTCGTCACCGAGCCGCCGGTGATGGCCAAGTGCAGCGGCAGCGAGCTACCCGAGGGCGAGCGGATCACGGTCCGGCTCGTCGAGGCGGACACCACCCGACGCAAGGTGTCCTTCGAGCGGTATTCGAAAGAGGTAGATCGTGACTGAAATCGGTGACCTGACGGTGGGCGTGCTCGGCGGCACCGGTCCCCAGGGCAAGGGGCTGGCGTTCCGGTGGGCCAAGGCCGGCCTGAAGGTCGTCATCGGCTCGCGCAGCGCCGACCGGGCCGAGACCACGGCCAAGGAGCTGCGGGAGCTGGCCGGCGTGGACAACGTCGCCGGCGCCGACAACCTGGAGACCGCGAGCAAGGCCGACGTGGTGCTGGTCGCCGTGCCGTGGGACGGCCACGGCGAGCTGCTGGCGTCGCTGCGCGAGGCGCTGGCCGGTAAGATCGTGATCGACTGCGTCAACCCGCTGGGCTTCGACAAGCAGGGCCCGCACGCGCTGCCCGTCGAGGAGGGCAGCGCGGCCCAGCAGGCCGAGGCCCTGCTGCCGGACTCCCGGGTCACCGCCGCGTTCCACCACGTTTCGGCCGTGCACCTGGTCGACCCGGCGGTCGAGTCGATCGACACCGACGTGCTGGTGCTGGGCGACGACCGCGAGGCCACCGACGTGGTCCGCGGGCTGGCCGACGCCGTGCCCGGCATGCGTGGTGTGTACGCCGGCCGGCTGCGCAACGCCGGCCAGGTCGAGGCGCTCACCGCGAACCTGATCGCGGTCAACCGCCGCTACAAGGCCCACGCCGGCCTGCGCGTCACCGACATCTAACGAGACCAGATGTCACATGCGCTCCGCACTTGCCTTCAAACGGCAAGTGCGGAGCGCATGTGACAAAAGGCCGGCTTGAAGCTCAGTGGAACGAGTGCTCCGGGCCGGGGAACGCCCGGCCGCGGACCTCGGCGGCGAACTCGCTGGCCGCGTTGCCCAGCACCGACGCCATGTCGGCGTACTGCTTCACGAAGCGCGGCATCTTGCCGCGGCGCATGCCGGCCATGTCGGTCCACACCAGGACCTGGGCGTCGCAGTCGGGGCCCGCGCCGATGCCGACGGTCGGGATCCGCAGCTCGTGGGTCACCCGCTTGGCCACCTCGGCCGTCACCATCTCCAGCACCACGGCGAACGCGCCGGCCTGCTCCAGCGCGACGGCGTCGGCCAGCACGGCGTCGCCCTTCTCGTCACGCCCCTGGACCCGGTAGCCGCCCAGCTGGTGCTCGCTCTGCGGGGTGAACCCGATGTGGCCCATCACCGGGATCCCGGCGGCCACGATGGCCTCGACGTGCGGCGCGAACCGGCGGCCGCCCTCCAGCTTGACGGCGTGCGCGCGGCCTTCCTTCATGAACCGCACCGCGGTCGTCACGGCCTGCTCGACCGACACCTGGTACGAGCCGAACGGCAGGTCGGCCACTACGAGCGCGTTCTTGACCGACCGCGTCACGCCGCGGGTGAGGAACAGCAGCTCATCCACGGTGACCGGCAGCGAGGTGTCGTAGCCGTAGACGTTGTTGGCCGCGGAGTCGCCGACCAGCAGCACCGGAATGCCGGCCTCGTCGAACAGCCCGGCGGTGTACATGTCGTAGGCAGTGAGCATGGGCCACGGCTCGCCCCGGTCCTTCAGCTCCTGCAGGTGGTGGATCCGGACCTTCCGCGTTGACTTGCCGGCGGATGCCTGAGTTCCATGCTGCGCCCCGTTTCCGTACGGCGCCGTGGTCTCGGCAGACGTCATTGTCCCGACCGTCCTTCCCTCAAGGCCTGCCACTGGCGGGTCCCTGGGTCTGATGGATGGTTACGGGTCAAGGGTGACACCGTGGAGCCGCCGCGACCCCACGGTGCGAGCAGCTTCACACGGGAATCGGGGTGTGCTCCCGCCAGGCGTTGGTGATGGGCAGCCGCCGGTCCCGGCCGAACGCCTTGAGGCTGATCTTGGTGCCCGGCGGGTACTGCCGCCGCTTGTACTCGGCCCGGTCCACCATCAGCACCACCCGCTCGATCAGCGCCGGGTCGAAGCCGCCGGCCAGCAGGTCGGCATAGCCGTGGTCCGCCTCCACGTACTGGTCGAGCACCCGGTCCAGCAGCTCGTAGTCGGGCAGCGAGTCGGCGTCGACCTGCCCCGGCCGCAGCTCGGCCGACGGCGGCTTGGTGATCGAGTTCTCCGGGATCGGGCCGGCCTCGCCCCGCCGCGCGGCCTCGGCGTTGCGCCACCGGGCCAGTTCCCAGACCAGCGTCTTGGGCACGTCCTTGATCGGCGCGAAGCCGCCGACCGCGTCGCCGTAGATGGTGGAGTAGCCCACGGCCAGCTCGGTCTTGTTGCCGGTGGCCAGCACCAGGTGCCCGTCGGCGTTGGACCGGGCCATCAGCAGCATGCCCCGGCAGCGGGCCTGGATGTTCTCCTCGGCCAGGCCGGTCAGTCCCAGCTGGTCCACGTACACCTTGACCATGTCGCCGATGGGCTGCGTCTCGTAGTGCAGCCCGGTCAGCGAAGCGGTCAGCGCCGCGTCCGAGCGCGAGTGCTCCGAGGAGTACGAGGACGGCATCGACACGCCGTACACACCGTCGGCCCCGAGCGCGTCCACGGCGATGGACGCGACGACAGCCGAGTCGATACCGCCGGACAGGCCCAGGATCACCGAGCGGAAGCCGTTCTTGTGCACGTAGTCGCGCAGGCCGGTGACCAGCGCGCCCCACACCTCGGCGCAGTCCGACAGCGGCTCGGCCGGGGCCGGGGCGGGCAGCGGCTCGTAGCCCGGCAGCTCGGCCGACTCCAGCGTCACCCGGGTCACGTCGAAGCCGTCGATCGGCTCCACCGACGTGCCCTGGCCGGCCGGCAGGTCCAGGTCGAGCACCAGCAGGTGCTCCACGAACTGCGGCGCCCGGGCCAGCAGCTCGCCCTGCGCGTCGATGACCAGCGAGTCGCCGTCGAACACCAGCTCGTCCTGGCCGCCGACCATGTTCACGTACGCGATGGGCGCGCCGGCCTCGGCCGCCCGTGACGCCACCAGCTTGGCCCGGACGTCGTCCTTGTTCCGCTCGTACGGCGAGCCGTTGATGCACACGACCAGGTCAACGGCGGCCTGCCCCAGAGCGGCGATCGGACCGCCGTCCTGCCAGATGTCCTCGCAGATCACGAAGCCGATGTCGGTGCCGTGCAGGCGCACGATCGGCAGCTTGCTGCCCGGCACGAAGTAGCGGTATTCGTCGAAGACGCCGTAGTTGGGCAGGTGGTGCTTGGCGTAGCGGGCGACGACCTGGCCGCGGTGGATGATCGCCGCCGCGTTGCGCACACCGGCCTCGTCCCGGTCCAGGTAGCCGACGACGGCCAGCAGCTCGCCGCAGCCCAGGTCGGCCAGCCGCTCGGCCAGCTCGTCGACGGCGGCCCGGGAGGCCTGTGCGAAGGAGTGCCGCAGGGCCAGGTCCTCGACCGGGTAGCCGGTGAGCACCATCTCCGGGAACGCAACCACGTGCGCGCCGGACTCGGCGGCCTTGCGGCTCCACTCGACGACCAGGTCGGCGTTGCCGGCCAGGTCGCCTACCCGGGGGTTGACCTGAGCGAGGGCGATGCGCAGTTGCGGCATGCGGTGATTCTCCCTTACCTCCCCGCTGACCGGGCGGGATCTGTGGCGCAGGGATCACGAAGGTCGTCGGCGTGTCCCTCGTTCGGAGTCCCCGGATGGCACGATCGACAGGTGCGCCCACGTCGTTCTCACTCCCTGCCGCTCGTAGCGCTACTCGCCGTGATCACTTTGGCGGCCGGTGGCTGCACGTCCGTGTCCGACGGCCAGGCGGAAGCCGGCGTCCACTTCGAGCAGGCCGGTCCGGCCGGCACGGTGCCGCCGGGCCTGGAGAAGTTCTACGGCCAGCAGCTGGGCTGGGGCGCGTGCGACGACTACGCCTCGTCGGACACCGACCGGAAACTGTTCAAGTCCACGCCCGAGCTGAAATGCGCCCGGCTGACGGTGCCGCTGGACTACACCAAGCCGGACGGCAAGACGATCACCCTCGGTCTGCTCCGCCGCAAGGCCACCGGCCAGCGCATCGGTTCCCTGCTGATCAACCCGGGCGGCCCCGGCGCCTCCGGTGTCGACGCGGCGGCGTCGCTGGCCGGCGCGGTCGCCGGCAACGACCTGGGCAAGCGTTTCGACCTCGTCGGCTTCGACCCCCGCGGTATCGGCTCGAGCGAGCCGTCCGTGCACTGCCTCACCGACGCTGAACGGGACCAGCAGCGCGCCGACGACATCGAGGACTCGTCGGCCGCCGGCGTGGCCAAGCAGGTCCAGCAGCTCAAGGACTACACGTCGAAGTGCGCCCAGCGCAGCGGCGCCGACCTGCTGGCCAACATCGGCACGCGGGACGTGGCCAAGGACCTCGACGTGATGCGCTCGGCCCTCGGCGACAAGAAGCTGACCTACCTCGGCTTCTCGTACGGGACGTTCCTCGGCACCACCTACGCCGAGCAGTTCCCGGCCAACGTGCGGGCGATGGTCCTGGACGGGGCCGTCGACCCCAGCCAGAGTCCGGCCGACCAGTCGGTGGCCCAGTCGGCCGGCTTCCAGAAGGCGTTCGAGCAGTTCGCCGCCTGGTGTGTGAAGCGCCAGGACTGCGCGCTGGGCAAGGACGCCGGCAAGGCCGTGCAGGCCTATCACGACCTGGTGATCCCGCTGGTCAAGAACCCGGTCGACACCGGAGACGGGCGCAAGCTGGCCTTCGCCGACGCCACCATCGCGACCATCCAGGCGCTGTACACCGAGCAGCTGTGGGAGACCCTGAACAGCGGCCTGGTGCAGCTGAAGCGGGGCGTCGGCCTGACCCTGATGACCATGGCCGACCTGTACGACGGCCGCGGCACCGACGGCAAGTACTCCAACGAGCAGGACGCCTTCACGGCCGTGCAGTGTGTGGACAACCCGCAGTCCAAGGACCTCGCCACCGAGCTGGACACCGAGCGCCGGGCCACGCAGGCCGCGCCGTTCCTGGACAACGGCCAGCCGTTGCCCACGGCCTCGGCCGGCGACGCCTGCTCCTACTGGCCGGTGCCGAACACGAGCCAGCCTCACCTGCCCAAGGTCAGCGGCCTGCCGGCGACGCTGGTCGTCTCCACCACCAACGACCCCGCCACGCCGTACCAGGCCGGCGTCAACCTTGCCGGCGCGCTCGGGGGCTTTCTCCTGACGTACCAGGGAACCCAGCACACCGCGTTCCTCCAGGGCAGCGACTGCGTCGACCAGGTCGGCGTGGCCTACCTGGTCGACCTGAAGCTGCCGGCGGCCGACCCCCGGTGTTCGTCCTAAGTGGTCGTCTCCACGGCCCGGCCGAACTCGATTCCCTTGGCCTCCTTGCCGAAGAAGGTCAGCACGGCCAGGATCGCCAGCACCGGCATCACCGTCACGGTCAGCGCGAACGGATAGCCGTGGCTGGAGGCCAGCGCCTCCTGGATCGGCAGGTTGAACGCGGCCAGGCAGTTGCCGAGCTGGTAGGTCACGCCGGGATAGAAGCCGCGGATGGCGTCCGGCGACATCTCGGTGAGGTGCGCCGGGATCACGCCCCAGGCGCCCTGCACCGCGATCTGCATCAGGAACGAGCCGAGGCACAGCAACGCCGCGGTCTGCGAGAACGCGAACAGCGGCACGATCGGCAACCCGATCAGCGAGCAGAACACGATCGTGTAGCGCCGGCCGTAGCGTTCGGACAGCGTGCCGAAGACGGTGCCGCCGATCATGGCACCGATGTTGTAGATGATGGCGATCCAGCCGGCCGTGGTGGGTGACAGGCCGGCGCCGCCGTGCTGGGTCGCCTTCAGGAAGGTCGGGTACACGTCCTGCGTGCCGTGGCTCATCCAGTTGAACGCGGTCATCAGCAGCACCAGGTACCCGAACCGGCGCAGCACCGGGGCGGTGAAGATCACCGTACGCAGCGACGTGTTGTGGGCCTTGAGCTTCTGCTGCGTCGTCTCCCAGACCTCGGACTCCTTGACCCGGGCCCGGATCAGCAGGCTGATCAGCGCCGGGATGATGCTGAGCGCGAACAGCCACCGCCACGACAGCCCGGCCCAGCCGTGCAGCACCAGGTACGCGAGCGAGGCCAGCAGGTACCCCATCGAGTAGCCCTGCTGGAGCACGCCGGAGAAGAAGCCGCGCCGGTCGGCCGGCAGCTTCTCCATGGCCAGCGCCGCGCCCAGGCCCCACTCGCCGCCCATGCCGATGCCGTACAGCAGCCGCAGCACCAGCAGCACGGTGTAGTTGGGGGCGAAGGCGCACAGGAAACCGATGGTCGAGTAGAAGACGACGTCGGTCATCAGCGGGATGCGCCGGCCCACCCGGTCGGCCCACAGTCCGAACAGGAACGCCCCGACCGGCCGCATCAGCAGCGTGACGGTGGTCAGGAAGGCCATCTGCGTGAGCGAGACCTTGAACTCCGCGCCGATGTCGGCGTAGACCAGCACCACGAGGAAGTAGTCGAAGGCGTCCATCGACCAGCCGAGCAGGGCCGCGGTGAACGAACTGCGCTGGTCGGGTGTGAGACGTGGCCGGGTGGCACTGGTGGTCATGCCTGTCCTCCCTGATCCGACGTGCGTGATCGGTGACTGACGGCGTTGCTCGGTCGTACACGCTGTGCCCGATCGGGGCAACCTCGCCGAAGGTCGCGGGCCCCCGAAACATGCCGTTAACGAGGGCTGCCTACGCTGCGCTCATGGACCGCCAGCAGGAGTTCGTGCTGCGCACGTTGGAGGAACGCGACATCCGGTTTGTCCGGCTGTGGTTCACCGACGTGCTCGGGTATCTCAAGTCCGTCGCGGTCGCGCCGGCCGAGCTCGAGGGTGCTTTCTCCGAGGGCATCGGCTTCGACGGCTCGGCCATCGAGGGCTTCTCCCGCGTCTACGAGTCGGACATGGTGGCCAAGCCCGACCCGTCGACGTTCCAGGTGCTGCCCTGGGAGGCGGCCGGCGGCGGCGGGCACTACTCGGCGCGCATGTTCTGCGACATCGCCATGCCGGACGGGTCGCCGTCCTGGGCCGACCCGCGGCACGTGCTGCGCCGGACCCTGTCCAAGGCCAGCGAGGCCGGCTTCACCTGCTACGTGCACCCGGAGATCGAGTTCTTCCTGCTCCGCGAGCTCAACAACGACGGCCGCGAGCCGGTGCCGGCCGACAACGGCGGCTTCTTCGACCAGGCCAGCCATGACACCGCGCCGCACTTCCGCCGGCACGCCATCGAGGCGCTGGAGGCGATGGGCATCTCGGTGGAGTTCAGCCACCACGAGAACGCGCCCGGCCAGCAGGAGATCGACCTGCGCTACGCCGACGCGCTGACCATGGCCGACAACGTGATGACCTTCCGGTACGTGGTCAAGGAGGTGGCGATCACGCAGGGCGTGCGGGCCTCCTTCATGCCCAAGCCGTTCACCGACCAGCCCGGCTCCGGCATGCACACGCACGTCAGCCTGTTCGAGGGCGACGGCAACGCGTTCTACGACGCCGAGGACCCGTACGAGCTGTCGGCCACCGGCAAGGCGTTCGTGGCCGGCCTGCTCAAGCACGCCCGCGAGATCAGCGGCGTGACCAACCAGTTCGTCAACTCCTACAAGCGGCTCATCGTCGGCGGCGAGGCCCCGACCGCGGTCTGCTGGGGCCACGCCAACCGGTCCGCGCTGGTCCGGGTGCCGATGTACTCCCCGGGCAAGGCCTCCTCGCGCCGGGTCGAGGTGCGCAGCCTGGACTCGGCCTGCAACCCGTACCTGGCCTACGCGGTGATCATCGCCGCCGGGCTCAAGGGCGTGCAGGAAGGCTACGAGCTGCCGCCGGCGGCCGAGGACGACGTCTGGTCGCTGACCGAGTCCGAGCGGCGCGCGGCCGGCTACACGAGCCTGCCGCAGAACCTCGGCGAGGCGCTGCGCGAGATGGAGCACTCCGAGCTGCTGGCCGAGACGCTGGGCGAGCACGTGTACGAGTTCTTCCTGCGCAACAAGCGGGCCGAGTGGGACGCCTACCGGAGCAAGGTCACCCCGTTCGAGCTGAGCACCTTCCTGCCCATCCTCTGACGCTGTCGGCGTGTCGTTCATCGCGGGACGGCGGCCGATGTCAGGATGTTGATCAATTCCGACGCGTTCGGGCTGGCCAGCGCGGCGCGCTGCGTCGCGCGGCCGGACCCGGCGCGCGCGGGCGCGGGCAGCGGGCCGGCGCTCAACGGTCGGCATTACTTCGACCCGACGCGGGATCGGGCTAGGTTGTGCCCGTGACTGACGTCCCTGCCACAGGCCTACCCGCCGACGAGCCCAGCACCCCGGTGGTCCGGGTCGGCTTCGGTCCCGCCGGTGCGAGCGGGCCGGATGTGCCGCCGTCGATCGCACTTCCCGAGCAGCCCGTGCTGAGCGCCTGCACAGTCGCGACGAAGGCGCAGCTGCCCGCGGTCCGCACGCTGGGCGCGGCTTTCCTGACCGTGCACGGCAACGGCCGTTTCGTGGCGCTCATCGTCGACGCCGATCCCACGACCACCGGCCAGGGCGTGCTGGCGCCGGCCGACATCGGCATCGGTGACCGTGAGCTGGCCGAACTGGCCACCGCCTGCACCTCTGAGCAGCTCTGCGCCGTGCTGCGGCCGCGACTGCTGGAGCGCCTGCTGGCCGACGGCGGCCCCGTGCTCTACCTCGACCCGTCCGTGCAGGTCGTCGGCTCGATCGCCGACCAGGTCGTGCCCGCGCTCGCCCGTAAGCCGCTGGTGTTGGCGCCGCGCGTGCTGCGCCCGCTGTCGGACGACGGCATGCGCCCCACGCCCGAGGAACTGGCCGCTGCCGGTGTCTACGACGCGGGTTTCGTGGCCGTGGCCCCCGGCGCCGAGGCGTTCCTGCACACCTGGTTCGACACGGTCCGGCAGGCGCCGGAGACCGGTGCGACCTTCCTCGACAGCGCCCCGGCGCTGGTCGACCACGAGGTGCTGCGCGACCCGGGCATCGGCCTGTCGGTGTGGAACGCCGGACAGCGCCAGCTTGCCGAGACCGACGGCGAACTCCAGATCGACGGCCGTGCCCTGCGCACCGTGCACTTCAGCGGCTTCGACCCCCTGCGGCCGTGGCTGCTGTCCGCGGACGTCACCGCGCGGCCCCGCGTGCTGCTGTCCGAGCACCCGCTGCTGGCCGAGCTCTGCACGACGTACCGCAACGAGCTGGTACGACACGGCCTCGGCCAGGAGCGAACCGAGTATGGCTTCGGGCACCTGGCCGACGGCACGAGCCTGCCCACCGGGCTGCGCGCGGAGTACCGCCGAGCATTGCTCGCCGCCGACCGTGCGGGCGAACTGCCGCCGGCGCCGGCCTTCGGTACCGCGCAGCACGAGTTCGTCGCGTGGGCGGCCGAAGAGGTCGACGGCCTGCCCGGCTCCACGCGGTGGGCGTTCGCGGTGTGGCAGGACGATCCCGCGCTGCAAGGACAGTTCGAGGAGCCGTTCGGCGCGGACAGCCAGGTGTTCCGTGAGTGGTGCGCCGGACCCGGCGTCGCGAGCGGCCGCGTGCACCTCGACGCCGTGCCCAAGCGCCCCGGCGGCGAGACCGCGTTGCTGGCGCAGCTCGGCGTCTCGGTGCTGGGCAGCGGGTGGGTCGCGGACCTCGTCGCGGCGTCCGCGCGTTCCTCAGGTCTGCCGGCGGCGACCGAGCCCGGCTACCCGGTCGTGCTGCTGTGTGATGACGAAGTCTCGGCTCCGGCCGAGCGCTACGTCGTCGCCGTGCGCACCGGCCCGGGTCCGATCGGCGGCCCGATCGAGCCGAACGAGGTGTGGGTCACCTCCGAGACGACCCGCCTGGCCCTGGAACAGACGATGACCGTGCCGGTGCGGACGATCACGCTGCCGGTGCTCGACCGGCCGGCCCGCGAGGAGGCGGCCCGGGCTTCGTCGCGGTCGGCGCACAAGATCGGCGACGAGGTGGTCTTCGCCACCGTTGTCGATCACGCCGCCGAGCGCGTTGGCAACGCCCTCGGCGCGGTGTCGGCCTTCCTCGCCGCCTTCCCGGACCGGCAGGACGTGTTGCTGCTGCTCGCCGTCACGGGCTCGGCCGAGCACCCGGAGGCAGCCGAGCGACTCCGCCTGGCGACCGCGACGGATCCTCGGATTCGCCTGGTCGAGGACCCGATCAGCCTGCCGTTCCTGCTCGACGCCGCCGACTGGGCGCTGTCGCTGCACCGCGGCGGCGGCTCCGACCTGCTCGCGTGGGGCCTCACCGAGGCCGCTGCGCGCGGCGTGCCGGTGATCGCCAGCGCGCACGGCGTCGTCACGGAGCTGTTCGACACCGACACCGCCGTGCTCGTGCCGTGCCATCACGGCGGCACGGAGCCGGACATCGAGGTGGCGTCCAAGCTGCTGCGCGAAGTCGCCGACGACCCCGAGGCCGCCGACCGGCTGTCGCGGACCGGCCGCTGGCACCTGCTGCGCGCGTACTCCCTGCCCAAGGTGGCCGACCAGCTCAAGGAGCGCGTCGAGCACGCATACCGCACGTGGCGTGCGCGGCGCTCGGCCTCCCGTACGGGCAACGACACCGACCCGCTCGGACCGCTGCACTCGGCCAAGCACGCGCTGCTGCGGCAGCCCGATGTCGACGTGGCCAGCCGCATGCCGATGGCGCCGGCGCTGCGCAAGGGCGTGCTGCGGGTCCTCAACCACTACGACAACCACCTGCGCGACGTGCTCGGCACCGTGCTCGACGGCATCGAGCGCACCGCCGGCGAGCTGCACCGCCGGCAGGACGAGATCCGTGAAGTCGGCGGACTGGTCGAGCTGGAAGGCCTGCGTGCCGACTTCGAACGGCTCGTGGACCGGCACTCGCAGCTCGGCGACCAACTCGTCAGCACCGACGACGGCGTGGTGCGCGTGACCGCCGACCTGGCCGGCCAGGGACGGCGCATGCGTGAGCTGGAGGACGCGCTGGTGGCCGAAGCGGCCAAGCGGACCAAGCAGATGGACACGCTGGCCGACCGGCTCGACCGGCTGACGTTGATGCTGGACAAGACGCTGGACCGGATTGACGCCCTGGAGTCGAAGGTCGCGGAGAACCTGCGTGAGCGCGACGGGCGGCTCGAGTCCGGGCTGCGGTCCGCGGACCAGGCGCTGCACACGTCCGACGCGCTGCGGCGTGTGGTGGTGCGTGAGCACGAGCGGCACGGCGGCGCGGTCGAGGGAGTGTCGAGTTCGCTCGTGCTCTGCGACGTGGGCCTGCTGCGGCTGCCGTCCGAGGACGCGCTCATGCTGCCGCTGCTGTCGAGCAACGGGGTGTGGGAGCCGGAGCTGTCCGGGCTGATCGACTCGCTGGTCGAGCCGGACGGCGTGTTCGTCGACGTCGGCGCGCACGTCGGCTATCACACGATCAGGGTGCTGAGCATGCTCGGCACCAGCGGGGCCGTGGTGGCCGTGGAGCCGTCCGACTCGGTGCGGCGGCTGTTGCGGCACAACGTGAGCGTGAACCTGTCGCCGCAGATCGCCGACCGGCTGGTCGTTGTCGAAGGCGCGGCGTGGGACCAGGCGACGGACCTGTTGGCCGAGCCCGCGCTGACCGGTGGGGTGTCGGTGCGGCCGAACCCCGGCCCGCCCGTGCACGCCGCCGTGGCGCCCGTGGAGAACCAGGCTGCCGGTGCCATGCAGTTCGCCGGCGGGGCGCCGGTGCTCGAGCCGATGGACGAGAACAAGCCGGTCGAGCTGGGCGGCCTGGTTCGCGGCGTGCGGCTGGACAAGGAGCTGGAGAGCATCCCCAGCCTGGCCGGCATGCGGTTGTCGGTGGTGAAGGTGGATGCGCCGGGGCGGGAACACCGAGCCCTCGGGGGCCTGGTGCGGTTGCTGCGTAGGGATCGCCCGCACGTGTTGTGCGCGTTCTCCCCGTCGGCGATCAGCGATCTGGGCGATGATCCGATCACCGCGCTGCGGGAGTTCCGCACCTGGGGTTACGACCTGGTGCCGGTGCACCTGCAACGGGCGGTCAGCCCGGAGGAAGTGTTGGAGGCCACTGACTCCCGGAGCGCCACGTTGTGGCTGCGGCCGCGGGGCAAGGGCGTCTGATCAGGACCGATGCCGGCTGTTCACCACGCTGACCAGGCGATTTGACTTCGGTGATCGACCTGAGTAACTTTCTCTCTGTCAGCGCAACACGGACTCGCCCCGGACCGCAAGGGCCGGCGAGGACGAGCGAAGACACCAAGATCCTAGGTCGCGAAACAAGCTCCCGTGAGAACGTGGTAGAGTGTGCGACCGCCGGGCCTGGAACCCCAGAAGTTCGACTCTCAGAGCCGATTTGACAGGGAAAACCAGACCGGATAAGCTTTGAAACACCGCAGTGACATTAACTGCCGCCCCGGATCAACCGCAAGAAATTGCGGCGCGAGATGGTGTGCGTGTGTTCTTTGAGAACTCAACAGCGTACTGTAATAGCCAGTACTTGAATGAATAAACCCCTTAGTGGGTTCCTTTGAGATGGTTAAACTGGATTGAAATGCCAGTTTGTACTAGTC